>CAYTKT010000038.1:0-21459 GCA_964438605.1 uncultured Oscillospiraceae bacterium
TCTGTTCTCTGGTGATCATGTCGTTTGGTCCGAAGTTCCCATTGTCGTAACCAGTAACAATACCGTTTGATGCTGCCCAGGCAACGGCATCCGAATACCACTGTCCGGATGGAACATCGCTAAATCCTGCGGCTGTAGCGGAAGGAGAACCTTCGAGACGGTGCAGGATGGTAACGACCATGCCTCTTGTGGTGGTGGTATTTGGTTCAAAGGTCGTCGCAGAGGTGCCTTCCATGAGCCCTTTTTCAACGACGTAGTTTACGGCGTCGCTATACCAGGTGTTTGCTACGACATCGACGAAGTTCGGCGCGGTATTACTTTGATCCGATTCTTTAAACGTAACGGTAACGGTCACCGGCTGGACGGCAACTTCCGGCATAGTAAAGGTGTAGGTATTTTCTCCTTCAGTTTTCACTTCAATGTTGCTTTCATCTGATCCTGTGACCGACACGTTATCAACTTCGTATCCGTTGTCTGGGGTTGCCGTGATGGTCACGGTGTCGCCTGCTTTGGCGTTGTCGTCAGAGATACCGATGGTACCGCCCGTTGTGGTTTCGGTAATCACGGTGCCGGTTGGCGTGTAGTCTGGATTTTTAGTGAATTCATAGACGATTCCGGTTTCGCTTACTGAACCTGACGGATTATTTTCCCCAACCAAAAGTGTTTCTGGACCAGGCACCAACAAGGTTTTTAGTTTATCGTCTACGCCTTCTGTTTTCAAGGACGGATCAACTTGCAGGACTACTTCGCCCGTTTTGTGAATTGTAACCGGTTGGTCAGGTATTTCAAACAAGGTGACAAGTTTTGAATCTGTATTTTCCAGAGCACAATCCACCGCGGAGTTTAAGTTATCAAAATAAAAACCTCCGCTGGTTGCTATACCTTTATTGTAATTCACTTCGTAGGTTGCAAAAGGTTCGTAATCCAAGTCGTACAACTGATTGTAGATATCAGAGCTTGTTTTCCCAGGGTTACCGTTTTTAGATATGTATATTGTTTTTTGCCACGTTTGTGCCTTCCAAGGAGCATTCACTTTAATGGTTTGCCAGTCTGTTTTGTCATTGTCCAGAACAGGCATGTCATTTCTGAAAAGAATGTTTGGGGTTTCAAACGAGTCAGAGTCTTTTATTTTGTAATCCGGCAGGTCACCAGTTAGATACGTTCTTATAACCGTAGATATTTTTAGCTTCCATGTGTTGTTTGTTTTATCCAAGCCAGTATACTCGAATTGCACAACTGGTATGGCCCTTATGTAAACTTCATCTAAGTCATAACCTATTTTTTGTTCCAGGAGAGATTTTTTTTCATTTTTTTCACCGTCAGTCATATTCCAGTCTGCAAGCGTATCCAAACATAATTCGTACAATTGATCGTCTAGATTTTTATACCAATCAGTACTTTTATAGTCTGATGGGATTATCGAGTTGTCAATCCGAATGTTTTCTCCGAGTTCAGACGATCCAGAATTGTTCATTTCAAATTCTGTAAGTCCGTCACGAATGTACACTGGTGCTACTTTTATTGTTAGCAAGTAGATATTGTTGGAGTATTCTTCCGGTTGTTTTTCACCAACTCCCTGTACTTCTAACCAGAGTTTTATGTCGCTACCTTCGGTGTAGTCTATTGATTTTGCAAGTAAGTTCCATTTGATAGTCAAACCGCTGTTATCTACCCCGCCTGTTGTATTCCAACTCGTGTTTGCATCATATTTACGTTCTGTTTCCGAACCGTAGAATATGAAGTCAACTCTTTTTGTTGTTTTAAGTATCAGCCCTTTAGTTTTCAGTGCATCCAGACCGAATTGATCAATGTCGAAGGTAATGGGGTATGGGTCATTTACTGTCCCACGATGTTCGGTTAAAACCGATTTATCTATAGTGTGTTTTAGTGTGAAGTCCTTGTCATTATCTTGTATAACAACAGAATCGATTTCTGTCGTAGACGTTGGAACTGTTACTTGCAGGACCAGCTTGCAGTTGTACCAATCTTTTCCTTTTTTCACAGACATCCACACGTATATTTGTGGTTTGCTTAGATACGAAAGGGTGTGAGCTGAGCTTTTATCCAAATTTAGGTAACTTACGCCGTTTTTCACTTGTTGTGTGCTAGGCGTTAATGCTTTAGCTTTTCTCCAATCTAAGTTTTCAATTGAGCTTCGTAAGTGCATTTCAGTCCAATTGGAATGTTCGAACTCAACTGTTACGTGATTGTCCATCAGTGACAAACTGTTCTCTAGTGCCCCTGTAAACCTGTATTGTTTTGTGTCTAGTTCTATTGGTATCGATACTGCGGTAACTTTTTCGTCCAAATTGTTCTTAGTTAATTTCAGTTTATCAACTTCAATAGGTTTTTCCTTGTGATAGTCTAATGTGATTTTTAACTGTTCTGTTTCACCGGTCCCCTCATCTGCAAACACCATCGTCGGCGTCAGCGTCAACACCATGCATACGCATAGTAATACGGATAAAAATCGCTTTTTCATTTATTTTTCCTCCTTTGCGATTGTTTCCCGCACGGTTTTCCGGAGACGGCGAATTCCGTCCCCGGCCGGCTGGGGAAAAACAAAAATGCCGTGCAGGAACGAGATCCTACACGGCATCACAAAGAAGAGTATTCACTAATCTAAGATGCACACACTGCCAAACAATCAACCACCCGCTCGGATTATTACCAGTTTGTCAACATCAATTCAAAACCATCCTTGAAACAGTTCATCAAAGATACGAGGAACTAAGACATGATAGAATTCCCATTCACAAACAACTGTTTCAATAGAATGCTTGAAACGGCATGACAAAAAAGGTATAATATATACGCGGTAGGGCCGTTCGGCCTTTGTGTAGGTAGGCTAGTTACCTGGACAAGCTTCAAGGGAGCTCCAATCCCTTGGAGATGCCGCATTTTCTGTTTTTCGTCTATTATTATACCAAGGATAACGAAAATAGCAAGGATTATTTTTCAAACTGCCAACAGCTCTATTCGCACGTCTATTGATTTTTCAATGCTTCCAATAGATTAATTTTTTCGGAAAAACATCTTTTTCAGACGGTCTGATCTATAAATTCGAGATTTTTTCCGGTTAATTTGCTGAATCAAAACCATTTTCGGATTCATTTGCAGCGGGACATAGGATCATAAAAAATGAACGACTTTGTGATTTTTCTTTAGGACGCGTATTCTTGGTACCCACTTGAAGTGTACAGCTCTCAGCGGGTGTTCTGTGTTTCCTGACAAAAAAAGCCCGAGGATTTTCTCCCCGGACGGTAGTTAGATTGTATCACGATAGGACACTCACAGGCGCAGGCTTTGAAATTACAACGTTCATCGCAAGCCCCGCGGAACTCGCATACCTTCTGCATTGTCACCACCGCTGGCAGTGCTAACAATCGCAACATCAGCTATTCTTCTGCGATTGTTGCAGGCTTTTGCATCGTTTCAGTCAAAAAACTAAGGCGCATAGGCATAGTAGGAAACGAACAGCCTAACGTTTGTTTCGTCAGGGATTTGATCAAAACAGATAGTAGATAGTAGGCAACCGGTTTTTCTGGTAAAATAAAAAATAGGGATTATCGTTTGGCGGTCAGTCACTTCCTTGTGAAAGGAGGTGACAATATGGTTACATACTCAGAACTATTCCTATTTGGAACGTTTGTTGTGAGCGTAATCAATCTTTGCGTTACGATCTTCACACGCAAAAAATAAAGGCCGCCTAACTTAGTAGTTAGACGGTCTACCCATTTTTGAGGACTGACCGCCTCGCTAAAAGCGGTAATCCCTTTTTCTATTTTCAAGATACCACAGACGGAAGAAAAAATCAAGAGGGGTATCGGTACAACTGGCTCAACAGACGACGGCTCTGCTCACGAGAATATGCTGCCGTATGTCACAGCATATTGCTGGAGACGGACGGCTTAATCAAAGAACAAAATGACAAAGAATCTATCTTTGTGGTAAAATAAAAATAGGGATTATCGTTTGGCGGTCAGTCACTTCCTTGTGAAAGGAGGTGACGCTTATGGTTACATACTCGGATTTGTTCCTCTTTGGAACGTTAATCGTGAGTGTAATCACTCTTTGCGTTACAATTTTTACACGCAAAAAATAAAGGCCGCCTACTAACATAGGTGGCCTGCTTCGTATAACAACGGACTGACCGCCTCGCTAAAAACGGTAATCCCTTTTTCTATTTTCAAGATACCACAGACGGAAGAAAAAATCAAGAGGGGTATCGGTACAACTGGCTCAACAGACGACGGCTCTGCTCACGAGAATATGCTGCCGTATGTCACAGCATATTGCTGGAGACGGACGGCTTAATCAAAGAACAAAATGACAAAGAATCTATCTTTGTGGTAAAATAAAAATAGGGATTATCGTTTGGCGGTCAGTCACTTCCTTGTGAAAGGAGGTGGCAATATGGTTACATACTCAGAACTATTCCTATTTGGAACGTTCGTTGTGAGCGTAATCAATCTTTGCGTTACGATCTTTACACGCAAAAAATAAAGGCCGCCTACTACGGTAGACGGTCTACCTAACATTACAAGGACTGACCGCCGACCAAAGCGGTAATCCCTTTTTCTATTTTCAAGATACCACAGACGGAAGAAAAAATCAAGAGGGGTATCGGTACAACTGGCTCAACAGACGACGGCTCTGCTCACGAGAATATGCTGCCGTATGTCACAGCATATTGCTGGAGACGGACGGCTTAATCAAAGAACAAAATGACAAAGAATCTATCTTTGTGGTAAAATAAAAATAGGGATTATCGTTTGGCGGTCAGTCACTTCCTTGTGAAAGGAGGTGGCAATATGGTTACATACTCAGAACTATTCCTATTTGGAACGTTCGTTGTGAGCGTAATCAATCTTTGCGTTACGATCTTTACACGCAAAAAATAGCATGACCGCCTACTGAAGTAGACGGTCTTATTCGTATTTCGGACTGACCGCCATGCTAAAAGCGGTAATCCCTTTTTCTATCTTTTAAGATACCACGGGCGGCAGAAAAAATCAAGAGGGGAAAATTTTTGAATGAGATTTATGACTTTCTGGCGGGACATGTGCCCGCCGTGGTCCTGACGGTACTGTTCGTTCTCAGCGCTATCTTTGAAGCGTCAAAAATCCCAATCCATCCGTGGCGGCGGATCGGCAAGGTACTCCGTCGAATGTTACAGGCTATCGGAGATGCACTCAATAGCGATCTGCGGGAGCAAGTTTGCGATATTAGCGGTCGGATGGAGCGGATCGAGTTGCGCCAGTGTGTGGAGCGGAAACAACAGCTCCGCAGGGCAATCCTCCGATTCTCCGATGAGTGCCGTGTCGGCGTAAAACACCTGTCCCAGATCACTGAAAAACTTCTACCAGAAAATTTCGCTTTTCCCTCTGCGTGAGTAAACTTCTTCCAATTCTTTCTTATGATACAGGTATCCCTCATCATCAAAGTATTTTGCCTGCGCAGGACATTTTTTAATGCAGGCGCCGCATTTCATACAGATACCGGTGATTACAGCCGGCTCGCCGGCGCTGATCGATTCCAGAGGACAAAGTTCAGCACACAGCCCGCAGCGTGTACATTTTTTCATATCGGTCTTGGGCTTAACAGAAAGAATATTGATCGGATTGCCATAACGGTCTCGCGGCGTATAATAAGGCCGGACAGGATCATGTCCCGGCACGCTGACCGGCAGCATATGATTTTCACTCCCCGCCTCCGCTCTGTTTATCTTACCATGTTCCGATATGCTGACCGGCAGCACTGTTTTTACTTTTTTCGCCGCCCGGACGCCCAGTTCTGATGCCAGTGCCAGATCTTCACTGTCCGGCCGCCCCGCGCCCAACACATAAGAAAATGAATGTTCCCCAACAAAGGCTCCCGCCGCCGCAACCAGAAATCCGGCATCTTCCATAAGTTTTTTCAGTTCTATCAGCGCGTCATCATAATTCCTGTTTCCATATAAAACGATGGGCACAACCGCCGCATTGATACCTGAAATTTTTTCTCTGAGATACGGCAGCAGCAGATTCGGCATGCGTCCCGCATAAACAGGAAGACCAATAAACACCAGATCGCCCGCTTCAAAGCAAAGTTCCCGTTCCCGTGTGCCGGGCCGTGTAAAATCGATGAACGCCGCCTCCAGCCCATTCCCCGCACCGTTATCTCTTAAATATTCCACCGCTGCATTTGCTGCCGTCCGGACAATCTTTTCCGTCGTTCCCGTAGCGCTGAAATATACCCCGTAAATTTTTTCATTTAACATTTGCACCTTCCGTCTCAAATAAGCAAAAACAGCAGACACAGCGTTCCATCCGGCGGAACACCGTATCTGCAAGTATCGGCTTATTGAACTCACCGAACTTATTTTATCCTACCTCATATCCGGCGGATTCAGCTTATTTTATTTGTTCGCCTTATCGTTTACACATTCAGCCTGCCACGCCAACTTCCTGTCCATTTTGTTATTCGGCACACGCCATATCTTCCGGTGAGGTCTCCGACGTTGCTGATGCTGCCGATGCCGATGTTCCTCCGACAGGCGTCCTCATAACAGAGTGTTTCACGCGATCCTCCACCTCGGCACGTTTCGCATCATTAAAACGATCCAGTGTACCGACGAGATACCCCGTAATCCGGCGGATTCTCTCAAAATCGCCTCTTCCGTCGGCCTCCGTGCGGTGACAGTGCGGACACTCGTTATCGATGATTCCGGTAAAACCGCAAACCGGATCACGGTCCACAGGGTGATTGATTGAACCGTATCCGATACCGCTCTCCTTCATGTATCTAATGACAGATTCAAACGCATCGAGATTCTTCAGCGGATCGCCGTCCAATTCGATATACGAAATGTGTCCGCCATTCGTCAGTGCGTGGTACGGCGCTTCCAGCCTGATCTTATCAAAAGCGCTGATATTAAAATATACCGGAATATGGAAAGAATTTGTATAATATTCCCTGTCAGTAACTCCCGGAATCTCACCATACTTCTCGCGGTCAATCTTTACAAACCTGCCGGAAAGCCCCTCTGCCGGCGTTGCAATCAACGAAAAATTAAGCCCTGTGCGCTCTGATGCCTCGTCGACGCGCTTGCGCATATAACCGATAATATCAAGACCGAGATTCTGCGCTTCCGCAGACTCCCCATGATGCTTGCCAATCAGCGCCTTCAGACATTCCGCCAGCCCGATAAAGCCCACCGTCAGCGTGCCATGCTTGAGAACTTCGCCCACTTCGTCATTCGGACTCAGTTTTTCGGAATCCATCCAGATTCCCTGACCCATCAAAAACGGGAAATTTTTCACCTTTTTCGCTGACTGAATCCTAAATCTGTCTAACAACTGATCGATGACCAGAGAAATCTTGCGATCCAGATCTTCAAAGAAAATATCCACGTCGCCTTTCGCCTTGATAGCAATTCGCGGCAGATTAATCGATGTAAAGCTCAGATTTCCCCGGCCAGACGTCGTCTCACGGCTGCTGTCAAAACGATTGGCGATCACCCGTGTCCGGCAGCCCATATAAGCGACTTCCGTATCATGATTTTCGGGATCGTAATATTGAAGATTGAACGGCGCGTCGATAAATGAAAAATTCGGGAAAAGACGCTTCGCTGAAACGCGACATGCCAGCTTAAAAAGGTCGTAATTCGGATCTTCCGGATTATAATTGACGCCTTCCTTTACTTTAAAAATATGAATCGGGAAAATCGGTGTCTCACCACCGCCAAGACCGGCCTCCGTCGCCTTCAGCACACACTCCATAACAAGCCTGCCCTCAGGCGATGTATCCGTCCCATAGTTAATCGAAGAAAACGGAATTTGTGCGCCGGCGCGCGAATGCATCGTATTCAGATTATGAACGAATGCTTCCATCGCCTGATACGTCGATCTGACGATCTCGCGATCAGCATACTTCTTAACACAGCGCTGAACTCTGGAAATTTCTGCGTCATTTAAATATGCTTTCAGATACTCCGCTTCTTTTTCCATATACTTCATCCGTTCATCCATCGTCGGCACAGCGCCTGTCTGTTCCTCGATCTCCGACATCATCTTTTCCGCCAGCGCATCGCCTTTGTCGCCTTCCATCAGTAAATTCAGCATCTTGCCGAGATTCTGGGCGTACAGAGCGCGGTACGTTTTAAAAACACCCGGCGCCATAGCATAATCGAAATCCGGGATACTCTGCCCGCCGTGCTGGTCGTTTTGATTACTCTGAATCGCGATACAAGCCAGCGCAGAATACGTCTGAATATGCTTCGGCTCACGAATGAACCCGTGTCCCGTGGAAAAACCGCCCTCAAACAGCTTTTTAAGATCGATCTGACAGCATGTCGTCGTCAGCGTCAAAAAATCCAGGTCATGAATGTGAATATCACCGACAATATGAGCCTCCGCGTGCTTCGGATCCAAAACGTACATTTCGTAAAACTGTTTGGCGCCTTCTGAGCCGTACTTGAGCATCGTACCCATGGCCGTATCACCATCAATATTGGCATTTTCACGCTTCACGTCGTTTTCCGCCGCATCGCGGAACGTCAGATCTTCATACGTCTTCATCAGCTTCGTATTCATATCGCGTGCCCTGGTACGGGTCGCGCGGTAAAGAATGTATTCCTTGGCAGTCCGCGCATGACCGTTTTCAATTAAAATCTTTTCCACCGCGTCCTGAACCTGCTCCACCGTCGGCTCTGTAAGCTGTAAAGTGTCTGTCAGATAAGCGACGACCTCATCAGAAAGTATCTGTGCCGTTTCACGGTCATGACCGCCCAGAACATTTGCTGCGGCAAAGATCGCATTCGTAATTTTCGTCTGATCAAACGGCACCCGGCGACCGTCTCTTTTTATAATCTGTCTGATTTTTCCCATGCTACCTCATTCCCTTCAAGCTATCCTGCCTGTTTGCTGCCGCGAACCGCAAATTGCGGCTCGCAGTTTGTGATTCGTCCGCGTCTGTTTCTACACGGGAGATATGCCTAAGCGCACATTCTCGTGCGACATCCGGTTTCAATTTCCCGAACACATCAGCCGGCTGCCCGCTCTTGATTTTCTTCCCCACCTCGCAGCTTTGCGAATTTCACCCGCGTTCGCGTCTCTCATGCGGCGTACATTCAAAATCATTCGCGCACATTTAAAATCATTCCGGCTCCAACCCGGTGCAGGTCGGCTACTGATCGTCGTCTTGGCAGGCGGCTTCGATCCCGAAGCCCGCCGGCGCCGTGCGGCTCCTTCACACATTCCACAAAACGCGAAAAATGGCTTTCCAACGCGGTTTTTCGCATTAACGCATACAACAGGATATTGTGTATATCAACTCAAAATGCCGATGTATAATAACAACATATTGTATAGATGTAATACTATGATATACGATGCTCTGTCGTTTGTAAAGTGCATTTGCAATAATCAAAAATTTGTTTTCCGCCCACTCGTTTTTCACCTGAAAAATCGCCCGTTTTTGAAACATCCCCGATATTTTACGAAAAAAACGACAAGACGGCAAAGAGATTCCGTGCGTGATATTTTCACATACTTTTCGATTTTTCCGCCGCAGCAATTACAGCGCCCATGGCCGCGCTGCGAAATCCCGCCTGTTCAAGCGCTCGTACGCCCTCAATCGTCGTGCCTGCCGGTGAGCAGACTGCATCCTTCAGTTCGCCGGGATGGCTCCCCGTTTCAAGAACCATCTTCGCAGAACCAAGAACAGTCTGTGCCGCAAATTTCGTCGCCTTGGCCCGTGGCAGACCCGCCAGCACCGCTCCGTCGGCAAGCGCTTCGATAAACAGATATACGAAAGCCGGCCCGCTGCCCGATACGCCCGTAACAGCATCCATCAGACTCTCCGGCACCTCCTCGGCTTCGCCAATGCTGCGGAAAATATCCAGAACAAACGCAAAATCCTCCTCCGTCACAGATTCACTGCGGCAGAGCGCCGACATCCCGCAGCCCACCATGGCAGGTGTATTCGGCATAACGCGAATCACTTTTATTTTTTCTGCATTGCCCGGCAACACTCGTCCGGCTGCTTCGGTTCCGTCTGCATCGCCTGCTTCATTCCTTCTGATGCTGCCTCTTTCCGCCTGTCCGGCCACTTCTGCGCCGCCCGCCGCCATAGTCTGAAGACGACCGATAGTCAGTCCCGCAGCAATCGACACGATCATCTTTTCCGGCGTCAGTTCCGGCGAAATTTCCGCCATAACGCCCGCCACATCCTTCGGCTTGACGGCAATCAAAATGATGTCGCTTGCTGCCGTCAGTTCTCCAATGCTGCCGCAGGCGACAAGTCCGCGCTCCGCCGCAAAATCCTTCGTCTTTCCGCTGTCGTGCCCGACGACAAAAATACTTCCAGCCCTTTTCTGCGCACTGCCTGCCGTAAGATATCCGTTTATAATCGCAGTACCCATATTTCCAATTCCAATAATTCCTAATTTCATAATTCTCCGCTCCCTTCTCATTCCATCAGTGTCAAATCAATCACTTGCTTAAATCCCTCAAATTAAAAAATCGATACTTTTATCGCTCCAAATACCTTAAAAACATTGCTCTGCTCTGTTTCTTCGAATAAGAATCATTCTCTATCTTCAAATCTCTATGATCCCACGGCTGAAAATTCGTTCATTTCAAGCTTTACAGAAATTTGAAACATGCATAACAATTCCCCAGACGCAAAAAGACATTTTTTCATAAATGATTTTTATAATCCTGCTCTGCCTTCAGACAGGCAATTTTCCCAAAATTCCGCCATCTATCCTAAATCGTTAATCTGCGATTTACAATTTATTCTCTGTTTTTTCTGAAAAAACGCGACCTGCGGAACTCCGCAGGCCATCTTATGATCGAAAAAATGATTTTATTATCAAAATTATTCCGCCGTAAATACCGTCGCCTTCGCCTCTCCGGACGCCAGTTTTCTCAAAATGTCCGGTTTTTTACTATTTGTAAGAATCATGTCAATCCCGTACCGATTAACCATCTCCGCAGCGTGAAGTTTCGTCACGATTCCACCCGTGCCGAAGCTGCTTTTGCCCTTCATATCAATCGATGCCCGCACCTCAGCCACATTACTGATCTGCTCGATCAGGACAGCGTCCTGATATGTATTAGGGTCCTTATCGTAAACACCGTCAATATCACTCATCAGAATCAGAAGATCAGCTGCCCACAGATTCGCCGCCAGCGCGCTGAGTGTATCATTATCACCGATCTTAATCTCATCGATACCAACGCTGTCATTCTCATTGATAATCGGAACGACGCCCTCATCCACAAGCGTAAACATCGTATTCCTGATGTTAAGTTCTCTGTTGTGATCGTGAAAATCCTCGTTCGTCAGTAAAATCTGAGCTACATGAAGGCCATATTCCCCGAACAGTTCTTTATACATATTCATCAATTCCACCTGGCCGATAGCGCAGAGCGCCTGCTTATAATTGATATCGCCCTTGCGGCTCCATTTATTAATGGCGGAAACGCCACAGATTCCGGCGCCGGAGGAAACGAGAATTACACGCTTCCCGGCTCCGATCAGCCCGCAAATCTGACTGATAATGCTGCGCATCAACTCGATATTTACTTTGCCGTCCGCTCCGGATATTGTACTGCTCCCAAGCTTTACAACGATTTTATTTGATTCTTCGATCAATTGTTTTGCACTTTTCATATTAAATCAAATCCCGTTCAATAAGATTTCATTTTACCTTAGATTCAAAAAATACCTCATCATTTTTCCGGCCCGACAGTTGGAAAATCCCGCTCCCGCCGTCAATGCCCGCAATCTGAAAAACTCCGTTTCCTACGCGACACGCCGGCAACAGGAAAATTTCATAAAATCCCGCGCCCGCACACCGGCGGCAGAAGCCGTTTCACAAAATCCTGCTCTGACTTGCACCCCGATGGCAGAAAATGTTTTATAAAGCCTGCCGGACTTCTCCTTGCATATATTACAGCAGCCTTCATCATTATTAGTTACAGCTTCACAATTCCCGATTACACCTTCAGATCGATCTCCTTGCCGAGATACTCCCTGTTTTCCTCGATCACCGGCCTGATAAACTCCTCAATAAACTCCACCGTCTGCTGCGCCGAACGTCCGATATAATCAGACGGTTCCGTCAGTTTCCTCACATCCTCACGGCTCAGTCCAAACATCGGATCGTCCGCAATCCGCTCAAGCAAATCATTCGGCTTTCCAAATTCTTTGACCTGACGCCCCGCTTCCATAGAATGAACACGGATACATTCATGAAGTTCCTGGCGGTCGCCGCCCTTCTTCACGGCCTCCATAATAATATTTTCAGTCGCCATAAACGGAATTTCACTCATCACGTGCTTATGGATTACCTCCTTATAAACCACAAGTCCAGAGCAGACGTTTGACGCAATATCGAGAACAGCATCAATCGCCATAAAACTCTCAGGAATCGTCAGGCGCTTATTCGCCGAATCGTCAAGCGTCCTTTCAAACCACTGCGTGGACGCCGTCATCGCAGGCGACATGGCGCTGCTCATCACAAATCTCGAAAGCGATGCAATACGCTCGCTGCGCATCGGGTTGCGCTTATAAGCCATCGCCGACGAACCGATCTGATTTTTTTCAAACGGCTCCTCAACCTCCTTCAAATGCTGAAGCAGCCGGATGTCATTCGTCATCTTGTGGGCGCTCTGGGCGATTCCACTGAGGACAGCCAGAACCTTAAAATCAATCTTTCGCGTATAAGTCTGGCCGGAAACAGGGATCGAACGTTCAAATCCCATCTTCTGAACAACTCTGCGGTCGAGTTCCTTAACTTTTTCATGATCCCCGTCAAAAAGGTCGAGAAAACTCGCTTGTGTCCCCGTAGTTCCCTTGACGCCTAACATCATCAGTCCGTCAAGCAGCGCACAGACATCAAGATAATCGAAATAAAAATCCTGCATCCAAAGCGTCGCCCGCTTGCCCACCGTTGTCAGCTGAGCCGGCTGAAAATGCGTAAAGCCAAGCGTTGGAACGTCCTTGTTTTCCAGCGCAAAATCACAAAGCCTGCTGAGCAGGTCGGCAATCTTATGCTTTACAATCGTCAGTGCCTCGCGAATCTGAATGATGTCCGTATTATCTCCCACATAAGCGCTCGTTGCGCCCAGGTGAATAATCCCCTTCGCTTTCGGACACTGCACACCATAAGCATAAACGTGAGCCATAACGTCATGCCTGACTTCCTTTTCACGGGCCTGCGCCACTTCATAATTAATATTATCCTTATTCGCCTTCAGCTCGTCAATCTGCTCCTGCGTAATGTCAAGCCCCAGTTCCTTTTCCGCCTCCGCAAGCGCAATCCAGAGTTCGCGCCACGTCTTAAACTTCTTGTCAGGCGAAAAAACGGCCGACATTTCTTTGCTCGTATATCTCTCGATGAGCGGATTCTGGTAAGTATCTTTTTTCACAATATTCCTCCATCCGTGATTTTATTCCGCACTTTCTACATTCAGCCTTTTCGACACCACTGTATCATTCCGTGCAGGCTTAAATCCCGCTTTTTTCATATCATTTTCAAAGTGTTCCGCCTCGTTCCCATAATTTTCAAAGTGTTTCGTCTCATTCCCACTCCGCTGCAGATCTCAGACCTGCCCTCATATATAATTCCCTTAATTTTACATATTTCCGGTTTCGCGATGAAAATTTCCACGCCTGAAAGGCTTAATCCTCAAAGATTTCTAAATATCCTTAAAATGGAAACTGCGTTTTCCAGTTGCGTAATCGCCCACAATATGACCATCGCCGAACAGCTTATACTTATATGTCACGAGCCCTTCCAGACCCACCGGCCCTCTCGCGTGAATTTTACTCGTGCTGATACCCACCTCGGCGCCGAAGCCGTAACGGAAACCGTCGGCAAACCGCGTGGAACAATTACAGTAAACTCCGGCGGAATCGACAAGCTGCATAAACCGCTCAGCTGCTTCTTTCTCTTCCGTCAGTATGCTGTCCGTATGGTGAGAGCCATACGTATTGATATGGTCAATCGCTTCGTCAAGGCTGTCAACGATTTTTGCCGAGATAATGTAATCAAGATATTCCGTCCGAAAATCTTCTTCCGACGCAGGCTCACAGCTTACAATCCGCTGAATGTCATCCGTGCCCTTCAGCCGCACTGACGCCGCTTGAAACGCCTCGCAAAGCGCCGGCATCAACCGGTCAGCCACCTCCCGGTGAACGAGCAGCGTTTCTGCAGCGTTACAGGCAGCCGCGTACTGCGTTTTTGCATCGAGAATAACGGGAATTGCTTTTTCAATATCTGCCGACTTATCCACATAAATATGACAGATCCCATCGGCGTGGCCCATAACCGGAATCTTTGTATTATTCATGATGTGCTGAACAAACTCATTGGAGCCCCTCGGAATCAGGAGATCAATGGACTCATGGCATTCCAGGAGATTATCAATATCATCATGTGTTTCCGCCAGCATCAGACAACCCTCCGGCAGACCCGCAGAGATCGCCGCACGATAAATCACATCGAACAATTTTCTATTCGTCTGCTTTGCCTCACTTCCGCCTTTGAGCATCGCGCAGTTTCCACTCTTAATGCAGAGCGACGCCACCTGCACCATAGCGTCCGGGCGCGCCTCAAAAATGACGCCGATAACGCCGATTGCACACGTCTGGCGGTAAAGATGCAGCCCTTCGTCAAGTTCCCTGGCAAGCGTAATCTTGTTGAGCGGGTCAGCAAGACCTATCAGTTCTTCGATTCCACCGAGGACATCTTCGATTTTTTCCTCTCCAAACTTCAGTCTCTTCATGACCGGCGCAGGAATTCCCTTTTCCTCAGCCGCCTCCATATCCTTCAGATTTGCTTCGATAATCTGCTGTTTTTCTTCTCTGATTGCGTGGGAAATCGCCTTCAGCGCATTGTTTCTTACTTCTTCGGACGATGCCGACATAAACGGGCTGACCGCCTTCATGCGGGCCGCTTTTTCTTTAATATTCATGGGTAAATCTGTCCTCCACATTTTCAAATTCGATAATTCCCTTTCAAAAATAATTTTCCGGAAAAATTCCTTTATTATGGCACATATCGCACACACACGGCGTCACAGTATTTATAATATTGATATCATCTATGGAATTTACGCGGTTGACGCAGTACAGATTCCTTACACCGTGCCTGCGTATTTTTGAATCTTTATATTCCTTTTTATTTTACCGCAATCCAGCGCTCTGCGGTATCTGTTTTTCTGCCCTGAAGGAAAAAGAACGATTTTTTTCCGTTTCCTGCAAAAGCATTTACCGAGCCGTTTGAAACGGAAATACTGTCGCTTGGGACAATATTCCAGGCGAATTTTCCGTCACGTTTTCATTTTTTCGATTACTTTCCTGATTTTTTCTGGCAGGCCTTCCTTTTTCATCAAATATTGTAAATTCTTCAGCGATTTCTCGTGTTCTATCCTGAATCATCTAAAATTTTTTCGCCAGCAGCTCGCTTTTTTCTAAATTTCGTCTAAATTTTCCGATCCGCCGTTTCTCGTCACAAGAGCCGTTCCCCCGCCGGATTCCATTCTATCTATTCACTTCATCCGCTAAAATTTACTGGAGTACAAAACCAAGCACACTGCGCACCAACATGTTAATTTCGCGGTAATTGATGACTTCTCCTTCCTTTAGAATCAAAAAGCCGCTCTCGTATCCGCCCATGCTGCGAATCGACGGACAATCAACGCCGAGAGCCGACGTATCAACCACAAGTCCGCCCGGAACCTTTTCACAGACGATTTCCAGATCAAAGTGGCCGCCCGGCCCTTCCATCCTCAGCTCAAACAATTCTTCAAAACACTGATACGGTGAAGCATTTCCGTAAACGGAACCCGATACCTTCAGCTCACCGCCCCGGAGTTTCGCCGTCTCCACATGGGCAAAAAACTCGCCGACAGATGCCGGAAATCCTTCGGAATTCATAATCTCATGCAGATTCAGCGTCTGCAGAATCCGCATCATATCAGAAAGACGCACAATATCATCACGATTGTGAAGCAGAATCGTGTCCAGTATACTCGCCTGCGCCTGCCCGCTGCTGCGCGTATATTCATAATAAAGCTCCACGCTCTGCGCCCCGTCGATCTCGTCTGTCCGGCTGGATGAATCGCCCAGATACTTTTCGACCGTTTTCTGCTTCAGATTCGGCAGAATTTTCGGCAGATGAGAATGATAGCGCAAAATGCGGTAAATATCAAGAGAATACAACCTGTCAAGCGCCGCAGTATCTAAGCCGTAATATTGCATTCGCCTTCTGAGAAACGGAAGATCAAACCGCTTCCCGTTAAACGTAACGACAACATGGGCGCCGCGAAGCAATCCTACATACCGTTCCAACAATTCCCGTTCATCCGCCGGCGTATCCGCAAAAAACTGGATTGCCCTGCGTCCGCCGCCCTCCGCAATGACGGCCCCGCCCAGAATGACGGCTGCATTCTTCGGCGAAAGTCCTGTCGTTTCAATGTCAGCTACGATTATATTCATCCCCGAAAAATATTCAGAAAAAATTGACGAATCGTACATCGGCCCTGGAATATATTCTTCAATAATGCGTACCATGTCCCCTCCTTTCTGAGACGGCCTGCAGCCGGTTCTGCCCGCGCACGGTTCGTTTTTTCTCTTTTATCTGAGAATGAAATGACTGTGCGAACCCTCAGTCAGTTTCAGTCCGCTTATCACGGCGTTTACTCCTTCGGCAGACATTGTGCGCATTGATGCCTTTATGCCGCACGCGGAATCGTTATTGTGATCATCCAACAAAATCAGCCTTTGCTGTACGACAAAAACTGTTTTACGGTTTTATGAACCTGACGTCAGGAAAAGCCCTTGCACTGAAATTGTTTTGCGCCAATTTTTCCGCTATTCCTCTAAAATCTCCGGTTCCGAAAGCTTTATGCTGCCACCCATAACGCAGCCCGTAATCCGGCCTGACTGCACCATAACACGCGTCTCAATCACTCCGCCCGGCTGCAAAAAAGTCTGCACAAACTCTCTACATTCCGGAATTCCACGCGTTTCGCCCAACTTCAACTCTTCAAGCGCCAGATACCAAGCACAAGCCACGCTGCCGGAGCCGCATGACGATTCCCAGACAATGGAATCCGTACTTTTCACATAAACAACAGGCGTCATTTCCTTTCCGTTGAGAAAAAGAATACCACAAGCTTTTGAATTTTTTCCGGTCATAACCTCCAGTGCATTTTTTACAAAATCTTCATCGGGCTGCCTGTTTTGGGCAATCAGATGATCAATCCCTTCCATATGTATAACGGAATATCTGCCGATGCTTCCATCCCCTTCAGAAACCCTGACCGTTTCAATTCCCAGCGGCAGCGGCATTTCGGCAAAAGCCGTCCCTCGTGAAAGATCCGCCGTAACTGCGACCGGCGCCTTTGCACCTGAAACCTCAACAAGAATCACGGTTTCACCGCCTGTATGCTGACCGGAACAGAAGTCCGCCGCACTTTCTATGTGTCTGCTTTCTTCGCGCGCGCCATCCTGCGCCGCTGCATCCTGTCTGCTTTCCGCGCGCCTGAAAGCTTCAAGATACCCCAACGAGCGCGCGGCGTTTCCACAAAACTCGCCGCCCATCATTTCCAGCCGGCAGTCTCCGCCCATGACAGGCTCCGCTTCAAATCCGACCTGTTCCGCTTTCCCTTTGCTCAAAATCATCTTTGAAATCCGGATACGCATGGCAATCTCTGTTTCCTGCGCCGTCATATTGCAATTTTTACCTGCTGCATCCGGGGCATTTAAATGATCCAGTTTATCTGATTCCCTCGCCACAGCGCACCATTCTCCAGTTCGATGCCGCGCCTGTTCCGCCGGAACAGGCGCGGCATTGAACAACAGCGTATCCGCTTCCCGCTTTTCTGCCGTGTCCGCTCCGCTCTGCGCACAGGGCGCCA
Organism: uncultured Oscillospiraceae bacterium; assembly: GCA_964438605.1. Lineage (GTDB taxonomy): Bacteria > Bacillota > Clostridia > Peptostreptococcales > Anaerovoracaceae > Alangreenwoodia. Next base: position 17,919 of record CAYTKT010000038.1, read on the forward strand.
TGCCTGAACAAATACAGCCGCCCTGCATATGCGCCGCATCATTTCTGCGCTCCATACCAAATACCGCATCCTGATGACAACCGACATCGCTATGCACAGACGCCGTATCCAGTTCTGCCTCCGTTCCGGCTTTGACACATGACGCATCCCGCCGTCTGTCCGTCAGTTCCCTGACGGACAGACGGCCGACGATGGCCGTAATATTTCCAGCCGGATCCGCATAATGAACGACAGCCATCACGCCTCCTTCGAGAAACGCGCCAAAAACTGTTTCGTGCGTTCTTCCTTCGGATGCCCGATTACCTCATGCGGATCGCCTTCCTCGACGATATAACCGCCATCCATAAAAATAACGCGGTCAGCCACGTCTCTGGCAAACTCCATCTCGTGCGTGACAATCACCATCGTCATCTTTTCCTTCGCCAACTGGCGGATAACCTTCAGAATTTCCCCCGTTAATTCCGGATCAAGCGCCGACGTCGGTTCGTCAAAAAACAGAATATGCGGTTTCATCGCCAGCGCCCGTGCTATGGCTACACGCTGCTGCTGGCCGCCTGAGAGCTGACAGGGATAATAGTCTTCCTTTCCTGTCAGTCCCATCTTTTCCAGTAAATCTTCCGCCGTCTGCCGAACTTCCTTTTTATCCCGCTTTTGAACGTGAAGCGGCGCATCCATAATATTTTTCATCACGGAATAATGCGGAAACAAATTAAAATTCTGGAATACAAGTCCAAAATACTGCTGAATCTTCTTCAGCCTCTCCTTCGGCGCATAAACACTCCTGCCGCCTTCATTCGTCACGGCCCTCTCGCCCAGATAAACGAGTTCTCCGGAATCCATCACCTCAAGCATCGTTGCACAGCGCAGCAGCGTTGATTTTCCCGAACCTGACGGCCCGATAATCGCAACGACTTCGCCTTCCTCCACATTGAGGGAAATATCATTGAGTACATCCAGATCGCCAAAGGATTTTTTACAGTTAGCAATTTCAAGCAGTTTCATGAATCTCTCTCCTTTATTGATAATAATTGAGTTTTTTCTCGATAAATCCCATAACTCCGGCCACAAGAAGATTAAATACATAATAGAACACACCTGCCACAAACAGTGGAATAATCGTCGTCTGCGCCGCCGCCACCTGCTTTGCAATCGTAAACACTTCCACATAAGCGAGAACGAATGCCAGCGATGTATCTTTTACAAGTGTAATTGTTTCGTTCGTTACAGGCGGAAGTACCTGCTTCATCATCTGCGGAAAAATGACCTTAAAAAATGTCTGCGCTTTCGAATAGCCCAGAACTTTTGCCGCCTCCCGCTGGCCTGCCGGGATACCCTGGATTCCAGAACGGAAAATTTCTGCAAAATAAGCCGCATAGTTAATGCTGAAACCGATGATGGCCGCACCGACGCGCCACTCCGTTGTCAGATGGATATTGAACAGATAATAAGGCCCGTAATACCAGACGATCAGCTGAAGCATCAACGGTGTTCCCCGCAGAATAGAGATCAGAAACTGGAAAATTAGCCTGATCGGGTTAAAATTTTGGACTATTGTTCTAATCCGCCCGCTGCCTTTAAAATTTCGGAACGGATGCAGATTGCTCATTCTCGCCATCGCCACGATGAGTCCCAGCGGCATTGATATGATCAGAGTGGAAAAAAAGATCAGCAGTGTGGCTCCCGTACCCGAAAGAACCTCCTTAAACATCATAGAAATCGACATATTCTTGTTCCCCCGTTGTCATAATGCTTCCTTCATGAAAAGAAGAGACAAACTAAATTGCCTCTTCTTGTTAATAACTTTTTCTAATTTAATTATTTTTAACTGTTCAAGTCGGCTTCGGTTACTCCGTCCGTCCATTTCGGGATAATTCCGTCCAGGATGCAGGACTTTATTCAGCCGGCTCATCTTCAGGTGCATCCGGCAGGTCTGCCGTATCCGAAGAACCTGTTTCAGCCGCCCCGTCAGCATCATTCGCATTGCTTGCAGTCGTCTGAGGCTCATATCCGTCCGGAATATATTCGCTCAGGCAAACCATATTCGGCAAGTTGGAATCTGCATATTTTGCAGTAATCTCGTCAAATGTTCCGTCAAGGTACATATCGAACAACGTATTCTGTACAACGTCGCGGAGTTCCGTATTTCCAAGCTTAAAGCCGATACCGTACTGCTCCTTGGAAAGCGGTTCATCCAGCATACGGAATGTATCGCCGCGAGACTGCAGCTGATACTGAGCAACGCCAATATCTACGGCAATGCAATCAACCGAACCGGATTCGAGATTCATGAACGCCGTGTTATAGTCAGAAACCTGCTGCAGATCTGCAAACGTATCTGCCAGCGCCAGATTTTCGTCGTTGTCCTCCTCGGATGTCAGCGCTGCCAACGCGGAAGAATCTGCCTGCGTCACAACAACTTTGCCTGCCAGATCATCCTTCGTCTGAATATCAGAATCATTCATCACGACGAAAACGATTGAATTGTTAATATAAGGTACGGAGAATGTATAATCGTCTTCACGGCCTGTCATCGTAAAACCGTTCCAAAGACAGTCAATCGTGCCGCTGTTGAGTTCCATATCTTTATTATCCCAGTTGATCGGCTGTTTTACGAGTTCCCAGCCCTGGCGCCTGCAGACTTCCTCTGCCAGATCCAGGTCATAGCCCACATACTCACCGTTTTCATCCTTATAGCCATAAGGCGGATACTCTGCGTCAAACCCGACTGTCAGCTTCGTCATTTCAGATACCGGCGTAATCTCCGTCTCCGAAGATAAATTACTGTCAGCAGAGCTGCCCGCCGTGCCCTTATCGTTGCCGCAGCCCGCAAACATACCAAGCGCCATAATGAAACATAAAATTACAGCTAATTTCTTTTTCATTTTTCCTCCTCGTTCCTTTTCCAGGATATGTAGAAAGTTTTCAGCTTGTCCGGCACCCTGTGCGCCGGACGTCTACGGTCATTTTAACATAGTGATATTCCCTGCGCAACGAAATATTTTACCTGAATATCACATTATCCCTTTAATGTAAAATCCAAATAACGTATTGTCGCAATAACACACTGCTGTATCAATATTTTTCCTTAAAAGCTCCGTAAACCTGAACAAAATGACAATTCCCGCTGTTTCTTATGTCTGCCGCTTCCGCACTGGCTCTTTAACATAAAAATAATGCAAGTTCTAAGAATAGTTCTGTCAAACCACTTATCCTGCGCTTTCCGCACTGATCTTCGCTTTCTCCATCTTCACACGGCACTGCTTGCGGAAAAACCCGATGCCCACATGCCAGCATTCTTCATATCCTTCTTCCGCCAGCGGAGCGTCGTAGCCGAACGCCGCAATCTGCTCTAAAGCCTTCTCCGCCGCCTGCTCCATCTGCCGTACCTTCTCCGCTTTTTTCAGTTCGATGACTGCCGCCGGACTGACGGCATCCAGATTATAGATACAGATGTCATACCGTCCGTTTCCGGCTTCCCGGTTCGATTTGATCAGATAACTTCCGCCTAAATTCTGAAATACTCCCATCAAAAACCCGTGAT
>CAYTKT010000039.1:0-21312 GCA_964438605.1 uncultured Oscillospiraceae bacterium
GCGGTTCCCGCCGTGCAAACTTCTGCATTGGGGAGATCCGTTTCCATCGTTTCCGGTTCCAATGCGGTCCTATCCGGTTCCCTGCCGGACGCTGCTGCGATTTTTGGTTCTGGCTTTCCCATTTGCTTCGTTTGGGTCCCATCCATTCCGCTTTGCCAATTGCCTTCTTTCTTCCCTTCTGCTTCGGCGTCCTTCGCATTGCGGCTCGGTTCAGCACCTTCTTCGCCCACACAGGCGTGGCTCGATTCTTCCTCTGCTGCTTCTTTGGTGACGAGGGGCGTTTCCTCCTCTTTTTCCTGCCCGGCATCTGTGTCGCCCGCACAGGCGTGGCTCGGTTCCCCCGCCGCTTCTTTTGCGACAGCAGGAGCGCCAGTCTTTTCTTCCCCGGCCTTTTCCTCCGCCGCTTCTGCTTCCTTTTCCTTCAGCCATCCGGCAAAGCGGTGCACATCCCGCAGATATTTTTCAATCGTCCCGGCGCTGTGTTCGCTGTGAAGCAGCCAGGTCGCAAATTCCTTGATTTTTTCTTCCGTGATTTGGCGTGTCGTCGTTTTAGATTCCATCATGTTCTTGTTCCTCCTGAAATAAAATTACAAATCGTTTCCATTATTTTACCTCAAAAGGGACAGGATATTCTGTTTTCCGACCAAAATTCTTCTTTAAAAAATTCCCGCCAGTTCATTCCCTTGACCATTTCTATCGCTGTGAAGTACGCGTTTTTTACTTGCCACGACTGTCCTTTACCGCTTATCATACAGTCTTCATATATTTTAATATTTTTAAATCTTTGAAATTATCTTCAAACACAATACACCTTCCCAAAAAACTACTTTGAGCTTCGAGATGGTGTGCTGCTGCGTGATATTGACGCAGAGCGGCCTCTGCCGAAAAAACATTCTGACTGTATCCTTTTCTGGATTGCAGTCTATTGGGTTCTATAGTCAGGCGGTTAAGACATCACTCTTTCACAGCGGCAGTTTGGGTTCGATTCCCGATGGGATCACTCATCTTAAAGGCTTAGGAACACAAGCAGGGACTGTTGGCGATGAAAAACCGACAGTCTTTGCTATATTTTTTGATATGATCTCACAGATTGAGCATCATGACCAAGTGTACATGATTTGAGGCTATGGATTCTAACTTCGGCGGCAGGAATTTCCTGCTTCATTGTAAGATAATAGATTGCTGCGGATGGTACGGCGGACATATCAGAAATTATAAAAATTTTTCTTCTTTGATTGACACGACTGGAAGGATATAATGTAATAAGTGTAGACAAAAACAGGAGAGGAGGCTCGCCGATGTCAAAATTCACAATCGGGCTATGCCAGCGGAATATCAGAGAGAGTGCGGCGGAAAACCTGGACGCAGCGGCGGAAGCTGTCAGAAAAGCTGCTGAGGGCGGAGCCGACATTGTGGTTTTACCGGAAATGTTTGTCTGTCATTTTGTGCCGGAGCTGATGAAGCGTTGTGCACAGCCATTGTCCGGGGAAATCGCGGAGCGTCTTTCGCAGATGGCGGCTGAGAATGGGATATGGCTGGCAGGCGGTACGTTTCCTGAATCTGCATATAGCCTGGACGATAAAGCCGCAGCTATGGAGAAGAAGCATGATATATCTGGAAAGGAAATTATTTATAATACCTGTACCATTTTCAGTCCGGACGGGTCACTCGCCGGGATATATCGCAAGCAATACCTTTTTGATGTAGACGTGCCAGGCAAAGTGAAATCATGTGAATCCACAGTGTTTTCACCGGGAAATGAGACTGCCGTAATTGATACGGGATTTGTCAGTTTCGGTGTGGCTGTCTGTTTTGATATCAGGTTTCCGCATCTCTTTATCGATATGGCCAGGCGCGGGGCACAACTTATTGTCGTACCGGCGGCCTTTTCTGTGAAGACGGGGAGAGATCACTGGGAACTGCTGAACAGGGCACGGGCGCTCGACGCGCAGGTTTATGTTGCGGGTACGGGTGTCGCCTTCCAAAAAGGAGCGCCGTTTGAATGTTACGGTCATTCCTGCGTTGCCGATCCGTGGGGTGTGATTTTGAACCGTGCAGGAGACGGTGAGGAAATTATTTTTGCGGAAATTGATACAGCGAGAGTGGAACGAATCCGGCGGGAAATGCCGGTGGCGGATCGCCAGCCCTATCAGCCGGAGCCGCATTAGAACTCGGAAAGCGGAAGCGGCGTTTGCGGAACGAACAATAAGAGACATGCCGGTTTGCAGCGCGGCAAAGTGTCGGCCTGCGGGCCGGAGGCGCGTGAAAACAGGAAAGCGAAAACGGCGCTTGCAGGATGAAAAATAAGAAATTTGCCGGTTTGCAGCACGGCAAAGTGTCGGCCTGTGAGCCGAAGGCGTGTGAAAGCAGGAAAGCGAAAACGGCGCTTGCAGGATGAAAAATAAGAAATTTACCGGTTTGCAGCACGGCGAAGTGTCGGCCTGTGAGCCGAAGGCGCGTGAAAGCAAAAAAGCAGAAGCAGCGTTCGCAGAACGAACAACAAGAAATTACCGGTTTGCAGCGCGGCGAAGTGTCGGTCTGCGGGCCGGAGGCGTGTGAAAGCAGGAAAGCAGAAGCGGCGTTCGCAGAACGAATAACAAGAAATTACCGGTTTGCAGCGCGGCAAAGTGTCGGTCTGCGGACGCGATTAGAAATGTAATAGGAAGAGAAGACGAATGGCTTTTTTACCGGTGACAAGAGAAGAAATAAACCAGTTGGGTTGGGACGCGCCGGATTTCGTACTGGTGACAGGGGATGCTTATATCGACCATCCTTCTTTCGGACATGCGATTATCAGCCGGCTGCTGGAACGCTTGGGATACCGTGTAGCGATTCTCGCACAGCCCGACTGGCGGAATACAGATGATTTTATGCGCTTCGGAAAGCCAAAGCTCGGATTTCTCGTGAATTCGGGGAATGTGGATTCCATGGTCAATCATTATTCCGTATTCCGGCACAGGCGAAAACAGGACCTCTATTCTCCGGGCGGCAAAGCGGGGTGCAGACCGGACCGAGCGGTTATCGTCTATTGCAATAAGATTCGCGAGGCTTACGGCGCGGATACGGCGGTGATTATCGGAGGCATTGAAGCCAGCCTGAGACGGCTTGGCCATTATGATTACTGGGACGGGCGTGTGCGAAATTCTATTCTGCTGGATTCTCAGGCGGATCTGCTGATTTACGGCATGGGCGAGCATCCTGTGACGGAAATCGCCGAAGCGCTGGCTGCCGGTATCAACATCAAAGATATTACATGGGTGCGCGGAACTGTTTACAAGTCGAATGATCCAGATTTTATAGAGAACAACACATGGGATGACGGTTTGACGATTTTGCCGTCGTTTGAGGAAATTCGCAAATCGAAAGCAGCGTATGCCAAAAGTTTTCTAATCCAATACAGGAATACGGACCCCGTTTCAGCAAAGCGGCTGGCCGAAGGCTACGGGACGGAAAAGCAAACGAACGGGCATCGGAGCGGCTTTTTCGTCGTCCAGAATCCGCCGGCAAAACCGCTGACGACCATGGAACTTGATGACGTGTATGAATTGCCGTATGAACGGTCATATCATCCGTCTTACGAGGCTGCGGGCGGGGTTCCGGCGCTGCAGGAAGTCAGATTCAGTCTGACTTCGGTGCGGGGCTGTTTCGGCGGATGCAGTTTCTGCGCGCTGACGTTCCATCAGGGACGGCGAATTCAGAGCCGCAGCAAAGAGTCTTTACTGCGGGAAGCGCAGTTGTTAATACAGCATCCTGATTTTAAAGGATATATTCACGATGTGGGCGGCCCAACTGCAAATTTCAGGCATTCGGCCTGCAAAAAGCAGACGGAGCACGGTGTCTGCACTCACCGCGACTGTCTCTGGCCGGATGTCTGTCCGAATATCGAGGCAGATCATTCGGAGTATATCGGGATTTTGCGGGCGCTGCGAAATCTGCCGGGTGTAAAAAAAGTGTTTATCCGTTCCGGAATACGGTTTGATTACATGCTGGCCGACAGGAACAGCGATTTTCTGCGGGAATTGTGTCAGTATCATGTCAGCGGGACGCTGAAGGTGGCACCGGAGCATATTTCGGATAACGTACTGAAACGGATGCACAAGCCGCAGCGTCATGTTTTCGAGCGGTTTTGCGAACTGTATGAGTTGGAAAATGCGCGGCTTGGCAAAAAGCAGTTTTTAATTCCGTATTTTATTTCGTCTCATCCGGGAGCCACGCTTGAAGACGCCTGTGAGCTTTCCGTGTTTCTGAAAAAGAATGGATTTGTGCCAGATCAGGTGCAGGATTTTTACCCGACACCGGGGACGCTGTCCACCTGCATGTTTTATACGGGCATCGATCCGGTGGCAGCGGAGCGTGTCTATGTGCCGTCTGATCCAGAAGAAAAGCGAATGCAGCGTGCGATGCTTCATTTTAATAAACCGGAGAATGCGGCGCTGGTGCGGAAGGCGCTGCGAAAGATCGGCAGGGAAGACTTAATCGGATATGGCCCGGAGGCGCTTGTCCGGCCAAAAGGCGGTCGAGAAGCGCATGAAAACAGTGCGGTGCGCAGGAGTCCCAGATTCCGAGGCGAAAACGAAAGAAACGAAAAAACAGAACGATTTAGAACCCGTGAAGATCACAGCAATTTTACGAAAGGCAGGAGCGCCGGATTTGACAGGGATTGCAAAAGAAACGCGGGCGTAAAAAATGGAAACGGACGGCATGAAGCTCAAAACAATGGCGGTCAGCGCGGAAACAAAAACAGCGGAACAGTCAGTCGGAAAACGAAAGACAGCCGGACTATGGATAAATCCGGAAAGACAATGAATGATGCAACCGACAGTAAAAAAACTGACAGCAAAAAAACGAAATTTAATACGGATCGAATAGGAAAACAGAAAGGACGGCGGTGATGAGTATTCTTTATGAGCTTCCGCGCATTATGTCAGAGGCGGCTGAGGAATATAAACGCCTGCTCGATAAATATAAAGCTGAAAAAAACGTGCCGGAGTGTGAGGAAAAAGGCAGCGGATTTCGCTTGCCGGAAGAAGGCATCTCCGGAATTTTCGCGCTTTGCGATAACGCGGAATTTCTCGCACATGGAATCGCCGAAGGAATTCTGGCTCAAAAGGTCGATCTCATTTATATCGACCCGCCGTTTTTTTCGGGATTCGATAAGAATACGAGAATAGAAATTAAATCGTCAATATGCGATGCGATAGTGATTCGAAGGTTTCCAGCATATAATGACCGCTGGAAGGGCGATATGTCGGCTTATCTGCAAATGCTTGCTGTCCGCCTGATGCTGATGCGCGACACGCTTAAAGAAACGGGCAGCATTTTCGTTCACCTCGATTGGCATGCGGTTCATCCGGTGCGGTTGATTATGGACGAAATTTTCGGCGAGCGAAATTTTATCAATGAAATCATCTGGACATATAAATCAGGCGGCGCAACGACACGCCGTTTTGCAAGAAAACACGATACGATTCTGTTCTATTCAAAATCAGAAAAGTATAAGTTCCGCCAGCAGAAGGAAAAATCATATAATCGGGGACTGCGCCCTTACCGGTTCCGCGGTGTGAAGGAATTTCAGGATGAGATAGGCTGGTATACGATGGTCAACCAGAAGGACGTCTGGCAGATCGACATGGTGGGACGCAACGCAAAGGAACGTTTGAATTACGCGACGCAAAAGCCGGAAGCGCTGATCCGCCGAATCATCGACGCCGTGACCGACGAGGGCGATCTTGCAGCCGATTTTTTCTGCGGTGCGGGAACTCTGGCAGCCGTGGCAGCAGACAGCAGAAGGCGTTTTCTCTGTTCAGACGTCAGTGGTCTTGCGATTTCTAATGCGATGAAAAGACCGCTGCAACACGGACGGTCGTTCTTTCTTTATGGCGCGAACAGTCTGGATTCATGCGGCGACATTTCGCTGGCGATGAGAGCAGAAAACAGGTATTTTCAAATTATATCGTATATTATCAATATACGAAAAACGATCTGTGACGAAGAAATAGCAGAGCAGGTGGAGGCACTTGTACAGCAGGACAGTCTGGTGCTTGTGGATTACTGGGGAACGGCGCTGATGGAAAGCGACGGACGTCTGTGTCCGCAGAATGTCATTTTCAGAGAAAGAAACGGGACACTGAAAGACAGGTTGCGGCTGGCAGATGCTTTTCCGCAGCAAATCCCCTCATCAGCCCGGCCCGTAATTTTTACGGCGGATATATTCGGAAATATCATTTTCAGGCCGGCACCGGAGTGTTAAAATAGAAACAAGATCATTTTTGATCAGAAAGTCCGGGTAATCACTGGAATCGCTTCAATTTGAGGAGCAGAGAATGTCTGAAATCAGAAAAACCGCTGGAACCACTGAAATCCAAGGAGCAGAGAATGCCTGTAAAATCAGGGAAATTGCTGAAATCACCGAAATCCGGAGAATCAGGAAGTTGATAGATTTCGGAAATTTTCCAAAAAGTCCGAAGGGCAGGAGGTGCTTTTATCATGCAGATTGCGATACCTCAAAAAATAGAAAATCTTTTGGAACGGCTTGAGGCAGCCGGGTTTGAGTCGTACGCCGTGGGCGGCGCCGTCCGTGACAGTCTGGCAGGATGCACTCCATCAGACTGGGACCTCTGCACCTCAGCAAGACCGGAGCAGATTATGGCCGTATTTTCGGACCGCCATCTTGTGGACGTGGGTGCAAAGCACGGCACCGTTCAGGTCGACGGCACGGAAATCACGACATTTCGCGCCGAAAGCGGATATTCCGACAACAGGCATCCTGACAATGTGGAGTTCGTGACAGACATCCGCCTGGATTTGGCGCGCCGTGATTTTACGATCAATGCCATGGCATATTCCTCCCTACACGGACTGACCGATCCTTTTGGCGGCCGGGATGATTTAAAACATGGAATTCTGCGATGTGTCGGCGATCCGGTCCGGCGTTTTGCGGAAGACGCCCTTCGGATTCTCAGAGCGCTGCGTTTTATGGCGACTCGTGGATTTACACCCGATCAGGCGACGGAGGATGCACTGCGCAGCGGATTTGAGGCAATCCGGGCGGTTTCAGCGCAGCGGGTGACGGAGGAACTAAAAAAACTGCTGTGCGGCGAAAGCGCAGCCTGCGTCCTTGACGATTACCGTGAAATTTTTGCCTGCATCATTCCGGAACTTGAGGCCACATTTGATTTTGACCAGAGAAGCCCATATCATAACAGAGATGTCTGGCACCACATTCTGGCTGCGGTAGACGATATTCCTCCCGTTTTTGAGCTGCGGATGACGATGCTGCTGCATGATATTGCAAAACCTGTTGTCTTTGTACTTGACAATAACGGCCGCGGCCGGTTTGTCGGGCATCCGCAGAAGGGCGCCGAAATGGCGGAACAGATTCTGAAACGGCTGAGACTGCCAAAGGAGACAATCCAAAGAATTACGAGGCTCGTGGCGTATCATGATTACAAAATAAAGCCTGAGCGCCCGTCTGTGCGCCGGATTCTCTCGGTATTCGGACCGGAGGGTCTTGAGGATTTGTTGGCTGTCAGACATGCTGATGCCGCCGGAAAGTATGAAAAATATCTTGGAGAGATTGAACGGAAAAACGAGGAAATTCGCAGACTGGCTGCTGAGATTTTGCGGGACGGCGACTGTATCAGTCTGAAAACACTGGCCATCAGCGGGAAAGATCTGACGGAAGACGGCCTGCCGCCAGGACCGGTGACAGGTGAAATTCTGAAAACGCTGCTTGACGCCGTAATAGACGGAAAGCTTGAGAACGAAAAGTCAGCGCTGCTTGACGCCGCAAGGGCAGAAGCTCAAAAGACGGCTGCGGGGGTACGTGAAAAATGATGAACAGATGTTTAATTATATCGGGAGCGCCTAACTGCTTTTTCCCGTCAAATTTTAAGAAATACGATTTTATTATCGCCTGTGACAGCGGTTATGTTCATGCGAGGAAGGCAGGAATCGTTCCGGATCTTCTTGTCAGTGATTTTGATTCTTTCGACGGTGCGACGGAATCTGCCATGGAAGTCGTGCGTGCCGTTCCCGAAAAGGATGATACGGACACGCTGATGGCGCTCAAAGAGGCGCTACATCGCGGTTATCCCAACATTATGATTGTCGGCGGCCTTGGAGGCAGATTGGATCATACGCTTGCCAATATTTCTCTGACGGCGTTTGCCGCGAAAAAAGGGGCAATTTGCCATCTGATTGATGAGCACCACCAGATTTTTGCGATTCGAGACGATTCTATCATAGTCAGGCGCGGTTACTGGCGGTGGATTTCCATTTTTGCGGCAGACAGTGAAGTGAAGGGTGTGACGCTGAGGGGCGTTAAATATCCGCTCCAGGATGCGACGCTGACAAATATTTATCCGATCGGTGTCAGTAACGAGTTTGTAGAAGATTCGGCGATCATTACGGCGGCACAGGGAACGCTGCTCGTCGTACTTTCCGATCTCGAATGACGCGGCAAGAATGTAAAACCGAAACTGCCGGCGTTGTCCGGGCGCTGCTCCGGCGGTGTTTACAGCGGAGTAAAAACATCGGTATCCAGCCAGAGGGAGTTTGTTATGATCATAGATTTTCATTCTCATATAATACACAATATCGACGACGGATCTCACAATGTGGAAGAATCCATCAAAATGCTCAAAATGAGTTACAGTCAGGGCGTCGATACAATGGTGTTTACGCCTCATTTCCGGCTGGGGGAGCATAAAATTCGCACATTTTTAAAAGAACGGCAGGAGCGGCTGGACGAGATTCGTGAAGCGCTGACCGATGAAGACCGAAAGGTCATTCCAAAGGTCATTCTCGGAGCGGAAATCGAGTATATTCCGGGCATGAATACATGGGATTATCTGCCGGAGTTATGTATTCAGGGGACAAATTACCTGATGACGGAAATGCCTTTTACTCCATGGACGGAATCCGTCGTTAAAACGATTGATGACATCGCGCTGAATTCCGGAATGACACCGATTCTTCCGCATATTGACAGATATTTTCATACATTTACAAGAACTGATTATATTGAACATTATTATGAAATGCCAGTTAAAATCCAACTTAATGCTATTTATTTAAATAGTCCTAAGAATATTCCGTTTTACAAACCGCTGTTTGAAGAACACAAAATTCATCTGCTGGGTTCCGACTGCCACAGCTGCGAATGGCGGCCGCCTGACCTGGGCAGTGCCGTCAAGTGTCTTCGTGAAGTCTGCGGTCAGGAAGCTCTCGATTTTATTGATGCCAACGGGCAGGAAGTTCTGAAAAATGCAGTTTATCAGGAAATGTAACTGATATGATTCAGAAGGGAAGGGAAAATGACAGAAAAACAAAAGAAAACAGATGTTCAGAAAAGACGAAAGAAAATCGCCGCGGTGATGGCGGCAATTATAGCCATAATATTTCTGGTGTGGACGGTACTCGGTTCGATTATGGCGGCAGTTTACGCCTCCGCAGACAATGCGTCGCAGAATGTGACGGCAGATGAGGAAATGCGCGGAATCTGGGTGTCTACGGTTTACCGTCTGGATTATCCGGCGGCGGCGACGACAGATGCGGCGGCGCTGATGGCCCAGGCGGATCAGATACTTGATAATTCAAAAGCCATGGGGATGAACGCGGTCTTTTTGCAGGTCCGCCCGTCAGCTGATGCTCTCTATTCTTCGGCGTATTTCCCATGGAGCCGTTATCTGTCGGGAACGGCCGGCGTAGCACCTGACGGCGGATTCGATCCGCTGACTTACTGGGTGCAGGCCGCTCATGAGAGGGGAATGGAACTCCACGCATGGATCAATCCATACCGTGTGACGCGGAGCGGAGCCTCAGAATATGAAGCGCTGCCGGCCAGCAGTCCTGCAAAGCAGCATCCTGACTGGGTTGTGGAGTACAGCGGCAATTATTATTTCAATCCGGCGCTGCCGGAGGTCAGGCAGCTTGTCGTTGACGGAGCGCTGGAAATTGTGAAAAATTACGCTGTCGACGGGATTCATCTCGACGATTATTTTTATCCGGGTACAGACTTTAACGACGCTGCGGCTTACGCGGCTTACGGAACCGGATTCGGTGATATCGGTGATTTCCGGCGGGATAATGTCAACAAACTGATTCAGCAGCTCGATACGGAACTTCATGCAGCAAATCCGGATCTTTCTTTCGGCGTCAGTCCTTCGGGAATCTGGGCGAACAGCTCGACACGACCGGAGGGAAGCGCAACGCAGGGCGCGGAATCTTACAGTATGTATTACGCCGACACGCTTTACTGGGCGCAGCAGGGGTTGGTAGATTACCTTGCGCCTCAGATTTACTGGAATATCGGATATTCCGTGGCCGATTACAGCATTTTGGTCGAATGGTGGAGCAACGCGCTGAAAAATACGGATGTAAAGCTTTACATAGGAATGGCTGATTACAGATCGGCCGAAGCAACGAGCGCGTCAAGCGTCTGGTATGGAACGGCGGAACTGCGCCGACAGCTTGATCTCAACAGGCAAACGGCGGGCATCAGCGGCGAGATTCATTTCAGATATCGGATGATGCAGGAAAATGAGGAGATTCCGTCTTTCCTTCAGAGTTATTACGAGGGCGCATTTAATCCGGCGCAGCCGTCAGAAAGCGACCCGTCCGGCGGCTCTCAGGCGAATCCAGGGGATCAGGAAACAGGTTCCGGTTTCCCGTTTAGGGACGTAACGCAGGATAACTGGTATTATGACGCGGTGTCTTACGTATCGGAACACGAGCTGATGATCGGAACTTCGAGGTCTGCCTTTGCGCCGGAAGATCCTTTGGAGCGTGGGATGCTGGTGACGATACTTTACCGTCTCGCAGGTTCTCCACAGGCCGATACGAGCAGTATTTCGGCACCTGATGTGGAGAAAGACACGTGGTATTCTGCGCCTGTGGCGTGGGCAACTGAAAACGGCATTGTCGAGGGCTATGATAACGGATATTTCGGGCCTTCGGATGACATTACACGGGAACAAATGGCTGTGATTTTCTGCCGGTATGCGGCGGACAGAGGACTTGATGTAAAAGAAGCAGGAAAAAATGTAAATCTTGATGCCACATCTTCCGTATTCCAGGATGGTTCGCTGACGAGTTCTTATGCGGTGGATTCCATGAAATGGGCTCTTGGCAGTGGATTGCTGAACGGAAAGGGTGACGGTAGCCTTGATCCGACTGGAACAGCGACGAGAGCGGAGACAGCGCAGATTTTGATGAATTTCTGTGAAAAAATATTAAGTTAAAGATAGTTAAAAATGAAGAAGTTGATTTAATTAGAATACGCTTGGCAGATGCCGCACAGTCAGAGGATCGCACGGCATTAGAAATCCGTTTCAGCAGTCAGCGCAGATTTCTGTCGTTGCCGCCACCGGCATCCGTGTGAATACCGGAAACGACATGGCTATTGGCGGTATCAGCAGTATTTTATGGTATCGGCGTTACCGGAACGGACTGAAAACCGCATCCGGCAAGGAGTCAGCACAATGCGGAGGGTTCTCATACTGAAACTGAAAAGGGCCTGGATCGCGTAATCGGCCAGGCCCGCTCCGCTTTACAGTCTGTGACGCTGGCGGCAATGCTTGTTTCCGAAAGCGAAGTGCTGTATCAGCTGTATTATCAAAAAGAGTATCAGAATGCAATAACCGCCGCAGAGGATCAGCATGAAGCTGATTCTTTGCGGCGGCTATTTTGCTGTAACCATGCAGACCAGAAAAAACAGAAAGACGGTTATCGTGGAGAAAAAGAAATGCAGGTCAGCTTTTGTGCTGCTTAATCAAAAAAGTTATTTATGATTCTGCGCTTTCTCGTATGAATTCAGACTTGCGAAACTGGAGGAATGAGTTTCATCGTCAGTGGCAGAATAAGATGGACTGAACGGATAAGGGTCCAGAATATCGCTGCTGTCCGCGTTATGGACACCGTCTGACGGGGGCGGACTCACGTCGGATGTCTGCTCCGAGTTCGTGTCGTCTGTACTGACCGTCTCATCTGTTGCCGTATCCTGCACAGAAGGAACGGCAGATGCCGGCAGATTTGTTTGATTGTTGTTTACAGACGGGGCGTCGCTCATGCTCGAAACTTGCTGGTGAGCATCCATTTCGCTGTCGTTTTGGCTGCCAAGCCCGTCGGTCGCGCTGGCGGCGAAAGATGATGCGGAAAGGGTGTTGGAATCATCAACCGAGCCGGAATCAGCGGAACTGTCTGGCGATTCCAAAACTACGTTTTGTGCGTTCGGCCCGGCAAGCCGTGTCTGTGCATCCGGTCTGTCCCCTTCATCCGGCTCGTCCGATTCCTTCGATTTGGTCAGTCCGTTCCGTCCGTTCGATTCGCTCCGCCATGCTGTCTGTTCGTTTCGTTCGTTCGATCCGCTCAACCATACCATCTGTTCGCTTTGTTCGTTCGATCCGTTTGGCCACGCCGCCTGTTCGCTCTGCTCGTTTTGTCCTGATGCAGAAGGCGTACTTTGCGGCAGCAGCGCTGACGTTGCAAAGAAGAAAGCAAGTGTGACGACGAGTGTTCCTGACATGATGATGTGAAGCGGCGTCCTGTTTCCGTTTTTCATGACGGATGTGACGCGTTCTTTCAGTGAATTTTCACTGAAGCAGGCAAGCGGCCCGGGCGTGATGGTTCCGATTTCGGCAAAACGCACGAGCGTCATGGCGTATTCACGTCTCGACGTACGGCCCAGAAGCCCGATTGACGTTTCGTCGCAGGACATTTCGATGTCCTGGTTTGCCAGCAGATACATGATCCAGACCAGTGGGTTGAACCAGTGGACACAGACAGCCAGTGTCAGTATGAATTTCCAGATAATATCAAATCTTTTGATGTGGATCATTTCATGGGTCAAGATAAAGATTGTCTCTTTTTCGCTGAGTGAATCTGATACGCCTGCAGGAAGCAGAATCGTCGGTTTAAGCACGCCGTAAGTCAGCGGCGAATGAATCCGGTCTGATTCGCGCAGGGAAATGCGGCGTCGGATATGTATATGGCGGCGCCATTCATCGACGAGGTCAGCGAGACGGGTGGAATTGACGGGAAGTGATTCCTGCAATTTCCATCGGTTTTTTATGTATGAAACGAGAAAGAAAACCAGTGCAGCGACGGCGCCCGCGACCCATATAAACTGTAGAATTACAGTATAGTGGATATAACCTCCGGAAACAGGTGCAGCAGGAGAATCGGCGTTATTCAGCAGGTTCTTCGTGCTGCCCAGAAGATTTTCCACATTATCTGAGCCGAAGGCGGCTAAAAGAAGACGGGCAAACCCCGTATACGCACTGAAGCGAAACGGCAGCGAATATGGGATCAGCAGCCGCGCCGTCACAACGGCCCACAGCACACAGAATGTCTTTTTGGGCAGTTTGTGAATCGTCAGCCTGCGCAGGATTCCAACGGCGAGAATCATCAGAGAAGCAGATAATGTCATATTGAGTATCATCATATTAGCAGCTCCAATATTTTATCAGTGAATATTAAAGAATCAATTTTCCGGATATTCGCTGATGATTTTTTTAAGATTTTCGATTTCGCTTCGTGAAAGCCTTCTGTTATTGAGAAGTGACGCGAACATCAGCGACGATGAACCGCCGAACATTTTATTGACGAGTTCGTCCGTACTTGCGACTTGCACTTCTTCTTTAGTGATCAGCGCATGGCAGATGAATCTCGGTTCTTTGCGTTCGATGGCGCCTTTTGCGATACATTTTTTGATGACGGTATATGTTGTGTTCATATTCCAGCCGATTTGGTCTTTAAGGATGTTGGAGACTTCTTTTGCGGTGATATCTCCATGTTCCCAAATGACTTTCATGACTTTGAGTTCTGAGTCAAACAGTTTAATTTCCAATGAAGTATCCTCCTTTTGTTTGCCGGTTTTCGCGGATATCTGCGGCGCGAAATCGTATCAGGATGAAAGCCTGTATTTAGAAATATACTACCATAATAGTCTTATTTTGTCCAGTGAAAAATGAAAAAAGCAGCTATAAATTCCTTTTTATGTAAATAGATAGGGTATCGGAGCTGAAAATTTGAATTTGTACAAAGTCAGATGCATGGGAAAGGGAAATCAGGTTGAACGCTTCGATTTTTGCAAAGGCGGGCGCGAGGAGCAGGGGAATCAGGTTGAAAGTTTTGATTCGTGTGGAAACAAGCACAAGGAACAGGAAAATCAGATGGAAAGTCTTGATTTACATGGCGACGGACACGAAAAACAGAGCAATCGTGCTGAAAATTTAGATTTATGCTGACGTGGGTACGAGAGATAAACAAGCCGAAGCGAAAAGTCTGGATTTACACGGATACGGTGTGAAGGCTGCGGAATTGCGCCTGAAAGTTTGAATTTGTGCAGTAACGTTCACATGAAACAGGGAAAATGCGCCTGAAAGTTTAGATTTATGCCTGGAAAAACGAGAAAAATCGTCCGCAATTAAATTTATATGAGAAACCGAAGGAGAAAGCAAGAAATGAGTTTGTATTATACGAAACGCGGAATTATAATAATGCATATATATGCGAGAAAATATAAAAGCGGAGGTCACGAACGTGGATAAGGCAAATAAGGTAAATATCAGGGATTTATTCAGAATTTATGACAGGAAAGGGGCGGCGCGGGAGCCGGAGCGGAATAAGGGCGTTGGTGACGGAAGCCTGATTGAGGTCAGTGGATGGATCAGGACAAATCGTAGTTCAAAGTCTTTCGGTTTCATCGAATTGAATGATGGAACGTGTTTTAAGCCGCTGCAGGTTGTTTATGAGAAAGAATTTATAGATAATTACACGGATATTTCAAAGCTGCTGACAGCAGCGGCCGTGCGTGTTGAGGGTGTGTTGGAACTGACGCCGGAGGGAAAGCAGCCTTTTGAACTGAAGGCGCGCAAAATCGAGATTGAGGCCGGATCTGATCCGTCATATCCGCTTCAAAAGAAGCGTCACAGTATGGAGTTTTTACGGGAAATTGCACATCTGCGGCCGCGCAGCAATACGTTTTCGGCGGTGTTCCGTGTCAGGTCGCTGCTGGCTTACGCGATTCACCGCTTTTTCCAGGAGCGGGGATTTATCTATGTTCATACGCCGGTTATTACGGGCAGCGATGCCGAAGGTGCGGGCGAAATGTTCCGCGTGACGACGCTTGATTTAGAAAATCCGCCGCGCCGCAGAGCGCAGGATGTGCGCTCTGCGGCGCGGGAAACAGACGGTACGAAGCATTTTGCATCGGGAGAACCGGTTACCGGAGGCGCGAAATCCGCGACTTCGGTAATCGGGGCAGAAACATCCTCTGAAACAGCCGGCGGAAAAGCCGGCATAGCGGAAGATGTTAAGATGCAGACCGATCCAGATCGATCAGAAAATCAGGCGAAAGCGCCAGAATACGGCGGTCCGGTAGATTATACGAAGGATTTTTTTGGAAAGCCGGCCTCGCTGACTGTAAGCGGTCAATTAGAAGGCGAGGCTTTTGCGCTTGCATTTAAAAATATATACACTTTCGGGCCGACGTTCCGTGCAGAAAATTCCAATACGGCGCGTCATGCGTCGGAGTTCTGGATGATCGAACCGGAAATCGCGTTTGCGGATCTTGCAGACGATATGAACTTGGCGGAAGATATGATACGCTATATTATTTCTTATGTGCTGGAAAATGCACCGGACGAGATTACGTTTTTTGATTCTTTTATAAGCAAGGGGTTATACGAGCGTTTAAGCGGAATTATTGAAAGTGATTTTGTACGTATCACTTATACTGAGGCCGTTGAGATTCTTAAGGATTCTGGCAGGAAGTTTGAGTTTCCGGTAGAATGGGGCATCGACCTTCAGACGGAGCATGAGCGCTATCTGACGGATGAGTATTTTAAGCGGCCCGTTTTCGTCACGGATTATCCGAAAGACATCAAAGCGTTTTATATGCGGCTCAATGACGACGGAGAAACGGTGGCGGCTGCCGATCTGCTGGCGCCGGGAATCGGTGAAATCATCGGGGGAAGCCAGCGCGAGGAACGGCTCGATGTTCTGAAGGCGAGAATGGCAAAACTGGGCCTTGCCGAAGACGGTTACGAATGGTATCTTGATCTCAGAAAGTATGGCGGTGTAAAGCATGCGGGATTCGGCCTCGGTTTTGACCGCATGGTTATGTACGTGACGGGCATGGCGAATATCCGTGACGTGATTCCGTTTCCGCGGACACCGAAATCGCTTGAATTTTAAGCGAAGATTATTTTGAATAAGGACGGTATTATATGAATAATACAAAGAAACTCAAAAATAAGAGCAGAATGTTTGAAAAAAACATATCTCATAATGAAAATACAAGTGAATCAAAAAATGATGAAGAAAAAGTAGACGAAATAGGAAGTACTTGTAATATTAAGGATAAACTTGGAAACCTACCGGAAGATGGGGAGAGAAACAGAAATGAAAATATTAAAAAAATGGAAAAGAATAAAATAATCGATACGATTCTATTTGACTTTGACGGAACGCTGATGGATACGAATGATGTGATTTTAAAATCATGGCAATTTACGTTTGAACAGATCCGTGGCGAGCGTGCGGACGATGCTGTTCTGCTGGCAACCTTCGGGGAACCGCTGGAACTGACGATGCACAATTTCTTCGGCGGTACGCCGGAGGATGTAGAGCGGAATATCGAAATTTACCGCAGTTATCAGCGTGAGCATTATCTTGATCTGATCGACTTGTTTCCGGGGGTTTATGAGATGCTTGAGAAGGTTAAGGCGGCGGGATTCAGGACGGCGCTCGTCACGTCACGCATGAAACTGACGGCCTATGAGGGACTGAAGAAGTACGGAATCGAGAAATTTTTTGATTATATTTTGACGGCGGACGATGTGACAAAACACAAGCCGGACCCGCAGCCGGCGCTGACGGCCCTAAAAAAGTTAGGGTCGTCGCCGGAACGGGCGGTAATGCTGGGAGATACGAAGCAGGATATTCTCTGCGCGAAAAACGCAGGGATTGTCTCTGTTTTAGTGGACTGGAGCATGGCAATTCCGAAGGGCACGGCATCGGGCGATTACATACCGGATTATTGTCTGGATGAGCCCGGACATTTATTAAAACTGATATCGTCGATAAACGAAATTTTTCCTTCTCACTGAAAGGAACTCGCAAATATACTTCAAAATAAACCTGGAATCACTGATATTACCGAACTGGCGCGTGAGGAAGAACGCATCAGCAAGAAGAAAGCTGTGGAGTTGTTTGAGAGCGGCGATTTGGATACCTTGACGCCTGGAACAGACCAAACGCTGGCTGCCATTCACAGGTACTTGTTCGATAATATTTATCTGTTTGCCGGACAGCGCCGTAACGTCAATCTGGATAAAATGTAAGAGGAATTTATCAGTAGGGAGATTTCTTATGGTATGCAGAAAATCAGATTCTTTACAAAAAACAGATCTTCGGGAAAGAAGTGAACGATTACTTTTCATTCTTCTATTTTTCTGAGAGTGTGAAGAAATCTCCGTAAAGCAGTCTCATCCATCTCTCTCGATCAAGTCATGCTCAAGTCATGCTGCAAAATGGGCCTTGCCGTCTTCCACATCCTGCACAACGCTCTTCCAAGCGCTGAAGATTGCTTGCTGAATAAAACGGATCAGCCGAAAACTCAAAAGGTATGCGACGCTCCCTGCCACCCCTTTTTGCGAATATCGTAAAGGCCGCGCTCATAGAAAGGTCCGCCTTGACACAGACCCGCTCCATTCTTTTCTTCACATCTGCGTCCATCTTGAAATTGAGATTGACCGTTTGCGCCATATACAATATTCCTTTTTTATTCATAGTATGTGCAGAAATGACGTCGTTTTTACAGTTTCCAGAATGACGGTTGAGACATATTTGTTTATGAAGTAGATTTATGTCTGAAAAATAAGAAAATCAAAACAATTTAGCTGAAAAAAATAGCAAGATACATTATAATTTTGTTTTAATGTGTTAATTAATATATTCACATATTCACAAAAGCCGCTTCGGCAGCTTTTTAATGCCAGATTCGTCTCTGCGTTTTACCGGTCGCGCCATGCAAATTTTTTGAGTGGATTTCCACATTTTTACGTAGTTATTATAATCAATATTAATTATAATAGAATTATCCGGTTTTATCCGTAAAATATACAAATATTTTATTTGTGAACTATTACTCAGAGCAGCGATAAAAGGTGATCCATATGACCATGAAAAAATTCATGAAACTCCTCGAACTCGAGCCGGGCGACGACTTCATCTATTTTGAGCAGTTCGCGGCGTTGATGGAAGCGGAAGAACCCATCGACATTGACACATTCAGCGAGCTGCTGATGATGGCCGACACGGAGGCGCTGAAAGAAATGGTACCTTCCTTCTTCGAGGATCTGATCCACGGCGTTCCGGACGACGATACCGACCTTTACGCCGCAATTCAAACGATTAAAGACACGCTCGTCACACTGGCCGGCAATGGCCATGGCCGCACGTTTGGCTTTTTCACCGACGAGCTTTACAGGTTCCGACAGTGGTATCTGACCTGCGATTCCGTAATCTGCCGTCCGGAAAGCGACAGCGACAGCAGCAGACAAAACGGTGGAAACAGCAAAAACGGGAATGGCGAAAGGCGTGTAACTCCGTGGGAGGCTTTCGTCCTCTACCGTGAGGAAAAGCTGTCGGGCCCAAAATACACTTATGATTTCACACGCGCTATGCCCGAAATGCCTGACGAGTATATCATGGATCTGCTTGCCGAATCGGAACCGTATGATGATGACGATGATGACGAACTTCGGGACATGCTTCCCGACGAATACGATCCTTATACGTATGACCCGTCAGACGAAACACTTGACGGTCCGATCGATCCTTACCGTGACGGATTTATCGACCGCGACGCTCCCGTTCTCGAAGGCGAGGATTTTGATATCCACAGCTGTCCCGGTGACTGAACGCGAAACTGCGAACAATTTATCTTTTCCAGCCCTCCTCAGTCGCGGCGCGACTGGATTCTTTTCCGGTTTTTGCGGCAGCAAAAAGCACCGAAACTGCGGACAGTTCATCCTTTTCAGACTCAGACTTCTTCAGTCTGCAAGTTCGGCTGAACTCTTTTCTGGTTTTTGCGGCAGTTTCAGCGCCTCACAACACATCGATACAGCCGGGGCGCATTGCGGATTTTCTCCGCTGCGGAACTGTACGCTGCAAACGCAGCGCACAGTTCCGCGAACAGACCGGTGTCCCGGACTTTACAGAAGCAAAACGATTTTAAAAGGAGAAACTTATGTATCAGCAAAGCAGCACGCTAACAATCCCTATTTTCACCATAGGCGAAATGCGAAAAATGGCAAAACGCCAATTGAAAGGCAAGTGGCTCAAACTCTTTCCGATTCTGTTAATCTACACGATTATCACGGTCTTTCCTGCCCTCATAATCCAGATCAGAAACTATGCGCTCAATATTCAGACTCTCACCCAGACTTTCGGCGAAATGAATACGGGGTTTGACACATCATCCCTGCCGGCCGGTTTCATGGACGCAATGACTGCGACAGCTTCCCACTTATCTATCCCTGCTCAGATCTGCTGGTTCCTGCTGCTGGCAGTTACAGGGCCGCTGAACATATCACTGGCCGCAATTTCCCTCAAAGTACTGAGAAATGAACCGTTCTCCATAAGTACACTGTTTGAAGGATTCCACCGGTTCGGAAAAGCATTTTTCGCTTATATACTCATATCCATATTCTCAACGCTCTGGACGATTGCTTTTCTGGTTCCCGGAGCAATGATTATGATAGCGACACTCACCAGCAGCAGCTCCATCGTTTCCTACATCGGCATCTTCATCTTCCTTGCAGTAATCATTGCAGCCTTCATCTTCCTGCTGCGATACGAAATGACATACTTCATCATGGCGGACGATGAACGCTGCGCAGCGCTTTCTGCCGTCAGACGGAGCGTAAAAATGATGCATGGTCATCTGAGAAACTATTTTATACTGCGTCTTTCGTTTCTGCCGTGCTTCCTCCTGCTTTGTGTACCGATCTTTATCGCCATCATCGCATTATCCGCCGTCATAACAGCGGACAACGCATCGTCAGCCGCTATCACTTTATGTGCCATCATCATGGCTGTCGCTGCCGTCGTCGTGTTCATCGGAAGTCTTTTTCTTACGATTTATATGCAAACATCTGCCGCCGTATTCTACTCCGGCGCCAGCGGGAATTTCCGCATGACGAACGACACAGCATCCTCCGCAGAAAATGGTATAGGCCATGAAATCGGCACTGATTCCGAAAAAACGATTGCTCTCGATGAACTTCAGACGACGCAGACGAAACAATTCGCCGACAACGAATCTGGCAAATCCGGTACATGGCAGTCAACCGGAAGCGACCCGTCTTATGACACGCTGTCAGACAATTCTCCTGCCTATAACCAGTCTGACGAAAATACGACGAACAGCAATTCGTCAAATTTCAAACATCCAACCGATCTTCCGCTGGATGACGGCGCGCCAAACGGTAACCCGCAAGACTTCAAAGCTTCAACCGACCTTCCGCCGGATGGCGGCACGTCAAACGATAATCCGCAGGACTTTAAAGCTTCAGCCGACCTCCCGAACAATGATACGGCTGCAAATACAGATCCCGCCATCGACGCCGACCCGATTATCGATCTCCTGGAAAACGACAATTCCCTCGACCAGCTTGATTCCGATGAACACTTCTGATCAGTCATCTTCCAATCAAATTCTGTCTGCTGAATCCTGGATTATGACAAGCCAGAAGGCCGATGACAAGCACCGGCCTTCTGGCAATTTTCTGTTTCAAACAATTCTCTCTTTAAGCCGCATATCTTCAGAAAACCGTCAGCCGTTTCATTTGATCCGCACCGGCACACCGAAGACCACCCGAATCACACGCCTGGCCTCAGCTGCAACGCGACAGCCTGCCTTGCCCACATTTTCACGCCACTGACGTTCTTCCCTTTGCAGAGGCACGATGCCGCTGCTCACCTCATCGCAGATCACGACAGCATCCTCACGCAACTTCGGTTCATATTCCGGATAGCGGCGCACAAACTCTTGAAACCTGTCCACATAAACCGCCCGCTCCAGCTCCTGCGGCGTACACGATGCGCCGTCGCAAATCTGCGCCTGAGCCGCCGCGTCAAGCCCATATGCCTTTATCATATATTCACGCTTTCCCTGCGCCTTCCCGCCGACAATCAAATCCATATTTCCCTTTCCATTTTCATCCGAACAATTTATTTTTATAACTTACCTTAATTGCAATTGCAAATTGAACACTTGAATTAAGTCACCTGCATCTTGAC
>CAYTKT010000040.1:0-20557 GCA_964438605.1 uncultured Oscillospiraceae bacterium
CCTGCAGTTGCAAGGGTTTCATGGATTTATCATTTCGATAACTGTCGAATTTGGGGTAGTACGACATTGTCAATATTCATATCCCTCACCCCGCAGTCTGTCGTCGTCTTTCCTTTCATACGTCCCGTCATACACCCCGCTGAAAAGGAGATCTTTTAAATTTGACCATACCTTTTTGCAGAATTGCAGTATACTTTTTTACATAGAAAACATCTTTTCTCTGTTTTAGTAGTTTTATATTTCTATTTAAATATTAACACATCGGACGTTTTTTCTTGTATTTTGGCTGACTTTTCTACAAATATTTTGCGCTATCCAAACAATCACAAAACAATCTTTACACAATCGCATCAAGTGCCTGCGACAAATCTGCAATCAAATCCTCTTTATCCTCCAGGCCGCAGGAAATACGGACAAGGCCCGCCGGCACTCCGGCTTCTATCAGCTGCTCCTCTGTCATCTGCCGGTGCGTTGACGTCGCCGGATTCAGACAGCAGGATCGCGCGTCAGCCACGTGAGTTTCAATCGCCGCCAGTTTCAAATGCTTCATAAAAATCTCGGCGGCTGCTTTTCCGCCCTTCAGTTCAAAAGACACGACGCCGCATCCGCCCTTCGGCAGGTATTTTTGCGCACGCTCATAATATTTATCCGTTTTAAGGCCGGAATAAGAAACCGATTTGACTTTCGGATGTGCCGCAAGAAATTCCGCGACGGCTTGTCCGTTTTCCACATGCTTCGGCATTCTCACATGAAGCGATTCAAGGCCGAGATTCAGATAAAACGCATTCTGCGGCGACTGGATACATCCAAGATCACGCATCAGCTGCGCTGTCGCCTTCGTGATGAAGGCGCCTTCCATCCCGAATTTTTCTGCATATGTGACACCGTGATACGATTCATCCGGCGTACAGAGGCCCGGAAACTTGTCAGCATGAGCCATCCAGTCGAACTTTCCAGAATCAACGATAGCTCCACCTACAGCCGCGCCGTGGCCGTCCATATATTTCGTCGTCGAATGTGTCACAATATCGGCACCCCATTCAATCGGCCTGCAGTTGATCGGCGTCGGGAACGTATTGTCAACGATAAGCGGAACCCCGTGCCTGTGAGCCGCCTTTGCAAATTTCTCGATATCGAGCACCGTCAGCGCCGGATTCGCAATCGTTTCTCCGAATACTGCCCGCGTATTTTCACGAAACGCCGCCTCAAGTTCTTCCTCCGTGCAGTCAGGCGATACAAATGTGGCCTCGATTCCCATTTTTGCCATCGTAACTGAAATCAAATTGAATGTCCCGCCATAAATAGATGACGAAGAAACGATATGACTTCCCGCCTCACAGATATTAAATAATGCAAAGAAATTTGCAGCCTGGCCTGAGGATGTCAACATACCCGCGCTGCCGCCTTCAAGAGCTGCAATCTTCGCAGCCACCATATCATTCGTAGGATTCTGAAGCCGGGTATAAAAATAGCCCGATGCTTCCAGGTCAAACAATTTCCCCATATCCTCGCTCGTCTCGTAACGGAATGTCGTCGACTGTATAATCGGAACCTGCCTCGGTTCTCCATTGCCCGGCGTATAACCTGCCTGAACACAATCCGTTCCTATTGAATATTTTCCCATAATTTCAACCTCATTTCTTTTATATTTTATAAAATAGATCTATTTATCATGCAAGATGCCCTGATATTTCCAGACGGGCCGCCGGCCAACTGTGCACAAAGCGCCCAAAACATCATAGTATCAAAGGATCTGCAATTCTGAAATGCTAAAACTCCGGGATTCCGAGGTTCCTGATCCGGACAAGTCCGGCTTCCCGCTCCTTCCAAATCTCCGCTGCCGAAACGACCCTCCGGCCAATCTGGTCAGCCAGACGTGTCAGCTTCTCGTAACCTTCCATAGATACTGGAAAAATCAGATAACTGCCGCCAACATCGAGTGCGGACAAGCATATTTTCATTTTTCTCCATTGTCCGTCAAGAGCTTTGCACCAGGTAAAAACATCACCATTCTCATTCAGCCACTTTTCTTTTAACGGAATCAAATACGTTCCAAAGCCATGTATCTGCCTCACTCCAGCCAAAAAATCATTTTTATCCCATTTCTCGTCGAGTTCACAGACGAATCCCCGTCTCAAAAGACAGTCAGCCAGCCCGACCCACAGCAAAACTCCGCTGTCATTTCTGTAAGAAACGCCCCGTTTTGAAAAATCGCCGGAATGGGCGTTAAAATAGGCGCCAATGTCAGAAACCATTTCAGAAATCTCCTCCACTGTCTCACGATCCTCGCCTGAAATGATGACCGCAATACGTATTATCCACATATTGTTAATATTGGCATACGATTTTTCCTTTTCGGCCTTTCGGCCGCCCAAGCCCTGCGAATGACCTGACGCTCTGTCCTGCGAATTTCTCTCCTTTTGGTCCTTATGTTCTTTTTGTTCCGGGATGCGGACTTCCTGCTTCATAAAACCTTGTGTCTCACGAATCCCGCGTCCCCATACATTTACGACCGGCTGGCCGGCGGCGTTCCCCGTATTTAGGTCCTTTTTCCCGCCTGCCCTGCTTTTTCCGCTTTTTGACCCGCTGCCTTCGAGCGTCCTGCCCCGCGTATCACCCGGTTCATTCGATTCATTTTCAAACTCGGCATTTCCACTCGATACGGTATTCTTATCACCGCGTTTCCATTCTCTCATCTTATCTCCAGATTCCTGCGGCTTGCTGGCATCCATATCCTTCGTTCCTTGATTCCGTTTGCCTCGTATGCTTTCAATATCCCAGACAAACTCGCTCTTTTCGGATTTTACAGTCTGCCCGCCATCCTTAAAAATCATACCGGCTGCCGAGCTGTCATCCTGTTCTTTTGCTTTTACGGTTTTCGCCATTTCCGCAGTCTGCTCGTCGCTATCCTTAAAAACCGTACCGGTTGCCGAATTGTCATCCTGCTCTTTTGTTTTCACAGTTTTCGCCATTTCCGCAGTCCACTTGCCGTCATTCTCTAAAGTCACACCAGTTGTTGAACTGCCGGCCTGCTCTTTTGTTTTCACAGTTTTCGCCATTTCCGCAGTCTGCTCGTCGTCATTCTCCAAAACCGTACCGACTGTTGAACTGTCATCCTGCTCTTTTGCTTTTACAGTTTTCTCCATTTCCGCAGTCTGCTCGTCGCCATTCTCCAAAACCGCACCGGCTGTTGAACTGCCGTCCTGCTCTTTTGTTTTCACAGTTTTCGCCATTTCCACAGCTTCCATAATTTCTGTCGTTTCCGCCGCTCTCATCATTCCTGCAGTTCCCTTTGAAGCCTCGGCTTTCGCCAGTTTTTCTTCCTTTACTCTTTCTTCCTCAACAGATTTCCGGTCAGACTTTTTCATATGATCCGTAGCTTTTTTCTTCAACGAATTACCTCCCAAATCTTCCTCAATATATAAACTTCCGCATATGTAAACTCTCGCTTCTTTATAACATCATAAATCACCAGTCGGAGATGCCGTCGCTATTATCTTGTTTAAGCGTTTCGCTTCCTCACGCGCCGTGAATCATCGACAGCAGAATATTCGCAATCCTCCCCGCATCGTGACGAATCGCCCCGCCGTGCGTGTCAATCAAATTGCTCTCAATCGGAATAATCCCCATCTTTCGCAATGCCTCTCTATCGGCCGATGTAGCGCACATCTGCCGCGTCCCGGCATTAATATACGGCAAAAGCTCTTCTGCCTTGCAGATATGATCGTTAATCAAAATATATTCGAGAATATGCTCACCCAAATACCGCTCAATCGCCTTCGCATAATCAGTAACCGTGTAATCGTCCGTTTCGCCCGCCTGTGTCATCACATTGCAGATCAGCACCTTCATTCCGCTGGCCGCACGAATCGCCTTGCTGATGCCGTCCACCAGCAGATTCGGTATAATACTGCTGTAAAGGCTTCCCGGCCCCAGTACGATCATGTCCGCATGGAGAATCGCCTCGACAGCCGACGGCAGCGGCTTCGCGTCAGGCGGATCGAGAAAAACACTCTGAATCGGGCTGTGGCGATGACTGACAGCATCGGGAATCTGAGATTCGCCGCGGATAATGTCTCCGTTTTGAAGTTGCGCACAAAGCGTTACGTTATCCGACGTAACGGGTACAACTTTTCCCTTAATTCTGAGAATATCATGCAGTTTTTCTACCGCCAGCTCAAAATCGCCATAAATATCAGTCAGCGCAGCAATAAAAAGATTACCCATATTCTGTCCGTTGAGCCGCCCGCTGTGAAACCTGTACTGCAGCAGCTTTTCCATAATATCTTCCTCGTCTGCCAAAGCCAGAATACAATTCCGCACGTCGCCCGGCGGCAGTATTCCAAAATCATCCCGAATCATGCCGGAACCTCCGCCGTCATCAGCCACGGTAACGATAGCCGTCAAATTCCTGACCCCGCTGTGCTTGAGGCCCCTGAGCAGCACGGAAAGACCTGTTCCGCCGCCGATGACGGCGATATGCGGTCCGCCGGGACTTCTGCCTCCGGATGAAAAAGTATATTCCATGGCAAAACTCCTCTCTACCGCTTCATAATGTCTCTGTGAACTGTCGTCACATTTCTTCCCTGCGATTTAAAAATCTCGGAAAACTGATTTGCCATCGCAACCGACCGGTGCTGCCCGCCGGTACATCCAAACGCAATCACGAGAGTCCGTTTTCCCTGCTTTATATAATATGGAATCAGTCCGCTGATCAAATCCGCAGCTTTTTTAACGAATTCCTGCGTTTCCGGAAATTTCATAACATAATCTCTTATCTTTTTATTATTTCCGGTTAAATGCTTCATGCTTTTTAAATAATACGGGTTTGGAATAAATCGTGCGTCAAACACGATATCGGCATCCATCGTCATGCCGTGCTTATAGCCGAACGACTGAACAGTAATCGAAAAACTGTCGCCGTCACCGCCATCCTCTAACATCGTCTGAAGCAGATTCTGCAGATCCGCCGGCTTAAGACCTGTCGTATTGATGATGAAATCCGCGTTTTCCCGTACACCGCTCAAAAGTTCCCGCTCCTTAGCGATTGCTGCGGAATTCGTACCGTTTTCTTCAGCCAGCGGATGCATCCTGCGCGTCTCCTTAAACCGGCGCACAAGCGCATCATCCGTTGCCTCAAGAAATAAAACCTTAACATTTTTCTCAGAATCGCGCAGATCCGCCAAAACCTGAACGAGATCGCTGAAAAACTCACGTCCCCGAATGTCCATAACGAATGCGGCCTTATCCATGTTAATCCTGTTCTGTTTTTCCAACCGCAAAAAAGATTGCAGCAAAGCAGGCGGCATATTATCAATACAGTAATATCCCATATCTTCCAGATAATTCATCGCGTTACTCTTTCCTGCTCCGGACAGTCCCGTTACGATTACAGCTTCCATTTCCGTCATCACCTCGCATCATCATGCTCATTCCGAATCTGTCATGATCGTTTTATAATTTATATGTCAAATACTTTTACTTCTCACCTACATATTTCTGAACCATCCTGTTGAATAAATCGTCGTATCAACTCAGCCCAGATTCACCACTCTGGCAGGATCAAGCCCCGCTTCCTCAATCCTTTCAAGCGCCCTGCCGCAGCTGCCGACAGCTGCAGGCTCGTGCGCATCACTTCCGATAATAAATTTGACGTCAAACCCGGATGCCAGCCGTATTTCCTCTACCGTCAGCTGACGATGCCTGTTGCTGATTTCCATATATGTCCCCGTTTCAGCGCACGCCTGTGCAACCTCATCGAGAAACACGGCGCCTTTATCGCCGGGATGCGTCAACGTCGTAATCTTATTTGATTTCAGCGCACGCACAACGAGATCCGTATTCTTCCGCTTCAGTCCTTCGGAATATTTCTCCCTGCAAGACGACACCAGATTCCGCCCGTGAAGCGCCAGAGAAACTGCGGGATTCCTGCCGATCGTCCCGAAATGATACCCCGCAATCACAAAATCATACAATTCAAATTCCTCCGGTCTTACATCGAGTTCTCCAGACGTATTTATAATATTTGCCTCCACAGACATAAAAATTTCAATATCACGGTACTTTTCCCGAAGTTTTTCAATTTCCTCGCGCATCGCCTGAATCTCACGTCTGCGAAACCCATAACCCAGATGACCCGGCCCGTGATCTGCAATCGCAACAGACACAAGCCCCCTGCGCCGCGCCGCTTCCACGTTTTCCTCTATCGTCCCGCTGCCGTGAGAATATACGGTATGCGTGTGCCAGTCAAACGTCAGTCGTCTCTCCATCTCCTTTTCTCCGTAGATATTAAATAACTAACCTCACAAATAATTTTATCCATAAATATATAATATCCAAATAATTTTATTTGTAAATTTTCATTTGCAGACACGCCGGACCGTCAATCTCCTGCTTACTATTTACCTGCCATTTTCCTCACCGGTTTAAAACAAAAAAGACGCGAACTATCCACTGTCTAAAGCCAATAGACTTTCTGCTTCATCAATCCCGTAACCTTCCGCTTCTGCAGATATTAGCCCGGACAGTCCCTGCCCTACTTATGACAATATGACGGTATGCCGTAAAAATTTACTTTTATCTGCCTTGACACCGTTTAAAGCCCATGAAACTGCGACAGCCACTATTTTAAAGTTTTTGACCTTACCTTCATTAACTGCAAAACCCGTATGCTTCTGCGATACTCGCGTCTCCGCTTGCAAACTCCGTTAACTTCATGTCTCTTTCTACAAGCGTGTTTCTGCGATAGCCGCGCCGCTACCCGTCTGCCCCGCTTTCTGCGTCTTTACAAAAACTCGCCGATCATGCGCACTTCCGGCTCAAGTTCCACTCCAAAGCACTCTTTGACGCGCATCTGCACCAGACGGATCAACTGCAGCACATCGGCTGCCGTCGCTTTGCCCTCGTTGACTACAAAACCCGCGTGCTTTTGCGATACCCGCGCGCCGCCAACGCGCAGTCCCCTGCAGCCCGCTTCCTGGATCAGCGCTCCCGCGAAATGACCTTCCGGCCGCTTAAACGTGCTGCCCGCGCTCGGCAGATTCAACGGCTGTTTTTCCGCCCGCCGCGCTGCCAGTTCCTTCATGTACGCATAAATCCTTTCCTTTTGGCCTCTTTCCAGGCTAATCCGGCATGATGTAATAATCCCGCCATTTTCGTTGAACACGCTCCTGCGATACCCAAGTCCCATTTCCTTCCGCGCAAAATCCCGAAATACGCCGTCAGGCATCAGCGCACGGCATGAGATCAGCACATGACTCATCTCCGCGCCATAAGCCCCGGCATTCATATAGACGGCTCCGCCCACACTTCCGGGAATCCCCGCCGCAAACTCCATACCTGTCAGGGCTTCCGATGCGGCAGTTGACGCAACAGTCGACAAAAGCGCGCCCGCCTCCGCCATGACTTCATTTCCCGACACCGCGATATTGCCCATATCTCTGCCGATCCGAATCACGACCCCGCGAATCCCGCCGTCTCCTACCAGCACATTCGACCCGTTGCCGAGTACCACCGCGCCAGCGCCCTCGTCTCTCAGAATCCCGCAGATTGTCTCAAGCTCTGCCTCTGATGCCGGAAGAACGAGAAGATCCGCAGGTCCACCGATCCGAAACGTAGTATACTCCCTCATCGGCGCGTCCCGAATGACCCGTCTGTCGCTTTTAATCAGATGAAATATTCTTTTATATATCCGATCCAAATCCATAAAATCAAGTTCTCCTTTAATTCATCAACTTCCGTCAAAATTTTATGTATCATTTCATTCCGGATACTACGCCATCATATTATACCGCTTCCGTTTCGGCTGTACGTTTTCAACCAAACGGACTCAAGCGGACTGTGATAATCCCCGTCAGAATCCTTCTTCCATCCATTTTATTTCTGCGACCTCCGACGACTGTAATCGAACATACTCCATCTCCCCTTGCCGGTTTCCTTTCATTCACACTCTATCCGCTCACATTCCGACTTTTTACACTCGTCTGCAGATCTGCGCTCAAACACATTTCCGACCGGTTTCCTCAGACGCTGCGTTCCTGTCCGTCAGACAAAAACCGCCGCCAGACTTTCTGCACAATCTTCCAGGCCGCCGCTCCGGCGCACAGTCCGATCAGGATGCCCGCCAGAACATCCGTCGGATAATGGACATAAAGATACAGCCTTGAAAAAGCAATAAGGACAGCCAGCGCCAGCGCTGCAAACCGCCCCCGCGCCTTCGAAAAAATGAGGGCCGATGCAGCTGCAAATGACGATGTCGTATGACCCGATGGAAACGAAAAATCTGATACTCGCGGAATCAGCAGCTGAATGTCTCCTACCAGATCATACGGTCTGATCCGCGCCACCGCCGGCTTCAAAATCACATTGCAGACAAGCGCTCCGAAAATAAGCGCCAGAGCCATCGTCAGCCCGTACTTCCTCGTCCTCCGGAACAGCAGCAGAACGACAGAAAGCGCAATCCAAAAAATACCGCCATTCGCCAGCGACGATACCGCCGGCATCACAAAATCAAAAAATGTGCTGCGAAAATGCTCCTGAATAAAATCGAGTACCGCCAAATCCGCACTGACTATTGCATTCATTTCGTTTCCTCCCATTTTCCCCTGTCTTTACGGACACACGCGGATGTTTACGACCGCGCCCATCCATTTTCTGCTTTTCCGTTATACCGCTCTTCGGACTAATCAATCTGCTCTTTTATTTCCGATGATCGCTTCCGCCCGACATTCATTTTGCCCAACTGTGTGCCGTCAACCAGCCGGTGCAGCACAAAACAGCGATCTTCATACGTCATATAAGAGTTTTCCGTCCCGTCTTTCGGAATCGAAGTTGACCCCGGATTAACATAATAGAAACCGCCCCGGTCCTGGAGCACCGAAATATGCGTGTGCCCGTTGAGCATCACATCGAATTCCGCAAACGGCGGCGGCAGTTCAGGATTATACGTATGCCCGTGAGTCGCGAAAAAAACAAGACCATCCGTTTCTATCAATTCATATTTGTTCATAATCGGAAAATCGAGCACCATCTGATCCACCTCGGAATCACAATTACCTTTAACAGCAATAATTTTTTCCTTCATGGAATTCAAAATCTCCGTCGTCCGCTTCGTATCATAATCATCCGGAAGATGATTCCTCGGCCCGTGATACAGCTCATCACCGAGCAAAAGAATTTTATCCGGTTTTTCCCTCTCGTAAGCCTCAAACAGCCTGCCGCAATGCACCGCAGAGCCGTGAATATCTGATGCGATAAGTAATTTCACAACAATCCTCCTTCGGCGCGGAAACCCACTGCCTTCAGACGGCGGAAGGAGCGCCCTTTTAATGTATTTCAGTAAAAAATAACGCTATATGGTATAATATAGATGAAAGAAAGCCGTCGAACATTTTGCACGTAAAGGCGCTCTCATAATCGTTGACAAGTATATTAGAAGGCTGAAGCAAAATAAACCTTTCCGTCGCGTACCGGCCCGGTCTCTTTACCCATACTGACAAAATCCAGCAAACAGCCTTTTTACAGTCCTAACTGAATGTCACCGCACTGATCCAGCAGGTTTTCAATTACTTCCGTCCGGAATCGTAAAGAACTGCCCTTTTGTATAAAATCGGCTGTCAGCTGAAAATGCTCCGCCTCCGTAATGTCGAGCGTCGGCAGCGGATAGCCGGCATAAAACAACTCATAACTCATGGCCGCATACGCCGTTTCCGCATTCTTTTCCTCAAAAGGCCAGATCGCCATAATCATATCGTGCGTCCTGACGGCTCCTTCTACGGGATCCGCACCGTGCTCCGCAGAAGCGATCTCCCGGTCCGCATCACGCATCAATTCCTTAATATCACAACTATGCGGCGGGTTATAGCTCATTTCCCGGAGGACCGGATTACCACGGCGGTACTCAAAAAATTCATCCCCGCTGAGAATCGAATTAAAACGCCGGATATATTTTTCATCAAGACACATATCGAGACTTACCATATGACGAAATTCCAGATAAAGCTCCGTACATGCCCGAAGATACCTGTATTCCTCGATTGTTGCCTCATCGACAGTGTCTCCGTCAAGCATCGCGCCGATCTGCATTTTCGTCAGCTGCGATCCGGAAAGACGCACCATGGAACAGAGCCATCGGAAAAGATTTACATCCCTCATCGCTTCAGCTTCTTCCAGATTTAGAGAGCAGAGATGTGAAACTGCGGCGTCAAGTCGTCTGCGCAGTTCAGCCGTTCTCTCTGCAGAGATTTCTTCCTGCCTGTGTCTTTCATTCTTTCGATGCAGCACATTCTCACCCTCTTTTCCAAATTCCTGACAATCCGGCAAAACATATCCGGTTCTGAGGCGCCGCCTGCACGCTTCCGATTCACGCATAGCGTTCGGCTTATTCACATCACACGCTTTTTCTACGCTTTCATACATTCCAAATCTGATTCAAAGGCTGCAACTACGATGGATGAAACGATTTTTTTTACGCTTCGATACTCTGCAAATATGCCGCCGCATTCTTCAGCATCCGCTCCACACTCTCAAACGACGTAGAACCCTCAGACTTTTTTGCTTTAACGCAGGCCCTCAAATCAATATTTTCATATATATCAGGCCCGAATTGCGGCGAAAAATCCTGAAGCTGCTCAAGCGACAGTTCCTCAATCGCTTTGCCGTGAGAAATGCAGTAAAGCACAATTTCACCGATAATCTCGTGACATTCCCTGAACGGCACACCCTTTGAGACGAGATAATCTGCCGCATCCGTAGCATTCATATATCCATATTTGGCGGCATTTTCCATCACATCGGTTTTTACTTTCATCGTATCAAGCATATCGGCAAAAATATTAATGCACGCGCTAAGCTGTTCTGCCGCATCAAACACAGGCGGCTTATCTTCCTGCATATCCTTGTTGTACGCCAGCGGCAGCCCCTTCATCAGCGTCAGCAGCGTAACGAGATCACCGTATACGCGGCCCGTCTTTCCACGAATCAGTTCCGCCATATCAGGATTCTTTTTCTGAGGCATAATACTCGAACCTGTACTGTAAGCATCATCAATTTCAATAAAGTTAAACTCCGTGCTGCTCCATAAAACTAATTCTTCGCAAAATCTACTTAAATGCATCATACAGATCGAAGCATCGCTCAAAAACTCCAACGCAAAATCTCTATCGCTGACGCCGTCCATGCCGTTTTCACAAACATCCGCAAAGCCGAGTTGCTGCGCCACAAAACGGCGGTCCGTGCGATACGTAGTTCCCGCCAGCGCCCCGGAACCCAGCGGCATGACATCCATTCGCTCAAGACAGTCCTCAAATCTGCTGTAATCCCGCTTAAACATCTGGAAATACGCCATAAAATGATATCCCGGCGTTACCGGCTGCGCACGCTGAAGATGCGTGTACCCCGGCATAATGTAATTCTTATACTTATCGGCCACCGTATAAATAGACTTCAACAGCCGCTTCAGATCATCCATCAGCGAAATCACCGCTTCCTTCGTCCAGAGGCGAAAATCAACAGCCACTTGATCATTCCGGCTGCGCGCTGTATGAAGCCTCTTGCCAGGTTCACCGATGCGCTCCGTTAAAATGCTCTCGATATTCATATGAATATCTTCGTTTTCTATCGTAAACTCAATTTTCCCATCTTCAATATCCTGTAAAATCCCTGCAAGTCCGGCATCAATCGCCGCCGCGTCCTCCTCTGAAATAATTCCCTGCTTCGCCAGCATGGCCGCGTGCGCCCTGCTGCCCGCAATATCCTGACGGTACATCTTCTGGTCAAAGTCAATCGATGCGTTAAACTCCGCCGCCGACTTACTCTCAGCCTTCGTAAAACGACCGCCCCATAACTTTTTTGACATATTCTGTTTTCTCCTGTTAAATCAATTCATCATCTTTTTATTATACTGTTTTTCTGCCGTTTTTTCTCGCTTTTTCATGATTTTTCACGACAGAAATCCGGATTTTTGTCACAAAATTTCCGGCTTCAAAGATAAAAATATCTCCAGCCCCAAAGCTGTGACTGGAGATAATATTTCCGTTCCTTTATTTTGCGCCGAATTTTCCGCTTGTTTCCGCCAAAACTGCGCAAACAAACGCCTGGCTTCCCGTTCCGTTTCCATCTGCAAATCAGCGCAGATCAGTATCAAATTTTTCCCGCGATTCTTTCGGCACTGAAAGAAAGTTAATAAAAGCCGTCACGGGTTTTCACGCTGTCCTGCTATGTGCCGCCTGCAACCAATACTGGCGGCACAAATTTTCCGAACTGCCTTGCATCGTTTGTAAGCAATAACTGGCCGGCATAGGTTTTCCGAATTATCCCGTTTTTCACCATCTATCACCAATACCGATCGGCACGGACTTTTTCCACACAATTATATATTCGCGGCGTCTACGCTGTGAAGCGCCGATCAGTATTTGGAAGGAATTCCGTTTTCCTTGCAGTTGATCGCACGGATCTTCATCGACAGAGAGAACAGATTGATAAATCCTTCCGCATCGCCCTGATTATATACATCATCCTCGCCAAACGTCGCAAACCCTTCATTAAAGAGCGAATACTTCGACTTGGAAGCCACAGGAATCGCACTGCCCTTGTACAGCTTCATACGCACAACACCCGTAACGACATCCTGAGTTGAATCGACGAACGCATCAAGCGCATCCTTCAGCGGTGTAAACCAAAGACCGTCGTAAACGAGCTGCGCATATTTCAGCGCCACCTGATTCTTGAAATTCATCGTGTCCCTGTCGAGAACAAGTTTTTCCAGATCCTGATGTGCCTTGAACAGAATCGTGCCGCCCGGCGTTTCATAAACACCTCTTGACTTCATGCCCACGAGACGATTTTCGATAATATCAATCGTACCGACGCCATTTTCACCGCCCAGCTTATTTAACGTTTTCAGCAGCTGCACTGGATTCATGTCCTTGCCGTCCAGCGCCACAGGACACCCCTTGTCAAACGTAATTTCAATAAAAGTCGGCTTATCAGGCGCCTGCTCCACAGGAACACTCATCACATGAATATCATCGAGATGCTCATTCCACGGATTTTCCAGATTACCGCCCTCGTGGCTGATATGCCAGATATTCTGATCACGGCTGTAAATTTTCTTCAAAGTCTGCGAAATAGGAATCTTATGCGCCTTTGCATAAGCGATACAGTCCTCACGCGATTTCAGATCCCACTCTCTCCAAGGAGCGACGATTTTCAGCGACGGATCGAGCGCGTGGATACTCGACTCAAAACGAACCTGATCATTTCCCTTGCCTGTGCAGCCGTGAGCGACAGCAACAGCGCCTTCTTCATGGGCGATGCGTACAAGTTCCTTCGCGATCAGCGGACGCGCAAATGATGTACCCAGCAGATAATCATTTTCATAAATCGCGCCGGCCTTCAGTGTCGGCCATATGTAATCTGTCACCAGCGTTTCTGTAACGTCAACGATATATGCCTTTGAAGCGCCCGTTGCATACGCTTTCTTTTCAATCTCGTCAAAATCCTCGTCCTGTCCGACATTAACGCATACTGCAATTACATCATAGTCATAATTTTCTTTTAAATATGTCAGAATAACCGATGTGTCTAACCCGCCGGAATAAGCGAGAACTGCCTTTTCCTTTGCCATTTTTGTATACCTCCGTCTGTTTGATTTATCATAAGACATTTGCCGGAAACACGCCCCGCATTTCCGGCTTCAGCCCGCAATCCGTCATCAAATACATACATTATAATACCACAGGGTAATTTTCAGTTCAACCGCTATTTATAATTATACGATTTTATTTATAAATATTCATTTAATGCTCTGCGTATCAAATTTCGGTTCTTCTGACACATTCCTGTTCCTTGCAAAATCAATATCTAAAATCTTTCCATCATTTTGCCTCAAACAGAAGAAAATATTTTGCTTTCTGAAATTTTCTACGAAAAAATTTTGGCTGACCATCACCGCCATGTCATTCGCATATTACCTTCACGAATCTGTAATTCAATTCGTCCATAAGGGCTTTAAACATTCTCAGTGCCGTTTTTTTGCAGCCGCAAAGTATGAAAAACACGAATACACGACAAAGCCGCTTGCGCAATCGACAAACAGCCCTGATTTTCCATAAGAAAAATCAGGGCTGTCGTTCCTGCTTTGAAGGCGGAACGGAAGTTTCGCCTATCCTCGATAAAGAATCAATAAATTATTGTCATGCGGTGATATTCTCGCAAAACCGCATCAGCATCGTGGCTACCTGCGCACGCGTCGCATCGCCTTCCGGTGCCAGCTGGTTGTTTCCTACTCCATTGATCAGTCCGCTTGATACGGCCCAGCTCATGGCTTCCGCCGCGTAAGGACTGATCTGGCTGGCATCGGCAAAGGTTGTCAAAGTTGCCGTTTGGCCGGTAGTTGCTGTATGGTTCTTTGCATAGCGATACAGGATCGTCGCCAGCTGTTCTCTGGTAATGTCGTCGTCCGGTCCGAACGCATGGTCGGAATAGCCGGTGA
The DNA here is from genome assembly GCA_964438605.1 of uncultured Oscillospiraceae bacterium. Taxonomy (GTDB): domain Bacteria; phylum Bacillota; class Clostridia; order Peptostreptococcales; family Anaerovoracaceae; genus Alangreenwoodia. Next base: position 14,492 of record CAYTKT010000040.1, read on the forward strand.
CTACGCCGTTTGACGCGGCCCATGCCACAGCATCCGAATAATAGGCCTGTTGGTTCATATCGTCAAAATCAACTTGAGCCGCTTCCGGTTCATAGGCCAGACGATAAAGCACGGTGACGAGCATTCCGCGTGTCATATTGCCTTCCGGAGTAAACTGCTGGTTTCCGGTTCCCTGGAAGAGTTCGCGAGCGGCTACAAATTCCACCGCATCACTCGCCCAGTTTCCGGAAGCCACGTCGGTAAAGTTCTGGCTTCGTTCGACGATCTTCAGTGTCACATCGCCTTCGACATTCAGGATAACGCCGTTTTCGCCAATGGTACAGTCGCGGACGACTTCTTCGGTTCCGTCCTCATAAACGAGGATGGCTACGGTGCCCGGTCCGAATTCAGTGACCGGAAGTTCAACTTTTGCCGTCTCGCCAAATCCCACCTGAACGTGGACCTCAGGTGCTTTGGCTGCGTCTTTTTCCGCAGGAATCGTCACCGGTGCGGTTACAATCTCTTGTTTCTCAAGATCCTTTGGAATGTTCACGTTCGCAGATGTGACATTGCCTTCTGCGTTTTTCTCGACTTGTCCGCTTATGCCTTCCGGCGTTGTCGTCTTTTCGGTGACCGCGCCATCCGGCTGGGTGACTTTTTCCGTGATTGTATTATCCGGCGTCACCGTCTTTTCGGAAACCACACCGTCAGCGGAGGTGTTCTTTTCCGTAATGGTTCCGTCGGCATACGTCGTAGACTCCGTCTTGGAACCGTCCGGATTCGTGGTTGTCGTGGTTACAGAGCCATCGGGATTTTCCGTGCTCCCCTGGCTCTGTCCCGTGGAGCCTTGTGCACTTCCTACAAATCCCGTTCCACTTCCACCTGTTGGAGGAGGAACGGGGGCATCAGAGGAAGGCGGAGTAGGACGGGAAGGTTCCGAAACAGTCAGGACTGCCGGTTCACTTGCAAAGTTTTTCTCAGTCGCTTTCAATCTCACCTCATAATTTCCCGCTGAAAGTCCTTCCAATGTTTTCCCTTGAGGTACCTCATTCCAGCTGTCTGTTCCTTCCGCTTTGTACTCATAAGCCTTGGAGGAATCAAATCCTTCGATCTTTCCGTCAGTCGCTCCATATGAGGTAGTATCAGCGGTACTCAGACCGGAAGGGGCAGCGGGCCTTTCATCAATTTTTAAGGTCTGCGCCTTGCTATCGGCAGTGGTCGTATTGTTTCCTGCCTTCACAAGGGCGAGTTTTTTTCCAAACCAGGAAGGATCGATGGGAATTTCACCATTTGCGTCCGCATGAAAGACTTCCCCGTCCACTTTGTAATCCGTTTCCGTAGTCAGACCTGTAAGGGTTTCTTTCTCAAAGTCCACAGAGGCATCCGGTGTGAACTCAGGGACTTTTTCTTCAAGAATGTGGAGTTTGTCTCCTTCATAGTAGCAGGCATAAGGTGTGCCCGCTACGGGGTAGAAGGTCTTGTGATCTTCACTGATTTGTCCGCCATCATCACTTTCGATTTTTATTGTTTCATTCTCTCCTTTGATCATCGTATTAAAGGTGCAGGATTTTGTCCCGTTGCAGTAGCCGTTAGCCTCGCTTGTGGTCACCGTAACGCCCTTTCCGAAGACGACCCTGGCGGGACTTTTCCGGGTGGCATCTTTTTTGTCAATCTTGATCGTTCCGGCAAAATCGGCGTTAAAGAAAGCGGTGGTATTGCCCTCAAGTGTCAGAACCGCATCTCCACGCCCGTCAGGATACTTTGTTTCTCCTTTGAATGTTTTAATCGATACATCGTCAAAGCCTTCGTCAGTGTAGAAGACTAATTGGTTTGCTTTATTCGGATAATGTGCCAAAGTTGCATCTACACTAATCATAGAACCTGATCGCAGAATGACCTGCGCTCCCGGCATGAACTTCAGACGCTCCTTGACAACCCAGTTGCCGGTCACGTCAAAGGTGAGATCTCCATCGACAGGATAGAGGAAGTCCGCTGTTGACTGTTCGCCAATATACGGCAACGTAAGAGTACCCGATTCGACTGTCCCGTCACCTTCGATGACAAAGCTTTCCTTACCACGGTAGAACGGTCCGCTTCCTACGTAATCGTTATCGTTACTGGCTCCCTCGCTGTCGTAAGTCTTTTTCAGCGTTCCATTTGCCATACGAATGAGACCATTTCCACCTTCACCTGATACTTGGCAAAAGCGTGTACGATAGTATGCGCCCCATGCGGTCATTTTGACGGTCCCTACCAATTCAGCTCCTGCGTTTATGATTGTGGGCACCTGGATGTTGTTCATGTGTACTTCGTTCATCGGGTAGACTGTAGGAAACATTTCATAGGCTTGACTTCCACCTCTCCAGTGGTCAACGCAGTAAACGTCTCTTACAATAGAGCCCGGTTCCGCAATTACTGAACCGTTTCCTTCCACATAACCGCAGACATCAAGCACGCCTCCGGATTTCACCTCGATCGTGCCGTTTAGTTCCATCATTCCATAATTTCCATTAACAGTATTGGGAACAAGGGAATCCTTTATACTTCCGCCACAGGTATAGGCGTTCACGAGCAGAGTGCCTTTTACTGTGATGGTTACATTTTCATCGACAATAAGCTCACGATATTGTTTACATACATCTTTAACGTTTAGTCCATCCGGGTTGTAGTCTGTTTCTGGTTCATATCCTATGTCATTCTCCCTGCAAGGTACAAGCAACGTCACACCCTGAGGTATCGTGAGGGAAGAGGTGAGTTCGTAGTCTTTCAAAAGGCGAACGATTTTATTTTCATTTGTATTGTTCTGAGCAGCACTTAAAGCGGAAGACAGATCGGAATAGGCGACGTCCCCTACCTGGGCAATGTTTTCTTCTTGATTCTGTTCAACGCCGCCATCCGATGAGGCGGCGTTCAGATAAGGCCCTTGTGTTTCTGTTGCTTCATTCGCATAGGCGCTCGGTGCGAATGCCGGCATGAAACCGATCACCAGTGCCAGTGCCGCTACAAGGCTTATAGCTTTGTCTACAAACGTAGGAGGTCTTACTTTTCTCTGTTTCATCATACCACTCCTTTCGTATTTAGGACCCTTCATGCCGCTCCCTATTTAATCGGGATCAGTTGGCAAAACGAAGTTCAAATCTGAAATTCACTTATTTTCACTTTCAGAACCCTGTTGGGATGCAAGTAATAAGTAAATTGATGTCATCTGCAGTCTGGTTTTTTCTTTTATAGAAAACGGCTTTCTCACACAGTTTCATCCAATTCAAATCGAAAAAGAATCAGCCTCTTACTATTTCCAGCAATTCATTTCAAAACTTATACAAACTGACCTCCCCAGGGCCAAGACCCGCCATAGTCTGCAGCGTGCGACTTCGGCCCTAGGGAAGCCGGGCGATTAAATCGTTTGGATAGATTGTTTCAATCTATACTTTTTCATCTCCAAATTTCCGGTTCAGGAATGCTCATATGTGTTGTACACCCAAGTCGCAGTAACACAGTGTGTCGAGTTTTGTTATTTTTCCATAAGGTCTTTTATTTAAATACCACGGTGTATGTACCTTCATCCAGGTTATCTGGGTCTTTTTCAGCCTTGGTATCCACTTCGAATTCAAGAGAATTTCCTTTCAGGTATCTCAATTGCCATCCACCGTCTATTATTGGATATTTTCCGCGACTGAACATTAAATTTTTTACAAAGGTATAGATATCTTTTTCAGTAATGTTATTGTTCACTGTCAAAATCACTTTTTTGTTTTCCACCTTCACATTATTTGAACTTTGTCCGTTCAATATTTCTGTCCCTATTGATACACCTGTTATTGTTCGTATAGTATCGCTGTGTTGTTTCAGGGTTTCAGCAAGAGGTGTGCCTATTAGTGTATAAATGTCTCTCACTCTTTTATCACCATCAAGTATGTCAACAGTCAATTTTTTATCGGTGGCTATTAGTTGTGCCAAAGATCCAGTATTTGCATCCTCATTGAAGTGTTTGGCAAGTGCCACCATCGCGTTCTGCAGAGTACCATTCGTGAATCTTACGGTGTACATTACTTTTTTGTCATCAGTGAAATATACGTTGAAAGTTGTCGGTTTTCCAACCAAGTCGCCAATTGTGGTTTGTCCGGTAATTGTAGTTCCGTCTGGTAATGTGCCAAATTTCAGTCCTTTCACGAACGTTTCTATGTCTGCCATATCAATGGTATGTTTGTTTTCGAAATCTATTTTATTGTTTTCATCGCCATTTCCTTCGATTAATTTAATATCCGATATTCTAGCTTGCAGACTATCCCTCAACAGAATACCAATGTTTTTGTACACTTCAGCTACCTTCACGGTATGGTCATTCACAATTACTTCCAGAGTGTTATCTTTAAAACTAATGGATGCATAGTCTTCGATTTTTTCATTCACAGACGGTACCTTCCATTGAATATACTGATCCAGGCTGGCAAGTTGGAATTTCACTTCATAGTTCACGTTGGTTTGGCCTTTACCATTTTCCGTATCAGTGACCTGAACTTCAAAAGATTTATCTTTCAGTGCCTCTATATTCGTGCCGCTCTCTACAGAAGGAACAAGTGCCTTCACGAATCCCAAGACCTTGTCTTCGGTTATCTCTTCTTTCAAACTCAGCACAGCATTTTCCGTATCTTGAATCGTAGTTCCATCAAGTGCCTTAATCGCAGTGATCTTGCTTACCGTTTTATTGTTTTCTTGCAACGCATTTATCAGAATATCAAGTATATCAGTTTTTACAGTCGAAACGTTCACTGTACCATCATAGATTGTTACGTTAACGACATTATTACCCTCGTTGTCTTTTGAGAGTTTTTCAAGAACGGCATACTGAGGATTAGTTGTGTTTCCTTCAATTTTTTTATTGACTTCTTCTATACCGTTCTCTATGATCCCGTTAATGGTCTCTTCTGTAATGTTATCTCTGTATCCACCTCCTGAAGTGCCGCCAGAACCGCCTTGTGGTTTGTTTTGATTATCATTATTGCCCGGTTTGTTTTCCGGCACCACGTAGTCCTGACCGTTGTCAACTTTGTCTCCATTGACCGTCACGTTACCTGCATTCTCCGTCACAAACTCGGTTCCTTCCGGTGCTCCGGTGATGTCTACGGTGTCAGCCTGAACAACGACTTTCGCTGCTCCGGTCACGTTACTCATGTCTACTTTCGCCGTATCTCCGGCCAGCACAACTGGCAGGTCGGTGGCTGTTCCGGTCAGGCTAACGTCCTCTGCGACCACAAGGGTGATTCCTTTGCTGGCAATCGGCCATTCTCCATCGGTATTCGCATACGTTCCGATCAGGCGGTCCATCACGGTCATCACGGACGCACGGTTGATATCGACTTTTGGTCCGATGTTACTGGCATCGATTCCTTGAATCACGCCCAGGTTGACGAGGGCATTGACCGAACCGACCGCCCAGCTGGAAACGCTGCCTGCATCTGCAAAGGTTTTATTGGAACTTGGCTGGTCCTCTACGCCAAGGGCACGAGCGATCATCACAAACGTCTGTTCTCTGGTGACGGTCCTCCCCGGACTCATGGTATTGCCTCCGGTTCCGTTCAGGATTCCTGCGGCTACGCACTTTGAAACGGCATCGACATACCAGGCGCTTGCATCCACATCGCTGTATCCGCTGATGCTGGTCGTTTCTTTCAGGCGCAGCAGGTTGGCAAAGGTCTGTGCTGCCTCTGCCCGGCTCATATCTCCATTCGGATTAAATTCTCCAGCGCCGGTGCCATGCACAACGCCGACGTTACTCCAGCGGTCGATCGAGCTTTCCGCCCAGTGACCATTGGTATCCCCATAGGTTGCCGCAAAGGCAACGGTCGGGGTTAGGGTCAGTACCATGGTGAGTACTAACAAGATAGATAAAACTTTTTTTCTCATGACTCTCTCCTCCTTTTCTGAGATGAATCGGTTGGGGCTTTCGCCCGTGGTTTCCTCTCCGGATCGCGGTTTGGGCTCGTTCTTCCCATGATGTCATTTGGTAAGAACTTTTTGCCTGTTTGTTGGTTGAATCCGAACGCAACGCTCGGCTTTCCGATTTCCAAGGAAAGCGTTTCCTTCCAA
>CAYTKT010000041.1:0-20439 GCA_964438605.1 uncultured Oscillospiraceae bacterium
GGTTTCTATGGATCTTTCAATGTTCAAGTGTTCAAGTTGATTTTACAATTCGCAGTTTTCCCAAGATTATTTAATAAGGAGAAAAAATCTAATGGCTAAAAAAGCTTTCGAAAAGGTTGATTCTATCGAATCTTTAGAAGCAAAACTTGCTGAAATGCGTGAAGCCGCAAAAGCATACAGCACTTTCACGCAGGAGCAGGTTGACGCGATCACCCTCGCTGCGGCAAAGGCAGCTGACAAAGCGAGAATCCCTCTCGCAAAAATGGCTAACGCGGAAACGGGCATCGGCGTCGTCGAAGACAAAGTAATCAAGAACAATTACGCTGCTGAACACATTCACAACGCATACAGATACGTTAAGACCTGTGGCGTAATCGAAGAAAATAAGGCGGCCGGCACAGGTTCCGAAGTTCCGCCATTCACGATTATTTCCGACGCAGAAACGGGCTACAAATGGCCTCTTGCCGATTACGAAATCCTGCCGACCATGGCAATCGTCGATGCAGACTATATGATGAATATGCCGCCAAGCGTTACGAGAGCTTCCGGTTACGATGTTCTGACCCACGCGGTAGAAGCATACGTATCCGTATTCGCAAACGATTATACGGATGGCCCTGCACTCATGGCAATCAGAAGCGTATTTAAATATCTCCCAAGAGCTTACAAAAATGGTGCTGCAGACCCTGAGGCCAGAATCAAAATGGCCGACGCTTCCTGCCTTGCAGGTATCGCCTTCGCCAACGCAATGCTCGGTGTCAATCACTCTCTTGCGCATAAACTCGGCGGTTATCATCATCTGCCGCACGGTGCAGCAAATGCCGTACTTTTTACGGAAGTCTGCAAATACAACGCTCAGAGAGTTCCAACGAAAATGGGAACATTCTCCCAGTACAAGTGAAAGATATGTCGAAATCGGTGAATTCTGCGGTATGAAGGGGAAAAACGATCAGGAAACATTTGATAATTTCATCAAGGCTTCCGAAGAATTAAAAGCCGCCATCGACATTCCAATGAGTATTCACGAGTATGGTATCAAAGAAGAGGACTTCATGGCCACCCTCGATGAAATGGTTGAAAATGCCTTTAACGACCAGTGCACAGGCGGAAACCCTGTATATCCGCTCTTTTCTGAAATTAAAGAAATTTACCTCAGAGCTTACTGGGGAAATGAATACGAAAAGAAAGTCAAAGACGCAAAATAAAAAGAAAAATATAAGAGATAAACAAAATAAATTAAAAAGAAACAAACTGAATTTTTTGACAGCGGTCGTACCGGAAATACGTGCGGTACGACCGCGCAACATTAAAAATTGCCGGCAGCGCATTCGCGCTGCCGGCAAAGCTTGTCTTGATTATTTTCAGAATTTCGCATCCTATGCCTTATTTTTTATTATAAGGCGCTTCCTTTGCATTTGCCCAAGCGATACCCGCAAGTGCCGTCGCGTTCAGAACGTCGTAACGTGCGTTCGCACAACCTGCTTCGGCATCTGCAAGACGCTTTTTAACTAAAGCAGCAGCTTCAGATGCAAAACCCTTTACATATTCGGATACTTCGTTATCGCTGAGTACAGCATTCGTGCTCTCTGTGACAGCCTTCCCCGCAGCCGCGATATCCTCCTTAGAGGAAACTTCAGCAAACTGTGAATCTACGATGGCCAGTTCAGGCAAAAATTCATATCCTGCGAGAACACATGTCTTTCCCCCATCATCAAGGACAACGAAAGGAGTAAACTCCTCTGCCGCATCGCTCAATGCGATGGCAACAAGCTTTGCCTTAGAACCCATAGACGGCACAGAATTTGCCAACGTATTGTACTTCTTCACAGCATCGGCAAGATCAATGTCCGGATTCTCAAAGCAGAACCAGATTGCCTTTGCGATATTCATAACCGGACCATCTCCCAGCGCAACGATAACGTCAGGGTTAAATTCAGTTATTTTAGGCAGAGCACTTTTGACTTCCGCGATCGACGGGCTTTTTCCGAATGAGAAAAATTCTGCGGTTCTTACACCTCTTTCTCTGAGAAAGTCTACAACAGAGGCAGCACCGCCGCCCTTATACAAGGACGAATCTGTTATGATAAATGCTCTCTGAAAACCATATATCTCAGTCAGTTCCTTAAGAGCAACGCTCTTGGAGCCAGGCTTGAAATATACTTTTTTCGGCAGTTTAAGCCAGTCCATATATTTGATTTTCTCCTTCAAAACAGATTCTCCGCCGCTTTGAGCCTGCAAGAGAATCCAATCTGGCAGGGAAAACCGGAAAATCGGTTTCCCCTCCTTTTAAGCTTACTCGTCTTTTCGTAGATTTATGCAGATTAATTGAAGCCGCCAACCTTGTCGAGACCGATTGCCTCAGCAAGACCTTCTGGATATGCAGCGTGAGTATTCGTAGGATTTTCAACTGGAACAGCAAGAACATCGCCATATTTTTCAATGAACTTCTCGTTGCCATAGAATGCTCTGAGGTAGCACTGCTTTAATTCTTCGATCGTAGGGTAAACAGGGTTAGCGCCTGTGCATGCATCGTGGAATGCCCATTCAGACATCTGATCTACTGCGTCGAGGAACTTAGCTTCCCATTCTTCAGCAGAAGTTTCTGGATGCATTGCAACGAGCTGTTCACAGATCGTCGCAGGGATACCGACTCTTGCTTTGAGGTCTTCGGCAGCCTTGATCCAGTTTTCAAATGTTTCTTCGTCGTTCTTACCCTTTACGCCGATCAATTCGCCCAGTTCAACGTATCTTTCAAATGCCTGAGGATACTTGTACTGAGAGAAAGTACCCATGTGATAAGGATGTTTCTGAGCATTGAAACGGCAAACATAAGGGAAGAGCAAAGCGTTAGCAGTACCATGAGGAATGTGGAACCATCCGCCGAGCTTGTGGGACAGAGAGTGGTTAATTCCGAGGAATGCGTTCGCGAAAGCGATACCTGCGATACAGGAAGCGTCCGCCATCTTCTGACGAGCTTCAGGATCAGGATCAGCGCCCTCAAATGCAGAGTCATATGCTCTAGGGAGATACTTGAAGACCAATTCTGTCGCAGTCTTTGCTAAACCATTTGTATAGTCCGTAGCGAAAGTAGAAACATATGCTTCAACAGCATGAGTCAGTACGTCGTATCCAGAAGCCTGAGTTGCTCTTGGAGGCAGTGACATCATGTTGTTAGAGTCTACGATTGCCATTTCAGGCATCATTTCGTATCCGATGATCGGCCACTTCATGCCAGTGTTTGCATCAGAAATAATCGTGAACGGAGTACATTCAGAACCAGTACCAGCCGTCGTAGGGATGCAGACGAGCTTCGCTTTCTTACCCATCTGAGGGAAGAAACGGATTCTCTTTCTGATATCGAGGAACAGAGTAGCCATGTCGAGGAATGCATCATCCGGATTTTCGTACATGATCCACATAATCTTCGCAGTATCGATAGCGGAACCGCCGCCGACAGCGATGATGACATCCGGCTCAAATTCATGCATCTTAGGAAGGCCCTTCATAGCATCCTGAATCTGAGGGTCAACTCTGATATCGAAGAACTCAGCAGTTTCGATGCCCATATCTCTCAACTGATTGATGATCGCATCACATGCGCCGAGTTTATAGAGAACAGCGTCGGTGACGATGAATGCTCTCTTGAAGTCATAAACGTCCTTCATCTCTTTGAGTGCTACCGGAGTGCAGCCCTGCTTATGATATACTTTCTTAGGCAGCTGTAACCAGAGCATATTCTCTGTTCTCATAGCAACCGTCTTGATATCGAGCAACTGTTCGTAGTGAGTATTGCCCATGAAAGAAGAATGACCAACAGCACCAGGCCCGAGTGTGAGGGATGGAGCGATGTCGAAGTTATAGAGGTCACCCAGAGCACCGAATGCAGCCGGAGTATTGATAATGATACGGCCTGCAGGAATCTGTTCAGCAAACGCTTCGATAACGTCTTCCTTATTCGGATCGATGTAAAGAACAGCTGTATGTCCTGCACCGCCTTCTCTTACCAACTTTTCGCAGATATCGAACGCGTTCTGGAGGTTATCAGCCTTGAACATACCCAAAACAGTCGTTAATTTTTCGTTTGCCCATGGATTGTCGTGGGAAGTATCATCCGTTTCAGCGATGAGAACTTTCGTCTCAGGCGGAACTTCAATTCCTGCCATTTCAGCCAGTTTTACAGCTGTCTGACCAACTGCACCAGGCTTTACGCCGTGAGTTGCAGGATTGAAGAATACCTCAGCAACCTTTTCTGCTTCAGATTTGTTGAGGAAATAGCATCTTGCTTCTTTAAAGAGCGCTTTTACTTCTTTATAAATGCTGCTCGGTACTGTAACGTGCTGTTCCGTAGCGCAGATCATACCATTATCAAACGTCTTGGAGTGGATAATGGATTCAACCGCCATTCTGAGGTCAGCAGATTCATCAATAACAACGTTACAGTTACCAGGCCCTACGCCCAATGCAGGAGTGCCGGAGGAATAAGCAGCGTGAACCATCGCCTCGCCACCAGTCGCCATAATGAGGTCGACCTTCTTCATGAGCACGTCAGAAATTTCGAGAGAAGGTACAGAAACCCAAGAAATTACATTCTCAGGAAGGCCAGCTTCGATTGCCGCATTCCGCATAATTCTTGCTGCCTCGATGGAGCAGTTGACTGCATTTGGATGAGGCGAACAGATGATTGCATTTCTCGTCTTCAGAGCGAGGAGAATCTTGTAAATCGTAGTGGAAGTAGGGTTCGTAGTCGGAGTAACTGCAGCTATTACGCCCTTAGGGGAAGCGACTCTCTTAGTCTTGAACGCTTCGTTTACTTCCAAAACGCCGCAAGTCTTTTTATCTCTCATATAGTTCCAAATGTGCTCAGAAGCGTACTGGTTCTTAGTTACCTTATCAACCATAACACCATAACCGGTTTCATCGCACGCCATCTTTGCGAGTGGAATACGCATTTTGGATGCAGCCATTGCAGCAGCTTCGCAGATCTTATCTACCTGCTCCTGAGAGAAATGAGCATATAATCTCTGGTCCTCCTGGATTTTAGGCAATGCAGCCTCAAGAGTTTCAATGGAATTAATTAAAAGTTCTTTGGCCATATTTTTTTCCTCCTAAAAAAATACTGGGATGAAAGAATAACTTGACTATTAATATTATGTAGTGCTTATATTGTTCCAAGGTGCTTGTTGTACCATTACTTGTTGCACGATTTATTGTTATACATGCACAAATGCACAAATTAAATCTGGAAAATCTAAGCACTGTTCAACGCTACGACTGGATATGAAACGAGAAAAAACTTACTGTTTTATACCCCCCCCCGCGCTGTTTACAGCGATACCGTGCCGGCGAACCACCCTGTTGGGAGAATCATCCACACGTTATCTATGTTACTATCAGAATACCATTCGTATATGTGCACTGTCAACAAAGATATTTTATTGACAATCTCTCCGCTCCACGAAAGAATATTGAAATTCTAAGAATTGTCCCAATTTTTTACGGGAAAATATTTTCAAAAATCGTTTTTTTGCGACGATGCACGATAACGCTTGTTACATTCTAAACTATCTATACACGATACACAATTTGAGAAGCTTTTTCCCGCCTGATTGAGACTGAACGTGTCGGCATACCCTCTGGCGGCTGCCGGACGAAACAGCTAAAAAAGCCGGGCAAGAATGTAGTTTGAAATGTCCAGTCCTTTTAACGTGAAGCGCAGCTTTTCTTCTTTTATTTCAAGAAAACCGTCTTTGAGAAACGGGGCCGCTTTTGCCGCGAATTCGCTTGCGAATGTGACGTCATAAGGCGCGAAGCGACTGTCAAATTTTTTCAGATCCATGCCTTCGATTTTCCGCAGCTCTGTAAAAAGGGTGTCTGTAATTTCGTCTCTGAGCGAGTTTTCATATATATCTAATGGTACATATCCTCCTCGGCAACAATTGATACGTTTTATATATCTATTGATATCGTCTTCATTGAAGAACCGGATGCCGAAACTATCGTCTCTGCTCTCCGCTTCATCAGCTTTGTAAGATGGCCCGGCGCCAGAGGTGCTGACCAGTTTTTTATATTTTCGCAGATACGAATGGGCAGAAGCGCCGAATCCTGCGTAATCAGCCATTGACCAGTATTTAAGGTTATGGCGGCACTCTTTTCCCGACAGCGCGGCATTTGAAATTTCATAATGATGATATCCGGCCTTCGTCAAGATTTCAAGCGCGTCATGATACATCAGACGGTTCGTTCGATCGCTTACCTGATCGACAATGTCTTCGCAAAACATCCGGTAAAGGGGCGTCCCGTCTTCGATTTGAAGACTGTAAAACGAAATATGTTCCGGCCTGAGATTTACGGCGCGATGCAGCGTTCGCCGCCATTCCTCCGGTGTGTTTCCGGGAAAACCGAAAATCAGATCGATATTGATGTTGTCAAATCCGGCCTGACGTGCGCTGCGAATACATGCTTCTGCATCTGCCGCTGTATGGATGCGTCCCAGAAATTTCAATTCTTTATCACAAAATGACTGAACACCGATACTGAGCCGGTTGATCCCTGCATTTCTATATCTTCGCAGATTTCCGAGGCTGCCTGTGCCGGGATTCAGTTCCATTGTAATCTCGGCGTCCGGTGCCAGCAGGTCGAAGCGACTGCTGACACCGGTATGATCCGACGATTCAGCGATACAGCCGCCCCCTTGCGTTTCTCCGACGCTTTGCACCGGCAAGCTGTTTCTTCGACTGGCGCCGGTGCGGATCCATGCCACCAGTTCTTCAATCAACGCGGGATTGACGCTGGAAGGCGTTCCACCACCGATAAAAAGCGTGTCGGCAAAATATTTTCTCCCGGCGAAGGCATCCGAATCGGCGGAAACATTCTCTGCGCAAGCGGGCTTGTTTTGCGTCTGCTCACTCGCCTCCTCTGCCCAAGCAAGCGCGTCCTGCGTTTGTCTTGGCAAACTCTCTGCACAGACGCGCTCGTTTTGCGTCTGCCCGACCGCACTTTTCATGCCGCTTTCAGCGGCAGAACCGACGAGCGTGTTCTCTGCGCACGCAGGTGCGCGCAGAACACGCCCGGTTCCATATGTTTCATTCAAAATATGTAAAAACGACGCTATTTCCTGCTTCAGCGCACCAAAATATCCCGACTGCAGCGCATGGCTGCAACCGGGAACAGAGTAGAAATCACAATAAATGCATTTTTGAACGCAGAACGGTATGTGAACATAAATTCCGGCATATTCACTAACCGCCGCTTCGCACGTCTTATCCTCCCCGTGGACCGGCGTACAGCCGCCGTTTTTCACGGTTCTCCCAGGGATCTGTCCCGCTCTGCCCGGTAAACCCCCGCCGTTACGCTTCATTTTGCTTCCCCTCAGTTTCCTTTATTTTCCTGCACTATGCCTTAAAACGGTCGCAAATGCTTCCTGCGACATTTCCACGGTGACGAACCGGTGCATTTCCTTCTTGTCTTCTGCTACTTTTCCAGTTTTCCAACAGCTTCTTTTATTTTCCCTCATCATATTTCAAAACAGCTGTAAACGCTTCCTGCGGCACTTCCACGGTGCCAAACCGGCGCATACGCTTCTTGCCTTCTTTCTGCTTTTCCAGCAGCTTCTTTTTTCTGGAAATATCGCCGCCGTAACACTTGGCAAGGACATCCTTGCGCAGCGCCTTGACCGTCTCACGCGCAATAACTTTCTGACCGATAGCCGCCTGAATCGGGACTTCAAACTGGTGAGAGGGAATGATTTCCTTGAGTTTCGCGCAGACAAAACGTCCTCTGTCATACGCTTCGCTCTCATGAACGATCATCGTGAAAGCGTCCACCAGTTCCCGGTTGAGTAAAATGTCCAGCTTAACGAGATTGGATTTCTGATAGCGCTCAAATTCGTAGTCCAAAGAGCCGTAGCCTCGCGTCTTCGACTTGAGAGCGTCAAAAAAGTCGTAAATGACCTCGTTAAGCGGCAGTTCATAATGGAGCGAAACGCGCGTTTCCGTAACATACTCCATGTGAAGCATCGTACCGCGGCGCTGCTGACAGAGTTCCATAATCGAACCGACGTATTCCTTGGGCAGCATAATGTCGGCCTTTACGATAGGTTCCTCAATATGGTCAATTTCAGCTGCCGGCGGCAGGTTTGACGGATTCTGAACCATAACGGTTTCCCCATTTATCATAACCACCTTATAAATTACGCTCGGTGACGTGGTGATGACGGCCAGTTCAAATTCCCGTTCCAGACGTTCCACGATAATTTCCATATGGAGAAGGCCCAGAAAGCCGCAACGGAAACCGAAGCCGAGAGCCGCAGAATTTTCCGGTTCAAAATGGAAAGCCGCGTCGTTAACCTGCAGTTTTTCCAAAGCGTCTCTGACGTTGTCATATTTTTCGCCTTCACCCGGATAAATCCCGCAGTAAACCATCGGGTTTGACGCCTTATAGCCAGGCAGCGGCGTTTTAGTCGGACGGCTGGCCAGCGTAATCGTATCGCCTACGTGTGCATCTCTCACCTGCTTGATGCTGCCGCAAATATAACCCACCTCACCGGCGCGCAGCCGGTCAGCAGGCGTCGGAAACGGCGCACAAACGCCGACTTCCGTAACCTCATAATTCTTGCCGGCATTCATCAGGCGGATCATATCACCTTTTTTGACGGCGCCGTCAAAAATTCTCGTATAAATGACGACACCTCTGTAATTATCGTAATAAGAATCGAAAATCAGCGCCTTTAACGGCGCCTCGGCATCGCCTCCGGGAGCCGGAACATTTTTAACGATATCCTCAAGAACAGCTTCAATGTTAATGCCCTCTTTTGCGGAAATCAGCGGTGCCTCGCCGGCATCGATTCCGATGACGTCTTCAATTTCAAACCTCACTTCATCGGGACGGGCGCTTGGCAGATCGATTTTATTAATAACCGGCAGGATTTCAAGATCTTCGTCGAGAGCCAGATAAACGTTTGCAAGCGTCTGGGCTTCTACGCCCTGAGTTGCGTCAACGACGAGCACGGCGCCTTCACAGGCTGCCAGACTTCGTGAAACTTCATAATTGAAATCCACATGTCCCGGCGTATCGATCAGATTGAAAATATACTCATTTCCATCATTTGCCCGATAGGTCAGCCGCGTTGTCTGAAGCTTAATCGTAATACCCCGCTCCCGCTCAAGATCCATATTGTCGAGAAACTGCGCCTTCATCTCGCGGCTCGCCACAAGACCCGTCGCTTCGATCAGACGGTCGGCCAGTGTGGATTTGCCGTGGTCGATATGAGCGATTATGCTGAAATTGCGGATATATTTCTGATAAGAATCCATTTGAGGTCCTTTCTTTTCCTTCATGCTATAAAATCTGATAGATATATGATTGTATCATTTTTTCCGCATTTCAGCAATATTTCCCGCGACGCAAAAAACTTCGCCCGCTATTTACCGTCCGCTTCATCGTCCGATTTTTTATCCGCAGCGATTCCGTTGACAAGCGATGTTTCAAATCCCATAATCTTGATGTCAACCTCCCGCTCGCTGACGCGGGTAAACGACGACGTAAAAAACGGCTCATTGCCGATTACGGAGCTCGCCGACGAGTCGATATGGATCACCGCACTTGTCGCTGCAAAAAATGTCAGAAACAAAATCAAACTCATAAAAAAACGTCTGCCCATTTCTTTTCCTCCTCAGCCCATGATTTCGGTCAGAACGTTCGCCAGATAAGGCATGGCGGCGTTGACCTGGTCAATACTGTTCGCATTATTTCCAACTTCTAACAGTATGTAGGAATCGCTGAGGTATTCGTTGAATTTATAAGGTTTTTCTACGATTTTCTTTGCAAAGCCCGGATACATTTCATTCGCCTTGTTCGTAATTTTTTCGGCAAAATCTCGCAGCTTTG
Source organism: uncultured Oscillospiraceae bacterium (assembly GCA_964438605.1). GTDB lineage: Bacteria > Bacillota > Clostridia > Peptostreptococcales > Anaerovoracaceae > Alangreenwoodia. The sequence goes on from CAYTKT010000041.1 coordinate 9,886, forward strand.
CGTAATTTGCATTTTTTGCCCCGACCACGATACAAAACGCGGCGACCGTCTTCCCGTCAATCGTAGCCGTCTTTGGATTGCCCGCGCCAACGGCTGCGTCGCGATGATAATCTATGATAATTTTCTTGTTTGAATAGGATGCCGACAATTTTTTAATGGTTTCGAGTGATCTGTTATATGATCTATTATAAGATGGATAATCGTGAAGCGTCATATCGTGGACGACGCTGTAACCGCGGGCCTGAAGCTCGGCGGAAAGCGTTTCGGCTCCTTCCCTGACGGTAGCTTCCAGCTGGGTCGTATGAGCGTTTGAAGCCGCGACCGGAAGGTAGGATTCCGTAGCATGAGTTGGTAAATAATTACATTTCCAGAACCCGTTTTCGCAATCGGAACGGTGCTGTCCACGGAAGCGCCGCCCGAAGCCGTTTGATCCGGCGATCCCGCGGCCTCCGAAGTGTCCTTGGTATCTGACGCGCCGGAAGAATTCCCGCTGCCCTTTCCGTCGGATGTCAGAACGGACGTGCTGCTGTCATTATAATCCATCAGAACGATCTGCCAGCCGTGAGCTTTTGCAATCTCCTGAGGCGACATTTCCGCTCCGACAATGTTGTCAGCTTCAATCGTAATATAATCGCCTTCGTCTTTTTCCATAATCCGGCTTTCAACTTCATCCATTACACAGATTCGCGTGACTTTAATTGTGTTGGAATAGTGGTCAACGTCTACGGAAACGCCGGGGATTTCTCCCTTGTTGCCCTGGGATTCATCGTACATTTCTTTCGTTTCGATAGCCAGGTCGGTTCTGAAAGACATTTTTTGCACTTCCTTTCTGTTTTCCAGGGATAAACAAAACATACATTTTATAACGTACATCATATAACAAGGTTAAGCAACGATATATAGTTTCCTCATCGGACATTACTCGCTATATTTCTCTATATATTGTTTGTTCCTGTGAGCAAATCGGCGTTCTGTCCATCCCTGTATTTTCTCCATGCGCATTTTTGCTGTCATACAGGTATTTTTCTCAAAAAAATCAGAGACATGCATGGTTTTCCGCTTGATTATTTTAAAACATTGGATTATAATGACTAAGATATTTTGCGAAAGTGGGGTGAAAAAATGGCAAATATTAAATCAGCTCAGAAAAGAATTTCTGTAATCAACAAGAAGACCGCAAAGAACAGACGTATCAAAGATCATATCAAATCCGTGACGAAAAATTTTGAAAAAGCTCTTGCGGAAGGTGATTTCGCCGCTGCACAGGAAAAGCTGAGATTGCTCGAAAAAAAGCTCGATAAAGCTGCGTCGAAAAACGTGATTCATAAGAATAAGGCTGCAAGAAAAGTTTCCAGGTTGACGAGGAAATTCAACGAAGCTCAGGCAAAATAGTCTCACCCGTCCCCACAAAAGTGCATAAGTTAAATGCACCAAAAAACAAAAACGAAAGGTTCACGTGTCTCACCTTTCGTTTTTTTATGTTTGTTTTTAAAACCGAAGTCCGCAGACAACCGCAGACTTCGGCCTTGAAAACGGTACAGCTTTGATCCTCTGTGTCCAGCGCCGCACAGATGCGCAGACAGCACAATGGCGCGGCGCTTTTTTCCGCGCTCTCTCAATCCCGTGCTGTGCAAATGCGCTAAGGACGCAGTAATGGCTCTTTGCCATGCTTTTCAAATTCTGCGCCGCGCAAGATGCATAAAGGACAGCGCGGCGCCTAACGGCTGACCCTCAGATACGCCTGACTGTCAGTCGAGATACTTTCTCGCAAAGCTTGCGTTAATCAGGCTGATTACCGCTGTCGCGATGCCAGCCGCCGCTACTACCGCTCCGAGAACCATCGTTACTATGCTAAGACCCCGTTTCATCATCAATAACCTCCCAAAAACATAAAGCTAAGAACAAGCAAAACACATATTTTGCAAAGTTGGATTACAATATACAGTTCTTATAAAATTTTATCCACTATATATTGTTTATTCCTGTAAGCAAACCGGTATTTCGCTCATCCCTGCATAAGACAAATTTTTTTCTTTTATACAGTGTATCAGATTTGCCGTCTTCATTCAACCTGTGAATAATCCATAATTTGGCGAAAGCGACCGGAATTTCACGCAAGTATCCCCGAAGAAGCTCAAAATTGCAAGCGGTCAGACAGTCCGCTATTTCATCACTTCTGACAATAAGTTATGAATCATACGCGATAATGTATAAAATATGTATCATATGTCACCTTCATTCATAAAAAATCAATCATTTTTCAGCAATTTTAAGCATGCCATAACTTCTAACAATACAGCTACATCAAGAGCACTCTCATCCGCTTCAAATTTTCCATGATGAATCCCGTAATTGACGCTGCGGTCAGGATAACCCGTTCCGACGAAAAAAAAGACCGACGGCCTCTGGCGGGAGTAAAATGCAAAATCTTCGACACCCATAGACGGAAATTCCTTCGTCAGAATATTTTCGCTGCCGATACATTCAGACGCCGTTTCAAGCAAAAGATCCATGACATGATCGTCATTTTTTTGAGCGATATAACCCGGACGAAATCTTACCTCCGCTTGCGCGCCCAGGGCCGCTGCCACGCCTTTCACTGTTTCTTCCAGACGTCTCATTGCCCGGCGGTGCGTCTGCTCTGTCGTCGTCCGCATCGTGCCAGCCAGTTCCGCACGGTCAGCGATAACATTTCCGGCTGTTCCGGCATGAAACCTCCCGATCGTAATGACACACGGATCTGTGGCGACGATATTCCGGCTGACAATACTTTGAACCGCCGTAACAATCTGAGAGGCGGCCACGATTGCATCAATTCCCTCATCGGGATAAGCGCCGTGACTTTTGACACCGTGTACAGTAATCTCAAACATATCAGAGGATGCATGAGTATATCCATATTTTACCGCGATAGTACCCGACGGATATTCCGGTGCCACATGATATCCAAGCACGTGCTCAACATGCGGATTTTCGAGACAGCCTGCCTTAATCATACGGTCCGCGCCGCCGTCAGTCTCCTCTGCGGGCTGAAAAATAAATTTCACGTCGCCTGTAAGCTGATCTCTGAAATCAGAAAGAATTCTGGCCGTACAGAGAAGCGCCGCCATATGCATATCATGGCCGCAGGCATGCATATATCCTTCACGCTCGGAACGGAACGGGACATCGGCTTCCTCCTGAATCGGCAGCGCATCAATATCGGCACGCAGTGCAACGCACTTTTTTGCTGTCGGCGCATCAGCCGCCGGAAAGCCGGCCTGCCCCTGCTCCCGTCCGTTTTTCGCACCGGCCGCTCCCAAAGACAAGCCATCGGGTTCGCCGGCGGCGGCTTTCGCCGCCTGCGAACCCGATGAAATGCCTGACGGCGCGCCTCCCCGCAGAAGGCCGAGAACTCCCGTTTCCAGAGGCCTTGATGTTTCAATGCCAAGCCGGTTCAGCAGATCTTCAATATATTCCGTTGTTTCATATTCTTCATCTCCCGTTTCCGGGCGGCGGTGCAGATGACGCCGAATCTCAATCATCCACTCACGGTATTCTTTTATTTTATCTCTGACTATTTCCTGTGTCATTTGCCAACCTCCGATTTCTGCGAGCCGTCGCCCGTAATGAAAGAAAAAGATGTGCAACTCATATATTCCGCTTGCATACAATTACTGCAACCGCAGTCATACGCGTTTTACCATACATCATATGCCGCACGACAAAGATACAGTCTTTTACTTTCAGAAAATCCGGTGCCGCATACAAAAATTCGCAATCACGATTTGCTTCCGGCTTCAGAATAGCTGACATTTTCGTAAATTTTTTCCCACTTCTCCATGCACTGCTCGATGGATGCCTGCGTATCTATCGGATAAAAATTTTTAAAGCCGGAGAGTTTTTCCTCTGCAAAATCCTCTTGATCCGCAATAAAGCGCCGGCACACCTCGGAATAATCCGGACTGTTTTCGGCGGACTCGCGTTTTATGCAGCGGAGAAGACGCGTTTTGTCGTCAGTATGCAGGTAAATTACGAACACCGTATCCTGCCCGTAATGACCGATCAGTGACCGAACACCGTCCAATGTGGTGATGAGAAGGTAGTTTTTTCCATTCTGCATCGGAAATTTCAATGTAAAATAATTCCAGACGCCCTGGGTCGTATGGTACTGACGTCTTTCGATGATTCTGCCACTTCGTTCGTATTCTTTCATTTGCTCATCGTTTACAAAGTGGTAATTGAGTCCTTCTATTTCATCATTCCGTTTCGGTCGCGTCGTATATGGAATAACAGGAATCAAATTTTTCCATTTTTTACTTAATATCATTTCGTATAACGTATCTTTACCAGAACAGCTTTTACCTACAATACAAAAAATCTTGCTCATGCAAAACCGCCTATTCAAATTCATTAAAATCCACGAACACAATCGTCTCTGACGCCGAAAGTCTCATAGTTTTGTTTATTTTATCACAGCTTATCTGCGGGTTCAATACAAGGATACGGGAAGGAATTTTTAATCGGACGGCGCAGTATAAATAACAACAGGAACGCGCAGACCGAAAGAGCGGATGTCAGTTAGTAGGACCGAATAACAAACGCTTTAACGGCGGCAGCCCGGATACATTACAGCGCGGGCGTCATTCTGCAAAATCAAAAAGGCAGCATTATAACTATATAACTGTAAAAACAGATGGAAAAAAGCCGTATCTCACTTATTAGCTGAGAAAATGAAACATAAATATTTACAGCCGAGATCATCGCGTTTGAATAAAAAACAGATATTTACATATTAGATAATGCGATAACTGACAGGAAAACGGACTTTTAGCAGTCAAAAGCAGGATGAAACGCCTGGAATTTTGGAGAATCGTAAGGCCGCTGGGAATTCCCGTAGTGACGGGGATTCCCAGCGGCCATTCCTCACCGAACATGACACTGCCTCTGGGGGCATGGTGCGAAATAAGAAAAAACTGACTTTTCCCTGTTGCACACCGCCCTTTACCCTTTCCGATCTGGCAGGCAGTCTGCTTCTATTTTAAATCCATATTGTCCTGCCGCCTGATTTTTTTCGTCGTCGTCCTTACAAAATCTTCCTTCCTGACGAAAACATCGCTGATGCGTTTATAGCTGGCAAGCTCCATATTCAAGTCTCCGATCACCCCTCTCATCAGCTCATACATTTCATTCTCATCCGGAATCCGTCCCATCGTTTCCTTAATATATTCCAGATCAGGCAGCACCTGAACGCCCACGTGTTCCTCATTATTCCGCACCGACGTAAACACCATGGAATCCGCAATATACGGACTTGCGTTAATATAAAGTTCAATCTCCTCAGGATACACATTTTCACCCGTCTTGGTAACGATCACATTCTTCTTTCTGCCTGTCAGATAAAGCCAGCCATCCGGGTCTTCAAATCCGAGATCCCCCGTATGAAACCAGCCGTCCTCAGTCAGAACAGCCGCTGTTTCCTCCGGCATATTATAATAACCCAGCATTACATTAGGCCCGCGGTATAAAACCTCACCAATGCCATTCTCATCCTTGTCAATAATCTTTATATCCCCGCTTTTCACAGGCACTCCAACGGAGCCAGCCTTTTTATAACGAACTTTGCAATTCTGCGGCGTTCCCGAAATCAGCGGCGTACATTCCGTCATGCCATAGCCTTGAAGAATCGTTATGCCCAGATCCTCAAATCCTCTGAAAATATTCGGTGAAATCGCCGCCGCGCCCGTAATCAGCATCCGCAGTTTCCCGCCCAGTTCGTTATAAATCTGAGAAAACAGTCTCCGGCTCATATCGATTCCAAACGCCTTTAACTTGTTATTTATTTTAATCGCCCTGTGCAGCGTTTTTTCCTTCCCCTGCTTTTTCACCTGCTTCCAGATTCGGGAATAAATCATTTCAAAGACAAGCGGCACTCCGATCAAAATAGTATTCTGCGCTTCCTTCAAATTCTGGAGAATATATTTCAAGCCCTCACAAAAAGCCGTACTCGCGCCGCGATAAAGAATCAGCAGCATCCCAAACGTACATTCATATGTATGATGAATCGGCAGAATCGACAGCGTTTTGTCAGATTCCAAAACATGCGCCATTCCGCAAACATCCATAATATTCGATGTAATATTGCGATGACTCAGCATCGTCCCCTTTGGATTGCCCGTTGTCCCCGACGTAAACAAAAGAACAGACATTACATCAGGATCGGGATTCTGCTGCGTAAAACGCGTATCGCCGCCGGCCAGCAGTTCCTCACCCTGCGCCAGCAGTCTGCGCCAAACATAATACCTGACGCCGTCCTGTGCAATTCTGCCGCTGTCCGCATCCGATCCGCTTTCTCCATCGCTCACACTTCCCGCGGTTTTTCCATTTTCCTGGTTCCACGCGCCGTTTCCAATGCCGTCTGGAATTTCAAGCTCTGTCTTGGGTTTCTCATCAAGAGATGTCCTGTCGCCATAAAACTCCATCAAAATAATATTTTTCAGCCTTCCAATCCCCTCCAGGCTTTTACTTTCCGGCGCCGTACAAAAAATCGTATCACATTCCGCGACATTCAGCAGATTTTCGATCTCCTGTCCCGACAAATCCTTATCAATCGGCACAACGACACCCGTCCCGTTGACGACAGCCATATAAGTGACGATCCACTCATAACAGTTCTGCCCCATGACGGCAATCCGCTGGCCCTGCAGCCCCATCTCGGCCAGCATCGTCCCGATCGAATCGACATCGCGCTTCAGCAGTCTGTAGGAAATCGGCTCATAAGGCGCACCTTTCCTCTGCTTCACCCAGAACGCCGGATTGTCCGCGTAAAGTTCCACGCTGCCGTTCAGCAGTTCTTTTATCGTCTCGACCGGACGAATATCCGTATACCAATACTTGTCATTTTCAGATCTCATATTTTCTCCTTTATTTTTATTTCACCACCGGTGAATATGACTTCACAAAAACACGATATATCTAAATTATAATTACTTCACTGTGATTTTGCAATTACTATTATCATTTCTCATGGTTTTTTAAACCATGTTTATGTTTTCTCTGCATATCTCTTAATTTTCACGCTTTTGAGCCATCTTCAGCCTGTTCCTTCCGCAAAATATGCGGCCCGTCCTCTCCATTTCCGCTGTAAAAACATTTTTTCACAACATCGCCAAAGCCCGCACCCCCTTTTTCTGCGTCTGCGGAATATTTCACGACCGATTCTCCGATCTGACGACAGAAGAACCACATTCCCTTTTTCCACATCTGCGGAATGCTTCCTAACAAAGCATATCCGAAAATCCGTGATATTTCTTGGAAAATGAAAATATAATCATGATATGAGACAATCTGTATGAATATGAATCCATGTAAATAGGAGGAAAAACGTGAAAAATTATAAAATTCTGTCATTTATTTTATGCTTTGCTCTGGCCATAGCCCAGCTTTCCGTATCCGTCTTTCCAGCCGAAGCTGCGGGAACTGTCACAGAAGTCCAGGAAAAAACTTCAAAAACAGAAACTAATGATGCCGCTATCAATTCTTCTAAAAACGGTGCCGCCGATCCCGGTGCGGCAGGGGCAGCGAATCCCGCTGACCCTGCCGCATCTGCCAGCCGAACTCAATCGGCTTCTTCCGCCGACTCGGCCGGTTCGGCTGATTCCGCAGCTTCTGCCGGTGCCGCCGATTCTGCAAACCCGGCAAATGCGACCGATTCGGCTGATACTTCAGATTCCGCCAGTACAGCAAATTCCGCTGAAACGGCCAGTATAACTAACTCGAAAAGCCATTCCAAAACCGGCAGCTCAGACGGTTCAGACAATTCTGCCAGCCAGCCCGGTTCTGCGGAGGGCGGCTCAGATTCCGTAACTCCGGCTGAGACGTCAGAGCTGGGAATCCAGGCGACTTCCGCCGTCCTCATCGACGCTGACAGCGGCTTTGAATAGCATTTTACAGCATTATTCTGAAAAAACTGCCGCAAAATCCGGATGAAGCAGTATACAGAAATACTTTAATGGTCAAAATTATAATTGACACACCGGCAACATCAGCATCCCTCATTTTTGCAGAAAAGATACGATCCCAAAGGGATACTGTTCAAATCTTTGTACGACTGACACACAGCTTGCCGCATAATTTCCATGTAATTACTGCAAACTATTACAATAGTATTCTAAATTGCACAAAACTGAATTTCATGATATAATGAGGGCTACTCCTGCGGCAGCGCCGCGATAACGTATCGCGGCGCTGCCGCAAAGAATCAGACGTTCCACGCTGTACCGCATCTGTTTCCCCACGAACTCGATACGACCTGCAGAGCAAACTGTACAGCGCTGCCTAACCCGGCGTCTGATTTTCATGCATATCAGAATTCATGCTGCGTCGCCAGAGCAGCCAAGCAGCGCCAAAAGCGCCAAATCAGATAAAACTTTCACGCGGTACAAATACACATTTGACAGCATGTATAAGGAGGGCAGCACCTCGCTTCCCTCCCTCGCGCAAAACGCACAAACGCGTATCATTCCACGCGATACACAGAGGAATCAATGAGACATCAACTGCAAAAGCATACAAATAAAAACAGTCTGTCAAACACCGTTCTTACCGTCGCACTGCTGCTGGCGGGCTCCATTCTCATTTTTCTGGCCGTACAAATCGTTGCGACACAGAGCCTTTCGGAAACTCCGACCTGGATTCTTCGCCATCCATTAACATCCTTGACCAGCATCGCCGCCATTTTCGTCGTCTCCGCCTCATTCTACGGGCTGACCGGCCGCCCCACTCCATCCTTTCTGCTGACAGGCGTTCCCGCCCTTGTGCTCTGCGTCATCAGCTACTTCAAAACAGCCATCAATGGCATCCCGCTGCTGATCACAGATTTCAGCTTTGCCGGCAGTCTTGCTGAAATCCTCGGCTTCGCCTTTCCCCAGCTCAGACCCACCGTTGAGATTACCGCATCCGTCCTGATCATCACGGCGACTGATATTTTAATTCACACAGTAGACAAACGCAAAAAACTCCGCTTCTCTTTCTGGCCCGGACGCGCCGTCCTTCTTACCGTTTCATCATGCCTGACGGCACTCTGCCTTTTTACCGGTCTTTTCCTTACTCCGGCAGCCGATGCCGCCCGTGGACTTTCCCAGCAGGAACGCATCAGCGATATGGGATTCCTGCTAGCCTTTTACAGCGCCTATGCCGTTTCCTATGAAGAAAAACACGAACAGATGAACGATACCATTGACGAAATCATAAAAGAAATTAACGAACAGAATACCAAAACCCCCGATAAAAACGATACCAAAACTCCGGAAAGCAATTCCGGCGCCGGCGGACAGACCGGTTCGGACGACCCGAATCTTTTGACAGAAACAGAAAGCAAAGAAAACCCGTCGTCAGACATCGGCGACCCCGTCGTCATTCTGCTGATGTCTGAGAGTTTTTTTGATATTTCCCGCCTCGGCGGCATCGAATATCCACAAGATATTACTCCGAATTTCCACCGGCTATCTGAAAACTGCACATCCGGACTGTTTTACTCCAACACGTATGCCGGCGGCACGGGATATGTCGAAATGGAAGTCATGACAGGAATCTCCCAGGCAATGCTTCACGAGGCCGATACGCTGACGACGCTTCCCGACAAAGCTTACAGCAAAATGCCTACACTTGCCGGCGTTCTGAAATCACGCGGTTATCGTACCATATTTATGCACTCGTATACGCCGGTCCTCTATAACCGCCAGACGATTTACAGCCAGTTCGGCTTTGATGAAATTATGTTCAGCGACAGCTTTCCGGATAACGCCGAACGGCGCGGCGGCTATATTTCCGATGACGCCTTTGCCGACAAGATCATCAGCATCTTTAACGAAAATGACGAGGGACCTTTTTTTCTGTCAGCAGTTTCCATGGAAAATCACCAGCCGTATACCGACGATAAATTTGACGCAAAAACTGATTTTCATATCGAAAGCGACTGTCTGAACGAGACAAACCTTGAAGCTGTCAGGAATTATGCCATCGGCCTGCACGACGCCTGTCTCGGAAAACTGACCGACTATTTTTCCGCACAGAAACGACCTGTGATGCTCATTTTCTTCGGCGATCATCTGCCGAATCTCGGCACGGAATACACCGACAACGCCTACACGAACAGCGGCTACGTATCAGAACAAACAAAAAACTGGACCGGTGAGGACCAGTTTAAAATCCTGACGACAGATTATCTGATCTGGACAAATTATGAAAAAACGCCTGCGCCGGATGCCAACGTCAGTGCCACTTACATGGCGACAACGATCATGAAACGTCTGGGCATCCCGCTGACAGGCTATTACAAATGGCTTGACGAAAAAATCCGTCCGGAAATAACGCTCCGCCACAACGGCGTGTTCGTCGACGGAGCGTTTCACATTTACGACAGCCTTCCGAAGGAAAAGTACGACGTGATTCGCCGCTATTCCGCCGTCGTTTACGACATCGTATACGGGGAAAACAGAATTTTTGGAAAAAAATAAAAATTCCTTAATTGCAATTGCAAATTGAACACTTGAATTAAGTCACCTGCATCTTGAC
>CAYTKT010000042.1:0-20108 GCA_964438605.1 uncultured Oscillospiraceae bacterium
CAAAGCGGAAAAACGCATTGATTGCCGCCAGCATGGAATTGACCGTAGTCGGGGCATAATTCCTCTGGATTAACTCTTCCTTCCAGGCGAGGGCTGCTTCTTTGGTGACAAGGGGCGTTTTTGCATCGGTCTCATCAGAATCCTGGGACGCGGTTCCCGCCGTGCAAACTTCTGCATTGGGGAGATCCGTTTCCATCGTTTCCGATTCCAATGCGGTCCTATCCGGTTCCCTGCCGGACGCTGCTGCGATTTTTGGTTCCGGCTTTCCCATTTGCTTCGTTTGGGTCCCGTCCATTCCGCTTTGCCAATTGCCTTCTCTCTTCCCTTCTGCTTCGGCCTTCTTCGCGTTCCGGTTCGGCTCGGTATCCCCTTCGCCCGCACAGGCGCGGTTCGATTCCTCCGCTACTGCTTCTTTTGTGACGGTCGGCGCGTCAGCCTTTTCCTCCCCGGCTTTTTCCTCCTCCGTTGCTTCGTTTTTCTTTTCCGCTTCCTTTTCCTTCAGCCATCTGGCAAAGCGTTGTACATCCCGCAGATATTTTTCAATCGTCCCGGCGCTGTGTTCGCTGTGAAGCAGCCAGGTCGCAAATTCCTTGATTTTTTCTTCCGTGATTTGGTGTGTCGTCGTCTTATATTCCATCATGTTCCTGTTCCTCCTGAAATAAAATTACAAATCGTTTCCATTATTTTACCTCAAAAGGGACAGGATATTTTGTTTTCCGACCAAAATTCGCCATAGAAAAATTTCGGCTGACTTCTATTCGGAACGGATTTTGTTTTTTGCATAACAAACAGGGGATAGTTACTTCCTATCCCCTGCTGCATTTCATTTCAATTTTTTCTTTTAAAACTAATTCGCTCCCGTTTGATATTTATGGAACGCCCTCGGTCAGCTCGGTCCGTGGGCCGTGATGCCGGACCGCTCCCTTGTCTTCGGAAACGTGTCTGCAAGCGACGCTGTTTTGTCCGGAATGTCACAGCTTTGCGAAGCCGCCGGTGCAAGCGAAACAGTATCCTCTGAGGTCATGAATGGTTCTTTCAGAATTGCCGGCGCCAGCGGAATCTCCGGTTCTTCAAGATTAACTGCCGGTCTATTCGGTGTGTCCGAGAAAGAATGGTAACGCCACCCTCCTCCATCACACCGTCCCTTCTTTCTGACTTCGGCTTTGACAGATTATCAATCTGTCAGAGCATCATACCATCAGTTCACAGACGTGATTCGAGAATGTCACAGGATCCTCAATTGACAGACCGCCAATGAGCATCGCCTGGTCGTAAAGCAACGCTGTGTAAACGCGGAGCTTTTGCTTTTCTTCATTGTTGTAAACATTGACGAGCGACTGGAAAACAGGATGATCCGGATTCAGTTCAAGAACTTTCTCCGACTTTACCTTGTCCTTCGTCGGCATAGAATTGAGAACCTTCTCCATTTCGATAGAAACATCACCGTCGACAGCAAGGCAGACAGGGTTCGATTTCAGTCTCTGGGAAAGTCTCACTTCTTTCACTCTGCCGCCGAGGATTTCCGCCATCTCAGCTAGCATTTCCTTATTTTCATCTGCCTTCTTTTCAAATTCCTTCTTTTCTTCTTCGCTCTCCTCAAGACCAAGATCTTCGCCGGAAACAGAACGGAACTGTTTCTCCTGATAATCTCTCATGATTCTGACAAGAAAATCATCCACGTCATCCGTCATGTAGAGAATCTCGTATCCCTTATCGCGAACGAGTTCCGTCTGAGGCAGCTTTTCGATTTGCTCAACCGACTTGCCGGTAGCGTAGTAAATATATTTTTGTTCTTCCTTCATGCGGGAAACGTATTCTTTCAACGTAACGAGCTTCTTTTCTGTGGAAGAATAGAATAATAGCAAATCTTCAAGTTCTTCTTTCAACTGACCGAAACTGTTGTAAAGGCCAAATTTCATCGCAAGGCCAAAATTGTTGAACAGATTTTCATACGTTTCACGGTCTGTATTAAGCATTGAGAGCAGTTCGTTTCTGATCTTTTTCTCAATACTCTTTGCCATATTTTTAAGTTGCCTGTCCTGCTGAAGCATTTCTCTCGAAATATTCAGCGAAAGATCCTGAGAATCGACGATGCCTCTGACAAAGCTGAAATGATCAGGAATCAGCTCGGCACACTTATCCATAATCAGGACACCGCTGGAATAAAGCTGAAGGCCCTTCTCGTAATCGGCCGAGAAATAATTAAATGGCGGCCTTTCAGGGATGAACAGCAGCGCATGGAAGGAAGACAGACCTTCGACACTGTAATGAATCGTCCGCAGCGGCTTATCCTGCCCGTAAAATTTTTCCTGATAAAAACGGGTATATTCTTCTTCGGAAATCTCGCTTTTACTCTTTTTCCAGAGAGGAATCATGCTGTTGAGCGTCTCGATGTCTGTATACGTTTCAAATTCATTATCTTCCCCGCCTTCCTTCTGTCTCGTTTTTTCAACTTCCATCTGGATCGGGTATCTGATATAGTCTGAATATTTTTTAACGAGAGACCTCAGCTTATAATCAAACAGATAATCGTCATAATTGTCGTCCTGCGTGTTGCTCTTAATATGAAGAATGATCCGCGTGCCATGGCCCACCATCGCGCTTTCCAGCATTGTATAGCCATCCGCACCCGTGGATTCCCACTGCCAGCACTCTTCTTCGCCGTATTTTCTTGAAATGACGGTCACCTTATCGGCAACCATGAACGCGGAATAAAAGCCGACGCCGAACTGACCGATGATGTCAATATCCGGATTTTCCTCCTCCAGCGACTTTTTAAAGTCGAAGGAACCGCTGCGCGCAATCGTTCCGAGATTTTCTTCCATCTCCTCTTTATTCATGCCGATGCCGTTATCGATAATCGTCAGCGTTCTTTCATCAACATCTGTTTCCAGCGCGATATAGAAATCCTCACGCGACATACCTTCCGGTCCCTCATAATAAAGCTTGTCGATAGCATCGCTCGCATTTGAGATCAACTCTCTCAAAAAGATTTCCTTATTCGTATAGATGGAATTGATCATCAGATCAAGCAATTTTTTTGATTCCGCCTTAAACTGTTTTTTCGCCATTTGTCTGCACCTCTTACTTTTAAATAATTCATCTTAAAATATTTAATATTCTTAATATTCGTCCATGCCATATCCGGCACAGCTTTAAGCTATTATGTTAGCACTCATCTCTTTTGAGTGCTAACATAACTATAAAGCACTCTCATGCAAAAAGCAAGCACTATTTTTCGACGCCACGAAATTTCACAAAACTTTCCACTGTATGCAGGAAGGGCGCTACCGACAGATATGTCACGCTTGCAGAATTGTTGCTCGTAAAAAACATCGAAGAAAACATTTCAGACGCCGGCGGATATGCCATAGTTGCAGATCGTTCCTGCATCAGGCGGACGGCTATCGCCGTCCGCCTGATGCATTTCAAAAATAAAAAAAGATTCCAACGACTGTCCGCCGGAATCTCTCTGTGTCCATTTAAAAAATCATAGCCCGTCAATTATTTTTCAAGCCTTGGCTCAACGTAATCAGCAATCTTGCAATCTCTGTTTCTGTTTGCAAGCTGTTCTTCATACCAGTCAAGAAGTTCATCCGTAGTGCCAGGGAAATCCTTCATTAAGCTGCCAACATGAGTTCTTACACCGCCGGCTCTGTCAGGCTCAACATAACGAAGTTCAAGGTTGTTACCATCTTTAGTGATAATGCCATACTGAGAATTATTTTTAGAGTCAATTTTATACTTCGTTCTATATCCTCTGGCTTTAGCTGCTGCTACAATTTCGTCCATTGTACAAGTCATTTTGCAAAGTCCTCCTTAAATTTAAACATTTGCGTGGATGCCGCCAGTCCTACGGGCCGGTTCTTTCCGCGCGGTTGTGTAAAATGTAAATCACATCCGTGGTCCGCCGCAATAACGGTTGTGGTCCACAATTTGAGATTATATCACAATTCACGCAGAATTCCACAGAAAATTGAAACTTTCTAAAAAAAACCGTTCATTTTTATCAATCACTGCCCATTTTCCGAGCCCTTAACAGTAACAATATGCTTTTTTAATGTAAAAGATACTGCAAATCTCACTTTAAACTGCAACAACGTCGATTTCCGGCGCCAGCTTCGTCTGCGACCAAGGCAGCGAAGCGAAAGTCGTAGGTCCGGACGGAACACTTTCCGAGCGGATCCTGTACGCCGACACGTCGGAATGTGATGCCGAGAGGAAGGGAACTCCGATTTTCGGTACTCAGAAAGTCAGCATCTTCGGCCAGGTAACCGTTACGATCAATCTGATCCTCGCTGATACCTGCGGCAGAGAGGTATGCTTCCCTGTCTGTGCAAATATCTCCGTAGCGACGCCATCGGCGCCTCTGATACTGACCAGTTTCTTTGAGATGTGTATGCCGTCCGTCTTTGACACGGCCATTCTTCCGAGATTTACGGAACTCTGCAACGTCGGATGCGAAACACGCCTCGCAACAAACAGCTATTGCCGCGACCTTACGGTCGGTCCGAACGGGGAAGTCAGTGCAAATCTGATCATCGCTCTGTGCGCAAGCTGCGAAAAGAAAATTATCGTGCCGGTACAGCTTTGCGTTCTGTCGACTGGCTTCGTCGAAGTCAGCCCGGAAACGGCTCAAGTCTGCTCCAGCTTCCCTCAGCTTTTCCCGAATCAACTTCAAAAAAGCGATGACAAAGTAGAAAGCGATACCTCAAACAATATTTCGCAGGAGGAATGTAGACCGTGCGCACCTACAAACTGCTTTGAGCCGGTAGGAACAGTATCAAATGTTTCCAACTGCAACACCTGCGGTACGTGTAATACGTGTCAGCCTTCCTGCCCGCCAACGCCGCCAATCTGCAGGTCATAAGCTGTCCCTGGCGGGCCGGATGAATCAGACGGCACAACAAGCCGCAGCAACAGTTCTGCGTCACGGATTCCCGCGCTGCAAGGCTACAAGCGAAACAGTCTTTAACACACTTTCCGGTGCGGTGCATCTGCGGTCCGGCTTTCCCGCATAGATTTCCGCGCTGCAAAACTGCAAGCGGCAATCTTCAAAAAGAGGTCTCTGACCGTTAGCGCACCGGGCTGTAAATCAATGCAGATTTGGCCTTCCTGTCGGCGCCAGACGCAGACTTTATTCTGAATCCAGTTGCGTTTGATATGTCAACAATCGTCGCGAAAGCGCCGCACTCCCTCGTGCGGCGCTTTCGCGGCCTTAAAACTGCACGCCCGTTCGCCGTCAAATCAGGAAATATCATCAACTGAAAGCACCTGATCATGCATCGCGTTGCCCGGCGGCACCATCGGGAAAACATCCTCTCCGGAATCAATATCGCACGTAATCAGCGCGCCCTTGCCTTCCGCCAGCGCCTTTTCCAGCGCATCCCGCAACCCGTCAAGCGTATTGACATGATACCCGCCAAGTCCAAAAGACTCCGCGAGCTTTGGATAATCAATAACATCAGGCAGCGTTGTCGCCGAATACCTCCTGTCAAAAAAGAGTTTCTGCCACTGTCTGACCATGCCGAGCACATTATTCTTAAACAGAAATGAGATAATCGGTAACCCATTCGCCGAAACCGTGGCCAGTTCATTGAAATTCATCCGGAAACTTCCGTCGCCGCAAATATGAATCACGCGCTTGTCCGGATTACCCATCTGTGCGCCGATAGCCGCTCCAAGACCGAAACCCATGGTTCCCAGGCCGCCCGACGTAATATTTCTGCGCGGCTTTGTATACGGCCATTCCTGAGCAACCCACATCTGGTGCTGTCCCACGTCAGTGGCAACGATCACATCATCACCGACAACATCGTGAATCACTTTCAAAATGTTCTGCGGCACAAAAGCGTCTTGCGGAATTTTCCTGTCAGCCCGAAACGATCTCACCTTCTCAATCCACGCGCCGCGTTTCTTCTCCTCGACCTTCGCAAGCACCTTATCGAGAATCAAATTCATATCGCCGATGAGGCTGAAATCTACGATAACATTCTTATCGACCTCGGAATCATCTATATCTATCTGAACAATCGTTGCGTCCTTCGCAAAACGGCTCGTATCACCTGTTACGCGATCGCTGAAACGCGCGCCGAGTGCGATCAGCAGATCGCTCTGATAAACCGCCTGATTTGCTTCTTTCTGACCATGCATCCCGACAAGTCCCAGGGAAAGCGGATGCGTTCTGGAAATCGCGCCCAGATTCATCAGCGTGGAAACCACCGGAATATCCGCCTTTTCGGCCAGAGCCGTCAATCTGTCAGAAGCGCCGGCTGTAATCACGCCGCCGCCCGCATAAAGAAGCGGCTGCTTCGCGTTATTTATCAGTTCCGCCAACCTATCGACATCCTCATCATCCTCATCCGTAAAACTGTTTTCCGCAGGCAGAGCCTCTATCGCCGGCTGCGGTTCATATTCATACTCCTGCTGCATAATGTCCTTTGGAACATCGATAAGCACAGGCCCCGGTCTGCCGCTTACAGCGATTTGAAATGCCTCGCGGATGCAATCCGCCAGATCTTCAATATTGCTGATAAAGAAATTATGCTTCGTAACCGGAATTGTAATTCCGCAAATATCGACTTCCTGGAAAGAATCTCTGCCGATCAGCGCCCTTGGGACCTGGCCCGTAATAACGACCATCGGCACAGAATCCATAAATGCCGTAGCGATACCCGTGACCGTGTTTGTTGCGCCGGGGCCGCTGGTAGCAAACACGACGCCAACCCGCCCCGTGGAACGCGCGTAACCGTCAGCCGCGTGAGTTGCGCCCTGCTCGTGGCTCGTCAGCACATGATGAAGACTGTCACTATAATCGTAAAGCGCATCGTAAAGGGGCATGATCTGACCGCCAGGATAACCGAAAATCGTGTCAACGCCCTGTTCTTTCAGACATTCTAATATTATCTTTGAACCTGATATTTTCATATTTCCTAAATTATATAATTTATCGCCTTAGAAATAACTGTTACAAAGGAAAGCCTCCTGATTTTCTCAGCTGCAAATCGGCTTCAGCCGCCTTAAATCAGTGCCTTTTCCAAAAATTCTTTCAACAAGATAACTATTCGGAAATTCCGGCACGTTTTCATATCTGAAACGGGCAGCGCAAAAATGCGCTGCCGTGATCTGTTCGTTATCCTGATGTACGCTGCACTGTCTCGTCAGCGAAATCCCCTGCCGCTGCCCTTAAACCGGAATTATTTTCCCGAACGTGTATCGCGTCGGGGACCTTAAGCAATGTAAAAAAATTACTATTCCTCGTCGCTCCAGGAATACATTTTTCTGAGTTCTTTGCCTACTTCTTCGAGCTGATGAGAAGCCTTGAGTTTTCTCGTAGCGTTGAAGTGCTGTCTGCCAACCTTGTTTTCCATGATCCAGTTTCTAGCAAACGTACCATCCTGAATCTCGGAAAGAACTTTCTTCATTTCCTTCTTTGTATCTTCAGTAATAATGCGCTTGCCGATTTCATAATCGCCAAATTCAGCCGTATCAGAAATGGAATGTCTCATCTCAGAGAAACCGCCGTGATAGATCAGATCTACGATCAGCTTCATCTCGTGGATACACTCAAAGTAAGCGTTGCGAGGGTCATAACCTGCTTCCACAAGAGTTTCAAAGCCCGCCTGCATCAGAGCTGTTACGCCGCCGCAGAGTACGCACTGTTCACCAAACAGATCTGTTTCTGTTTCTGTCTGAAACGTCGTTTCCAGGATTGCCGCTCTTGCGCCGCCGATACCCGCACCGTAAGCCAGAGCCGTTTCGAGAGCTCTGCCGGTAGCGTCCTGATGAATCGCTACGAGGCAAGGCACACCCTTTCCTGCAACATACTCGCTTCTTACCGTATGACCGGGTCCTTTCGGTGCAATCATCGCAACATCAATATTTGCAGGTGGAACAATCTGCTGGAAGTGAATATTGAAGCCGTGAGCAAACATGAGCATATTGCCTTCTTTGAGGTTTGGCTTAATGCTTTCGTTGTATATATCAGCCTGCTTTTCGTCAGGTGTGAGGATCATGATGATGTCTGCCGCCGCTGCTGCTTCTGCCGCTGTTGCGACCTTTAAGCCCGCCTCTTCAGCGACCTTCCATGACTTGCTGCCTTCATAAAGACCGACGATAACATTCACGCCGCTTTCCTTTAAGTTCAATGCATGGGCATGTCCCTGGCTGCCGTAGCCGATGATCGCAACCGTCTTACCATCAAGTACCGAAAGATTGCAGTCGCTCTGATAATAGATATTAGCCATTTTTTATTCCTCCTTCTGATCGCTGTGGATCATATAAATATCAATCATTTGCGTGTTTATACACATATTTAATCATACTATTCCCCATACGCTAAGTCAAATCTTTTTCAGCTTTTTCAGCGTTTTTTGGACAGGCTTTTACTAATTTTTCCGTCCGCCTCCACTCCTTCAGCAGATATGAATTTACAGATTTTCCGACGCCTCCGTCGCAAAATCTTTCCCCCTCACGGCGCTTTTTCCAAAAATAATAATCGCGTCCCAGGTAATCGCATTTGTCCCCCTGGCACAAATCATTTTCTTCCATAATCCGGTCAATCATATCGCGCACCTTCCACCAGCTCATTCCCCAGTTGCAGAATACAGTCTCCTGTTCTGGCGCGCGGCTGACAAGGCGCTGGACACAGATATCCGGTGACAGATATTCGAGAAACTTAACTGCCCGTGCTGCATATTCCTCCGCTCCAATCAACTGAAATTCCCCGTTTTCATACTGTCTGCACATTTCGGTTTCCCGCTCGATATAAAGTGAATGGAGCTTGACCTGGCTAACACCGAGAGCCGTCAGAATTTTCGCCGCTTCCACCGCATCGGAATCGTCATCCCACGGCAGATTCAAAATCAGATGAGCGCAGACTTCAAACCCATGCCTCCTGCAGCGCAGAACAGCATCTATAAATTCTGCCAGAGAATGGCCGCGCCTTATTTTTTCCAGCGTCTTATAGTTGATGCTCTGAAGACCCAACTCAAAAACCGTCTGCTTTCCGCATTTTCTGCACACCTCCGCAGCCGTCTCAAGATAACGGTCAGAAACACAGTCGGGACGCGTAGAAACGCAAGCTTCCACAATTTGCGGCATCGAAAGAGCTTCTTCAAGATATGAAGAAAAATCTTCCAGAGGCAGGAACGTATTTGTAAAATTCTGAAAATATGCTACAAACAGATCGGCGCCGTACCTGTTTCCGATGTAATCTATATTGTGCCCAAGCTGTTCTCTCACCGAAAACTCTGCTGGCAGATTTTCAAATCCGGCGCCCGACGCACCGCAGAACGTACAGCCAGGAAAATCCGAAAGATGCGAACGGTCCTCGGCCCCTGAAAAAGCCGAAGGAACCGAACTATCCGGAGCCTCCGTCATATGCGGCGCCATCCTGTTCGGGCAGGAAACCGGCAGACGAACCGGCAGTTTATACACCTTTCTGCCGTATTTTCGTCTCATGTACTCAGCATATGTAAAATATCTCATCTTACTTTAAAACATCGAATTATCATCTCAAAATCCCGTTTAAATCAATCTACTTCTTATTATTTTTTAAGACTAAATTATTATCTTTTTTTTGGTTTCTGCCACATTCCCTGCTTTTTCTATAAATCTTCTATAAATCTTCCGTTCGCTCTGATATTTTCATTATTTTTCAACTATTCTCAACCAATCTCAACCAACTATTTCCTAAAAAACACGAAAGACAACCGATTTTCAGGAAAAACAAAACGGGGATCAAGCCACGGTATGAATACCGGTCTTTTTCCCCGCGCTCTTTGGTCTCCCCCGACAATCCTTAAAAAACAAAGAATCCGCCGCAAATATTTGCCGCAATACTGATTCGAGATTCCATTCGGCATCTCAATAAAATGTAAAATGTGCGCTCTGAAAATGTATCCGAATCCTGTGCTTTATTTATTTAAGATTTCGTACTGTCTTACGCTGGCATCTAATTCTTCGAGATCAGCGCTCAGGCTGACGACAAATTCAATATTCGACTTATCGGATATCACCTGAAGTCTTCTGAGAAATTCAGGCAAATCGCGAATAGCAATATCGGCGTGCTTCAGAATACTGTCGATAAAAATAACTTCGATATCGTGATTTGAACTCATGATGCCGTAGATAAATCCGATATATTCATCAATATTGTTGACATATTCGTAATCATCCATAACGATCATGCGGATCTGGATGTCGAGATCGTGTTTCAGTCTGTCATCTTTTATAATAAATACAATACTTCCTTTTTTTTCCTCAACGTCATGATTGGCCATTTCGACCATCATCTTTGTCTTACCGGTGCCCTTGTGGCCGACTAAAAGTTTAATCACTGTATTCTTCTCCCTTCCAATGAGTAATTTCTATGATGTAATTATACTATATGAACAGAAAAAGGACAACAAATTTCCTGAAGAAAAGCGCGGGCTTTTCTCTGTTTTTACCGAAAATGTTTTTAAATGTAAATTCTTTGTATCCTGCCCGCCAACCGGCAGCCGACGATCAACAGTCAACGTCAAACCGGTCTCAAGCCGTTCCTTTCCCGTCTTTTTCACAGACAAGCTGCGGACTTTTCCCTGTCCGCACGACCGACTTCCTCCGGCTGCATCAGGCTTTATGCATTTTAGCACGTCTTGATTCTCCCATGCAGACCTACTCCGCGCCCCGTCTGCGCGGACCGTCCGTCACGCATCGGCCCTCCTGCTTTCCGCCAAACGCAGCTGCCCGCAGGCCGCGCTGATGTCTGCGCCCAATTCCCTGCGAATCGTAACTTCTATTCCTTTTTCTTCCAGAACAGCTGCAAACTGCGCCGCGTGCCTTCTGGCCGAGCCTTTAAATTTCTTTTCATCCACATGATTCAGCGGAATCAAATTGACATGGCACATCATTCCTTTCAGCAGCGAAGCCAGTCGCACCGCGTCTTCCATCCTGTCGTTGACATTCTCAATCAGCGCATATTCAAACGTAATGCGCCTGTGAGTTTTTTCGATGATACGCCGGCAGACATTCATCAGGTCTTTCATTTCATAACCGGCCGCCACCGGCATAAGGCGGCGCCGCACCGCATCATCAGCCGCGTGAAGGGACACGGCGAGATTGACCTGAGGCATATCATCTGCAAAACGCTCCATTTTATTCAGAATCCCGCAGGTCGATACCGTAATATTCCGAAGGCCGATATTCAGGCCGTTTTCCTCATGCATAATCCGGATCGCTCGGAGCAGTTCCTCGTAATTATCGAACGGTTCGCCTGTTCCCATAACGACAATACGGCCAATCCGCTCCCCCGAATCCCTGCTCATGACAACCACCTGGTCGACGATCTCACCTGCCGTCAGACTACGCTCCAACCCGTCAATGCCTGACGCACAAAACGCGCATCCCATTCGGCATCCCGCCTGGGAAGAAATACACGCGGTATTGCCGTATTTATATTTCATAAGCACGCTCTCAACCGCAAAACCGCCTTCCACCTCGAAAAGATACTTTCGCGTCCCGTCCTTCTTTGAAACCTGCCGCTCAATCATCCGCACAGAATTCAGCGATGCCCGCTCTTTCAGCGACTCACGCAGCTTTCCCGAAAGCTCCGTGATGCCGTCAAAAGAAGACTCTCCGGCATACATCCTGCGAAACACCTGAAGCGCACGAAACTTTTTTTCGCCGATTCCCAAAAACCATTCCTGCATCTCAGAAAGCGTCATATTCTTCAAATGCTGCACATTCGCCTGATTTTCCATGCTTTTTCTCTCCTTAAAATAAAACTGTCGGAATCGCCGGCCGGGTTCCGCTGCATCATCCCGGCTGCTGTGCACATTCCGTTCACGCACGATCCTATTCATTTCAGTCTCACTCAACTCAATTTGCCCGCACTGACCGAATTTCGGAAAATTTTGCATAAAACCGAGCCGGACATAACTCCGTCGGGGCCTCTACCGCTTCGTGCGCATTTCGTACGTATATGGATATTGTACACCGCTCCGTTGGAGCCGCATCTCTGCCAACTGTGCTTCCTACGCCGGCATTTTGGTCACACGCACATATCAATCCAATAAGCCTGCAAATCGAGTTAAAGCCGCAGCCGGCAGCAGCCTGCCGGATCACATCTCCAAACAGGCTGGCCTTTTGGAAAACCGCTCTCGTCATCGGCTCTGTCGCTGCTGCGTTGGCAGAAATAACAGTTCCGCAGGCAAATCTTTTGGAAAACCTTGCAGCGGCCCACCATCGATTTACTTCTGCACCCTCTCTACAACAATTCCCGTTTCATGTCCGTTCAGCTTAAATTCTTCAAGCTCGTCCTCCGTATAATCAAGGCTGACCGCAAGAGTTTCCTTCATTATATATTCCCTGTACTCATCAAACGCGGCTTTCGCCCTGGCGTCGCACCGGACGGAAACTGCAATATGGTCCATCATCTCAAAATCCTTTTGCTTTCTCATCTGCTGAATCTTAGAAACAAGCTCCCTTGCCAGTCCTTCCGAAACGAGCTCCGGCGTCAGCTGCGTATCGAGAATGACGAAAACGCCTTTGTCCGTGCCGACCGCAAAGCCCTCCTTCGCACTAACTCTGACGTCAACCAGTTCCTCAGGGATTTCCGTGACCTCACCGCCCAGTTCCAGAACTACCTTGCCCTCGCGTCCGAGACGAGCGATCATCTCCTTGGCGTCAGCCGCCGCCAGCGCACTGCCGAACTCTTTGATCCTGCCGCCCAGAACAGGGCCCGCCTTCCTGAAATCAGGCTTCAGCGAATAATCCATATACGTATCCATATTCGATTCAAACACCACATTTTTAACGTTGAGTTCCTCTTTAATCAGCTGGACCATATCTCCGATCATCGGCTCGTATCTGCTGTCCACAAGAATTTCTGCCAGCGGCTGTCTGACCTTAATGCGTTCCTTCTCTCTCTCTCCTCTGCCAAGTGCAACAATCGTTCTGACGAGCTCCATCTTTTCTTCCAGCGCTTCATCGATCAGCGCCTCGTCAGCCTTCGGGAAAAATGCCAGATGAACGGATTCTTCACCGGTCAGTTTTGTATAAATTTCATCGGAAATAAACGGAGCAAATGGGGCCGACAGGAGAACCACCCCTTTCAACATCTCATAAGTTGTAACGAAAACCGCCTTTTTATCGTCTGTCAGTTTTTCTGCATAAAATCTCCTTCTTGCCCTTCTGATATACCAGTTGGACAAATCCTCTGCAACAAATTCCGTAATCTGCTTAACGGCTTTCATATGCTCATAATTGTCCATATCAGATGTCACATTCCTGACGAGGCGGTTAAAACGCGACAGAATCCAGCGATCCAGTTCCGGCCGACCTGCCGGATCGACCGTTAGCGACGATATATCCACATCTTCCATATTGGAATAGAGAACGAAAAAATTATATACATTCCTCAGCGTACCGAAATACTTGCTCTGGATTTCCTGAACGCCGTCCTCGTCAAATCTCGTCGGAGTCCATGCCGGAGACGTATAGAGCAGATACCATCTTGCCACGTCGGCTCCGTACTTGTCGAACAGCGCAAACGGATCCACCGTATTCCCTTTCGATTTGGACATCTTCTTACCGTCCTTATCGAGAATCAAATCGTTCACAAGAACATTTTTATAAGGCGCCCTGCCCGTGATAAATGTTGAAATCGCCAGCAGAGAATAAAACCAGCCTCTCGTCTGATCAATCCCCTCGCAGATAAAATCGGCCGGGAAATTCTCCTCAAAAATATCCTGATTTTCAAACGGATAATGCAGCTGCGCAAACGGCATGGAACCGCTGTCAAACCAGCAATCCATCACTTCGGGAATACGGCTCATCGTCTTTCCGCAGCGCGGGCAGGTCAAATGAACATCATCCACATACGGCCTGTGCAGTTCGATAGTCGTATCAATATTCTCCTGTGCCTTTTCCACAAGTTCCTCTCTCGAACCGATACATTCTACATGGCCGCACTCGCATCTCCAAATCGGAATCGGGGTACCCCAGTATCTGTTTCTCGAAATCGCCCAGTCTTTCACGTCAGCCAGCCAGTTTCCAAAACGCCCTTCCCCGACGAACGGAGGCTGCCAGTTGACACTGTTATTATTTTCAACCAACTGATCTTTCAGCTTTGTCATCTCGATATACCAGCTCGGTTTTGCGTAATAAATCAGTGGCGTGCCACACCTCCAGCAGTGCGGATAATTATGTTCCATCTTCTGCTTCGCAAAAATCTTGTCTTCTTCCGCAAGATATTTGATAATATCGACATCTAAGCCATCTTCCATGACGAACCTGCCGGCCCACGGCGTGTCAGTATAGCGGCCGTCTTCGCCTACCGGGTTAAAAACAGGCAGCCCGTACCTGCGGCCAACCTGATAGTCGTCCTCACCGAAAGCAGGCGCGATATGAACGAGGCCGGTGCCGTCTTCCGTCGTAACGTAATCAGCGCACGTCACGAAAAATGCCTTTTTATCAGTATGCAAAAACGGCATTAACTGTTCGTATTCCATGTATTCCAGGTCTTTTCCCTTCATTTGTTCAAGAACCGTATAACTGCCTTCACCGAGAACTCTGTCTGCCAACGCCTTTGCCAGATAATAGACAGATCCGTCCTTTTCCGCCTTTATATAATCGATCTCAGGACCGGCAGCCAGCGCCACGTTTGATGCCAGCGTCCACGGCGTCGTCGTCCAGGCGAGAAAATACTCATTATCCGTTCCCTTTTTCTTAAATTTCGCGGTAATCGTCGTCGATTTAATTTCCTTATAACCCTGTGCTACCTCATGAGACGCAAGGCCCGTGCCGCATCGCGGACAATAAGGCAAAATCTTGTGGCCTTCGTAAATAAGACCTTCGTCGAAGAACTTCTTCAGAATCCACCATCCCGTCTCGATAAAATTATTATCCAGCGTGATATACGGATCATCCAAGTCGACCATATAGCCCATGCGCTTCGTCATGTCCCGCCACATGCCTTCGTATTCAAAAACAGATTCACGGCATTTTTGGTTAAACTCCTTGATGCCATACTTTTCAATGTCCTGTTTGCCGCTCATTTTCAGGCGCTTTTCCACCTCGATCTCCACAGGCAGGCCGTGAGTGTCCCAGCCCGCCTTTCTTCTGACCTTATAGCCCTGCATCGTCTTATAACGGCACACAGAATCCTTCAGCGTCCTGGCGATTACATGATGAATGCCCGGCTTGCCATTTGCTGTCGGCGGCCCTTCATAAAATACGAACGACGGACTTCCTTCCCTCTCCGCAACGCATCTTTCAAGCAGATTGTTCTGCTCCCACTTGTCAGCCTGCGAAGTTTGCACCTCACTGATCGGCTTATCCGATAAATTCTCAAACATCTATTTCATTCCTTTCTATAAATGATTCATCTATAAAGTAATCGAAGCCATCTGCTGTACTTTAGCTTTCCGATATTCACAACAGCATTTCTGCAAAATTCCGCGATTTATTGTTTCCTCCATGCGGCATATGGTTACGTTGTTCCGCCCCTCAAATCTCTGCTGCGGCTTCTTCTGACTTCTTACTTCTTACATTTGTCGTTATTACGTTACTACGGCTAATGGAATCCGCCTCTGAGGCTTCACAGGACAAATCCGTGCTCTTTTTCCGTCTCTCCTTCTAATTGACGCCTATGGGTTACGGCTGCGTTTTGAGCTTTGCTGCTTTCGGTCAATTTGCCCGTCCTAAACACCTTATAATCGAGTTCCTGTTCGCAGGGCTGCGATCTTGCTCTCTCTTCTTCCTGCCTGTATCTCACGATACAAACCTTGAAAATCGCTTTCAAGTTTGTCGACAGCTGCGCTTATGCGGCCCCTCACCACAGAACACGGATATGCCCGCTATACTAAAAAACGTCCCTGCATCCAAAGATGCAGGGACGACAATCACAAATTACCGCGGTACCACCCTGATAGCGTTTCCTGACGGATGCCCGCCAAAGAACGCCTCTCGAATCCGCATAACGCACGGTCGCGAACCGGCTTACTCAGCGTCCCGACGACTTTAAGCGCGATTCACCAGAAAATACACGCAATCTGTCAACAGAATTTTCGTACTCTTGTTCCACCTTTCAAATGATGGAAATCCCATTTCCGTCATTTGAAAGCCTCATGCCCGTCCACTATTACAACGACCGCATAAGGCCGAAAACAAGCGCCCGTTCAGCCAGTCAGCTCAGGAGTGATCTTCCCCTGTACCTCCGTCTGCGGACTCTCACCTCTCCCCGCTTCTCTGTAAAACTTCCGGTACGGCTACTCTCTCCGTCATCGCTTTTCTCATTTTATTTTTCTCAAAAAACATTCGTTTTTCGCTATAAATTATATTCTATCCGAACACAAAAGATTGTCAAGCCGAATTTCACGAAAATGCAGGGTCGGTTGTAGAGTTATAATTGATGTAACACTTCCGACTGTACCAGGCCGGTTAAATCCTTCTTTAACAATGACCGATTTTCATGTTTTCAATTAACTCCGATGTGCTATAATAATTTTGTGCCATTTTCGTGGAATTTATACAAAATTCCGTCTGCCGAACTTCAAGCTTGTAGTTTCAGTTCCTTTGACCGAGTGCATCTTTCTACCGTATACCGTGTGAAAAAACTTGATCGTGTATACAATTTATACCGGCTAAAAACAGCCTAACGTATTTTTTGTTTCCTGCGGAATAAAAAACGCTATTTTCAGAAAGGCGGTTGATAAATATGAAAATTTTAGTGGTCGGAATGGGCCTTATCGGCGGCTCCTTCTGCAAAGCCATAAAAAAATATACGACACATCACCTGATCGGCATGGATTCTGACGAAGCGACGATCGACATGGCAATCGCCATGGAAAGCATCGACGAAATCATTCCAATCGACAGACCCCATCTGCTGTCCAGGGCAGACCTGACTATCGTGGCGCTGCCACCATATAAAATCGTTGAGTTCATCCTGGAAAACAAAAAAAACTTCCGCAAAGGATCCATCGTCACAGATACCTGCGGCGTAAAGCAATATATCACAAAACAGCTGGAACAGCCACTCCTCGAAGAAGGAATTCACTTCGTCGGTTCCCATCCAATGGCCGGAACGGAATTCTCAGGATTTTCATTTTCAATGGCAGACATGTTTGTAAACGCCAGCTATCTGATTACTGCCACGGAAAACTCCAACCGCGATGCCATCGAAATCCTGCGAAAACTCGCATATGACATCGGCTTCAAATCGGTCATCGAAACGACGCCCGAACAACATGACAAAAGTATCGCATACACATCACAGCTCGCTCATGTTGTTTCCAACTCCTACATCAAAAGTTCAACCCTTCCAAAAGAACGCGGCTTCAGTGCGGGGAGCTTTCTTGACATGACGCGTGTCGCACGCCTCGATGAGGAAACATGGGCCGATCTTTTCATTCTGAACAGAGAAAATCTGCTCTTTGAAATCGACCAGCTGATCCAGCATATCACGGAACACAAAGAAGCGCTCGAAGCCGCCGACCGCGACAAAATCCGCGATATGCTGAAAAAAGGACGCATCCTCAAGCAGCACAATGCTTCAGAAAAGAAAATCATCACATATGACTGATTGTAACTAATGGTATTTAATCGTAAACGTTGATTTTTTTATCATAACTGAGAGTAGTCTTGGTGAGTTCCAAGTCAATTTTATATTATTACAAATTATTATTATTTGTTTTAATTCATTTATATTTATTATAATAGATATGATTGCTAAAAATAATGATTAGCATTTTTATAGCATAATTATTCAGAGTTATATTGAATAGCAATCAACTTGAAGGTTTGTAATCAGTTGCAGTCTGCCTGCAACCTGTTTTATCAAGAATTTGCTAAGGAGGCAAGAATGTTAAACACAACACTCTGCTATATCGAACAGAACGACTGCTGTCTGCTCCTTCACCGCACAAAAAAGGAACACGATTTTAACAAAGACAAGTGGATTGGCGTCGGGGGTAAATTTGAAGAAGGCGAAAGCCCGGAAGAATGTCTTCTTCGAGAAGTGCGTGAGGAAACCGGCCTGACGCTGACATCATGGCGTTACTGCGGCATCGTCACCTTCGTGGCCAATCATTATCCGACAGAATACATGCACCTGTTTACATCGGCTGATTTTTCCGGAACGCTGACCGACTGTGAAGAAGGCGAACTCAAATGGGTTCCAAAACAGGACATCTTTCACCTGCCTGTGTGGCCGGGCGACAGAATTTTCCTGAAACTTATGCAGGACGAAATTCCCTTCTTCTCACTCAAACTTGTTTACAGCGGCGATCTATTGACTTCCGTCAGTCTTAACGGCAAACCGGCCGATGAACTTCTCGAATCCGTCAGATAACCGGCAAACCGTTGTCACGTCACATTGAGGAAAAAGAAACGTTGACATGGCAGCTCTGCTGTCGTGAAGCGGAGTTCATGAAAGAAAATCTCCGCTTCCGAAGACATTTGAAGGAACAGAAGCAAGAAATTCATCCCGCGTTCGGGATTCGCGGCTGCTCAGATGCCGGAAAATTTGTCTCAACGCATATTACGACTACCTGTTATTTCAGCTTCCCGTACTGTATATCATCGACCGGTTCCAGCCATTCATTGGAGCTGTTTTCTCCCGGAACTTCAATAGCCAGATGAGAAAACCAGCTGTCCGGCGCCGCACCGTGCCAGTGCTTGACGCCCACGGGAATGTTGACGCAGTCGCCGGGTTTCATTTCAACCGGCTCTTTGTCCCACTCCTGATAGTAACCGCGCCCGCCGACGCAGACAAGGATCTGCCCGCCACCCTTGCCGGCATGGTGGATATGCCAGTTGTTCCGGCAGCCCGGCTCAAATGTCACGTTAAATATGCCTACCTGTTCCTGCGATACCGGAGCGAGATAACTTTGCCCTGAAAAATACTGTGCAAAGCCGTCGTTTGGCGCTCCGACAGGAAAGAAAATCGTATTTTGATATTTGTCTTTTTCCGTCAGTTCCGGTTCTTCCTCTTTCCAGACATCCTTTGCCAGACGAAATACCGCCCATGCCTTCGGCCAGCCTACATAAAATCCCACATGGGTCACAATGGCGGCAATCTCTTTTCTGGTAACACCATGCGCTTTGGCATTTTCCAGATGGTAGGTCAGCGAGGAGTCCGTAACGCCAGAGGACATCAATGCCACCACGGTAAGGATACACCGGGTCTTTAAGTCAATGTCCTGATTGTTCCAGTTCTCACCGAAAAGTACATCGTCATTAAAATGAGCGAAGTCAGGGGCAAAATCCCCCAGCTGGTTTCTTCCGGCAGTTTGTGTTATTTTTTCCATACCTGTTTCCTCCTTTATTTCATGACCAGTACGAGATAACAGTGCGATAAAAATACTGAATGTGCATTCCTATCTAATCGCATAGCAATTCTCTCATTTCCATATTCTCAATTGAATAATATCATAATACTTTCTTCTCAATCTTTCCAGAGCTAATTTTACAAAAATAAAAGAATACGCAATTTATCTCACTATATTGAAACACAAGGAGAACGGCTCTGCTCCCACCCCTGAAAAGGAGTGGGCGCAGAGCCTGAAATTTTTATGAAGTCAGGACATTTCCGCGTATCTCTGCACTTTATTACACATGTCTCAAACATTCAAGGCGTTTCTGCCCGTTTCCGTTGTTCTGCCGCCAGCGCTTCCCGCTTCATGCGGTAAAATGTGCTGACGGCCACGCCGCAGAGACTTGCCGCCACATTC
Source organism: uncultured Oscillospiraceae bacterium (assembly GCA_964438605.1). GTDB lineage: Bacteria > Bacillota > Clostridia > Peptostreptococcales > Anaerovoracaceae > Alangreenwoodia. The sequence goes on from CAYTKT010000042.1 coordinate 19,719, forward strand.
GCTGACAGATTTCCGCCAAGATACTGTTTCAGCACCATCGGGAAATTGGCTGGCGGCTCGATCCTCGGCCTTCCGAGGTGAACTCCCCTCGCTCTGGCCGCCGCAATCCCTTCTCTTTGCATTTCCCGCTGTCTGGCTTTCTTTTCTTTTTCCAGCGCTCTCGCGATTCGGTCCGTCAGCATCTGAATTACATCGTCCACATTCCGGTTTTTTCGGAACATCGCGTCCGTCTGCGCCACAAGTTCCTCATATTCCTCCGGGCTGAACAGCCCGGTTACATTCTGATTCTGTTTCTCCACGTTTGATTCCTCTCTGAACAAAAAGCCGGAGAAACGTCTCGTCCCTCCGGCCCTTCCTAAAAGTCATTCTCTATTTTATGTATGCCCTGTC
>CAYTKT010000043.1:0-19001 GCA_964438605.1 uncultured Oscillospiraceae bacterium
ATGGATCATCTTTTTATTCAGCTGTTCAACTTCATATTACAATTAACCAAAAATATATTATAAAGCAATCCAAATGCAGACCCAATGATTTTATTTCATTCGGCCAAAGTATCAAACATGGAGGTTACAACAAAATGGAAGAAAACAAAGCTATGCTCGAAGAAGTACAGAACATGATACGCTCGGAAAACGACCGCGGCCTTTTGAGCAGACAACGCCTCGAAACAAAAAAAGAAATCCGTGAGGTCAACGATCTCTGGGAATACATGACAATCAATGAACAGCACGCTTTTCTGCAAAAAATCATAAACAGTATCACGATCCGCGCCGGTTCGATTTTAATCGACTATAATTTCTAAAAGTACCATGCTAAAAGGATTGTATACAAAAGTTATCAGCAAACAGTATCTAAATTAACTAATATAAAATAAAATAATTCCAAAACCGATTATATCTATATAGTTTCAAACAGATATTATTTATATGAACTAATTCCTACTTATCAAATGAAAATAGTTTAATTTCAATCATAATTAAATACAATGAGCTTATTGCAATAAATCTATACAAAAATAAATTGATAGAAAATCAACAAACAGTAAACGATCTTAAAATCATCAGAGCAAGCCAAACATTAAAACAAGGCCGGAATCCGCATCCGCAGCTTCCAGCCCAAATTCATTTATATCATCATTACCAAAAGACGGAAAATTATCCGTAAAGTACTGACTAAAACACCTGTTATTTCAGCATATCTGCTGCAATTCTCAGCTCAGGGTAATCGAAGGAATCTGTATTATTGAAGATGGTCTTGGATTCTCTATAGTATCTTTCGATTGGATACTCTCTGGAATAACCAGTACCACCGTGGATCTGTACGCAGTTGGAAGTAGCATCCCAAAGAGCCTTGGATGCAACCACTTTAGCTTTTGCAGCTTCAACAACATAAGGCTTGCCAGCTAATGCCGCTTCGAGTGCAGGCTGAGCAACTGCCTTCAGGCTGTACTGAGCAACAGAAATCTCTGCGAGCAACGCCTTTACTGCAGGAATCTTAGCAATAGGAGCTCCGAACTGAACTCTCGTCTTAGCATATTCCGTCGAAACGTCCGCACAGGTTGCAGCCATACCGGCTCCGAGATAGCAGTTCAAAATATCAATCTTAGCGTTGAGTTCCGCTCTCACTGTCGCACCGTCTGCCGACAAAAGCGTTGCAGGCGCAGCGTTCAGAGTCAGATTCGCTGTAGGATAAGATCTAAGACCTAATTTATCAAACTTTTCAGCCTTAACGTCAGCCGCCTTAACAACGAATGCCGCAGGAGCGTCGTCGATGGAAGCGATTACGATATACTGTTCAGCCGCGCCGCCTAAAGCTACGGCAATCTTTTTGCCTGTGATCGTGTAAGCGTTGCCTGCAGGCGTTGCAGCAACAGAACCGCAGGAAGTACCTTCTTCATATACAGCATAGCCTGTCATCCCGTCAATCGCGAGAGCAGGTGCGTAAGTGTCGATAATCTGCGCAGTCGCGTTTGCGATAACAGCTACCTCACCCATGGAAGCATTTACTTTACCGAATTCTTCCGCTACAATCGCTGCTTCTTCCATGTCGGCAACCTTCAGGAAACCTTTAGCGGCCATTTTCTTAACTACATCTTCTGTATATTCAGCTGTCTTTTCCGGTACAAATGATACTGGAGCCAATTCTGCAGCGGCAAAGTCTGCAGCAGCTTTTTGGATTAAACTTTTTTCACTCATTTTGAAAAATCCTCCTTATGATATATTCTATCTAATTTCTACTAACAGCCAGCAACAGATTTAAATTACTTCTTCTTCTTTTTCTTAGGGAAGAGGCCATTAGTAACTACTAATCTCTGTACCTGATTTGTACCTTCATAGATAGCAAGGATACGAGCATCTCTATATAATTTTTCCATAACTGAGCCTTTTTCAAGACCATTAACACCCATAATATCCATAGCAACCCTTGTAGCGTTGATCGCATTCTCCGTGCAGACGATCTTAGCGCAGCAGGATTCATGACCGTGGTTCAGACCAGCGTCTCTCATGCGGCCAATATAGTATACGAGCTGTCTGCAAGCCTGGGTCTGAGCTTCAATCTCAGCAATCTTAAATGTTGCGGAGAGATTTGCAGAGAGAGGTCTGCCGCCATCAAGGTGTTCCGTGCAATACTTCTTCAATTCATCGAGCACAGCCAGAGCAACACCGTTAGCCTGAGAAGCTACTACGGCACGGCCAGCGTCGAGCGTCATCATTGCTGTCTTGAAACCAAAGCCGATCCCCTTTTCAGGCCCGCCGAGGATTCTGGATTCGTGAAGTTTAACATTTTCGAGGTGTAATTCACAGGTCTGAGAACCTCTAATTCCCATCTTATCTTCTTCCTTAACTGCTGTAAGGCCTGGAGTCTGGCCAGGAATCAGGAACATCGTCAGTCCCTTGCTTCCTAAAGACTTGTCTGTGGAAGCTGCGATTGCCAGCGTGGAATTCGATTCGATTGCCTTGCCGGAAGTTGTGATATAGCACTTGTCGCCGTTCAGGATATAATATTCGCCTTCTTTTTTAGCTTCTGTTGCCACCGCGCCTGCATCGGAACCAGCGCCTTTTTCTGTCAGACCAAAAGCACCGAATTTGCCCTGAAGAAGGTTGCCGAAGTGTTCTTTCTTCTGTTCATCAGTACCAGTCAGGAGGATTGGGAAAGAGCCGAGGTTGTTAGAACCGAAACCGGTTGCAACACCTAAGTCAGCCTTACCGAGTTCTTCCCACATAGCCAGGCAGGTGTTGAACGGCATTTCTTCACCGCCAGTAAACTTAGGAGCGCAAGGGCTTGCAAAACCAGGAATTTTGCACCATTCTTCCCAGATATAATCCGGACAGCACTTGCCTGCATCAATTTCTGCCAGATTTGGATAAATCCAGTCTTCGCAGAACTTACGAACTAATTCTTGCTTTTCTTTCATGTCTTCTGTGAAACCAAACATTTGTCTACCTTCTTTCTAAGATATTGTACTCTTGATTCTCAAACAGTACATTTTGCAGATATAACTTGTTATATCCTTGATATTGACTATACGTTCCACGCTACTGACAAGGTTCCCGGATATCAATATCAAAATGCCGAAGTTACTTGCGCCCGGCAACGTATTCAGTTTAACTTACTATCCGTAATTTGTCAATAATCTGAACAAATTTTAACTTAGCATAAATATATTTTTCGAGTTAAAAAATAGTACGCAAAGATTATTTTCAGCAATATTTTACAAATAATCAAAATACTTGTTATAATTTATGCCGTTCACATCTGCAATCCATTGTCGCGAGCCGCTGCAACGGAAAGTTCTGCCGGTCTTTTGCTTTCCTCACCTTCAGACATTCATCGGGACAGCGTATGTCGAAAATTTTACGTCATGCGAGATATCAAAATTGTCCAGCGCCTTGATCAGTCCGATGCACCCCACCTGGAATAAATCATCCATGCTCTCGCCCCGATTCTGAAATTTCTGTATCACGCTGAGGGCAAGCCTCAGATTTCCGGTTATAAATTCGTCCCGCAGCTGCTTATCGCCGGATCTGATACGATCAATCATTTCCTGCATAGAAACGTCTTTCATGATCGGAAGATTCGCGGTATCGATTCCACATATCTGAACTTTGCTTGCATACATACTGCTGTTTTCCTGCCTGTTCTCTCCGGTCGGGCCGGAGCAAATTTTCTATATCTTATTTATGCTCATGGCCGCTGCTTTCTATTCGGAAAGACAGCTTGAAAAATCTTCCCGGCGCGGCTGCCATGAAAATCCGTCACCTCGCATAAAAACTTCTTAGACGCGTATTTTTTGCTTTTTCAGGGAGCGCATAAAAAAATTTTTTAAATCAGGAACCCGCTGTTTCCTGAATCATCCGCATTAAATCCTCCTCGCTGATAACAGAAACGCCAAGAGATTCCGCTTTTGTCAGCTTACTTCCCGCCGATTCTCCCGCCAGCAGATAATTCGTCTTTTTCGACACACTGCTGCTGACTTTTCCACCGTGGTTTTCAATCAATTCCGCAGCCTCATTCCGCTTCATTCCAGGAAGTGTTCCCGTAATGACAAACGTCAAGCCCGCGAAAACCTGCCGCGTACCGTTTTGAGCGCTGCCGGCGCCGTCGCTCTGATTGTTTTGCGCCATCACCATATTGACGCCGGCTTCTTCCAGACGCTTTAAAATATCAATATTTTGCGCATCGGAAAAATACGTCTTAACAGCCTCAGCCGTAACGGCCCCTACATCATCCACCTCGATAAGTTCCTCCTCGGAAGCGCGAGCCACCGCACCGATACTGCCGAAATGTCGCAGAATCGACTTTGCTGCTGCTTTTCCGACATTCGGGATTCCAAAACCTGTAAGCAGCTGATACGGCGGATTTCGCTTTGCGTCCTCAATAGCTTTCAGCAACTTATCCGTGTTCTTCTCTTTTCCGACGATTCCCTTCTCAATCAACTCGTTCCGGTAGTCCTTTAAGTGGAAAATATCAGCAATATCCGTGATATAACCCTGTGCCGTCAATTCTCTGACATAAACCTCGCCAAATCCCTTGATGTCCATGGCGTCGCGGCCGACAAAATTGATGATATGGCCTTCCAGCTGCGCCGGACAGGATGCCCCTGTACAGTGCATATCCGCTGTATCCGCATCTCTGACAACAGCAGCTCCGCAGACGGGGCAAGTGTCCGGGATGATGAACTTTTTCGTGCCTTCAGGCCGTTTTTCATGAATAACTTTTCTGATCTTCGGAATGATTTCCCCCGATTTATACACGACTATCGTATCGCCAATCCTTACGTCAAGCTCGTCGATATAATCCTGGTTATGGAGCGTCGCTCTCGAAACAGTCGTACCGCACAGACGTACCGGATCGAAAACGGCAGTCGGCGTCACTCTGCCCGTCCTTCCCACAGACAGTTCGATATCGCGCAGCACGCTCTCTTTTTCCTCCGGTGGATATTTATACGCTACCATATACCCGGCATTCTTGCTGGTATCCGGACATTTTTCCCGATCAGCGAGAACATTCAGCTTGACAACCGCGCCGTCTATATCATAAGGAAGACTGCCGCGTATGGCTCCGATATCTTCAATAGCTTTCCAGACTTCCTGCCTCGTGTGACAAATAAAATAATGTTCAATCGTCTTAACGCCCTTGGACTTCAGATATTCGTAGACATCCTCATGAGTTCGGAAGGAAATGCCTTTCGCGTCCTGAAGATTAAAAATGAACATCGACAGCCGCCGTTCTTTCGTTACGGCGCTATCAAGCTGACGAAGCGTCCCCGCAGCGCAGTTGCGCGGATTTGCAAAAAGCCTTTTTCCAAGAAGTTCCTGACGCTCATTAACCGCTTCAAACGCTTCATTCTCCATGTAAACCTCTCCGCGCAACTCAAGATATTCCGGAGCCTCCGCCAGCGTCACCTGTACATCATCTATAACCCTGGCGTTTTCCGTAACATCCTCGCCGTATTCCCGGCCATCACCTCTGGTCAGCGCAGTCACCAGCGATCCATCCTCGTAACGCAGCGACAGCGACAGCCCGTCGATCTTCGTCTCTACAAGAAACTCCGTATCTTCACCCAGCTTGCACAACATATCATCCACCCAACGGTCTACCTCCTCGCGGCTGAACACGTCCTGAATAGACAACATCGGAACCCTGTGCCTTACAAGCACGCCTGCCGTTCGCTTTGCCGTCCCGCCGACCCGGCGCGTCGGTGAATCAGCCTTTGCAAGCGTCGGAAATTCCTGTTCCAGGCGTTTTAATTCCAAAGACAACTGGTCAAACTCATTATCTGAAATTTCCGGCGCATCTTCATTAAAATACCTGTCGTTATGATATTTCAAAAGCTTCGTCAATTCTTTCATCCGAAGCTTTGCGCCGTGTTCATCCAGCCTGCCTGCTGCAGATTTTTCTTTCTTTTCTTCCATTAAATCACGCTCCTGTTATCGAATTTTAAACGGCATGGCTTCCGGTCGGTTCTGGGCCAACCGGATACAACACAGCCTGCGGCCACGCCGACACTTCGACCGCATCACACCCTGTTACCCGCCATGCAGTATCAAACCCGTGTGGCACGATACCAGACACATGCCGCCTGCTCTGCGCCCATGGGCCGCAGACGCCGTTCCTGATCAAGGCGTCAGCTCGCGGACTACGCAGTTATATTTTTTGCAGCGGTGCAAAATCCAGTGCCAGTTTTTTCATTCCCACACCATCAAACGCAACGGTCACCGCGCCCTTTTTGACTGAAATGACAAGCCCTTCCCCGAACTTCGGATGACGCACACGGTCGCCGCTGGCGAAATCTGCGGCACTCGCTGCCGCAGATTTCGCCAGCTTCTCCGCACTCTGCCGTACATATCTGATCTGATCAAACGGTTTATTCATCGTGCTATACTTCCTGCGCGGCTGCGCTTCGATATTTCCGCCGCCCTCCTGATAGCTGTTCTTTCCCAGCGGATCAGCCGCCTCATCAAAAAGGTCTTTGTCCATTTCCTTCAAAAACTGAGATTCTCTGGTGAAATCCGTTCGTCCGTAAATCGTCCGCGATACGGCGCTTGTCATATAAAGCTGCTTTTTTGCACGGGTGATTCCCACATAACAGAGACGCCGTTCTTCTTCCATCCCCTCCGACGAATCCAGCGCACGCCATCCCGGAAACAACCCGTCCTCCATGCCTGGCATAAAAACAACCGGAAATTCCAGCCCTTTCGCACTGTGCAGCGTCATCAGCACGACTGCATTTTCCTCCGGTTCATGATTATCTATATCGGCCACGAGAGCGATTCCTTCAAGAAACTCCGCCAGCGAAAGCTGTGGATTTTCCTCCTCGTTGTCGTACATAACCGATTTAAATTCCAGCAGATTTTCAATCCGGCCTTTCGATTCCACCGTATTTGCTTCTTCCAGCGCCTTCAGATATCCGCTTTGCACAAGCAACTTATCATAAATATCGCTGACTTTCATCTCCTCATGATTCGCATGACATTCCGCCAACAGATGAATCAGCGAGTGAAGCCCCGACGCAGCTTTCGACGAAAGCCCGCCGATCACTTCATCATCAGTCAGCAGTTCAAACAGGCTTACCTGTCTTTGCTCCGCCAAAAACTGAAGCTTTTCCAGCGTCTTCGCGCCGACACTGCGTTTCGGTTCGTTGATAATCCGCACAAAAGCCAAATCGTCTGCGGGATTGAGTACAAGGCGCAGATAGGCCATCATGTCCTTAATCTCTTTTCTGTCGTAAAACTTCGTTCCACCGAGCACGCGATACGGAATATCGGCCGCCATAAACGCCTCTTCAAAATTACGCGACTGGACATTCGTTCTGTACAAAACTGCAAAATCAGAATACTTCCTGTCTTTCGTCATCAACCTGTCGATCTCCGAGGCCACATAAACCGCTTCAGCCTTCTCCGTATCGAGCCGCCGATACATAATCCTGTTTCCATCCTCTGCCTCTGTCCATAATTCTTTGTCTTTCCTGCCGCGATTATGCCTGATTACGGAATGAGCCGCCTTCAGAATATTTGCACTGGAACGGTAATTCTGCTCCAGCTTGACGACCTTCGTCCCCGGAAAGTCCTTTTCAAAAGAAAGAATATTCCTGATATCGGCTCCGCGCCACTGATAAATGCACTGATCATCGTCACCGACGACACAGATATTACGATGCTTTTCCGCCAGCAGCCGAACAATCTTATACTGCATAAAATTCGTATCCTGATACTCGTCCACCATTATGTAACGAAATTTTTCACGATAATATTCCAGTACCTCATTATCCGCTTCAAACAGCATCACAGTCCGCCAGATCAGATCATCAAAATCCATGGCGTTATTTTTGCGCAAAGTCTCCTCGTAGCCTCTGTAAAGCTTTGCCGCGATCTGTTCTTTATATCCGTCAGCTTCCTCTGCAAATTTCCGGCTGTCAAGCCCGTGCTCTTTCGCGTCACTGATGATCGTGAGCACATAGTTGGGCGTAAACGTCTTTTCATCTACACCGGCTGCCTTAATCAGCGGCTTGACGACGGCACGCTGATCTACCGGATCATAAATCGTAAAATCTCTCGTATACCCGATTTTATCCGCATTCATCCTAAGTATCCTCAAACACGCCGAATGAAACGTCATAATCCACATATTCAAATTATCTCCCACGAGTGATTCCACACGCTCCCGCATCTCGCGCGCTGCCTTGTTCGTAAACGTAACCGCCAGAATATTCCACGGAGAAATGCCTTTTTCCCGGATCATATACGCAATCCTGCGCGTCATCGTACTCGTCTTGCCACTGCCCGCTCCCGCCAGGATTAAAAGCGGCCCCTCCGTATAAACTGCCGCTTCCAGTTGCTTATCGTTCAAATTTTTCAGATAGTCCATCGATTTGTCTTTCCTTTAACTATACCGTCTTTCTCATTCACCCTTTATTTCCGCCCGCATTCGCTTTCCGCTTATTTCACTCTGAGTTTACAAATCACCTTTTCACTTCCGACAGCGTACCTGTCCTTTCGCGGATCATCTTGATCTCAGCCTCATATCCCGGCAGTTCATTAGGCGTTTCCAGGTTAAATGGCAGCCCCGCCAGTTTTTCATGAGTTGCTACACGGCAAATCGCGTCAAGGCCGATGCTTCCTTCCCCAATTTTTGCGTGCCTGTCCTTATGACACCCGAAATCATTCATATTATCATTGAGGTGAACGCCGCCGATACGCCCCGGCCCAATCACTCGCTCAAGTTCTTCAAGCACGCCGTCAAAATCATTCACCACATCATATCCCGCAGAATGAAGATGACACGTATCAATACAAACACCGAGCCTTTTATTATAAGTCACGCCTTCCATAATCTGCGCAATCTCCTGGAAATCACCGCCGATCTCGCTTCCCTTTCCTGACATTCCTTCGAGCAGTATCATCGGGCCGTCGTTGTCCGTAATCACCTTATTCAGCGCATCGACGATCAACTGGATTCCCTGTTCAGTCCCCTGCCCCACATGACTTCCCGGATGGAACAAAAACCTGACGTCAGGCAGATATTTCATCCGTTCCACATCCTCTTTCAGTATATTCAGTGCGAAATCTCTGACATCTTCCTTCGTGGAACAGAGATTCATCGTATAAGGCGCATGAGCCAGCAGCGGCCCGAATCCGTATTCTTCCATCAATGCTTTCGCTTTGGCGATGTCTTTCTCGTCGATTGCTTTCGCGTTTCCGCCCCGCGGATTTCGTGTAAAAAACTGAAACGTATTTGCGCCGATAGAAACCGCCTCCTGCGCGGCTTTGTAATATCCTTTCGCTATGGAAAGATGACACCCAAGATACAACATATTAAAAACCTTTCCTTTGACTTGTCTATTTGAATTCAATTCTATTTTTATATTTAAGTTATCGATCCGGAATTCCTTCCTGCTATCATTTTCCGGGCATCCCTTCTATTTTACCCAGATTCCTCCATTTAAAAATTCCCTCATTATGGAATTACTCACAATATCATCCGTCCTGTACAGAGAACGGACGCAGCGCAAAATCCGCAAAAGACGTTCCGCCTCAATATAATTTTCATCCTCCTCGCGTATCTCCTCAAGATGCTCTCTGACGACAGGTTTGAGCATTGCCCACTCGCACAAAAAAGATGAATTAAAAAACGCGTCGATCCTGCCGGTATACGGAAAAATGTTTTTCGTTTCTCCGGCGCGGACTTTCTTCCATTCTGCCAGCGTTTCACTCGCTGTACGCCCGCGTGAACGGATATCCCGCGCAATTCTGCGCACCAGTCTCAGGTCAGTGACCGGAATTCTGTTGTTATTATCTATATTCAGTGTCGTCAATGGACTGATATAAATTCTGAACTTCTCGTTCTCGTCGATTCGATTCGTCAGCGCATCGTTCAGCGCGTGAATCCCTTCGATAATAAAAATCTGATCCTCAGTCGCACACGTGATGCGCGTCCCGTAACGCTTGCTTCCGGAAATAAAATCGAAAACCGGCATATCGACCTCTTTGCCAGCAAGCAAATCGTTAAGCTGCCGGTTAAAAAGCGCCACATCAACAGCATCGAGATTTTCAAAATCGTATTCGCCAAACTCGTCACGCGGCGCCTGGTCACGCTCTACAAAATAATCGTCAGTGCCTATATACAACGGATGTCTGCCGTTTACCCGCAACTGGATGCAGAGACGCTGGGCAAACGTCGTCTTGCCCGATGAGGACGGACCTGTAATCAAAACGATCCTCTTACCGCTGTCGGCAATTTCATCCGCAATAGCCGCAATTCTTTTTTCCTGCAGCGCTTCATTCAAAAGCACCAGATCCTGCCATTCGTTATTGCGTACCTTCTCATTTAGATCGCTGATATACCAAACGCCCGCATGGTTTTTCCATTCCATCTCCTCCATAAATGCTTCGTAAATCTTACGGTCGTCCCGGTAAGGTGAAAGCTTGTTCGGACTCTGGTACTGCGGGGTACGGATAATAATACCTTTCTCATAAGGTACGATCTCAAAAAGATGAAGACATCCTGCGGATCTGACCAGCGGATCATAAAAAACAGCTGAAAAACCGCCGCAGGTGTACTGAAATACTTCTCTGACATCACTTTTGCGTATGAATTCGATCTGCTGCTGCGTCAGAATTTCCGGCGGCTCTTTTGAAAGAATCGTACGCCGTCTCAGAATTTCCCGCGTAAACATCACGTCCTCCCGCACCATTTCGCGTATTCGTTTTTCTGTACGCCAGGCCATTTCAGCAAAATTGCCGCCGCAGTTTTCCACCTTTATGTAAATGCCGTCATTCAGCGGATGCTTTAAAATAGAAACCGCATCCGGATCAACCTCACTTCGCGCCGCAAGATACAGAAAGTAAAGACTCCGCTGATAGGTCAGTCTCGCCAGCCGGTTCCTGAGATCCATAAACCGGACGACCGACGGCCTTGTAATCCGATACAGCATATCCTGTCCCCTGTCGTTAACCATAGCAAACACCGGGAAAAAGCCATCGGAATCATCGTAATGCTTTTTTGCAAGTTCCTGCACGGAAATCCCAGCCTGCTCGACGACCTGCACCTCCTGCGTATCGGTAAGAATCGTGATCCTGATTTTCCCGTCCATAAGTAACCTCCTGTCATTCTATTTCATTTGCTGCTGCGACGAATGATGTGATGCTGGGGACAAAAGGGGATCGTGCGCTAACCGGGCACAGTTTTACAAACCATATATTTGTACTGACTTTGCTCCATGGGGGTTTTTAGTCCCCAACGTCCTGATATAGAAATAAATTTTAAGTACGCAGAACCCTGTCAAACAGGCATCCCCTTTACCGTTTTGATACTCCAAACTCTAATTATTCTGCTCCTCTGGCTTTTTCCTGTTCTTCTCAAAGTTCAGGGATTTTCCGCCGTCTCAGCCATGCGGCACCGCCTGACGGCGGGAAACCGACAATTTTCGCTGAACGGCTGCCATGTGCTGACATTATATCATGTCCTGAATCATTCGACATTAATTTTTTTCCATACAGTTCATTATGTCAAGTCACCGGCAGATGCCCCATTTTACCCGTCAGAGCTTCACATTTCTGACTCTTTTTCAATCTCTTTGCTCCCATCCTGCCCGACCGGCATTTCTCCACATTTTCGTCCTGAATTTCAGATTTTTTCTCCCTTTTTTCCGTATGTCAGCCTTCTCTGCCGATACTCACCCGCGCTCTCAAATCAGCAAATTATGAAAAAAACGACTTGCACAGTCGTTGCCGGGAGTCGCTTTTCTCATAATTTGTTCAAATCATATCCTTTTTCCTTTATAAAAATCTCCATTCCACCACCCTTCGGTCGGCAGCATAAATAGTAAATAAAAGCGGTTTACGTCCAAGTTTTTGTACTGCAATAACTGCAATAATTTCGATTATAAAGCATCCCGGCATCAATATCTGAGACATTCACCCGTTAGAGGTTGATGTGCAGGTACGCCTCGTTTTACCAAGACGGGACTACTCTTAAAAAGCGGTTACTATGCGAGGCTTTTTCTCGTGACTGCGCCACGATTTGAGCTCAATTTACTCTCTTTCACACTACCTCCGCTCCCCACGGGAACGCGCCGCCGTCTTTCCCGCCATCTTTCGGTTTACCGCGAAAAAAGCCTGCGGCGCATTACATACAATCGAAAACATGAAACGCTAATATTCCCACACCGTCTTAATCTATCCAGCCGTCGGAAAGATGCAGCACGTCGCAGGGAAAAATGCTTCCCTCTGCCGGCGCATACCGGCAATCTCGTTACAAATCAGTCTACATCGGGCGCTATGCCTGATTTGTGCCAAGCTCAATCGCTGCCAGTTCTGCAAGCTGAGCCAGTTCGCTGCGCGTCATCGTAATGCCGCGCGACATCTTTTCGTGGCCGGGGCTCCAGTCCCTGATATCGTATTTGGAATCCTTGCCATTCCAGCTCACAATATTAAACTCCTTTGTCCAGCCCTTCGGCGACGTCGAGAGTACGCCGAGATGATTGATGATCTCATAACGGAAGTCGTCGTCACGTCTCGAATAATCTGCCATTCCTTTTCATCTCCTTTCCAGTTAAACTGAGAGGTATTTTTTTACATCCCCTTGTATCTGTATTATATTCCAGTTAATTCCATATGTCAACGTGTGTTTGAAATTTTTTACATATTTTTTATTCAATTCCAATCACATCATCATAGCCTCAGACAACATTTTATGATAAAATACCTGCGGAAATACTTCAAAAGCAATCCGAAGATTGGTGCAGAGCTATTTATGAAAAAACGCTCATCCTTACGCTCTTCTTGAATCGTTCTGTTGATGTTTCACAAATCCTGATCAAACCTGTAATGAACAAGCTTTCGGCCTGAGTTTGACAGCGGGTTTGGAAACAAAATAACTACCGGTCGAGAGGACGAAGGAGAAGGAAACGCTTTTTAAAGTATCGGATTCGATCAAAGTATCGATTCTGCTCAGTTTGAATTAGTAAAGCAAATGATTGACTTGACACTGCTATCAAAACAAAGGAGAGCAATAATATGTATAAAGTAGGCATTATCACAGCAAGCGACAAGGGTTCCCAGGGACTGCGCGAAGATAAAGGCGGCCCTGCTATCGAAAAAATCATCGGCGAATTTGCAGAAAATTTTGAAGTCGCCGATTACCGCATGATTCCGGACGAAAAAGACCAGTTGGCGGCGGCCATGATTGATATGGCGGACAACAAAAGAATCGACCTCATCATCACCACCGGCGGCACAGGTTTTTCAAAGCGCGATGTAACGCCGGAAGCTACGCTTTCTGTCATCGAGCGCCGTACACCGGGAATTCCGGAAGCGATGCGCAGTATCAGTCTTGCCATCACAATGCGAGCCATGCTTTCGCGGGCCGAAGCCGGCATCCGCGGCGATTCCATTATTGTCAATCTGCCGGGCAGTCCGAAAGCCATTGAGGAAGTCCTTGGGCCGATTTTGCCGTCAATCCGCCACGGCCTTGACATCCTTCAGGGCAGAGACGCTGAATGTGCACGGAAATAAATCTGAAATCAAGCAAAACCAACGGCATTTTCTATGATGTCGTGTAATGTAAATAGCACAGCGGCCGGTTTTCACGTTCTCTGAAATCCGGCCACTGAAATCCAGCCACCAGCGCTCCGACCTTTGCGCTGGAACATCTCCGGCTGAAAGTTTCATTGCATCAAACGCAGATAAAGAACTTTCCGGCAAAAAACTTTTCCTGTGTCACGTTCTCTAATCAGCTTTTCCGTCCCCGCCGCATGACGCATATTTTTTCGCAAGCGCCCTGGCCACCAGCACACCGCACGCAGACGCCTGAGAAAGCGAGTGGGTTACACCGGATCCATCGCCCATCGTGTAAATTCCCTTTACATTCGTTTCCATATTTTCATCCACTTGAACCTTTGAATTATAAAATTTAACTTCAACCCCGTAAAGCAGCGTATCTTCGTTTGCCGTCCCCGGCGCAATCTTATCGAGCGCATAAATCATCTCAATAATATCGTCGAGCTGGCGTTTCGGAATGACAAGGCTCAGATCCCCCGGCGTCGCTTTCAGCGTCGGTCGTGTGTAGCATTTTTCCATCCTCCGTTCTGAACTCCTGCGTCCCTTGATCAGATCGCCAAACCGCTGGAGCAGAACGCCGCCGCCCAGCATATTGCTGAGACGTGCGATTGATTCGCCGTATTCATTGCTGTCGTTAAACGGTTCGGTAAACTGATTTGTCACGAGCAGCGCGAAGTTCGTATTTTCCGTATGCAGTTCAGCGTCTGCATAACTATGGCCGTTGACCGTAATAATCCCGTTCGTATTCTCTGCCACCACTTCACCATAGGGATTCATGCAGAATGTACGCACCACATCGTTATACTGGTCTGTCTTATAAACCAGCTTGCTCTCGTACACATCGTCCGTAATATGCTTAAAAATCTCAGCCGGCAACTCGACCCGGACGCCAATATCCACTCGATTGCTCTCTGTAGGAATCTGAAATTTTTCGCAAATTTGCGACATCCATTTCGAGCCGGAACGTCCGGTGGCCAGCACAACATCTCTGCAAGCAAATTTTTCACCGTTTTGTGTCGCTACAATAAACCGGAATCCGTCCCCGGCTACCCCATTCCCGTCTGCGCCGCCTGCTTTCGGTAAATCACGCTCCGCGCCTCCGGCATTATCTGCATCATTCCTCTCTGCCTCGTCACGTTCTACGGTTCCGACACTGCCTGCACCACCCGCTTTCAGCACGTCACTTTTCACAGTTTCATCCACACGGTCAATCGTCAGAACCTCCGTATAAAACCTCGTCTCAACCTGCTCCTTTGAATAATCATACAGACGCTCCAAAATCTTTCTGTTTCTGTCCGTTCCCAGATGCCGCACCTTTGCTTCCAACAAGTGTAAATTATTACGCAATGCCATCGTTTTCAGCTCAGAATTCGCCGTAGAATACAGCTTCGCATCCTCGCCCCCGAAACTCGTCAGTACGTGATCCACATATTCCATCAGTTCCATCGCCTTTTTTTCCCCCACATATTTATGAAGATCCCCGCCGAAACGAGTCGTAATATTATATTTTCCGTCCGAAAGCGTACCCGCTCCTCCATAACCGTTCATAATCTTACAGGACGCACATCTTACGCATTTTTCCGTCTTTCCCATCTTAATCGGGCAAAACCGTTCCTCAAGCGGCGCTCCCTTTTCGAGAACGAGTATCTTCGCCGCGCATCCGAGCCTGTGCAGTTCATATGTCAAAAATACGCCGCCGGCGCCCGCGCCGACGGCAATAATATCATAATATTCCATTAAACGAGCTCCTTTCTTACCGACTTTCATCTGCAGTAGACTATTTTATTTACAGGCTATCCTATAAATTTCATCCCCACTCCTGCCATTCACCGCTTCTTATTAGATCCGCAGACACCGGACAGTGCCGCAGGACTGCCAGCCCTGTGAAAAGCAGAGCGCTGAAAAAACTTCTTCCTGTAATCTCTATTCTCTCAGGGATTTTCTGGGACAGTACAGGCCTTTTCGTCAGACGGACGATGATCCATTACGGCATAGACGGAATGACATTCTTCAATCTTTTGGAGAAAACGGGAAAAACAAAGGCAGAGCATTAAAAATATATTCGCAGGTATAACCGTAACTGTGCTTATACTCCTCCACTTCATAAAAGATGATGTTTCCGTTTTCAAAATTACCGTCGCCAAAGAGAAAAGATTCTGGATGCCGTTCCATTTCGGCCATTTGGGGCGGAAGCATCTCGTGCGCCGAATCCTCCGCTCCGCCTGCCGCAGAAAAAATACGGTACTCATCTATCCCGCAGCTTTGACGTTTCGGCGCTTCTGCTAAAATCCGTGCCGTCTCAGCCGGGTAATCCCGTCCGCCAAATTTGTCGTAAGCCCAGCAGTCTCCGCATAGCGGCAGATAAAATTTCGCACAGTAAAGTGCCTCACAAAAAACGGACCATACCGCTACGCCACCCAGCGAAAAGCCACCCACAGCGCGGTGGTTTCGCGAAGCCCGGATGCCTTCCGGCTCTGTCGAAACGGCAAACGTCCGGTATCTGCCCTCGACCAAAGGAATCAAATCGCCAATCAGCTCATTCACAAAACCTAAAGACCGATAGCGGCTCAGCTGAATTTCACCCGTTGGAAATGTCGGCATTACGAAAATGGCCGGCCTGATCATCTGTGACTCGATCATATGATCAATCATATGTTTTAATCGTGACGGCTCCGTCTCACTGCCCATATAAGAGTACTCGCTGCCACCCGCTCCATGTATCAGATAAACCACATCATACCGTCGACCTTTATTTTTCCGAGCATCGTAACCGTAAGGCAGATATATCATAGCCGCTTTCTTCACAGTTCGTCTGCGCACGCCTGCGTACCCTGGTCCCTGATTTTTCTTATTTGGCCAATTCTTATCTTCACACGGTTCATTTTTCGCATCTCTCCCGTATGGTTCCTCATTTTCCCTTTCGTGAAATCTCGCCAGCAACGCGGCCACACCCGACGCGTCCTCCGTAATTTCGATTCCCTCCATATAATCCTCTGCCTCATACACGAGACGGCTCAAACTTCCCCGGCACTCCGCAGGCTCATAAAATCCGCAGGGTACTCTGACTCTCCTACTGTTTTTCCAACCCATTTTCTGACTGTTCCCACTCAAAAATCATTTTTTCAATTGATAACTGTTCCTTCTCTACTATCTCTCCGTATTTTAATTCATTTTCTATCATTAATGGTTTTTAATCTATCTTACTTTTTATGAGTTTATTTTTCACGCAGATTTAGCCCATATTCATGATGCTGAAGTCAAAAAGGAGCAAGAACCAATCCACAGCATCCCTTACAGGGTAGCACATGACCTTGGAGAGGGTCACTAAAAACTACTACTCTATAATACAAGAGAGCTACTCACCAAACTGAACACCACATGACGTTTTACAAATAACCTTGCAAACACACATATTTGTTCCGGTTTTGCCTCGCAGTGGCTTTTTCCCCTAACATCTATGTATACCATTTTCCTATTTTCGCTTAATCTTCTTTCCCAACCGCTCCTTATTCAGGTTAATGATTTTTCGTCTTTACGACAGGAATTTCGTCCGGACTGATCCCATCAAGATTATTAAGATATATTTTGCTTTCCGCCACAATGACGCCGCTGAGACCAATAATACCGATGACATTCGGAATCACCATCAGCCCGTTCAGCAAGTCTGCCAGATTCCAGACCGTCTCAAGCTTCACTATCGTCCCAACGAAAGCTAAAACGACAAACAAAATCTTGTAAATCTTCATAACACCAGGGCCGACAACATATTCCGCCGCCTTCTCACCATAATAAGACCAGCCGAGAATCGTTGAAAACGCGAAGAGCGTCAGCGCGATCGTAATCAACGGTCTGCCGATAGCAGGAATCTGCGCAAATACTTCAAACGTAAGAACGGTATCTCCTCCGGTTTCAGCCATAACTTCCGAAATTTCAGGATGCGCCAGGACAGAACTTACCAGCGTAATGCCCGTAATAAGGCAGATCACAACAGTATCCCAGAATGTGCCGGTCATAGAAATCAAAGACTGTCTGACAGGATTCTTCGTCCTTGCCGCCGCCGCTACTAACGGTGCGGAGCCCATACCGGACTCATTCGAGAAAAGTCCTCTCGCACAGCCGAAACGAACCGCCCGTGCTACCGCAAAGCCCATCAGACCGCCTGTTCCTGCCTGTACAGAAAACGCGGACTTGAAAATCAGTGCGATTGCCGGAATGATATATCTTGCAGTCATCACGAGAATAATGACACACCCTACGACATAGAAAATGGCCATAAACGGCACAAGTTTTTCACAAACTTTGGAAATGCTCTTGACACCGCCGATAATTACGATGCCTACGAGAAACGCGATCACAATGCCGACAATCCATCTCGGAATGCCAAAATTATTATAACATGCACTGGCAATGGAATTTGACTGCGCCATGCATCCAATACCGAAAGCCGCAATCGCTGCAAAAACTGCGAAAATAACAGCCAGCCACTTCTGGCCGAGTCCTCTTTCCAGCGCGTACATAGCGCCGCCTAACATTCTGCCATCCTCCGACTGAACTCTGTATTTGACCGACATCAATGTCTCCGAGTATTTTGTCGCCATACCAAAGATGCCGATAATCCACATCCAGAAAACTGCGCCAGGACCGCCTGAAATTACGGCTGTTGCGACACCGACGATGTTACCCGTACCGATCGTAGCCGCAAGCGCCGTAGCCAGCGCGCCAAACTGGGAAATTTCTCCCGTTCCATCTGGATCCTTTGTAACGGAAAGGCGAATCCCTTTCAAAAGATGCTTCTGGACCACGCCTGTCCGAATTGTCATGAAAATATGCGTTCCGAACAAAATGACGATCATAGGAATTCCCCAGAACCATCCGTCGAGCGTTGAAATTATATTTGAAACTGCTTCCATTACTCTGCTCCCTTCGAGTTTGATTTCGTAATGATTCGCTGCCAAACCGACCGGCAACATTCCCGTTTTATTGAAAATATATACAAGTAATATGAAACAAATGAGCCAATAATTTTTGCTTAAAATTGCATACATTAACAATCCCTGTATATATTAATACAGTAAAGCATCCGTGTCAATGTATTTTTTCTTTTAAATATCGCATTTATCAAAAATAATTTCTGTAAAAGTCGATTTTATCGTCGATTATTCATGATATTTTTTAGCCTCATGGAAATTTCTCATATAAATATACAAAAATTCTAAAAAAATGGCTTGATTTTTGAGAATTGTATATTATAATGAATGTTGTTGTTCTGCGAACTCCAAATTTCGAGGTGTGGCTCAGTTTGGTAGAGCGTTGCGTTCGGGACGCAAAGGTCGCAGGTTCAAATCCTGTCACCTCGACCATATTGGAAAAGCGGCTGAAAACCT
>CAYTKT010000044.1:0-18616 GCA_964438605.1 uncultured Oscillospiraceae bacterium
TTCGTCTATTATTATACCAAGGATAACGAAAATAGCAAGGATTATTTTTCAAACTGCCAACAGCTCTATTCGCACGTCTATTGATTTTTCAATGCTTCCAATAGATTAATTTTTTCGGAAAAACATCTTTTTCAGACGGTCTGATCTATGAATTCGAGATTTTTTCCGGTTCACTTGCTGAATCAGAATCGTTTTCGGATTCATTTTTCGCTGATTCTATTTCTGATCCACTTTGTTCAATCATTCCTGTTATTTTTATCATTTGGAATCCTTCTATTTTCCAATCTATATTTCATCTGCTTGTTTTTTAATTTTATTTTAATACTTAGCGTAAAGATAGGTTTTGATTATTTAAGACACACGAACAAGCCCCGGAGCCGCATTGTCGCAGTGTCCTCAGATGCCGGACTATCGGACTTGCCGGGCAGCGGAAAATTACCGGATGCGTTGGGCGGCTCTGGATGCCGATAGAGCTGTCTGATCAGCGCTGGATGGACAGGACTTTGTAGCCACTGTCTTCGACAGCTTTTGTAAGCGCCTGGTCGGAGATTTCTTTTGTGAGTTTCAGACTCGCCCTGTTTTTCGTGTGGTCGACGTCAGCTTCGGCACCGATCGCGTTGAGGGCTTCGCGAACGTGGCGTTCACAGTTGTGGCACATCATCCCTTCGATTTCCATGATAACATCATATTTTTTTCTTCCCAACATTTCTTCCTCCTCCTTATCATCTTTTATAGTTGAATTATTATTTGGGTTATTATTTGAAGTACTGTCTATGTTATCTCTACCGTGGGTCGCCGCGCTGAGAGACAACGCTTGACCGGCTGGAACAGAATCAGTTTTATCGGATTGAGACGAAACCGACTTGGTTTTATCTGGCCGGAAGAACTTGAGACGCAGAGCGTTTGTAACGACGCAGACACTGCTCATGCTCATGGCAGCAGCGCAGAACATGGGATTCAGTTTCAGGCCGAAAGCCGGATAAAGAACACCAGCCGCAAGAGGGATTCCAATAATATTGTAGAAAAATGCCCAAAACAGGTTCTGGCGAATATTGCGAATGACGGCCTTGCTGAGCTGGACAGCGGTGACAGCGTCCAGAAGATCGCTTTTCATCAGAACGATATCGGCGCTTTCGATGGCAACATCCGTACCGGCGCCGATGGCGATGCCGACGTCGGCGCGGGCTAAAGCCGGCGCGTCGTTAATACCATCCCCGATCATAGCAACAGTGTGACCGGACGCCTGAATTTCAGCGATAATTTTTTCTTTTTCTTCGGGCAGAACCTGGGCGATGACCCGACCGATGCCCATACGCTGCTGGATCGCTTTGGCAGTCCGTTCGTTATCGCCGGTTAGCATGATAACGTCAATATTCATATTCTGGAAGCGCTCAATAGCCTGACGGCTGCTTTCTTTTTCCACATCAGCTACGGCGATAATGCCGATGAGCTGTTTTCCGTCAGCAAATAAGAGCGGTGTTTTTCCCTGGTCGGCCAGCAGGTCGATCTGCTGTTTTACCGATGCGGCTGAGATTCCGTTTTCTTCAAGAAAGGCCCAGTTGCCGGCTAAATATTCCGAACCGGAAATTACGGTACCGTTCGTGTCAGAAGTGCTGGAATCGAAGGAAACGGACGACGGGTGTCCGGCAGATGTGTCGCTTTCGGATAATGCAGTATCGGAATTTGATTCGGCATCGGCGGTTTCGTCAGATACGTCAGACCGGCGGAGACGTGCACGGATCCCCCGGCCGCCGACTGATTCAAAGCTGTCGAGAGGCAGAAGATCTGCGTTTTCCGACTCGCCGAAAGTGCAGATGGCTTCTGCCAGCGGGTGTTCGCTCGACTTTTCGAGACTGTATGCGATGGACAGAAGCGAAGCTCTGTCTGCACCGTTCAGAGGGATGATGTCGGTGACAACAGGCTTGCCTTCCGTGATGGTTCCTGTTTTATCCATGACAACCGTGTCGATATTATGGGCGATTTCAAGCGCTTCCCCCGATTTGATCAGGATGCCGTTCTCAGCGCCTTTCCCGGTACCTACCATGATTGCCACGGGAGTAGCCAGTCCCAGAGCACACGGGCAGGAGATGACAAGAACGGCGATACCGACTGACAGCGCGAACTCGAACGTAGCGCCGACAGCAATCCAGATAATAAATGCTGCGAGAGCAATCGTCATGACGGCAGGAACGAAAACGCCCGCGATTTTATCTGCCATCTTCGCAATCGGCGCTTTCGATGAGGAAGCTTCCTCGACGAGATGAATGATCTGGTTTAACGTTGTGTTTTCCCCGACGCGTGTCGCTTTTCCTTTAAGAAAACCGCTGCGGTTGATCGTAGCGGCAATCAGACGGTCGCCGGCCGTTTTTTCGACGGGAATACTTTCACCGGTAATGGCCGATTCATCAACGCCGGAACTGCCTTCGACAACGATGCCATCCGCGGGAATGGAAGCACCGGGTTTCATAATGAAAATATCGCCTTCGCGGATTTCACTGATTGGAATTTCCGTTTCAGTGCCGTCTCGTTCTACGATTGCGGTAGAGGGAGCTAACTGTATGAGCTTTTCGATTGCTTCACTCGTTTTTCCTTTCGATTTGGCTTCTAGAAATTTTCCAAGAGTAATCAGTGTCAGGATTGTACCGGCAGACTCAAAGTAAACATCCATACTGTAACGGCTGACAAGCGCGTCATCACCGTGACCGAGGCCGTAGCTGAGGCGAAAAATGACGAAAATTCCATAGGCGATAGATGCCGTGGCGCCGACGGCGATCAGACTGTCCATGTTGGGACTTCTGTGGGCCAGCATCCGGAACCCTACCTCAAAGTATGCTCTGTTCAGAAAGACGATCGGAATCAGCAGCAGGAATTGCGAGAAGGCGAATGTAATTGCGTTTTCGTTGCCGTGAATGTATTTGCGTATGAAATCGGGCGCAGGAATTCCGAGCCCTTCATAAATCATATGGTTCATGGAAATGTACATCAGGGGGATCAGCAGACAAAGGGAAGCGATAAAACGAAATTTCAGGTTCCGAATCTGTTCTTCCTGTGGATTTTGTGCCGTGCTGCCTGATGCAGCGGCAAGTGTGTCGGCGCCCTTGACATAGGCGCCGTAGCCAGCTCGGATGACAGTCTGGATAATATCGTCTTCGCTCGTCAGGTTTTCGTCATACGAAAGACGCATACTGTTCGTCAGCAGATTAACGCTGACATCAGATGTACCGTCTATTGCCGATACGCATTTTTCGACGCGGGACGAGCAGGCGGAGCAGGTCATTCCCGTTACGACAAAATTCTGTTTTTTCATATTTGTCCTCCATCCATTTTGCTGTTATGTCTGATTTTATCAAGCAGCAATCCTGTTTGACCGCTGCGTTTGTTTTGAGAACGCGCTGGGTGCGTATATGTTTGCGGTCCGTATAGAGTGCATCGGAGACGTGTATGTGCCGCGTCCTGTATAGCGCATTGATAAGAATACGCTTCAATATCATGTGCTGTGATTTTTTTGGGCATACATGTGTAAATGTTATGAAATACGCCGGACGATTTTGTGTGGTCACAGGGCCGGATCACAATGTAAAGCGTTGTCGTCGTTATTTCAGTAACTTTTCCATTACATGCGTCAATTCTTCGATGCGTTCCTCGCGGTTTGTTTCATCCGTTTCCTTGAGAATACAGGAACTCATATGCGACATAAGAATCTCGCGATTGACTTTTTGGAGAATTGCCTGGGTAGCCATGATTTGATTGGATATATCGATGCAGTATCTGTCCTGTTCAACCATTTTCAAAATTCCGTCCAGTTGGCCCCGCGCTGTTTTCAGCAGTTTCTCAACTTTTAAACTGTCGGCCTTCATATTTTTTCTTGTCCTTTCTCTATTCAGACATTTCCGCTGATGTGCTAAATCATTTTTTGCAGGAAACAGCCTGTTTCTTCGCTTGCAGGGAGTGTTTGAATAGTATAAGATTATACCACACTCCGGGGGAGTGGGATATATGCAATATTAAAATAATCCTTTTGTGCTTGGATGTCAAGCACTTTGTTTTTCCAGAAAATACCGGACGAAGAACTTGATGCACGTCTGGCGTGGTGAGTTTCTCATGGACAGAGCGCACGGCCGTAGGACGGATGCGGTGATATAGGCCGGTTGTGCAGGCCTTGGAAAATGATAGATTAATGTGGGCTGCACGGAGTGAGGAAGGCGGCGAAAATTTTTACGGATTTATAAAAATTCTAAAAATCGGAAAGTTTGTGTATCAAAAAAGCAAGTAACGTGCTATGATGGTAAGGGTTGAAATTTCAATCGTAATCGGATATCATATTTTTCGCTGCAATTACAAAAAATGACATTACAGGAGAAAATTTTAAAAATAGAAGAAACTTCCGCAAAATATGTGATAAAAAGGAATGATTTTAAAATGATGAATACGAAGAAAAAGAGAAAAATTATTGGAATCGTAGCAGTTGTGTATTTCCTGCTCGTGATTGTGGTGCTTGTTCTCGTAAAATTTCCTGATGCGGAAAAGATTGAAAGCCAGACTGATGAAGTCGCAGCTGTGGCGGAAGGACGGCGGATTTTGGGAAAGTACGATTCTCAGGATACGGAAGACGTTGAAAATGTAGTCCGTTCTGTTCAGGAGGAAATCGCACGGCGCGAAGCGATTGCCGCGAATGCCGACCAGGGAAGCGGACAAGCTGATCTGGCGCAGGCGTTTGCGAATGCTGTTGTCATAGGAGATTCGCAGGCAGAGGCGCTGGAAGCGTATCAAGTTCTGCCATCGGCCTCGGTAGCTGCAACGATTGGAAGAAGTATTGTTACAGCAGAAGATGATTATAATAAAACGGTTGTCAGAAGTCCAAAATATGTCTTTGTTACTTATGGAATGAACGATTGTTTGATTTACGGTGGTGACGTCGAAAAGTTTATCGATGTTTACAGTGATCTTGTCGCACGGCTTCAGGCGGATATTCCGGATGTGCGGGTTATTATCTGTTCCTTAATTCTTCCGAGCGACGCAGCGGTTCAAAAAAAGCCGGCGCTGGCCAATGTGACAAATTATAACGTGGCACTCCAGCAGCTGGCATCACAGTTGGGCCTTGCTTACATAGACTGCACACCGATAGTTAAGACGGATCTTTACGCACAGGACGGACTTCATATGCAGAAAAGCTTTTATCAGGCGTGGGCATATTATATGGCTTCTTACGCAGGGCTGCTGAATTAACAGATGGGAAGGTTACAGCATGAGATTGGAGAAGAACGCAGACGGTGCAGAAGAAAATGCGCAGGACAATTTGCAAGAGGGCCTGCCGGAGGAGAGTGGCGTGCAGGCCCGGAAATATAACAAACTTCAAGTATATAATGTAGCGAAAGCTGTTTTAATCATTTTGCTTATCGTATTTGTGACCGTGCTGTTATCGTCCAATTCGGAAAGCAGCAAGAGTGTTGATGAAATTCTGCAAAAAGTCGTGCCGGAGCTGCTTACTGCACAGGATAACGGAGTGGACGGAACGGAAGATGACGTAGCGCCTGGAAGAACGGACGGAGCGGAAGAAGCGGGAAGTCCGGGCGTGAAGGATGGACAGGAAACAGATGAAAATTCTGACGGAACGTCGGTCGAATCTGAAGAAACAACAGGCGTGTTTGATGGTATGGGTCAGGCAACGGCGCTTGACTTTAAACGTATTTTCGGGCAAAATGCAGAGGACTACAACGGTGTTGGGTATTTCAAACCGATTTCGCAAATGGATGTTGAGGAACTGCTGATTGTTCGTCTTAATGATGAAAGTCAGTCGGAGACAATAGAAAAGGCCATTGATGAGCGCGTTAGAAAACAGAAGACGAGTTTTGACGGATATGGAGCCGCACAGTGTGCGCTGCTTGATAAAGCAATTATAAAAACGAAAGGAAATTTCGTTTTTTATTGTGTTTCACCTGATGCTTCAAAATATTACGAGAAGTTTCTCGATGCGCTGTAATGCACAGGAATGTGGGCTGAATGCGAAGCAGCGTCGGGAATGAATGAGGCGGGGCAAGCGAGGCGGCGCCAAGCGCTGGGGGACGATAACTGCATGATTAAACCCGATATTGTATTAACTGCGGGACAGGTATCGCCGGCCAGATATTTTTGTTGACTGTAAGGTACATATTTGGCGCAATTTATAGTTTTTGCTGATATGATATGATATTATTTAAAAGATTATTTGCAGTTTAGATTTAGGAGAGACAGGAATGGTTTTCAGCAGCATTATTTTTATCTTTGCATTTTTGCCTATTACACTGCTGCTTTACTATATAGCGCCGGAAATACTGAAAAATCCGGTTCTGCTTTTATTCAGCCTCATTTTTTATGCCTGGGGCGAACCGATTTATGTAGTTCTGATGATATTCAGCATCCTGTTTAATTATGTCATGGGGCTTGACATCGAGGAACGACGGAAGATCGGAAAAGACGCAGCAAAGCGAAGTCTCGTTTTTACGGTCGTTATTGATATCGGCCTTCTGGGCTTCTTTAAATATTATGGGTTTTTTACAGAGAATTTGAATAGGATTCTGCCGTTTGACCTGCCGGAAATCGACGTGACGCTGCCGGTAGGTATTTCATTTTATACATTTCAGACGCTTTCTTATGTGATCGACGTATATCGCGGCGAAACGCAGGCGCAGCGCAATCTTATCGCTTTCGGGACGTATGTGACGATGTTTCCGCAGTTAATTGCGGGGCCGATTGTAAAATATAAAGATATTGATGATCAGTTGGAGAACCGCAAAATATCGTGGGACGAAACGGGAGAAGGGGCGGCTCAGTTTGTACGGGGCCTTACCAAGAAAGTTGTTTTTGCGAACAGCATCGGTGCAGTGTTTTCAACGCTGACAGCTCAGGGAATCAGCGAAATGTCCGTTTTGTCAGCATGGCTGGCGTGCGTTGCGTATACATTCCAGATTTATTTTGATTTCAGCGGTTACAGTGATATGGCTATCGGCCTGGGAAAAATGCTGGGATTCCGGTTTCTGCCGAATTTTGATCATCCGTATGTTTCGACAAGTATCACGGAATTCTGGCGCAGATGGCATATTTCCCTGGGAACATGGTTCCGAGAGTACATCTATATTCCGCTGGGCGGCAGTTATGTCAGTCCGTTGAAACATATCCGGAATATGTTTGTCGTCTGGCTGTTTACCGGTATGTGGCATGGCGCGGCGTGGAATTTCGTATTCTGGGGCTTGTATTATGGCGTGCTGCTTACGCTGGAAAAATATTTTATTTTAAAATTTCTGGAAAAGATGCCAAAATTCATACAGCATATTTACACAATGCTGATCGTTATGATCGGGTGGGTTTTCTTTTCAAGTCCATCGCTTGGAACGGCGTGTTCACTGATCGGCATCATGTTCGGCGCGGGAGATCATCCGCTGGCAGACAGCACGGGACTTTATTATCTGACGTCAAATCTGCTGCTGATCGGCGTCATGGTGCTGGCTTCCACGCCGGTACTTCATAGCGCGCTCAACCGGGTCATAGAGATGTCAGGCAGACCGCGGATTGTTGCATCAGTTTGCTATGTGCTGCTGTTTGTTCTTTGCGTCGCGTTCCTGGTTAATGAAACGTATAATCCGTTCTTGTATTTCAGGTTCTGATTTCGCGGGAGATGATCAAAATGCTGCAGGAGTTCAAGAAAAAAGGGGATAAAGAAGCGGAATCCCGCGAAAAAGGTGGAGCAGGCGGAAATAGCTGGCCAAGAAATATCTTCGCGACCGGGCGGACGAAGAGAAAGCGCGTGCAAAAGGAAACAATGAAACCGAAAGAGATGAAATGGCCGTGGCAGAGGGATGAGTCCGGGCAAAATGAAGAACGGGAAGATATAAAATGGCCATGGCAGAGAGAAGAATTGGGGTCCCAAAAGCAGAGCGGAGAGCCGGAGACGGCGAAGCACGGAGAAAAACTGGAAGGCGTGAAATGGCCATGGCAGAAAGAAAAATTCGGACCGAAGGAGCAGAGCGGGGAGCCGGAAGCGGTGAAACGCGAAAGAGAGATTGACGACGTAAAGTGGCCGTGGCAGACTACAATATCCAGCACGGCAGAAGAAGATGAGCAACTGAGGAAAGCTGAATTTTCGGATGAGACTGGCAGTCTGGAAGATGATGTGGAACTGACAGAATCCAACGAACACGATTTAAGACGAAAAAAAAGAAGGCTGAAAAAGGGGGAAGTTAGAGCGGGACTTCTGATTCTCCTGCTGATTTTCGTAATTTCCGTTGCAAATGTGGTGATGCCGGACAGGAGCTTTTCCGAAAAAGAAAACAGGATGCTGGCTCAGGTGCCGGAGATGTCTGTGACAAGTCTGGCGGACGGCAGGTTTATGAGCCAAAGCGAAACGTATCTGTCTGACCAGTTTGTCCTGCGTGATTTTTGGATCTCAATCAGGTCGAGATTTCGTCTGCTGACTGGAAACAGCGATTCCAACGGGATTTTTCGCGGGCAGCGTGGCTATCTGTTTCAGGCGCCGTCAGTTCCTGATGAGAAGCATCTTGCAGCCAATGTGGAGGCGATCAACAGTCTCGCTGAAAATACGAATCTTCGTATTTTTATGATGGTCGTGCCAACGGCGGCAAATATTCTTTCTGATTATTTGCCGGATTTTGCGCCGATGGCCGATCAGAATGAATATCTTGCCTCTTTGAAGAAACAGATTTCGCCAAATATCAATTATATTGAGGTCGGAGATACTCTGGCGGAGCATAAAACGGAATATATCTATTATTATACGGATCATCACTGGACGACGAAAGGCGCGTACTACGCGTTTCTATACGCGGCCGGACAACTTGGCATCGAGTCGCCGGAATCAAAAATGTACGCCAGATATGCCGTCACGGATTCGTTCGCGGGTACGCTGGCATCAAAGAGCGGATTTCCGCTTAAAAAGCGAGATACAATTGAAATTTGGGTTCCAGAAGCTGATGTAATGGCTGCAGGTATGGCAGATACGGTGAAAAACTTCACGGAAAGGGAAAAAGCGGTTTTTCAAGCGGCGGAGTGTGTCATGCAGGTCGTGGATGCGGCTGATTTAAATTTGGAAACGGCCGGCACGAACGATGGGACATATGTGTCATCTGTCCGTTATATTGTGGAATATGTGGAAGAAAATCGGAGAAGTGCGGATCTCTACGATACGGAAAAACTGGAAGGAGCCGACCAGTACGCTGTATTTTTCGGCGGGAATTATCCGTTGATCAGGATTACGACGGCAAACGATACGGGCAGGGATACGTTGTTAATTTTTAAAGATTCGTATGCGAATTGTTTTGTCCCGTTTCTCTTGCCATATTATGATGAAATTATTATGGTGGATCCGCGTTATTATTACGGGGATGTTCAGGAACTGATCAGTACAGAGAGGATTTCAAACATTCTGTTTTTATATAATGCGGATACATTTTTTGAGGATACCTCAATTGCTGATGTTCTGATTGATTCCCAGACGGAGTGATAAACCGGCGCAAAAACTTGGGGCTGCTGTTTGTCGGCAGTGAGGAGAATGTCGCCGATGAAGAATCATAAAGTCATAAGATTCCGTGATGATGAGTGGCGGCAAGTTTTGCTGGCGGGAGAGGATGGGCTTCATCATGGAGAAAAGAAAAAATCATAAAAATGCTTGCCCTTTGACGCTGGTTGTGCTAAAGTAATAACGCTATGGGTAACGATTGCCTGTGGCATATGTCAGAATAAATAGACAAAGACAGCAGAAAACGTGGGGTTCGCATAGACGCTACGCGGAAAGAGGTGAAAAATATGAAAGAGGGAATCCACCCTGAATACAAAGTGTGCAAGGTTACTTGCGCCTGTGGAAATACTTTTGAAACATTATCTGTGAAAGATACGATGAGATTAGACGTATGCTCCGCATGTCATCCGTTCTTCACAGGTCAGCAGAAATTTATCAACCGCGGCGGTCGCGTTGAAAAATTCAAGAAAAAGTTTAATATCGAATAAAAAACCTCAGGCCGGAATGAAAATTCCGGCTTTTTTGCGGCTTTGCGGGGCCGCGTCCACGCGGCCTCGCAAAGCCGCATCGCGTTATAATGCATACGGCATATCACAGATTTACAAGATACATGATGTTTTTTGCGCGATATGCAGAAGCACGGATTAGCTGACACGGATGCCGCATAGAACATGGCCGTAAACTCATATGAGATGAAAGAAAGAGGGTCGACTTTGAGGGAAATATATCTCAAACGAAGTATTATCGTGAAAAAAATACGGGACTATTTCGTTGCGGCGCGTAAAATAGGGTGCGGCAGGGTAAAATAACCGTGGAAGAATAGTGTCTGTCATGGTATAATTTACAGATATGTAGCGGTCTGCAAATAGCCTGTAATATATACAGAAATCTACCGTTGTCCGGCATCGGGCGGCCGAAGTATCTTACAGATTTTTGATTTGCGGATCTAAATGGTCTGGCGCAAAACGAAACGATAACAGAATGGATTTGAAAATTTATAATCTTTACAATTTTGGTATTCAGGAGCAAATGTTATGTATGACAAGCTTGATTTTATACAGAGTAAATATGAAGAATTGAGTCTGAAAGTCTCTGATCCACAGATTATAGCGGATCAAGCGGCTTGGCAGAAATACGCGAAAGAAATAGGCGAGATGGAGCCTGTTGTTCAGAAATATACGGAATATAAAAAGGTAGTCGAGGGCATCCGCGAAGCAAAGGAAATTCTTGCAGACGGAGCGGCAGATGATGAAATGCGTGAACTGGCCAAGCTGGAGCTTTCGGAACTTGAAGAAAAGCATGAAAAAATTGAGGAAGAACTCAAAGTGCTACTGTTGCCAAAGGATCCGAACGATCAGAGAAACGTAATTCTTGAAATCAGAGCGGGCACAGGCGGTGAAGAAGCTGCGCTGTTCGGATCAGATTTGCTGCGTATGTATACAAGATATGCGGAACGCCGTGGCTGGAAGACTGAAATTATAGATGTGACAGATACCGGCATGGGCGGCATCAAGGAAGCTGTTATCATGATTAAAGGCAAGGGGGCCTATTCGCGTCTTAAATATGAAAGTGGGGTTCACAGGGTTCAGCGAGTTCCGGAAACCGAGTCAAGCGGCAGAATTCATACGTCGGCGGCGACGGTGGCTGTTCTGCCTGAGGCTGACGATGTGGAAGTCGATCTCAATCCGAACGACGTGCGCGTCGACGTTTACCGTGCGTCAGGCAACGGCGGACAGTGCGTCAATACGACTGATTCGGCAGTTCGTCTGACGCATATTCCGACGGGGCTTGTCGTTACATGTCAGGACGAAAAGTCTCAGCTTAAGAATAAAGAAAAGGCGTTTAAGGTTCTGAAAGCAAAGCTGTATGACATGATGCTCAGCCAGCAGCACAGTGAAATGGCCGAGGAGCGGAAGAACCAGGTCGGCAGCGGTGACAGGAGCGAGCGGATCAGGACGTATAATTTTCCACAGGGCAGAATCTCGGATCACAGGATTGGTTTGACGCTTTATAAGCTGGATTATTTTCTCGACGGCGATCTGGATGAGGTGATCGACGCGCTGATTACTTCGGATCAGGCCGAAAAGATGAAAAATTTCTGATTTTCTGGCTTTGGAAATATAATTCCGGCGGGAAATCTTGTATCTAATGATGTTAATGGCGGTAGGGAGGTAGTATTTATGGAAACAAAGATTTATACGATCACTGATCCTGAAAAAGATCATGACAAGATCGCCGAAGCGGCTGAGATTTTGCGTAACGGCGGTCTTGTAGCGTTTCCGACTGACACGGTTTATGCGGTGGGTGCGATTGTAAATGACGAAGCGGCAGTGGACAAGCTTTTTGAAGCGAAACAGCGTCCAAAGGATAATCCGATTTCTGTACTCGTAGCGCGCGATCTTGACATTCATCTCGTCATCGACATCACGGCGCCGAACAATCAGTTTATGTCGAGGTTTGTTGAAGCTTTCTGGCCGGGACCTCTGACGATTATAATGCCAAGAATCCGCGGACGTATTCCTGCGAATGTGGCTGGCGGCGGCATGAACGTAGGGGTGCGTATGCCGGACAATCCGATTGCACTGGCGCTGATTGATGAGGCGGGAGCGCCGTTAGCTGCTCCGAGCGCAAATATTTCCGGACATCCGAGTCCGACAACGGGTCAGCATGTGATCGATGATCTGAATGGCAGAGTCGACATGATTTTAGTCGGACCGGATTGCGATTCGGGTATTGAATCTACGATTGTGGATTTATCACAGGATCAGATTTTCGTAATCAGGCCGGGTGTCATTACGAGGGATCAGCTTCAGGAGGTGATTCCGAGGAGGATTTATGAGGTCCCCTCGGACAGCTCGCGGTAACGTCTGAAGGCGGTGGGGACGGTGCAGAATTTACGCCGAAACGTATGCCGCCAGGGCTCAAGTACCGGCATTATGCGCCTGATGCGCCGATGACGTTATTTGTGGGCGATCCGGAAAAGGCCGCCGCCGCCGCGCGCGGCGCGGCGGCGGCGGCAGAAGCAGAAGGCAAAAAGGCCGGAATCATAGATTTTGGCGGAGATGTGGAAAAGGCGGCAAAGTTATTTTATAAGGAGCTGCGGAGACTTGGAACCGAAAAGGTTGATGTTATTTTTGCGGCCTGTGTAAAAGAAGACGGGATCGGGGTTGCTGTCATGAACAGGATGCGCAATGCCGCCAACGGTAATATTGTCGAAGTATAGGAGAAAGGCAAAGGTCTGGGAGGATTTTAAAATGATTGCATTAGCCAGTGACCATGCGGGATTTGAACTGAAGGAATCGATTAAGAAATATCTGGTTGACAATAATTATGACATCATTGATTTTGGAACGAATTCGACGGCATCTGTAGATTATCCGGTCTTCGCGAAAATGGCTGCGGAAGCGGTGGCATCAGGTCAGTGTACTCGCGGAATTTTGTGCTGCGGCACAGGAATCGGTGTTTCCATCGTTGCGAACAAGCAGCCGGGAATCCGCTGTGCGCTGTGTACGAATGAATTTACGGCGGAAATGTCGAGGAAACACAACGATGCAAATATGATGGCCATGGGTGCGAGAGTTGTCGAAAGTGAAGAACTTGCACTGAAAATGGTTGAAATCTGGCTGAATACGGAGTTTGAAGGCGGACGTCACAAGAGGCGCGTTGATATGATCGAGGGTTAGTCCGGACCTCGGAGGCTGTCGAAAGGCAAATAAGCCATTCCGACAGAATGGTTTATTTGCCGGACGCAAGTTTTTGCCGGAAAGTTGGTTTGGCATCTGAATTGACGGACTTTGACCGAAAAAGTAATTTTAAATCCGAATGAAAGATGATTTTTTAAAAGATGGGTTTTATTCCAAATTAATGGGATTTGGCCGAATATCCGGTTTCATTTCTGGATTTAAGTGGAGGAAAATATGAAAATTTACGACGAGCTGGTGGCCCGCGGTTTGATCGCTCAGGTCACAAATGAAGAAGAAATCAGAAACATGGTCGATAACGGCAAAGCGATTTTTTATATCGGCTTTGACCCGACGGCGGACAGCCTTCACGTAGGTCATTTTATGGCGCTTTGTCTGATGAAACGGCTTCAGGATGCGGGAAACAAACCGATCGCACTGATCGGCGGCGGCACAGGTATGATCGGCGATCCTTCCGGTCGGACTGATATGCGCCAGATGATGACGCCGGAAATCATCCAGCATAACTGCGATTGTTTTAAGGCGCAAATGAGCAGATTTATTGATTTTAGTGATGATAAGGCGATCATGGTGAATAATGCGGAATGGCTGATGAATCTCAATTACGTGGAATTCCTCAGGGAAGTGGGACCTCATTTTTCGGTCAATAATATGCTCAGGGCTGAATGTTATAAGCAGAGAATGGAAAAAGGCCTCAGTTTTCTGGAATTCAACTATATGCTGATGCAGAGCTATGATTTTTATGAACTTTACAAAAGATATGGCTGTAATATGCAGTTTGGCGGAAACGATCAGTGGAGCAATATGCTGGGCGGCACTGAGCTGTTGCGCCGTAAGCTCGGCGTAGATGCTCACGCGATGACAATTACGCTGTTGCTCAATTCCGAAGGCAAGAAGATGGGCAAAACGGGGAAGGGCGCTGTCTGGCTTGATCCTAAAAAAACATCGCCGTATGAATTTTTCCAATATTGGAGAAATGTAGATGATGCGGATGTGATCAAATGTATGAAACTGCTGACGTTCCTGCCGCTGGAACAGATTGATGAAATTGAAAAATGGGATAACAGCAGGATTAATGAAGCGAAGGAACTGCTGGCTATGGAACTGACGACGCTTGTTCATGGCGAGGAGGAAGCGGTAAAAGCGCGCGATGCCGCAAGAGCACTGTTTTCCGGCAGTGGAGATATGGAAAATGTGCCGACGACTGAGATGGAAAAAGCACAATTTGAAGGAGAGGGTATGGGGCTTGTGTCTCTGATGAAAGAACTCGGTCTTGTTTCCAGCAACAGCGAAGGTTTCCGCACGATTGAACAGGGTGGTCTTCTGGTAAATAACGAAAAGGTTACAGATAAGAAGCAAAAGGTCACACTCGATCTGTTTAAAGATGGCGCAATGCTCATTAAAAAGGGAAAGAAAACGTTTCATCGGGTCGTCATAAAGTAGCCGCAAAACGGCGGGCGGCGGATACTGTATCGAACGTCGGAATCTGTGTGCATATCATATGAATCATGAGAATGAAAACCGCCGGCCTGTGGTCGGCGGCAGTTGTTTTTTGTAATTGGAAACTTGGGAGGATATTTAAAATGGACAGGGAAAAGGCGTGGGAATTGCTTAGAGAATATAATCAGGAGACATTTCATCTGCGACATGCGCTGACGGTCGAAGGCGTGATGCGGTATTTTGCGGCGGAACGCGGATACGATGCAGAGCGTTGGGGACTTGTGGGGCTGATGCATGATATCGATTTTGAACGATATCCAAAGGAGCATTGTCTTCGTGCGCCGGAGATTCTGAAAGCAGGCGGGTTTGACGATGAATTTATTCACGCTGTGTGCTCACATGGCTACGGGTTGGGATGTGATGTTAAACCGGAGCACGAGATGGAAAAGATATTGTATGCGACGGATGAACTGACGGGACTGATCTGGGCGGCTGCCGAAATGAGGCCATCAAAGAGTGTTCAGGACATGGAACTCAAGAGCCTAAAAAAGAAGTATAAGAGCAGCAAATTTGCAGCGGGCTGTTCGAGGGAAGTTATAGAAAACGGGGCACGGATGCTGGGCTGGGAACTGGACGATCTGCTTTGGCAGACGATTCTTGCGATGCGCAGTTGTGAGGATAGTGTAAATAAGAGTGTTGCGAATTTAACCGAGGAGCGTTCTCCTGGAAATCAGTATTTCCACTGAAAAAGTGTTTG
Source organism: uncultured Oscillospiraceae bacterium (assembly GCA_964438605.1). Lineage (GTDB taxonomy): Bacteria > Bacillota > Clostridia > Peptostreptococcales > Anaerovoracaceae > Alangreenwoodia. Next base: position 15,407 of record CAYTKT010000044.1, read on the forward strand.
ACTTTACATAAGCGGCAGTATAAAATAACTATGCTTGTGTGTTCACAGGCGTCAGGCTGGAATACCGGCCGCGACAAAAAGTTATTTTTAGTGCTGAAACAGATCTTCGCATCGGCGCAGATCAGAGTAGGCGTCGAAACGGATCGGAGTATCGCCTGAAGACCGGTGAGAATATTAGGAGCATATTATCGGGATATTGTCGGAAATATAGGTGGAATATTTACCGAAATGTTGCCGGAATATTGACGTGTATTGTTGAAATGTTGTTTTAGGCGACCGAGTGTTCGGGAAGTTTACAAAAGAAGCTTCGATCAGAGTAGACACAGGAGGTTTGAAATGAAATCTTACATTGCAAGGCCTCAGGAAATCGAAAGAAAGTGGTATGTGCTCGACGCGGAGGGCAAAACTCTCGGACGTTTGGCGTCAGAAGCCGCTTCTATTCTGAGAGGCAAGAAAAAACCGATCTACACACCACATGTAGATACGGGTGATTATGTCATCGTTATTAACGCGGAAAAGGTTGAAGTGACAGGAAAGAAGAGAAAAGAAAAGATTTATAAACGTCATACGGGTTATCCTGGCGGTCTGCGTGAAATCACGTTTGAAAAATTGCAGGAACAAAAGCCTGAGGAAATCATTCGCCATGCCATAAAGGGCATGATGCCGAAAGGGCCTCTCGGCAGACAGATGTATAAGAAGTTAAAGGTTTATGTGGGGCCTGAGCACAGTCATGCAGCTCAGAAGCCGGAAATGTGGACTTGGTAAGGAGGGGAGAAATCGTAAATGGCTACACAGTATATCGGTACAGGAAGAAGAAAGTCAGCCGTTGCCAGAGTAAGATTGATCCCTGGCACGGGCAAGATCACTGTAAATAAGAAAAATCTCGACGATTATTTTCCAATGGAAATTCTGAAGAATGAGGTCAGACGTCCATTCTCCGTTTCTGGAAATGAAGGAAAGTATGATGTTATTGCTTTGGTAAACGGCGGCGGCACGACTGGTCAGGCGGGCGCTTTAAGGCATGGCATTTCCAGAGCTCTCTGTGAAGCAGATCCTGAAAACAAACCTGTTTTGAAGGCTGCAGGCTTTTTGACGAGAGATTCCAGAATGAAGGAAAGAAGGAAATACGGTTTGAAGAAGGCAAGAAAAGCATCTCAGTTCTCCAAGAGATAATTTTTGTGGCTTTCCGAAATTTTTTAAAGCTCTTTTAATCCGATTTTTTGACGGAGCTTTGGAGATTTGAAATTTAATTGTTAAGATTGTAAAGAGAATGATTCGGTATGTAAAATGCATATAGCACGTGTATAAAACAATCTTAATGAAATATTTACGAGAGATGCTATTCCGAGTGGACAGCATCTCTTTTCTTTTGCAGATTTTCTTAAAGAGAGTATTAAACTTGAGAGCATGATTGCTGCAGAAAATCATTTTTGTAACACTTGTGACGAAAGAATATTGGCGTTTTTGGAATTGATATTTTGTATGTTTTTTCTAAAAATGACAGATGTACAGGTATCGGTACAACTGGTTCAGCAGATGACATCTCTGCTCACGAGAATATGCCGCCGTACATTACGGTATATTGTTGGAAACGGACGGTTTCATAAAAGAACAAAATGACAAAGAATCTGTCTTTGTGGTAAAAGAAGGACAGGGATTATCGTTTGGCGGTCGGTCACTTCCTGCGAAAGGAGGTGACGCTTATGGTTGCATACTCCGACCTGTTCCTATTTGGGACATTCGTTGTGAGTGTAGTCACTCTTTGCGTTACAATTTTTACACGCAAAAAATAAAGGCCGCCTAACCTGACAGTTAGACGGGTACTCTAATTTTAACGGACTGACCGCCGTACCAAAGGCGATAATCCCTTTTTCTATCTTCAAGATACCACAGGTGGCGGAAAAAATCAAGGGGGAGAAATTTTGAATGAGATTGATCATTTTGTTTGCGATGGCAAACAGGTGATTCAGGTCCTGCCGACCAATGAGGTAGCATGGCACACAGGAGACGGCGGCAGCGGTACCGGAAACCGCAAGAGTGTTGCGATTGAGATTTGTGAATCCGGCGACCGGAAGAAAGCGGTGGACAACGCCATCTGGTTGACGAAAGAATTGATGCGCGATCTCAGTATTCCGGCAAGTCGCATTGTTCAGCACAATCATTGGACGAGCAAGAACTGTTCGAGAATCCTGCGGGATAAGAAATTCGTGAAAGATGGAGTGGACTGAGATTATTTTATGTGGATGGTTCAAAGACAACAGGAGGAGGTAGAGGAAGAAGTGATACAGGAACAATTTAATGCGATGATGGATACGTGGCTTGCGAGTCGCGCAGAACTGGCGCCGGACGCATGGTCGGCAGGAGATCGCCAGTGGGCAGAGAGCACTGGCATTGTGTAGGGCGATGAAAACGGCAATAAGAAATACAAGGCATGGTTGACGAGAGAAGAAGCCGTGGCGATGCTGCACAGAGCACTGAAATAGATGGGATACGAGAGGATGAACGGTTCCACTCGGCTGGGGGATTTTTTTATTGCTCTTATGCTTCAACTTTGGGATGATGAGGTATGGATTTTACAATGATAATCTGAAAGTTTTCATGCGATAGGCGTATTCATCGCACTAAAAAAAGCCTGGAGATTTCCTCCCTCGGCAGGTTGGATTGTATCACGACAGGACACTCTTAGGTGTAGATATTGAAATTACGCGATAGCGATCGCCTACGCCACGTTTTCCGACTTCCTGCAAGTCGTCCATCAGGCGTTAAGTCCGTCTAAAGAGCTTCCGGAACATCGAATGGGGTCCATGGCAGATTACCTGCCCATAGCTCATGGTAAAGGATTTTGGTGCAAGGGATCGGCTCCTTTTAAAATAATGAAGCAGATGAAATTATAGATTTGAGAACGGGATGATTCAAAATAATGAAAACCCTAGCGAATTTTAGCGTAAGATGATGAAAAATGACAGGAATGATTGAAAAAATGGTTTGAAATAAAATAAGTGAAAAATAAGCCTGGAAATGATTCTGATTCAGCAAGTGAACCGGATAAAATCTCGAATTCACAGATCAGACCGTCTGAAAAAGATGTTTTTCCGAAAAAATTAATCTATTGGAAGCATTGAAAAATCAATAGACGTGCGAATAGAGCTGTTGGCAGTTTGAAAAATAATCCTTGCTATTTTCGTTATCCTTGGTATAATAATAGACGAA
>CAYTKT010000045.1:0-16392 GCA_964438605.1 uncultured Oscillospiraceae bacterium
GTCAAGATGCAGGTGACTTAATTCAAGTGTTCAATTTGCAATTGCAATTAAGGATCATGACAAAAGTGCAAAGAAAGGAAAAAATATGATCCTTCCCGGCACTTTTTCTCGTATTATATATAAGCCTATTCGCTCACTGCCCGATGCAATATCGTTATGACTTCCTCGCGTGTGACGAACGACTTATATTTCTTATTACCGTTCTCATCTCCCTGAATGATACCGGCACTTTCCGCCCACTGGCGGTCCCCTGCCGACCATGCGTCCGGTGTCAGTTCTGCGCGGCTTGTAAGCCATGTGTTCATCATTTGATGAAACTGTTCCTGTGTCACTTCTTCTCTCTCCTGTTGTTGCTACGGTTGCTGAACCATTCACATAAAATAATTCCAATCAACGCCATTTTTTATAAAATTTTTATTCCGCAGGATTCTCGGACAGTTCTTGCCTGTCCAATGATTGTGCTGCACGATGCGGCTTACCGGAATACTGAGATCGCGCATCAATTCTTTGGTCAGCCAGACGGCGTTGTCCACCGCTTTCTTCCGGTCGCCGGATTTCTACAATAATTTCTTCCCCATGTCACGGAACAGGCAAGTCACAACCTGGCCGCGAGTGCAAGCTTCCTCAGGAGAGAAGGTCATCGCACTGGTTTCCTTAGTGATTCCGTCTTCAACCGCCCAGGAGACCGCTCCCGCATAGTAAGCGTCCTGCTCTACATCACTATAACTGACGCCGGAAACGGATGGAGTTCCCTCATAGCGATAGAGGAACGTCACGATCTGAGCACGAGTGCAGATGTCGTCGGGAGAGAAGGTGGTGTCTGGTGGTTCCGAGCGTGATTCCCTTCTCGACAGCCCACAGGACTGCTTTGCCATAGTATTCGTGCAGGTCCACATCGGTAAACGGATTCTCCGTGGAGACCGGTTCAGGGGAACCGACGGCGCGCCACAGGAAGGTAACAATCTCCGCACGGATGCAGCCCAGATTCGGAGAAAGGGCCATGCAAAAAATCGGATTTCAAAAGTCCTCATAAATTCACCATGTCCATGGAGAAAGGCGCTTCCTGCGCAGACTGCAACGATTCGGAATATCGCCGTCTCGCCTATCTTGCACTTTCCGTATCGATCTCTGCTTTTTCCATCTTCACCCGACACTGCTTGCTGAAAAAGCCAATCCCCACATGCCAACACTCCTCATAGCCTTTTTCTGCCAGCGGCTTATCATAGTCGAATCGTACGATCTGTTCCAACGCCTCCTCTGCGGCCTGCTCCATTAATTTCTTTTTTTTCACTTTTTTGAGTTCGATCACTGCCGCCGGGCTGACGCCATTGCGGTGATATACGCAAATGTCGTACCGCCCTTTTCCCGATTCGAGGTTCGATTTTTTGACATATCCATCGAAATTTTGGAGCACCCCCATCAAAAATCCATGATAAAAGGATTCCGCGCTGTCAAGATAACTGATCGACGTTTCTAAAAGAAGGCCAAGTTCCCGCTCCAGCGTCTGCGCGTCGCCGTCGAGCAGCGCTTCATATAAAACGGTCAGATCATGTGTTTTGATCTGCTCCTCAAACCATTCACTGATTTTATCCTCGTAAATCGTCAGAACTTCGTCATTTGGGATCGTCAAAATCAAATAAATCTTCCGTTTCTCAAATTCTTCCGACACTTTCTTCAAATATCCGGTAAAGAACAGAAAATTCCACAGATTGTCCTGACTGCTCTGAATGTCTTCATAAGTGATGTCTTCATGTACCGGTTTGCGGATCGTTCCGCCAGCCATTAAAGTTTCCAATTCCTCCCGTGCAGTTCCGTCCGCCTTATGAATCAGGTCACGCACGATGTCATTGGAACTCGTGTTTGCCCAGTAAGGTCTGCCAAAGGCGTTTTTATTTGCTCGCAAGTCTGTCATGAAGTTGACAACGCTCCAGGGATTGTACACTTCGGAATTTCCAAACAGATAGCCGTCGTACCACCTGCGGATGTCGTCCATGCGTTCCTCCACACCGTAATACGCAGCCATCGCCTCTACTTCCTTCGGCATGAAGCCAAAATATTCTCCATACGTTTCGTCAAGAATGGAAACGATACGCAAATTGTTTAATCCAGTAAAGATGCTCTCCCTGCTGATGCGCAGACAACCGGTAATCACAGCGAACTGTAGATTCGGATTGGTCTTCAGCGCCGATTCAAACAGGGAACGGATGAAAGAGATCATCTTGTCATAAAAACCCTGGAAGTATGAATTTTCTAGTGGTACATCGTATTCGTCGATCAGAAGGATCACTTTTTTCCCGACTGTTTTGTAAATACAATCTGACAAAAAACGCAGCGCATCCGCATAGTGTTCTGGTTCTGCTTTCCAATCTCTGATTTGTAAAAAGCGCTCCTTTTCTACAGAAGAAAGTTTGTCCGTATCTAAAATATGATCATAGCGACGAAATTCTCTGGCAATTTCTTTTATGATCATTCCGTATGCCGTTTTAAAATCAGGTTGTTTTGCGGATTTCAATGTTAAAGAGATCACCGGATACTGCTGCATCTGTTTCGTATACTCTTCGCCAGCGTCCATGATTTTCAGACCGTTAAAAATCGTGTGGTTTTCTGCATTTAATGTTTCGCCTCCCGTATCCTCAAAGAAATATTTCAGCATACTCATGTTCAAAGTCTTTCCAAATCGCCGTGGGCGCGTGAACAGCGTAACTTTCGATAAATTATCGAGAAGATCTTTGATCAACAACGTCTTATCCACATAATAAAATCCTTCTTCTATGATTTCCTTAAAATCCTCCGTGCCGATCGGCAGTGGCCTATATTCCATTCCCATAACAACACTCCCTCTGGTTTTTCATCTCAATCTTCTTTTTTCATTATACCCGGTTTCGCATCCTCTGTCACTTGCAGGGAAGAAGAAAACATCCTTAGAAATTCTCCATGCAATGATCATACGGAAACGGAGCACACCGCCCCGCAAGAGTAATAAAGGCCCTGCTCCAGGATATTCCACCAAGCGCAAAAAGACGATTTACCGGGGGCAATTGGGAGAAGTGCCACAGACACAGCAAAGGGCCGCGATACGACAGTTTCTTCTCCTGGATGACAGAAAAGATTCGGAAGGAGAAGAGAACTTCGATTCCTGTTGCAACTACGCAAAACGGTATAGCCCGTTTTCGGCTGATAGACAGTCTGCACCCATACACGCTACCATACGGCACGGGCCAGAAAGCTGCAAATCCATGTAGCAAAACTGCCAGAAGCTAAAAAGCACAAGGAAAAAGAGGGAAAAAAGCATTACGGCACGAGCATTTACGGGATATCCAGCTTGTTCTTGCCATTTGCGAATCGGCAAATAAAATATTTTTTACGAAAGCAGCATTTTTTGGCCGATTTAATGTTAGAATAGTGAAGGAAATAGCTGTTATTTTCATGCGGGTGACAGTGCATGGAGTATGCAGAGCGGTATCATGCTTACGGCTGTTTGAAAGCTATTTTAAATCAAACACACAGACGAATTGAAACCACAGCGCGGGAAACAGAGTTTCTCGGCGCAAGCAAATGCTAGTGCGGATTCAGAAACAGTAAAATCTATCCACAGCCAAACAGACGGCTATGCTTTCGGCAGGTGCTGTGCGGACTCGGAAGCAGTAAATCTTGCAAAGCCGTGCCGGAAAGCACGGTCACAGGGAAATGCTTTGGAATTTGGAATGGAATATCTTGAAAAAGATCAGCAGGAATGTGCTATCGATTCTGAATTTTTGGGAAAACAGGAATTTGCTTTCTGGAAATCTTGCGAAGTATTAGCCGGAATGCATGGCTACCGGTAAATTTTGCGAAAATTCGTAAGTAAAATTCTTTTTCTGCCGCATTACTGAGTGATTGAAGGAGAAACATGCAGGGATTGCACCGGACACATGCCGAGGCCCGGCATCCCTCAGTCGTCGCAGGAGTAAATGTTGTGAAAGTTCCTAGATGAAATAGCGGATGCAGATGTTATATAATAGATGTATTCGAAAACAGCGCAGGTTTTGCAGGAATTTTCAGTCAGAAAATCCGGCAGTCTGCCGGGTCTGCGATGAAGACATTGTGATGCCGGCAACGACATTTTCGTCGTTAATGCACAGATGCGGGGAGGCACCATTGAGGCATCGGTGTGAAAAATATTTTGTATGTATTTAATGAATGGAGGTAATTCTCATGAAGTATACGGAATACTCTCCAGAATCTGATTTTAATGTGAGTTATGACGGAAAGTCACTCATTATTGTAGGATATGGGAATGCTGCTGTCAGAGAGATTGTCATTCCGCCGACGATCAACGGTGCGCCGGTGACCAATATTGGAAACAGTGCGTTTACGGCGTGCGATGAGTTGAGGCGGATTGTTTTGCCGGATACTGTTGTATCGATTGAAAACGGAGCGTTTAAAGGATGTTCGAATCTTGTGGATGCGGTGCTCTCAAAGGATTTGAAGTCGATCGGGTCACTGAGCTTTGCCGGATGTACAAATTTGAAGCGTGTTACGCTGCCGAACTGCCTGGACCGGTTTGAGATTAACTCATTCCGCGACTGTAGACAGCTTCGTGAAATCATTGTATGGCACAGAGAGAAGCAGGAATATATTTCTTTTGCTGTTTCGTCTGAGGCGGAAGCGGCGGCGTGGCTTTATCTCAGAGGCGTTTTGCGAGCGACTGATCCCAACCATGCGTATATGGACAAATATGACGCGACTTTTCTTGAGATTAAGGGCGAATACGATATGTATAATATCGCTGTTTCGCGCTTGAAAAATCCGGTAGATCTGGCGCCGGAATACCGGAAAATTTATGAGGACGCACTGAAAGGCGCGGTTCCTCAGATCATCCAACGGGATCAGGTGGATCGGCTGACGGCAATCGGGTCGCTTGGCTGCATCAAGGAAGATCTTCTGGATGAATATATTCATATGGCCAGCCAGATCGGCGGCGGCTGTATTGCGTATCTTTTGGATTATAAGCACAGGATCGGGAAGAACTCAGGGTATGATTTTTCTCTGTAATGCATGTACAAATACATGCACTGTAAAGCATAAATGTTGTAAGTGATGCGAACGGTGTGAAAAGATCAGCACAAGATGGAAAATGGTGAGATAATATGGCTGATAATAATTTAAATAATGTGACTCAGATGACACAAAAAGAACAGATCTCGGCGGAACGTGCGGAAACGCTCCGTGCAGACGCGAAGCGGATTGCGCTGCAGATTTTGGATCTGACGCGCAACGGACTGTTCGTTTCCCTGCGCTTTCTCGATCTGGCGCTCTGCCAGTTTGACTATATCAACACGGAGAAGATTCAGGGAATCTCAACAACGGGACAGCATATCGTATACAATAGTCAGTATGTCATTCGCAGTTATATGAAGGACAGGCAGGCTCTTTCGAGAGATTATCTGCATATGGTGCTTCACTGTATTTTCCGGCATCCGTTTGTGTCGGAAAATCTCGATGAGGAGTACTGGAATCTGGCGACAGATATTGCGGTCGAAACGATTATAGATGAGCTGGGACTCAAACAGACCGCCACACAGAATGCGCAGGAAATTTCTGCTGAGGTGACGCGCATTAAAAAAATGGTCAAAACTGTAACGGCGGAACAGCTTTATCAGATGTTTCGCAGCGGCTCTGTCCGTGAGAAGGATATTGAACTGTGGCGTAAACTGTTTTACCGCGATGATCACAGGATCTGGTGGGATATTGCGGAACAGATCGCAGAGGAAATGAAGCGCCGCGAAGAAGAGGAAAAAGCGAACGAGGAAGCCGAAAAGAATCAGTCAAAGCAGCCTCCTGAGGAGGAAGCTATTGAAGATGAGAAGTCGGAAGACGAAAAAGATAGAGAGGCTGACGAGGAAAGCGAAACCGGTGAAGAAGACGGCGAAGGCGATCAGGAATCTGATCAGGAAGATGGTGAGGATTCCGAAGCGGAGGAAGACAGTCCGCAAGAAGGCGAAGAAGATGATGAAACTTCAAAAGACAGCGATGGCGATGAGGAGGAAGATTCCGGGGAAACTCCGGAAGAAGACGGAGAGGAAAAGGGGCAGGAGGAAGAAAATTACGACGAGGATACTTACGAAGACGAATACAGCAGCACGCCGGGACAGACGCTTAAGCGCGAAAATCCAGACGATCTTGCAGATCCCGACTCGGATACGCAGGAATCGGGCAATGAAGGAAGTGACGATGGAACAGGCGGCGGAAAACCTGACGAAAACGACCCGCAGCAATCCGATCAGGAAGGTGATTCCCGGCCGAATGATCAGTCAGGCGAGGGGTTAGACGGCCAGGATGATCATCATAAACCGGAAGGCAAGGATAATACGGCGGATTCACTGAGCGGCAGCACAGATGAAGGCCAGCGCGATGATATGCCGGGAGAGGATCCGTTTGCCGACGGTGAGCAGAAGCAGAACAGTGCGCTGAGCGAAGGCGGCAGCAGTTCGAAAAATACGGCGCAGCAGCACGGTCAGAAATCCGCGGGTACCGGCGGAGGCGGCGACGGGTCACAGTCGGCGTGGCAGCACGATTCGGGCAGCGCCAACCGCAGAGGCGATGGCGAGCGCAATGAAAACGATCGCAGGCAGCTACAGGGCGATGCTGACCCGAATTCGCAGCAGGAAATCTCCTCTACTGATGAAAAGCTGGAAGAAGCCGTTCCGACGGAAGCATCAGAGGAGTCTTCTCCGGATGAGGAGAAAGAAGCGTCTTTTATGCATAATCAGTCGGAGCAGGATGAATTGAAGGACAAGTGGAAGGACCTGAGCGAGCGGATTCTCGTCGATCTTCAGACATCCTCGAAGGAATGGGGCGATAAGTCGGATACAATGCTTCAGGGCGTCAAGAAGATTAATCGCGATAAATACGACTATTCCACGTTTCTGCGGAAGTTCGCGACGATGCGCGAGGACATACAGATCAATCCGGAGGAATTTGATTACGTATATTACACTTACGGGATGCAGCGATACGGAAATATTCCGCTGATCGAGCCGCTTGAATATAAAGAAGTCAAAAAGGTACGCGATTTCGTTATCGCTATCGACACGTCGGGTTCCTGCGCTGGGGAAGTTGTCCAGAAATTCCTCGATAAGACGTATTCTCTGTTTACGCAGCAGGAAAATTTCTTTAAGAAGATTAACCTGCATATTATCCAGTGCGACGCCCAGATTCAAAGCGATGTGAAGATTACTAACCGTCAGGAGTTTGATGATTACGTCAGGGATCTTGAGTTTACGGGCTTCGGCGGTACGGATTTTCGCCCTGTATTTGAATATGTCAACGAGCTTTTAGAACAGAATGAATTCGATGATCTTAAAGGTCTGATTTACTTTACAGACGGCAACGGAACTTATCCGAAGAAACGACCGCCATATGAAACAGCATTTGTATTCGTCGACGATGACGAATTCGAATATGAAGTCCCAAGCTGGGCTATGAAGTTAGTGCTTGAAACGAGCGATATTATGCAGGAGGTACTTATATGAATATAAAGGAAGCAAAGGAAGAAATACAGCGCGCCGTCACATCGTATCTGATGAAGGATGAATTCGGTGAATATCGTATCAGCAGAGTCAGGCAAAGACCTATTCTTCTGATTGGTGATCCGGGAATCGGAAAGACGGCAATCATGGAGCAAATCACGCAGGAACTGGGAATCGGGCTCGTCTCTTATTCCATGACACACCATACGCGTCAGAGCGCTATCGGCCTGCCGAAGATCGAAACGAAAGTTTACAATGGAATGGAATATATGGTATCTGAATATACGATGAGTGAAATCATTGCTTCTGTTTATGATTTTATCGAAAAGACAGGTCTTAAGGAAGGGATTCTGTTTCTCGATGAAATCAACTGCGTTTCAGAAACGCTGGCGCCGGCGATGCTCCAGTTTCTCCAGTATAAGACGTTCGGCAAGCACGAGGTCCCTGAGGGTTGGATTATCGCGACAGCGGGAAATCCGCCGGAACACAATAAGTCGGTAAGAGAGTTCGACATTGTAACGCTCGACCGTGTAAAGAAGATCGTTGTAGAACCTGATTACGGCGTCTGGAAGGAATATGCGTATAAGAAGCGGATTCACGGCGCGATTACTACGTACCTCGAAGTCAAGAAGAACGATTTTTACCGCATTGAGTCGACGATTGACGGCGTGCAGTTTATGACGGCAAGAGGCTGGGAAGATCTGTCAACCATGATTAAGCTCTATGAGGAGCAGGGCTATGAGGTGAACGAAAAGCTGATCAGTCAGTATATCCAACATTCAAAGGTTGCCAAGGAATTTGCGATTTATTATGATCTCTATAATAAGTATAAGTCGGATTATCAGATCCAGAATATTTTAGACGGCACGTATCCTGATGAAATCAAAGAACGTGCGCTGAACGCCAAGTTTGACGAGCGCCTGACGCTGATCGGCCTGCTGCTTGAGGCGGTGACTGATCATGTGAAACAGGATGTGGAGACTGAGGATTTTGTTACGGAACTGCATAAGCTGCTTTCGGAGATGAAGATTGTCTGTCAGAAAGCGAATCCAAAAATGGAAAATATCGACACGATTCTCGGCAAGTATATTGTGGCCCGCACGACGGCATACCGTGAAGAAAAGCGCTCGACCGTTCTGTCAGCGGAGCGTGAGACGATTCTGCGGAAAGTGATTTTGTCTATTGAAGGCTACAAGAATGCATTAATCAAGGAAGGCATTCAGGATCTCGGAGAAGGATTTGAATTCGTTAAAGCGGCGTTTGCCCAGACGGTGGCAGATATGAAGCAGCATCTATCGGAGACTCAGTTCATGCTGGAAAATATGTTTCTGTTTATTGAGGAGGTATTCGGCAGCGGTCAAGAGATGCTCGTCGTCGTTACAGAACTGACTGTTAATTATTATTCGGCGAAGTTTATCAGTCGCTACGGGTGCGAAAAATATTTTGAGCACAACAAGGAACTGCTCGTATACGAGAGACAGCAGGAACTTCTGTCAGAAATTATGTTGCTTAACGATGCAGATGAAATCGATCTGTCGATTATTTAAGTTTTCGTTTGTTGAAATCAGAGGAAAACCGTGCGAGTATTTCGTGATGATGGTGGCGCGGTGTGGGCATCTATTGATAAACTTGCCGGAACAATGCGGACATCTGGTAGGAACTATGAAAATGTCACATGACATTTTGTAAAATTGCTGCAGGCACAAAATAAGATGTTTTTTGCGGAGAGGAAGGATTCCACCGGCAGCTGTCGAAAGCGACAAAATCAAAGACGGTCTTTCCGTCGGATGACAGATTTTGGAAAATGCTATTCCTGGCAATAATCGACATAACGTATCATGAAAAAATAGAACGGGCCATCGCCAGAATTGGGGATAGATCCATTTCCAACTGGGGCTCTATTTTTAGGAACGTCTGGAGGGGCATAATGATTAAGATTTTCCGTTTGGAACAGGCGGGGTACCGACTGTCTCAAACGGAAAATCCCGACAGGGGCTTCGGGGGCGCACAGCCCCTGTCGGGATCTCCTTGTTGACATACAAAAATCCTGCATTATCATGCAGGTAGGGAAAAGGCCAGGAAATATCCCAGTCTTTTCCAGAAATTTATTCACTTTTCTTGCATCGGTATTTTGAGTTTATACAAACTCTGAAACGGTCTCGAAAATCCCGCAGGGAATCCAGGGATGAAGCCTCCTCAGGGAGAACAGATCGGATAAATCCATACCAACCCGTCTGATCCTGCCAACTGTATCTTCTTAGTATAATTATATTTAATAAAAAAAATGATACCTAATAAAAAATAATTTTATAAAACATCTTAAATTTATAAATAGTTTTATATAATTATAGTTATAAGTAATTAAACACAATCAATAACAATCCCAATTATACATTATCCTGCTGAAATCCGCTTTCTTCAACGCCTCACTATTGATGAAAAAATTGCCGACGCCGGAATCACCCCACATAATAAAGCAGGCATTTCCGTCAAATTCACTGTCAATCTGGAGCAGCAGCGTATCATAATAATCGAGACAACCAAGTTCCACCCTTGGATCTGACTGCGTAAAATAAGGATAACCAAAAATTCTGTGCTTCGGCTGTTCGCCATGCAGATCTGCGTCCTCAGGCAGGTCTTCCAACGTCTCACAAAGATAATCATATTCATCCTCATTGACATACATAAACCAGTCGTCTTTGTCAATCTTGTCACCAAACAACTCCTTGGCCGCTGCGCTTAAATAAATGCCAAAGTTTTCATCAAATGGCTCCATATATGCCGTAAATTCTTGAATATCAACTGCCATCTCCTCCAAAAGCGGCAAATCATCCTCGTTCAGGTCATCACTCACAGGCAGGCCAAGCGCCTCTACACTCTCCCTCGTCACCGCTTCATCAATCGTTTCATGGTAAATAACGCGATAATTCTTTTGAGGTTCCGGATCTTCATAATCACAGCCATACATCAGATCATCACTGGCCGCTATAAAAATCTGGACAAGGCCCTTTTGCGGCAGACGATCATCATGAATGCCTGCAGCGACGAGATTACTGAAATTGATCTGAGCCAGCAGATACATTTTCTCGCCAGTCGTTCCTTTCGGATATTCCATAGTTCCATCCCAGTAGGGAAGGCCGCCGAACTTGCTTTCCGCGATATCCGGCACGCGTTCATGGTTCGTCACCAGTCGATAGGCTTTCGTAGCTGTGCGTTCCTTAATAAACTCTGCGATTTTTACTATTTTGTCACTTACTTTTCCTGACATCTAACATACCTCCTGTTGTTTTTTTCCGTATCATGTCAATCCTCGTTTGAACAGCTTGAATTAAGCAAAATCAATGCTTTTATCGAGAATACTTTTATCGAGTCCGATGCTTTCAAAGCATTACTTCTCCTCCCGTTTCCTGTCAGCCATCATTTTATTTGCGAATCTCTGTCAGGTTCGAGCCGGAAATCTGCGCGTTTCATGTTTTTACAGAGTATTTGTAAAACATAGATATAATGCTCCAAAGAAGCATATGGGTGCATTTTTGATAAACGATTTTTCCTCGTCTGATTTCGGAGTACCCGTTTTTCAAATTATACTACAACATGGGACTAAAATACAGTGTGGAGAAAAAACGTCTTTTCGTAAATATATTCCTTAATTTAATATTTTTTCTAATTTATCAATCACGCCTCCGTCAGCCGGAAGCCAGCGAACACTGCGAAGTTCCTCCTTTGAAAGCCAACGCGCGTCGTCGTGCTCTCGAAGCTGAGGATACCCGGAAATGATTTCCGCCATAAAGCAGTGCATCTGCAGATGAAAGTCCGGATAATCGTATTCCACCACGCAGATCAGTCGCCTCAGGATAATATCGACGCCCAATTCTTCCAACGTCTCTCTGACTGCCGCCTGCTCAGGCGTCTCTCCCTCCTCTATCTTTCCACCCGGAAATTCCCAGAATCCCTTATACTCTCCGTGTCCTCTCTGAGCTGCAAAGATTTTTCGTCCGTCACAAATGACGGCGGCAGCTACCCTCTTCATCCGCATCGCTTCTTTGATCTCCTTTTTCTGCACCTGATACGCAAAAAGGCCGCACCTTCATTTCACCAAGATGCGACCGCAAATTTCCGCTTTTCGTTTTACTGATCCACCTATTCACTTATCAGCCTGATCCGCTTATTTACGCGGTGCGATCACCAGCGTCGTTCCCGTGATAACTTCCTCACCCTTCTGATTCGTGTAAGAAAGATTGAAAAGCACCCTGCCGCGTTCTCGCTTCTCAGCCACCGTAATCGTAGCCGTAACAGTGTCGCCGATATAAACGGGCTTCAGATATTGAACGCTCTTTTCCATCAGGATTGTGCCCTTGCCCGGATACTTCATGCCAAGAACTGTACTCATCAGACTGTCAACAAGACATCCATGAGCGACGCGGGAACCGAAATGAGACGCTTCAGCCGCCGTCTGGTCAATATGGAGCGGATTCATGTCACCCGTAATGCCAGCAAACTGGTAAACGTCGCTCTCGCTGATTGTCTTTGAAAATGAAGCTTTGTCGCCTACCTGTATTTCATCATAAGATACAACTTCATCCCGCATTATTAACTCCTTTCCACGATCCAGTCACCGATAACCGGCGCAATCTCGCTCTTGCTGTTCGGACTGATATACACGCCTACATGCCCCACATCGAACATATGGAATTCTTTATCAGTGCTGCTTACCGCATCAAGAAGCGGCTTCGTCGCCGAAGGCGGAACGAGATGGTCATATTTCGCGCAGACTACGAGAAGCGGACACGTAATATTTTCAAGTTTCACCTCTTTGCCGCCCATCGTATATTCGCCCTTATACAGCTTATTATTTACATAAAAATCGTTTACAAACTCACGCAAAGTCTCGCCTTCCTGATCCGGACTGTCGAAAACCCAGTTCTCGGTACGCAGGAAGTTCGTCAGATAGTCAGTATCAGCCATGGCCGCACCCAAACCAACATACTTATCGATCAGCAGTTCAAACGGCTTCAGCAGAACGAACGTCAAATTCATCAGATCTGCCGGAACGTTGCCGAAAGCGTCAACCATCTTGTCTACCGAGAAATAACGGCTCCATTTAAACAGAAGTCCATCCTCAATGCTGAAATCGATCGGTGTTACCATAGAAATAAAGTTTTTAATTTTATCCTGATGGAGCGCCGTGTAAATCGCGCTGAATGTGCCGCCCTGGCAGACGCCCAACAGCGTAATCTGCGGCTGACCTGATTTTTTAATAATATAATCGACACACTCGTCCATATACCACTCAATATGGTCCTCAAGCGTCATATACATATCTTCCTTCGCCGGATAGCCCCAGTCGATAATATACGTATCAATGCCTTTTTCAAGGAACGACTTTATGACAGAACGATCCGGCTGAAGATCCATCATATACTGCCTGTTTACGAGAGCGTAAGTAATCAGCATCGGCGTTTGGACAAGCTCCGATTCGTCTACAAGCGGAATATAATGATACAGTGTCATTTTGCCGATTTGAAGAACTGTCTCCTTTTCGAGTTCCCCCGTCTTGATCTGATCAGCCGTGATATTCACAAGGTTTTCCATTCCTTTAACAACGCTTTTCATATAATTTACAGCGTATTCCGCCGAATCCGTTAAATCAAAATCTGCAAAATCAAACTTTCCCATTTTTCTTTATTCCTCCGTATTCAGACCCAAATGATCAAGCTTCGCATGAAGCGTCGCAATTTCCTTTTTCAGATCGCGAACATCCTTACGAAGTCCGTAAATCGTCTTATATGCGCTCTTCATTTCCGAATTAGTGGGAACAGGAAGCACTGACAGCATCCGTTCCATCAGTTCATCCGACTTCGTCTTAAAATCATACGCATAATTCGCGAATTCTCCCATGAACGTCGTATATTCCTCACTAAAATAGAATTTATTGACCATTTCGGAGTTAATTTTAATCCAGAGATCATAAAACGTCTTAAACGTTACCTTTTTTTCCGGGTCTTTTATCAAATCCTGAATTCTCTCGAAAAGTTCCGCGTTCGCATCCCTCAAAACGTTCTGAAGACCTGCCGCCATGCCGAAATAGCCGAGCATCATCCTGACATAGGAGTTGAGAATATCAAGATTCAGTTCAAGATTATCCTTCGTAATGCCAACGCCATTAATGTTGAAAAGCTTTCCAAAAGAATCCTGATACGCATCCGTTACAAGCGTCAGATATTTTGAATACGCTTCTTTGTCGCCGCTGAACGCGTCCTTAATGCAGTCAAGAAACTCGTCCTTGCGGTCAAGCCACGGAGACATGAACTCAACGGTTGTCGAATTGATGACTTTTGCCAGGTCAATCCAGGATTCAAGCAGTGCAAAAGAATCTTCCGACATAGCCGGCTTGAGAATTTTCTCGGACAGTTCCTGAATCAGAGCCTCCGATTTTTCCATATATTTTATCGACAATTCCGCCGGATCTGCGATACCGTCTTTCAGATCTTCAAAACAATCCTTCCAGAAATCATACAACCGGCTGTAGATCGACATCGAATCGAAAAATCTTCCGAACAGAGAGGACATATCGGATAGCGGCACCGTTCCCGTCAGATCGAACATCGAATAACTGGCTGCCCATTTTTTCCAGGCATCCTGATAAGCAGTCCACATATTCTGGACCATTTCGCCTGTGTCTTTCATCATCTGTTCCGTCATCTCCTTAATGGAATCCATCGGAGATTCTGTTTCAGCATCATCTTCCTTTTTCTGAAAAAAGTCTGCAAATTTTCCAACTGCATCCATGTACTGGCCAATCATTTTTTTTTGAAATTGCATTCCTTTTTCGTACATCTCTTTATCAAAAAAGTCCATAAGCCGCTCCTTTCTGTTACGATTTGATCAAATTGTCTCCCATGCGCTTCATTCGCAGAAACTGTACCGCACCGAGAAACGATTTTCTTAACAATCTCATTGTATACCCTCAAACATTATATTTCAATCATTTTCAGGTAAATGCTGAAATTTTTATCAATTTCGCCGATCTTCCTCTCGTTTTCAGCAGGATTCTCCAAATGCGGCGAAAATTCAACCTGTTTTTCGCGATAAACAGATCGAAGAAGCGAAACGGCAGAAATCCCGGATGCTGCAACATGACAGCCGGCTGTCAGACCCTGTCTTTAGCCGGCCGAAAAAGGATTCCGGACGCAAGCAGGAAGTTCGTCATCTGTCTGGCGCAAATATCATGATATGCTCCGCTTATAGAAGCGGAAACATTCCGTTTCATAACCCCGACGGGCTAAGTGCCAACGAACAAGCCCTGTGCACCCAGCTCGGCCCTGCCCGCCGCATCGGCCTGCGCACTTAAGTATCAACGAACTAACTCGTGCGACCCACGGTTTGATATTTAAACAATTTTTACTGCAATCAAACCCGCATATGTACGCCATTATTCTTCAAATAACGTTTCAGTTCCTCCATATCAATCTCACCAAAATGGAAAACGCTGGCAGCCAATCCGGCATCCGCCTTTCCTTCTTTAAATACGTCAAGAAAATGTTCCTTCGTGCCGGCGCCGCCCGACGCAATAACAGGAATCGTCACCGCGTCTGACACCGTGCGGTTCAGCGCCAGATCGAAACCCGTCTTGACTCCATCAGCGTCAATAGAATTGAGAACCAGCTCACCCGCTCCCAGCTTTTCGCCGCGAACCGCCCACTCTACGGCGTCGATTCCCGTCGGCGTCCTTCCGCCGTTTACATAAACCTCCCAGGAATCGCCCTTCCGCTTCGCGTCGATCGAAAGAACGACACACTGATTTCCGAACTTCAGAGCTGCTTCCGTAATCAGTTCCGGATTTCTGACGGCCGCGGAATTTACGGAAACCTTATCAGCACCCGCCCTAAGCACCTTATTGAAATCATCAATCGTGCGGATGCCGCCGCCCACCGTAAACGGAATGTATACATTATAGGCTGTTTTTTCTACTACATCGAGGAAAATTTCACGCTGCTCATTTGACGCGGTAATGTCATAAAATACAAGCTCATCAGCTCCGATGTCACTGTAATGCTTCGCCAGCTGAACAGGATCGTCAACATCCTGAAGTCCCTTGAATTTTACACCTTTTACAACTCTGCCGTGATCTACGTCAAGACACGGAACGATTCTCTTAGTCAGCAATTTTTTCACCTTCTTTCAGGAAATTTTTCAAAAGCTGCATTCCCGTATCTGCGCTTTTCTCCGGATGAAACTGCATCCCGATAACATTGCCCTTTCTGACGACGCCCGGCACGTTTACGCTGTAATCTGCGTAATAAACCACGTCGTTCCAGTCCTTCGGAACGGCATAATACGAATGGACAAAATACGCGTATTCCCCTTCCCCGATATTTTCACAGATCAGGTCGTCTCTGTTTTTTACGAGACGGTTCCATCCCATATGCGGAATCTTAAAAGACGCGTCCCAGTTTTCATCATTCTCCACGCCAAATCTGACGACTTCACCGCCAATCAGTCCCAGACCATCCCATTCGCCGTCTTCATAGCTGCGGTCAAACAACATCTGCATCCCAAGGCAGATTCCTAAAAACAGCCGCCCTTCTGCTGCGGCATTCTTAATATATTCATCAAGACCCGACGCCCTGAGATTTTGTATTGCCTTCCCGAAGGAACCCACCCCCGGCAAAATCAGCGATGAGCACTGATCGAGCACAGCCGGGTCCGAGGTCAGTACGGGCTTTGCCCCTAACTTTTCGACTGCCTTCATCACACTTTTTACGTTGCCCGCGTCGTAATCGATTACTCCAACCATTTTACTTATTCTCCTTTTTTACGGCGTATTTTTTCCTCAAATTGCAATAACAAATTGAACACGCGGTTACTTGAACATTGACAT
>CAYTKT010000046.1:0-15893 GCA_964438605.1 uncultured Oscillospiraceae bacterium
TTTAAATGTCAATGTTCAAGTAACCGCGTGTTCAATTTGTTATTGCAATTTGAGCTCTTTTTAATTTTTTCCATTTCAGCGCTCGCATTAACATCGCTTTCTTCTTTTTGACATTTCCACTTCTGGCTCTCTGTCAGTTTCACCCTATCTTTTCAACCATTTTCATTTTAATATTTCTATCCGCACGATTGCATCCTTCCAGATGTCTCCATCCCAACTTCCCTGTCAATTTCATCAATAATTTTTCCCATTTTAATATTTCTGCCTGTCGCACAAAATTTCCCGGTACGCTTTTACTTCGTCCTTTCCTTCAGCTCCGTCTGCTCCTGACAGCTGCCGCTGCTGCAAAAACAAGAAAAAACACGATATCCGTCACGACAATACCCGCACCAGTCGGTGTGCCGTATAAAAATGACATGGCAAGCCCCGCCGTGAAACTCAGCAGCGACAAAACAAGCGAACACAAAGTGACACTCCAAAACGTTCTGCACATCCTCATCGCCGTCAGCGGTGGAAAAATGATCAGCGCCGACATCAGCAGCGCCCCCATCATCCGCAGTCCGAGCACGACAGTCAACGCCGTAAATACTGCAATCAGTGTATTATAAAGCCCCGTCCTGACACCCGTCGCCCGCGCAAACGTCTCATCAAACGTGACAGCAAAAATCCTGTAATAAAACAGCAAAAAAAACAAAAGAACTGCTGCAAAAATCACGACGCTCATCACTACATCAGAATCGCTCAGTGCCAGAATACTTCCAAATAAATAATTTGAAATATCCGTATTGATTCCGTCACCCATCGAAACGGCCATTACTCCCACCGCCAGTGATCCTGTTGAAATCAATGCAATCGCCGCATCGCCCTTGATTTTACTGTTATCACTGATGCGCAGCAGCAAAAAAGCTGCCACAATTACGACCGGAAGCGCTACCTTCATCGGCGCCAGTCCCATCACCGTGCCGACTGCCAGCGCACCGAAACTCACATGAGAAAGCCCATCGCCGATCATGGAATATCGCTTTAATACGAGACTGACGCCCAAAAGTGCGCAGCAGACCGAAACTAACGACCCTACTACAAAGGCATTTACCATAAATGGATAAGAAAATATTTCCGTCAACTGCATCATCTGCCGCCTCCTGTCCGAAAAATATCGTACAACGGACTTTTCCTATATTCATCAGATGTCCCGAAAAAATATCCGTCGTGACGCAAGTGGAGAATCTTATCAGCGGACTCAAGCGCCATTCCAAGATCGTGAGAAACCATCAGAATCGTCATTCCTTCCTCTCTGTTTAACCTGGCGATTAAACTGTACATACCGGCAGTAACGACAGGATCCAGCCCGGAGGCCGGCTCATCCAACACTAGCAGACTCTCCGCTGCACACAGCGCCCTTGCCAGCAGGACACGCTGCTGCTGGCCGCCTGACAATTCGTTATAGGAACGCTCCCGTATCTCATAAATCCCCATTTTCTTCATATTCGAAAATGCCCGCTCCTTTTCACGCGCTGTATAAAACGGTCGGAAGCCCATACGGTTCAGACATCCAGACATGACCACCTCGCGTACTGACGCTGGAAAATCCTTCTGGCGATTCGTCTGCTGCGGCAAATATCCAATGTCATTTTGTGTAATCCGCTCATCAAAAACGATCCTGCCCTGGGACGGCTTCACAAAACCGAGAATTCCCTTGACAAGCGTACTCTTTCCCGAACCGTTTTCCCCGACAATACACACGTATTCGCCCTGTTCCACTTTAAAAGTTAAATTAGATACGACCTCGTGTCCTTCATATGATAACGTTAAATTCTCACAACTTAAAAGTGACATGAAATAAATGCCTCCTGTACAACAATCCCGCTCCGTCACTTCAATGCTTCTTTCAGGCTTTCAATATTCTTCTGCATCATGCTCAGATACGTCTCTCCATTTTCAAAATCCTCTTTTGAAAGATTGTGACACGAATAAAACGTTCGCACCTTCGCGCCCGTTTCCTCCGCCACAGCCTCCGCGATATTGCCGCTGCTCAGTTCCAGTTTAAAAATGACAGGAATTTCATGTTTACGAATATAATCGATCAGATAAGCCACCGTCGCTGCCCCCGGCTCCGATTCCGATGAACAGCCCTGAAACGCTGCGCGGTAATCCAGTCCAAACTCTTTGACATAATACAGCAGCGGAAATCTGTCTCCAAACACGAGCGTCCTTCCTTCCGCCGCATCGATCGCCTCCGCCGTTTCCCGCTGCAAGTTGCGAAGCTTCAAAATATAAGACTGCGCGTTCTGCCTGTAAAACATCTGATTTTCCGAATCCATAATACACAGTCTGTCTCTGATGGCCTCTACGATCTCAATACAATTTTCCGGCGATGTCCAGACATGCTCATCATAGTCCGCTTCGTCCGTGCCGCCGCCCCACATTCCTTCTGTCGTCTCCTCCTCGCGTCGTTGCGCATAGTCCATCATAGAGATCACTTCCATATTACTGCAATCCATCGAAGCGAGAATCTCATCTGCCCATTCATCAGATTCTCCGCCGACATAGATAAACAGATCGCACCTGCTCACCGCAATAATATCCTGTGGAGACGGTTCATAAAAATGAACATCGCTGCCTGGCGGAATCATCAGTTTCACATCAGCCCGATCACCGGCAATCTGGCGCACAAAATCATACTGCGGAAAAATCGTACAGACAACGCGAATCCTGCTATCGTTATCTTTGCCGCTCTCAGGCCAATCTCCGCTTTCCATTTCTGTTTCCGACCGGCTTGCATCAAAATCACATGCCGACAGCATAACGATACAGATAACCACAAGCGCTGCGCAAAGCAATTTTTTCAAAAATAGTTTCATATCAATCCGATCTATCTCCCGCTTTCCGGCCCGTTCTCAATATATTTTAAATCACCTGCTGCGAACTTCGCAACAATTCCCGCCTGCTCTCGCGGCCATTCCTTATAAATTCACAGTGCAGCACGCCGATCTAACGATTATTCCTCACAAACTCACAGTGCAGCACGCCGATCTAACGATTATTCCTCACAAACTCACAGTGCAGCACGCCGATCTGACGGTCATTCCTCGCAAATTCACAGCGCAGCACACTGCTTCCCGCAGTCGCCGCCCGCAAATTTACAGCGTCTCCGCCTGTTTTCGCAGCCAATCTGTACAATCTGCTGCATACTGCATGGGATTCCAAAATTTTCATTCCAATTGTAATTTAGATTTTAACATCGAAATGAGAATAAGTCAATCAGTCAGAGAAAATATTATCTAAAATTATCCAAATTTTCTAATATCATCTATCTATTTTCAGTTTTTTCTTTCAAACCATGCGCTCCATATCCATTCGCTCCTATCTAAAATAAATTACATTATTTCATATTAAATTATAACAAATCTAAAAATAAAAACTTCAAAAAACCAAAGAAGGAATCCGCCTCTTTACTGAGACAGTTTCCTTCTTTTACTCTTTCTATTTTAATAAATTACATCACTTAGAATCTATACATTTTATCTTTCAATAAACTAAATATATCCAGTACAGTCATTTGCCAAACAAAATGTCAGAAATCCATTTAACCCGTAATTACTTGCCTTCTTTAGCATCCAAAATCGCGGATAATCCACCCCACTCTTCATAGAAGATTTCAGGCGGCATCGACTTAGGGCCACCTTCCGGAATAATCGGTCTGAATCCCATGTTGGCGAGGATATCCTTCTCCACATCAATACCAGGAGCGACTTCGATCAGCTTCAGACCCTCTGCGCAGGATTCAAATACGCATCTTTCCGTTATATAAAGAGCAGGTTTGCCGTTTGCTACAGCCAGAGGAGCGTCATAAGCGATCTGCTCGGACTTCTTCACGAATTTCTGAAGTTTGCCTTCCTGGTCGATAACGAGCTTGCCGTCTTCAATATGCTCTTTGAGTCCCTTCGCCGTAAACGTGCCGATGAAACATGCTTTCTTCGCGCCGGCAGTGATATTTGAGAATCCACCTACACCCAGCGTGACACCGTTCAGTTTAGATACGTTGATAGAACCGTCTTCCTGAGCTTCGGACAGACCGAATGCGCCAAAATCAAGACCAGTACCGTCGAACCAGTCAAAGTGATCCTTCTGGTCGCACGACCATTCATTATTAAAGTGGCATCCGAAAAGAGGCCCGCCGCCAGGAACGCCGCCTACGGAACCCGATTCGGAAATCATCGTGATATTATCCATCTCGCCTTCTTCCGCGAGGACGCCGCCGCAGAACGTAGGCAGACCGATGCCGAAGTTGCACATCATGCCTCTTTCGATTTCCATAACCGTTCTTCTGATAATTACCTTCTTCGGATCGAATGGCATAACCTCGATTGCATCTACAGGCACCTTCAACTGGCCATTCAGACCGAACCAGAAATTTGCGTCTCTGTCGCCCGGGTTCGTCAGCGCGCGGGCAATTGGTTCCTTATAATCTCCTACAACGACATAATCAACGAGATTTCTGCCGACTTTTACGAGTTTAGGATTTAAAGATCCTGCCGCTGCCACTCTTTCAACCTCAACGATAACCTTACCGCCACAAGCTTTTGCCGCACGTGCTACAGCACTCAGTTCGAGGTTCAGACACTCGTTTTCTGCAGTAATATTTCCATTTTCATCAGCTGTCGTCGCTCTCATGATACCGAAATCGATCTTAGGAATTCTGTAGAACAGATATTCTTCCCCCATGAAATCAGGAACATATTCGACGAACAGCTTTTCGCCCTTTTCCTTCTGGGCCGCATCATAAGCCTTCGCACTTGCGTTCAGAGCGCCGCCGTCAAAGCGGGCGTCCATAAATGTACCAAGACCGCACTTCGTGAGAACACCCGGCATACCTCTGCCGATTTCTGTATACATCTGAAGCATAGAACCCAAAGGCATATACCAGCCAGGAAGCTTGTCTTCTTCAATCATCTTCGCAATCTGAGGCGTTGTCGATTCGTGAGAAGAAATATCGAGTGCAAGCAATCCTTCATGCGCCCAACAATTTCCTGCGCGAAAACCTGCTGCGTGAACATTCGTCATATTTGTCGGATGTCCTGTCTCCAGGAATCTCTTTTCTACAGCCTTACCAATCTGTTCAGGCCAGCCTTCACTTCCGAAAGACACGCCGACTACACAACATCCGTCAAAAAACAGTTCTGCCGCCTCAGCTTCTGTAATAAACTTAGCCATTTCCATTACTCCTTGTCTGATGCAGCGTCCAGGCCGCATCGCTCTTAACATAATCTCAACATAGATTCTATGTAATCCTGAACTCAACTAATCCGTCCGCCTGGCCAAACCGAACCCCTCAGACGAAAACAATCCACCGCGAAACCCGCTGCGAATCTTCAGGATGTACCTCATGGCCAGAATTAAAGCTATCATAAATAATGCTTCTCTGTGCCGATGTCAGTATACACTATACCCCCCCCTACTGTCAATCCTCATTTATAAAAATATTTATAAAAAACAATTTTATGTACAATGATATTTATTGCACATATAATCAGTATATACGTTATTTTACTTATGTTTTATATATTTGATTTAGCGAATCCTTATCAATCTGATACTCTAAAAAATATACATTTCTCTTTCAAACGTTAAACGTTCTATTCGCACTATATACATCCTATTCTCACTTCGTGTTGGTCCATACTGCCCGCACCTGCTCGCATCTCTAACTCCGATTTTAATTGCCTTTGTCCGCCATATGCACTCACGCCAGTCCTCGCCACTCGTGCCATACAGCGACAACAGATGTCTTTATGCCTCAGATTCCGCTCCGTGCTGTGCGCCAACCGCACCTATCCATATACAAACCTCAACCCGCGCTGATTATGTCGCTTGCAAGCCGGATGATCTATTTCTTTACCACGTTCAGCCTTTGCAGGTCAAGACACTAAAAAATGACGGTAAATACGCATCAACGTATCCACCGTCATCATTTTCTTTTCCGCGAAAATCAGAGAACGCTCTCCACGATCTTTCTGACAACTCCGCCGTCTGCAACACCTTTCATTTTCGGCATAACAGCTCCCATGAGCCTGCCCATATTGTCCTTACCGTTTTCGATTCCGAGTTCTGTTTTCGTATCTTTTACGATCTTCAAAATCTCGTCCTCTGTCAGCTGCTTCGGCAAGTATGCCATGAGAATTTCAATTTCTTTCTTATAGGCTTCGATTAAATCGGTTCTTCCGGCTTTTTCAAAATCAGAGAGGGCATCTTTTCTCATCTTCACCTGTTTAGTCAAAATATCGATTATGCCTTGCTCGTCAAGTTCAGTCCTGTTATCCACCTCGTACTGCTTAATTGCGGCACGTGCAAGGTTTATCGTGTTTTTAGCGGCTTCATCGTGAGCCTTCATGGCTTCCTTGAAGTCCTGCGTAAGTCTTTCTTTTAAAGACAATAACAACACCTCTTTTAATATCTTTTAGCCTTTTTTCTCGCAGCTTCCGATTTCTTCTTTCTCTTCACGCTTGGCTTTTCATAATGTTCTCTTTTTCTGAATTCAGACATTATACCGTCCCTTGCGCAAGAACGCTTAAATCTTTTAAGTGCGCTTTCCAGGCTTTCATTTTCTCTAACTATTACCTGTGCCATATTCCGTTTCCCTCCCTCCATATTTTGAAATTTCTAAATTGCGTAAAACCGAAATAGTCTGCAGCGTATTAGATTATACATTTTTTCCTGCCTGAAATCAAGCAATATTTTCCGATCCATTTATACCTCCGCACCAGCCGCACAAACGGGCCTGTCCGCAGTCCGGACCTGGAATCAGCCTGGAGGCCAGGTCATCTTTCGCTTGCCGAGCAGGTGGAAATGCAGGTGCTTCACTGTCTGCTGGCCGTCCTCACCGCAGTTGCAAACAAGGCGATATCCGCTGTCGAGTCCGAGATTCGCCGCAATCTCCTTGACCTTTAACAAAATATAACTGAGGATTTCCGCATCTTCTTCTGACACGTCGTCCAGCGACGAAATATGTTTCTGCGGGATGATCAGCACATGAACAGGCGCCTGCGGTGCGTTGTCTCTGAATACACAGATTTTATCGTCCTCATAGACAATATCCGACGGCAGATCATTTTGTGCAATCCTGCAGAATATACAATCCGACATCTTCTTCTCACCTCCTCCTGATGAAATAAATTAGCCGGATAGAAACAGGATTGTCCGGCATACTCATATTTCACTGGAATCATCACTATACATAGATTTTACCATACTTTTTATTTACATGGAAATAATTCTGACAACTTTTTCGGGAATCACTCATTTAATTTCCACCTATATCTCATCATCAAAGCTATTGCGCTTCTGATGCTGCCTCACCTGCGTTCAGCGGTGCTGATCTGTCCTCCGGTCTGCTTTCGGCCGCGTTCTGCACTCGGTCATCCTTTTTCCAGTCACTTTGCCGAGCAGGGCG
Organism: uncultured Oscillospiraceae bacterium; assembly: GCA_964438605.1. Lineage (GTDB taxonomy): Bacteria > Bacillota > Clostridia > Peptostreptococcales > Anaerovoracaceae > Alangreenwoodia. Next base: position 7,451 of record CAYTKT010000046.1, read on the forward strand.
ATGCCAGACATCCCGACATGCGAAGCGGAGCGTTACAAAATCGTCCCTTTCATTCCCTCGCCCATCAGTCCATCCAACCGGACGTCAGCAAACTGTCCTGTGAGTAATTCCGCTTCCCGGTGCGAAACAAGACAATACGTATGAATGTAGTTATCTGTAAATCCTTCCACTACCGACGTTTCCGGCAAATACCTCTCAAACAGCACGCGCCTTACATCACCGATACATTCCTCAAAAAAACTCTGTGCCGTTTCTTCCGCCAGACGAAGCATCCGCTCCATTCGCCGAGCTTTAACAACGCCGCTGATCTGCTCCTCCATCTGGGCAGCTTTCGTGCCATTTCTTTTCGAATACCGGAAAGCGTGAACTTTGCTGAATCTCACCTGTCTGACAATTTCCAGACTTTTTTCAAACTCGGCCTCTGTTTCTGCCGGAAAACCTACAATAATATCAGTCGTCACCCCAAAATGCGGATCTTTATCGCGAAAAACGTCCACAATTTTACGATAATCCGCCGTATCATACCGCCTGTTCATCCGCTTTAACACAGTGTCGCTGCCGCTTTGCACAGACAGATGCATATGGTGACAGAGCTTCGGATACGTCATCAGTCGTTGTGCCGTTTCCGCATCGATCACATTCGGCTCCAGTGAACTGAGTCTGATCCTGAAATCGCCGTCAATCCCCGAAACTGCTGCAACAACACGCTCAATTCCACTGATCGCACGTTTTTTTGCAGTCCCGTTCGCATCTCCATCATTTCCCATTTGATATTTTTCCCCGCCGAAAATTTCTTCCTTGTTTTCTTTGAGTTCTGCCATCTCCGCCTTATCTCTGCTTTCTGAGCAGTTTCGCACGCTATTTCCTGTTTCACCTTCAACCAGCAAAGAAGTATCGTCAAAATCGACGCCGTAAAGCGCCGTGTTAATCCCTGTCAGAACAATTTCACGAAAACCGTTCCTTACGAGCCCTTCCGCCTCTCCCACTATGGCGGACAGTTCTCTGCTGCGCACCTTACCGCGCGCAAAAGGAATGATGCAGTAGGAACAAAATCTATCGCAGCCTTCCTGTATCTTAATATATGCCCGCGTCCTCTCATTCATCGAAGTCAGGCTGCCCAGTTCCTCGTATTCATTCAGTTCCTCATACGGCAGAACGTGAACACCGCCTTCTTGCCGGCGCAGATAATCCTCAACAAACTCCACAAGCCGCGCTTTTTCATTCGTGCCCGCAACGACAGATACGCCCGGAATCCGAGCTACCGCTTCTGCGTCTGTCTGCGCATAGCATCCCGTCACGACAATGACTGCGTCTTCATTTTCCTTTTTTACCCGCCGGATACGCTGGCGCGACTTACGATCCGAGAGATTTGTCACCGTACACGTATTTATGATATAAATATCTGCCGGCCCCTCAGTATCAGCCGTATCATATCCCGCAGCAGCGAACTGCTCGCGCAGAAGTTCCGTTTCGTACTGATTAACCTTGCAGCCAAGCGTATAAAAGGAAACTTTCATTATCAACCTTTCTGTAAAAAACAAGCCGTCATTCCGAACTGCTAACTCACGGTGATTAGAAAAAGAGATGTGTCAAAAAAAACTTCTATATAAATCTTTGCAGTATTTTCCAACCTCGATCAATCCTCAAAAACTGATATTCGTTAATCAGGATAGTTTTCATTATAGTCTTCATTTTTATTTCTCATTTAGCCGCATCTTTATTTTATAAGTAAATGAATAAATAACCTGAATTCATTTTACCATAACCGTGATTTGTCTGCAAATCATAAACATCAGAAAAATTTAGAGTACTTTTTTCACTTTTTCAAGAACGCGAAAAAGCGATGCACTACGCCGCTTTCTCCACATCAGCCATCGCACTTTTACACATTAAACTGCCAGTCTGGCCGCCACCGCGCACCAGCCTTCTTCCTCCGTAACGTCCAAAATTTCAAAACCGGCTTTTTCAAGTTCCGCCGTCACATTTTCCAGCTGCTCCGACAAAATCCCCGATGAAATAAAAATCCTTTTTCCAGACAGATGTTTTGCAATATCGGACACAAGCCCGATAATCAAAGGCGCGATCAGATTTGCGACTATAATGTCAGCTGTAAATCCAAGCCCCTTTGTCACGTCACCCTGAAGAATTTCAATCAGATCATCAAGTCCGTTTTTTTCTACGTTTTCCAGCGAAACCGAAACGGCATCCGGATCAATATCAACACCTCTGACATGCCGGGAGCCGCAGAAAGCTGCCGCAATCGACAAAATTCCGGAGCCGCAGCCAAGGTCAAGCACCGTATCTTCTTTCGATTCGATATATTTCTTGAGATGGCGGATACACATCCTTGTCGTCGGATGCGTGCCCGTACCGAAGGCCATTCCCGGATCAATCTCAATAACCTTATCGCCTTTCTGCGCCTCATACGTTTCCCACGACGGCTTGACAACAATATCATCCGTAATCCTGGCCGGCTTAAAATACTCCCTCCAGCAGTCTTTCCAGTCATCATCACATACCAGTTTACTTTCAAGATCAAGCCTTCCATAAATTCCCTGATCATCGTTTTTCTTCAGATCTGCCACCGCTGCACGGATCTGCTCAATCTGCTGCATCGCTTCCTCGCCGGTTTCCATATAAAGCGTAATATTCGGCTCACCCTGCCCCATCTTCAGGACTTCCTCATCCACATAGTCCCAGTCATATACGTTTTTCTTTTCGAGAAAATCCTCAATGACTGAGCTGTCCTCCGTCACAAACGTATCATATCCAAGCATCATCAATACGGCTGACAGAGGTTCGATTCCCTCAGACGATGTATATATTTTCACTTCATAATAATTCATATTTTCAATTATTTCCAAAAAAACAGCCCGGCAGCAGTAATCCGAACATATCTTCGACTACTCCCGCCAGCCTCTTTTTATTTCTTCTTTTTTTTCTTTTTCTCAGAAGATGTCTTCTGTTTGCTGTCTACCTTAAAAAGCTCCTTGACCGTATCGGCAAAAGACTTCTTCTTCTGGTAAGCCTCGCTGTCCATGTCATCGTCAAGCTGCGCGATCAGTCTCTTTTGCTCCTCGTTCAGCTTCGTCGGCACTTCAAGCAGCACCTTAACATAAAGATCTCCGACCCGTGCGGAATTCGGAGCCTTGACGCCCTTTCCTCTCAAACGGAATGTCGCGCCCGGCTGCGTACCCGCAGGAATCTTATAAGTAACCTTTTCCTCCATCGTCGGAATCGTCACATCAGCGCCCAACGCAGCCTGCGCAAAAGTGATCGGAATTTCAAGCTCAAGATCAAGCCCGTACCGCGTAAACAATTTATGCGGCTGAACGCTCAGAACTACGTAAAAATCACCGTCAGGTCCGCCATTTTCACCAGGCGCCCCCTGTCCTCTGACGCTCACTACAGATTCATTATCTACACCGGCAGGAATATTGACCTCGATAATAACGTCCTTACGCACCTTCCCGCTGCCGCCGCAGGTTGGGCATGGGTTTTCGATGACCTGGCCCGTACCGCCGCACCGGCTGCACGTTGTCACATTTGCCATCATTCCGAACGGGGTCTGCGTCTGGCGCCTGACCTGCCCTGTCCCGTTACACTCAGGACACGTCTTTTTCCCACTGCCTGACTTTGCTCCTGTGCCGTTGCAATCCTTACATCTCACTAATTTATTTAATTTTATTTTTTTCTTCGTTCCGAAGTAAGCTTCTTCAAACGTAATCGACAGGCGCTTCTGAATATCCTGCCCCTTGCGCGGTACATTCTGTCTTCGCGTCTGTCCGTTGAAGCCGCCTCCGAAGCCGCCGCCAAACATTCCGCCAAACAGATCGCCGAAAACATCTTCAAAGCCCGCTCCTGAGAAACCGCCTCCACCGCCGAATCCCGCATTCGGATCAACGCCGGCAAATCCGAATTGATCGTATTTCGCCTTCGTTTCCGGATTTGAAAGGATGCTGTAAGCTTCATTCACTTCTTTAAACTTTTCCTCCGCGTCCTTATCGTCTGGATTCCTGTCAGGATGGTATTTCAGAGCCATCTTGCGGAAAGCGCTCTTAATATCCGCTTCGGACGCACCCTTCTGCAGCCCCAGGACTTCATAGTAGTCTCTCTTTTCCGCCATTATTATCAATCCTCCGACTGTATTAACTGTATAAGACACTCCCCTTTCGGGGAGTGTCTTTCATATTTTTATCTCTTTCTGACCTTTTCAGCTCACCTGCTGAAATCTCCGGAAATAATTTATGTCATCGAATTATTTATCATCATCAATGACTTCAAAATCTGCATCGACCACATTGTCATGAGCCGGACCGGAGGACTGAGCGTTGCTGTTGTCCGTATATGCTGAATCTGTCCCGTAAGGGGAATCCCCGTATGGAGAACTGCCCGCATTCGCGCCAGAACCTGCGCCGCCTTCCGCCTGCGCGTTCTGATAAAGAATCTGCGACAGCTGCTGGAACTCATTTGTCAGGGCTTCTGTCTTCGCCTTAATATCAGCTACGTCATTTCCCTGCAGCGCATTATTCAGCGCATCCTTCGCGGCGTTCACTTTTGACAGCATATCAGGCGATACCTTGTCGCCAAGCTCTTCCAGCGCTTTTTCCGTTTCATACACGAGAGATTCTCCCTGGTTTCTCGCGTCAATACTTTCCTTCTTTTTCCTGTCTTCCTCAGCATACATCTCCGCTTCCTTGACCTTTTGGTTTATCTCAGCTTCGGAAAGTTTTGTGGACGAGGAAATTGTGATCTTCTGTTCCTTACCTGTACCCAGATCTTTCGCACTTACGTTTACAATACCGTTTACGTCAATATCAAATGTAACCTCAATTTGCGGAACGCCTCGTCTTGCAGGCGGAATACCGGAGAGCTGGAATCTGCCGAGAGTTACGTTGTCTGCTGCCATCTCTCTTTCACCCTGAACGACGTGGATATCTACAGCTGTCTGATTGTCTGCAGCCGTAGAGAATATCTGACTCTTTTTCGTCGGGATCGTCGTATTTCTTTCGATCAGCTTCGTAGCTACACCGCCGAGCGTTTCAATAGACAGCGACAACGGAGTGACATCGAGCAGCAGCACATCGTTGACTTCGCCCGTGAGAACGCCCGCCTGAATAGCCGCACCGATAGCAACACATTCATCCGGATTGATACCTTTGAACGGATCTTTGCCAGTCACCTTTTTCACGGCATCCTGCACTGCAGGAATACGCGTGGAACCGCCGACGAGAATGACTTTTTCAATATCATTCATCGTAACGCCAGCGTCAGCCATCGCTTTCTTCATAGGATCAATCGTGCGCTGTACCAGGCCGGCTGTCAGCTGATCGAACTTTGCTCTCGTGATATCCATGTCGAGGTGAAGCGGACCGTCCGCATTCACTGTGATGAACGGCAGATTGATATTGGCCGTCTGCGATGAGGAAAGTTCTTTCTTCGCCTTTTCTGCCGCTTCTTTAAGTCTCTGGAGAGCCATCTTGTCCTCCCTGAGATTTATCCCGTGCTCAGTCTCAAAGCTGTCGGCAATAAAGTTCATGACTGCTTCATCAAAATCATCGCCGCCCAGACGGGTATCACCATTCGTAGCGAGAACTTCAAATACGCCGTCGCCCAGATCAAGGATAGAAACATCAAATGTACCGCCACCCAGATCGTACACGAGGATTTTATGCTGTTTTTCGTCCTTGTCAAGTCCGTATGCGAGAGCTGCCGCTGTCGGCTCGTTGATGATTCTCTTGACATCAAGGCCCGCAATCTTGCCCGCGTCTTTTGTCGCCTGTTTCTGGCTGTCAGAGAAGTAAGCAGGTACCGTAATGACGGCTTCCGTAATTTTTTCGCCCAGATAGGCTTCCGCGTCAGCCTTGAGTTTTGCGAGTGTCATCGCGGAAATATCCTGCGGCGTATAGACTTTGCCGTCGATTTCGACCTTATGGTCGGTACCCATATATCGTTTAATCGATGCAATCGTTCTGTCAGGATTCGTGATCGCCTGTCTCTTTGCCGTTTCACCGACAAGTCTTTCGCCGTTCTTCGTAAAGCCTACGACAGAAGGCGTCGTTCTGTTGCCTTCCGCATTCGTGATGACGACAGGTTCGCCGCCTTCGAGAACTGCTACGCATGAATTCGTTGTACCTAAGTCAATACCTATAATTTTACCCATTTGTATTACCTCCTGAGATAATGATTTTTTATTTCGAATAAAAGAAGTCAACGACCTCTTTCCCTGATTACGCTTTAAAATCAATGAAGAAAAACTGCCGGACCGAAACCGTTTCCTAAAGCGCCGCAAGATTGCTCAGCGTCGTTCCAAATACCTTGGTTTCTGTACTGCTGCTCTTACAGCAAAGCCACGCTCCCGCAGATGACAGTTATACACTTCTGCCGATTTTGCCATCGATATTGCAACACCATACTGCCTGGACCGCTTTGCGAACCGTTCCGGTTTACTGAGCTACGCGCACCATCGAAGGACGAATGACTCTGTCGTTGAGAGTATACCCTTTCTGCAAAACTTGAATCACTTTTCCGCTCTCAAAATCCGGATTTTCTTCTGCCATGACCGCATTATGGAAATTCGGGTCGAAATCTTTGCCCTCGGCCTCGATCTCTACCACATTGTTCTTGTCAAGAACGCTCTTCAGTTGTTTGTAGATCATATCAATGCCTTCCGCAAACTGCTTATCGACACACTCATCGCTATGCTTCAGCGCCCGCTCGAAATTATCCATAACCTCGATAATATCGAGTGCAATCTTTTCGTTCGCGAAAACATATATGTCCGCCTTTTCCTTTTCCGCCCTGCGCTTGTAATTCTGAAAATCTGCGGCCAGCCTCAGATACTTCGTATCGCTGTCCTCCTTTTCCTCTTTTTCCTCCGCGCCGGCTTCCTGTCCGCTCTCCGCTGCGGATTCCTCAGACGGTTCGTCCACCTGCGGCGTACTTTCCACGCCCTCCGCATCTGCAGCGGCATCCTGCTGTCCGTCCTCACTCTCAGAATCCGCATTTGCAACGGCTTCAGCAACTTTCTGCTGTTCTTCCTGATTGAAACTCGGATTTTTATTACTTGTCGTCATCAATCTTCTCCTTCTCTCAGTTTAAACGCGTTGTTCAGATTTTGCGTCAGATATTCGATCACAGATGTGACCTCATCGTACCTCATCCGTGTCGGCCCAACGACGCCCAGCTTGCCGACGCACTTTCCGTCGACACAATATGTGGCTGTAATCAAGCTGCAATCCTTCAGTTCTTCTTCATCATGCTCTCCACCGATGGTGATGATAATTCCGCTGTCTCTGCTCCGCAGCATATGTTCCAGTTCATTTTTCCTGCTTACCATCTCCATAAAGAGTTTCGCCCTGTTCAGATCACTGTATTCGGGGATATTGAAGATCTTGTCGAGTCCGTCCACATACAACTCCACATTCAGCATATTCTCAAGAGTTTTCATGAAGGACGGTAAAATATCTCCCGCAAGAGTGCTCATGCTGGCAAGATCCGATTCGAGATCTTTTACAATATCAAGCGTCCGCATACTTGTCAGCAGCTTTCCTTTATAATTGTGAGTCAGCACTTTGGACAGCAGTTCCAGCTGTTTTGGATCATACGGCTCCTTCAGCTTGACAGCCGTATTTGTAATTTTGTCATTTTCAGCAACGACCATCAGTACGACTGTACGCTCATCGACCGGAAGAACGTTTACATATTTCAGTCTGTTTTCGTCCTGCGCCGGTGTCATTGCGAAAGCTGTCAGGCTCGTCAGCTCCGAAAGAAGATGAGATGCCCGCCGGAGAGTCTGTTCCAGCTCCGAAATATTTGCGGATATCTGACTCTCGATCACCCGCTTTTCTTCTTCCGGCAACTCGTACTTCTGCATCAGTGAGTTGACATAAAGACGGTACGCCTTATCCGAAGGCACCCGACCGGCGGAAGTATGCGGATGTGTCAAAAGACCCATCTCCTCCAGGTCCGACATTTCGTTTCGTATCGTCGCCGCGCTGATACCCATATCGTACTTTTTCGACAGTGTTCTTGAACCCACCGGTTCAGCGGAGCGAATATAATCACCTACGATTGCCTGAAGTATTTTTAATTTTCTTTCGCTGAGATCCATAAATATCACCCCTGTATTTGTTAGCACTCATCGTGTGCGAGTGCTAACCTATGATTAATATACTCTCATTAAATCGCCATGTCAATAATTATCTCACAAAAAAATTGCGATCCTGCCAGAATTCTTCCAAAATAACAGACGGAACTGTCTGTACACAGTCCCGCCAGCATTGTAAAATTATGAAATATCGGATTTTTCGTCCATCATTCGTTACGGTCCTCGTCGTCTAAATTGAATGATCAAAGTCTAAATACAAAATATTATTTTTTTACATCAATTAACATTATTTTTATTAACGGTAATCGATTGATAAGTTATTAAAAGAAGGCC
>CAYTKT010000047.1:0-14773 GCA_964438605.1 uncultured Oscillospiraceae bacterium
CGGATGCGCTGCAATTTTTATCAGATTGCCTTTATAAAGTAACTGGCAAGAAAAGTATCGTCCTGATCGACGAATACGATGTACCACTCGAAAATGCCTATTTTCGTGGATTTTATCCTGAAATGATCGACTTCCTCCGTTCGCTGTTTGAATCAGCACTCAAGACGAATGATCATCTTCAATTCGCCGTGATTACCGGCTGTCTGCGTATCAGCAAGGAGAGTATCTTTACGGGGCTGAACAATTTGCGTATCGTTTCCATCCTCAATCAAGATTACGGGGAATATTTCGGCTTTACGCCAAAAGAAGTGGAGACAATGGCGGCGTATTACGATGTGACAGAGCGCATGGAAGACATTCGGGACTGGTATGACGGGTATCTGTTCGGAAGTTCCGAAGTGTACAATCCGTGGAGCGTGGTCAACTTTATGGCGGACCTGCGCACAGATAAAAGCGCTTTTGTCCGGCCTTACTGGGCGAATACGAGCTCCAACGAGATCGTGCGCGATCTGATTCGCGAAGCAGACAGTACGGCACGGGAGGAACTGGAAATTCTATTGGCCGGCGGGACGATTGAGAAGCCGGTTCATGAGGACATCACTTACGAAGACATTCAGAGCAGTCAGGATAATCTGTGGAATTTCCTGTTTTTTACCGGATATTTGAGAAAGGTGTCGGAAGAATTTGAGAAACGGAAGATTTATTTGATTTTGACGATTCCGAACGAGGAAGTCCTGACCATTTATGAGGAAAAAATCAGCGAGTGGTTTGACGAGAGAGTCACTTCGCGCAGTTTCGACCGCTTATACGAAGCGACCGAGACGGGGGACACGGAAGTCATGGAGGAAGAACTTTGCGACGTTCTTTTGGAAACGATCAGCTATTTTGATCATCTGGAAGCTTTTTATCACGGTTTTCTGGCGGGAATCTATCAGCATATGGGAAAGTACCGCGTTCAGTCAAACCTGGAACTCGGAATGGGCCGGCCGGATCTGGCGCTTGTTCCTCCAAGGATTCGCGGGAGATATTTTCTCTTTGAATTTAAAATCGTAAAGGAGCAGAAGGATCTGAAGAGAGGCTGTGCGGAAGCGTTAAATCAGATTCGCGAAAAAAAGTACGTGGAGGGGGCACATGCGCGCGGTTACGAAGATATCTGCGCGTATGGCGTGGCGTTTTGCGGCAAGGAGTGTCTTGTGCGGAAATACGAAGAATAGATAGCAAATTTATATTGCGATTGAGTACTGCACTTTATTTGCAGGAAGATAAACGCTTTTCTCATGCTCGGCCATTATCGAATGATTCTTCCTTGATGTTCTGATACGAATGTCAGAGTTAGGAACTGGACGCCTATTTCATTCAAGGTGAGTAGTTTTAACACGGCGAAACGGGCGTGCTCCAGCAGGGCATCAAAGGAACCTGATTCAAGGAACTTGATTCAAGGAACTTGATTCTAAGACAAGCCCCGAAACGTCGTCGCTTGTGGCGATCCAGACATGAGCGTCATTGTCCCAGGTGGAGTGGATGACATGTTCCGTAAGCTTGCATACCTTCTGTGACATCATTATGATGGAAAAAGAACCTCTTGCGTAAAAAATTTGACAAAAATAAAGGAATTTCAACGGTTACAGCTGTTTTTATCCCCTCAAACAGTCAAACTCCCGGAATATCACTATGTGTCCGGAGTGCGGAGACGTGAGGCGGCGCTTCGTACACAAATAATAATTCTCCTATTGAAACGTAAAATGAAATAGAGTAAAATATGATTAGCAAACAAATTATTGCTAAAATCGAGATTTGCGGTGTTATTTTCATGGGCGGGGCGACTGATCCCGGCGCAGTAGCGGAAAGATTTCGGCGGTCGTTTGGCCGGACCTGTCGGAAGGAGGAGAATTTATGACGACGATTACGGTATGTGTGGGAAGTTCATGTCACATGAAGGGTTCCCATCATGTGATCGACAAGTTGGATGAACTGATCGACAAGTATGGACTCAAAGATAAGGTGGAACTGAAGGCTTCTTTTTGTATGGATCAGTGTACGGGCAATATCGGGGCGCAGGTCGACGGGCGGATGATTTATGATTTGACCCGCGATAATGTAGAAGAAGTTTTCCGGAGAGAAGTTTTAGAAAAAAACCAGTAGTGTAGTATGGAAATATTTTTTATGGGGCATTTCTAAAATAATTTTAATACAGAAATGAATTTCCGATAGGAAATTAAAAATGGTGATATTTAGTGGGGTACATTTATGGATGGAAAAAATGGAAATGAAAAAAAGCGTGACACGATGACGATGCGGCTTAAGAGTGCAAATTGCAGGAATTGTTATAAGTGCGTGAGAGCCTGTCCGGTCAAGGCTATTTCGATTCTGGACGACGAAGCGGTCATCAATGAAGAACGCTGCATTTATTGTGGAAAGTGTTATCTCGTCTGTCCGCAGGATGCGATGGATCTGATCAGCGACAGGCAGTGGGTGAAACAGATGATTGAAGACGGGGAAAAAGTGTATTTTTCCATTTCTTCGACTTTTGGCGAGTATTTTGTAAATTGTAATATATTCCAGCTGGCGGCTGCATTAAAGAAGCTGGGCGCTGCTCGTGTGGAGGAGAGCGCGGTGGGAACGACGCGCGTCATGAAAGAATATGAGCGTCTGGCCGGTGAGAGTGGTGCGGCGAATATTTTTACGACGGCGTGTCCATCTGTAAATTTCCTGATTCAAAAATATTATCCTGAACTGATCAAATATATGGCGCCGATCGATACACCGATGGAGGCGCACGCGAAGATGATGAGGGCGGCATACGGCGACGACATCCGAGTGGTAGCGGTGGGGCCGTGCTTTGCATGTCAGAAGCTGGCGAAGACGGCTCAGAATGGCGAATTGATCGATGCGTACATTAATTTTGCGGAGCTGGAGCGCTGGATGAATGACGAGGGCGTTGAGATCACGGAGGAAGAAGATCACGATACGATTATGGTGTCGAATTACCGTGCACGTTATTTCGATGAGTCGGGCGGCGTGTTCCGGGCGCTTTCAAATAAGATTAAATACAGGCATATGCTGTGGACGATAGACGGTTCTACGCGTATCCGGGATACGTTCCGGGATATCAATGAGTCAATTAAAGGATATTTTATGGAACTGACGGGCTGCCAGAACAGTTGTCTGGGCGGTCCCGTCATGCGTCTTGCCGGTCGTGACACGTTTACGGGCAAAAATCACTGGCTTCTGACTGTCAAGGATCAGGCAAAAGACGTGCTGAATCCGTCGGAATCGGCAGATGTAGATATTTCAAAGAAGTATAACCGGATGGATTTTTATGAGCCGACGCCGACGGAGGAGGAGATCAAAAGCCTGCTGGCACTTGTGGGAAAGACAAAGCCGGAACATATGCTTGACTGCAGCGGATGCGGTTACCCGACATGCAGGGACAAAGCGATTGCTGTATATCGCGGTATGGCCGATCCGTTTATGTGTATCCCGTATTCGAGGGATAAAGCAGAGGCGGAGTCGAATAATCTGTTTGAGTTTATGCCCAACGGGATTATTATGGCGGACAAGGACCTGAAGATTGCGGACGTGAATCCGCAGGCACTTCAGATACTCGGCGGCGTGAAGGAGGATTATATCGGCAGGGACGTCCGGGACGTGCTGCTGCGCGATTTTATCGATACGGCGAGAATGAAAGAGCTCAGTGTCGTTCATGAGATTGTAGAATGTGATATATTGGGAAAATTTCTGGATGTGACGTATTTCAAAATCGAGCGCCACAGTCTGAATGTACTTGTCATAGATGATCTGACGGAAAAGGCTGAAAATATAAGGCGAGGCAAGGAAATGCGCGCCGAAACGATTCATGTGGCCCAGGATGTTGTTAAGAAACAGATGAGGATTGCGCAGGAGATTGCCAGTCTGCTGGGTGAGACGACGGCTGAGACGAAACTGGCGCTGAACAGGCTGAAAACGATGCTGATGGCAGATGATGACAGGTGGAACTATGAGCAAAAATAACAAGTTTTACGTTGAAACGTACAGTGAAAGTCTTTTCAAGAAAGAGGAAGAACTCTGCGGCGATATGGTCAACGTGATCAGGAAACCGGATGAGACGATACTTGTGCTGGCGGACGGCATGGGGAGCGGCGTGAAAGCAAATATTATGGCGACGCTGACGAGTAAAATTATTTCGACGCTGATGAGCGGCGATGTTGATATTAACGAATGTGTTGAAACGGTTTCAGAGACGCTGCCGGTCTGCAAGGAGCGCGGCATCGCGTATTCCACTTTTACGATTGTCAGAGTGCGCCACGACGGTGAAGTTTACACGGCGGAGTTTGACGGGCCTGAATTCGTCATGCTGCGAGACGGCGTTCTTGACGAGCCGGACAAGACGATGCGCGTGATCGGCGGCAAGGAGGTCTGGGAATCTCATTTTATGGCAGAGCCGAACGATATGATTATTTCGTTTTCTGACGGGGTAATACATGCCGGTGTTGGGAGGCTCATTAATCTGGGCTGGAAACGTGTGAATGTCATGGAATTTGTCCAGCGGAATTATACACCGGGAATGTCGGCGCGGGAGATGACGCGGCAACTGCTGGGCATCTGCGATCAGTTGTATGAAGGCCAGGCGGGTGACGACACGACGGTGGCGACGGTACATATTATGCCGAGGGCGGTGTCGCGTGTGATGGTGGGACCGGCATCTGATCCGTCGATGGATGCAAAGCAGGTCCGCAAGCTGGTAATGGCCGACGGCAAAAAGATTGTCTGCGGCGGCACAACATCGAAAATTGTGGCGAAGGAGCTTGGTGTTCAGCTTGACACGACGCTTGATTATTATGACGACGAAATTCCACCGACGGCTTATATTGAAGGGATTGATCTGGTTACGGAAGGAATTTTGACGCTGTCAGCTGCGGAAAAACTGATGCGGCGCTGTCTTGACGAGTATGAGAATAATGCGAGGCCGCAGGAGCCGGTGGATCTGAGCAGGAAAGACGGGGCGACGAGACTGGTCTGTGCGCTGCTCGGATGTACAGATATCATTTTTATGATGGGACAGGCGAATAACCCGGCGCATCATGATATGGACGCGCCGATTGGGCTTAATATAAAGGTAAGGATTATTCAAAATCTGGCAGAGATGCTGGAAAAGATGGGTAAGAGGACTGAGATTGAGTATTATTGACAAGAAGAAAATGAGAAAGGTCGGAAACATAAAGCAACTCCGGTGAGTTCGTAATTCATAATTTGAAATTGAGTGAGTACCGGTCCCAGACGCCTGCCTTCCGGCAGGCGTCTGGGACCGCGACGACCGAAAGCCGGTGATATTCTGAAGAATTACTGGAATAACGACAAATAAGGGATGGGGGAAAAGGCGTCCAAATGGCTAATATATAACTTATAAACTGTTTTGTTTCTGCAGCGGAAATATATGTTATTCCAATGTTATCCCGCTGCGGAGCTTTATTTTTTGGTATCGACTTATGTGTTTGCGGAATTTGCATTTTAAAGTAAAAAAAATCGGTCAAATCTGCCGTTTCACATTGCATTATTTCTGTCGTATGGTAAAATTGATTGAAATTGTGTTGCGTTTCCTTTCGTCACGCGGCAGGCTTGAAGAAGCCCGCTGCGTGACGGAGAGATGAATACAGTACAAATTAGTCCGGAGGAAACAGATAATGGATGTCATTGATGTAAAGATTTTAGAAGTATTACAGGAAAACTCGCGCGTTTCGATTTCGGAGCTGAGCCGGAAAGTAAATCTTTCCCTGTCGGCCGTCAGCGAAAGGCTCAAAAAACTCGAACATTCCAATATTATCAGCAAGTATACGGTGATTCTCAACCCGAAACTGCTCGGCAAGGATCTGTCCGTTATGATCAGCATTGGACTGGAATCCACGTCGCAAACACAGGCGTTTCTCGATTTTGTGCAAACCGAGCCGGAAATTCTGGAATGTCATTACATCACAGGTGAATATGATTATATGTTAAAAGTTACGACGACAAATACTCATACTCTTGAGATGATTATGAACAGAATTAAGAGCTTTAACGGAATAAAACGGACGCAAACGAATGTGATTCTGTCGACGACGAAGCAGCTGCACAGTGTTTCGCCGGACGTGTAATGTGTGGGAAAACGCTGATGGAGCGAAATGACACGGCGCAGTATTTTATGCGGGAGGCTCTGGCCCTCGCCCGTAAGGCGGCCGGAGCCGGAGAAGTGCCGGTGGGTGCCGTCGTCGTCAGGGACGGCTGTATAATCGCTTCCGCACGAAATCGCACGGAGGAACTGAAAAATCCTCTGGCCCACGCGGAGATGATTGCGATTCATCAGGCTTTAGCGCGAGTAGGCGGCTGGCGGCTGACAGGCTGTGATCTTTACGTTACGCTGGAGCCTTGCGCGATGTGCGCCGGGGCTATCGTCCATGCGCGAATCAGAAATTTGTTTATCGGCACAGAGGATCCCAAAACGGGCGCCTGCGGTTCGGTGATGAATATTACGGCCGATTCCCGTTTAAATCATCAGCCGCATGTTGAAACGGGCATTTTACGCGGAGAATGTTCGGGAATTATCAGGGAATTTTTCAGACAGCTCAGGAGGAATAAATAATGAAACGATTTGCATCTATCATCCTGGCTGCGGCGCTGTTTTTCGCCGTGGCCGCCGTACCGGTCAGTGCAGCGGATTTTAAACTGACTGATTCGACTCCGAGCGACGGGTACGAAAAGGTGGAAGCAAAAAACGTAATGGTTAAACTGTTTTTTAATGAAGACGTGTCGTCGGAGAAGACGCAGAAAGCGAACAAGGGCAAAATCGCCATCGAGAACGGTGACGGGAAGAAGCTGGACGGCGTTAAGGTGCTGTACGACAGCAAGGATTCAAAGAAAATCAGTCTGCTGCTCACGGACGACCTGAAACAGAAACAGAATTATAAGGTGATTGTCGACGGTTCTCTCGTTTCTGACAGTGGAGATAAGCTGGGCAAAGAGGCGACAGTGACGTTTTCGACGCGCAAAGCGGATACGGGTCTTGGGTATATGGTACTGATGTTTCTGATGATCGTCGTTATGATGGTTATGACGTTTCGAGATCAAAAGAAGGCGATGGAGGCAGGGAGCGTCGATCCGCTGGCTTCCATTAACACGAATCCGTATAAGCTGGCGAAAGAGAAGAATATCAGCGTTCAGGAGGCCGTAAAGATTATTGAAGCCGAAAAAGAAAAGGCAATGAAAAAAATGGAAAAAATGAATCGTGCGGCAAAAGAGAAGGCTAAGAAAGAGGAAGATGTGGACGATAAGGTTTACCGGGTGAAGACGAAACGCATCGTCAAACGGAAATAAACAATGGATAAACAAATCGTAGATTATGGTTAGCAGAAAATGGATGGAAATTAACAGGAATCAATAATAAGAGAAATGGACGAAGCGGTCGGCTGTTAAGATTCATTTGACTGTATCAGTCTTTGTTTGTATGCTGACTGTTCCATCTCGTGCCTGTGTATGTACCGTACAAAACTCCGGGCCTGCGCGCAGACTGTGGTTTGTGTTTATGCGCAGGCCGCCTGACCTTGCTTTGTGTGTCAGATAATTTCGATGAATCTTTACAGAAAATTCAGGAGGACGAATATGGCGGAATCGAAAAAGCCGGAAGAAGAAAAAACGGTGCGCGAAAGCATCAATTTTATTCATAGCATGATAGAAAAAGACTTGGAAGACGGAACTTATGACAGACCGATTAAGACACGTTTTCCGCCGGAGCCGAATGGTTATCTTCATATCGGACATGCGAAATCAATCTGTCTCAATTTTTCGACGGCTGTAAAATATCATGGATTCTGCAATCTGAGATTTGATGACACAAATCCGCTGAAGGAAGATACGGAGTATGTAGAATCTATTAAGGAAGATGTGAGATGGCTGGGGTTTGACTGGGACGAAATACGTTTTGCTTCAAATTATTTTGATACAATGTACGAATGTGCAATCAAACTGATTAAGAAGGGAAAAGCTTTTGTCTGTGAACTGAATGCCGATGAGATACGGGAATATCGCGGTACGCTGACGGAACCGGGCAGAGAGAGCCCGTACAGAAACAGGAGTGTTGAGGAAAACTTGAAGCTTTTTAACGAGATGAAGGAAGGCAAGTATGAAGACGGCTCCATGGTTCTGCGGGCGAAGATCGACATGGCTTCGCCGAATATGAATCTGCGGGATCCCGTGCTTTACAGGATTGCTCATGCAGAGCATCATAATACCGGAAATAAGTGGTGCGTTTATCCGATGTACGATTTTGCTCATCCGATTGAGGACGCTGTTGAGGGCGTCACACATTCTATCTGCACGATGGAATTTGAAGATCACAGGCCGCTGTATGATTGGGTTTTGCGTGAAACGGAATGGAAAAATCCACCGAAGCAGATCGAATTTGCACGTCTTAACGTGACGAATATGGTGATGAGCAAGCGTTTACTGAAAAAGCTCGTGGATGAGGGCGCTGTGGAGAGCTGGGATGATCCGCGGATGCCGACGATTTCAGGATTGCGTCGGCGCGGGTTTACGCCGGAATCTATCCGTGATTTCTGTGAGCGGATCGGTGTGGCAAAGTCGAACAGCACAGTGGATGTCGGGCAGCTTGAAAGCTGTATTCGTGAGGATTTGCAGTCCAGGGTTGAAAACAGAAATGTTATTTTTGATCCGATTAAAGTGATTATCACGAATTATCCTGAGGATCAGACAGAGGAATGTGAGATCGAAAACCACAAAGATGTGGAAAAGTTTGGAACGCGAATGGTTCCGTTCTCGCGGGAACTTTATGTGGAGCGTGAGGATTTTATGGAGGTTCCGGAAAAGAAGTATTTCAGACTGTTTCCGGGGAATGAGGTCCGGTTTAAGGGCGCGTATTTTATTACCTGCAATGATTTCGTAAAGGATGATGACGGAAAGATTACGGAACTTCACTGCACTTATGATCCGGCGACGAAAAGCGGCTCCGGATTTGAGGGCCGGAAGGTCAAAGGCACGATTCATTGGGTGGATGCCAAGACCGCTGTTCCGATTACGGTCCGTGATTTTGATTATCTGCTGAAGCCGGATGAAACGGGAGAAGAAGTGCCGAATCCTGACACGATGACGATTCACAATGCGGTGGCTGAGCCGTGTATCGTGTCCTCGTCGCCGGGTACGCGTTATCAGTTCTTCCGTCATGGCTATTATATTGAGGATGTGAAGCTGAGTACGCCGGAGAAGAAGGTATTTAATCAGATTGTCGGGCTCAAGAGTTCCTGGAAACCGAAGAAATAAAAGGAACAGAAGGAATATAACATCTGAAGAGAATCGAGGCAGTTTCGCCAAAATAAAGACGCTGCGGCGCTGACAGAAAAGAACTGTTGCGTCGCAGCGCCCTGTATTTTTTGTTGAATGACGGGCCGGCTGGAGGAACGGGCAGTTTTTCTTGCAGAAAGGGCGGAAAATCAGTCGACAGATCATCCGGCAGGCGGTTGCGACGCAGCGGACTTATATTGAGGCCGGAACATATTATATTTCAATGTACGCAAAATGCAGCAGGAGATATGAATTTGGCGTTTCTATCTGCCGGAAAAAAAGCATGATTACCGGTATGATCGAGATGAGCTTTATTTTTTAGTGATATGTTGTATCTGTTTAAGATTATTTTCAATAAATCTTGCAATTTTACAGTGTTCCAATAGTCAAAGTCTAAATTGGGGATAAAAAAGGATTGCCTTATAAATTGCAGCGATAAAAAGATGCGCAGAGGAAATCAGAGCGTTCGCCGGCTTTCCCTTACCACAAGAGGTTTCCTGTGGACTTTTTATGAAATGTTCCACTCCATTTTACAATCGACAAAAAAAATGTTTCCATTTGCCATGCAGGAATAGTAGAATATGAGATGTAAATATTATGTCGTCATCTTAAAAACCGGAGAATTCTCAGATGCGTTTTTCGGGTTGCGCATCGCAGTCAGACCGCTGGCAGTAAAAACGGCGAATGTTGCAAAGAAACAGAGGGAAGGAAACTGGACATAGGCAATATAAAAATGGGAATTGTATGTCATTAAAAGTTTTAAATGTTTTTATTTTGGATTGATACGGACGGAAGTATTGGTCAGGAAAGGCGGTAAACGAGTATGGGTATTATACATTTAACGAGTGAAACTTATGAAGAAGAAGTAGTTAAGAGTGACAAGCCGGTGCTTATCGATTTCTGGGCCACCTGGTGCGGGCCATGTAAAATGATAGAGCCGGCTCTTGAGGAGATTGCAGAGGAACGTCCCGATATTAAAGTATGCAAAGTTAACGTGGACCAGCAGCCGGATCTGACAGCGCAGTATCAGGTTTTAAGCATTCCGTTTTTGGTGATTTTAAAAGATGGGGAAATTGTTAAAAAGACGATGGGAGCTCAGCCGAAAGCGTCGATTTTAAAGCTGATCGATGAAGCGCTCAGATGAGACTGCGGCCGCAGAGCAGCAGGTGAAAACACATTGAGCCGGTCGACTGCGGTCACGCGCATAGGCAGAGCCGAACCGTGCAGGATTCGGAGAAAACACGAAAATGCGCAGATGAATGAGTGCATAGGATCACCGCTGAATTTGCGATCAGGCAAACGATATCGCATAAGTTCGTGAGTACATAGGTGTGTAAGTACGAAAATAAAATAATAATATCAGAAATGGATAAAAATATGAGGTATTTTTTTGACAGCAGGGTCCGGTACAGTGAAATCGGTCCGGACAACAAGCTGACGCTTCTGTCGATACTGGATTATTTTCAGGATTGCAGTACGTTTCACGCAGAATCTGTCGGCAGAGGCATTGATGTATTGAGAGCGGAAAAAACGGCGTGGCTTCTTTCCTCCTGGCAGATTGTTATTGAGCGCTATCCGGAACTTGGCGAAAAAATCAGGATATGGACGTGGCCATACAGCATGAGATCTTTTTTTGGAGATCGTAATTATCTGATGACGGACGAGACGGGCAGCCGGGTTGCGTATGCAAATTCGCTGTGGGTCTTTACCGATATGGAAGCGGAGCGGGCGATACGTGTACCGCAGCGGGAAATCGACGCTTTTGTTTATGCGGATAAGCTGGATATGGAGTATGCGCCGCGTAAGATTGCCGTTTCCGGAGAAGGCCGGACGGCAGAGCAGATCAGGGTCATGAAGCATCACATTGATACGAATGACCATATGAATAACGGCCGGTACGTTATGGTGGCGGAAGAATATCTGCCGGATGGTTTCGTAATTCGCCAGATGCGGGCAGAATATAAGAATGCGGCGCATCTTGACGATGTGATCGTTCCGGTGGTTTATGAGGACGCGGACGGCGGGCGCTGCACTGTTTCGCTCAATTCCGAAGAAGGTAAGCCTTACTGTATTGTGGAATTTCTGCGGGCAAAATAAAATGCGATGCAGAGTGATGTAATCTCTATATGCCGATGCGGAATATACTTGCGGTATGCAAAAGCGCGGTGGGTTGTGCGGTATCGGAATTTTTAAACGACGGGATGGATAACGGATACAGCTGGCTGCCGTGTACTGTAACTATAAATTTATTGTCATAGAAACAGGTTTTATATCATTATGGAAAAAATCGGTTCCAATGCCCCCATCGGAGTCTTTGATTCCGGTGTGGGCGGTATCAGTGTGCTCAGAAAGATGATTTCCCTGATGCCGAATGAAAATTACATATATTACGGCGATTCCGCAAATGCGCCTTATGGGGAACGGCCGGATGACGATGTTTTCCGGCTGACGGTAAATGTGTTTGAACTGCTGCTCTCAAAAGGAGCAAAGGGAATCGTGGTGGCGTGCAATACGGCGACTTCGGTGGCTGTCCGAAAGCTCAGAACCCGTTATCCGGACTTGCCGCTGGTCGGTATCGAACCCGCGATTAAGCCGGCCTGCAAAAATCATCCAGGCGGACGGATCATCGTGATGGCGACTTCGATAACGCTGCGGCGGCCAAAGTTTGCGAAGCTGTTGGATAATTTTCGTGACCAGGCGGAGATTATTTCGCTGCCGTGTCCTGATCTCGTTCATTTCGTGGAGCATGATGAGATGGATTCGCCGAAAGTATCGGAATATCTTGAAAGCCAGTTTGCGCAGTTTGAAAATCATCCGGCGGATGCTGTGGTTCTTGGATGTACGCATTTTCCATTTTTAGTAGATAAAATTCAGGAAGCTGCGGGGAAGCAGGCTGTTCTTTATGACGGCAGCAACGGCGTTGCACGTGAGATTCGCAGACGGCTCGCGGCAAAGAAGTTGCTGGCGGCGCCTGGTAATTCGCTGAATGTTGAGATTTTAAATTCGGACGGCCCGAACATGGTGGCGTTGGCGAAACGTCTGCTTGTGAAATAGGACTGACGCGCAGGACTGAAATCTTTGTAAAACAGACGGGAGATTTGTTTGTTTTTGAATTGCATATTTATAAATAAAAATGTATAATTATACAAATTAGACTCAGGAAGAAAAGACATAATCTGGCGCAAAATATGAAATATGAAAGGAATGATAAAAATGGAAAAAAATCACGTAATGAATACATATAATCGTTTTGACATCAATTTTGAAAAAGGCCATGGGCCATGGCTGACGGATGTCGATGGAGTGGAATATCTCGATTTTGTTTCGGGAATCGCTGTAAATTGTCTGGGACATGCGGCGCCGCAGATTGCGGAGACACTCAGTAAACAGGCGCGCCAGCTGGTTCACGTTTCAAATCTTTTCTGGAATCCGCCGATGATCGAGCTGGCTGACCGTCTTTGCGCGGCGACGGGCCTTGACTGCGTGTTTTTCAATAACAGCGGGACGGAAGCGAATGAAACAGCGCTGAAGATAGCACGTAAGTATGGCAAGAGCAAAGGCGGAGAAGCGAAATCGAAGATAATCTGCATGAAGGAGTCGTTTCACGGGCGCAGCATGGGCGCACTGTCGGTGACGGGACAGGAACAGTACAGGACGGCGTTTCGTCCTTTAATCGGCGAAGTTTATGAAGCCGTGTTTAATGATGTGGCGTCTGTGGAGGCGTTGATGGACGACAATGTTTGCGGTGTGATTCTTGAGCCGATTCAGGGAGAAAGCGGGATTTTGCCGGCAGCGCCGGAGTTTTTGCAGGCTGTGAAAGCGCTTTGCGAAAAGCATGACGCGCTGCTGATTTTCGACGAAGTTCAGTGCGGCATGGGGCGTTCCGGCCGACTGTTTGCTTATCAGAAGCTGGGCGTGGAGCCGGATGTCTGTACGACGGCGAAGGCGCTGGGCGGAGGCTTTCCAATTGGAGCAGTCATCGCGTCGGCGAAAGCTGCGGAGTTTTTCGTTCCGGGCGACCATGGATGTACCTTTGGAGGAAATCCGCTGGCGTGTGCTTGTGGGAATACGGTGATGAAGGAATTGATTGAAAATGGTTTGCTGTCCCATGTCGAGGAGATGAGCAAATACGCGTTTGCAAAACTCGGTGCGCTCGCCGGGAAGTATGATGCTGTTGAGGAAGTGCGCGGGATGGGACTGCTGATCGGTGTTCGCATGAAGGAAGGTCTGAAAGATAAGGTGATTAACGGTGCGGTGGAACAGCGGCTGCTGCTTGCGGGTGCAGGGCACGAAGTTGTACGTTTTCTGCCGCCGCTGAATGTGACAAAAGAAGAAATTGACGAAGGCGTGAAGCGCTTTGAGGCGGCTGTTGCGGCGCTTTAAGAAGCGAGGCGGGCGGCACGGGCCGGGTTGCTTGATAAGATAAGTGCGGTGGCGGCGTAAAAGCGAAAAAGTGCGGGAGGTTTGCGCGGAATATGCAAATTTGGACGCACGGCGGCGCAGATTTGACGGGTCGCATAGCTCGGCGCAAAAACGGGGAAACGCGGAGATACCGCACGGAGTGCGAAAATTTGACGGCGTGGACAGAACAGGCAAAACGCAAAGATGGAAAGATATTTCTGGTATTTTTTCCATATAGACGTTGTACACAAATCTTGTTGTATGATATATTACATATGAATGATTTTTCGCGCTCTTTTGGGCGCCGCAAGCTGCGGCGCCCAAAAGAGCGCGAGTGGGGAAAAGGACAGAGTTATTGATGGGGATATAAATTGATAGATAACTGCAGGGCAGCAGGAAACAAATGTAAAAGTGGAAAGATGAAAGAAAGGAGTATTTGTTATAATGTTAAAAAAACTAAGTCTACTTCTCGTTTTTGCAGTGGCAGTCACATCTGTGCCTGTTGGTGTATATGCCGGGGAAGACGGCACGTTTGCTAAGACGTCTGATGTGAGTGGCAGCAGTTCTGTCTGCACATCTTTGACGGAGATTTCCGGCACATCGGCACTAAAGCAAGATACCAGCCGGAAGGATGGTGAAAGCGGCGCAGATGTGGACAGTGAGGGCGGCAAAGACAGCAAGAATGACGCAGACAGCGGGAACCAGGCGGGCGATCAGGAAACGTCTGGCGACAGCGAAAGTGTAGGCGGCACGGAGACGAACGGCGGCGGAGAGAACGCGGACGGCATGAATCAGCCGGGCGATTCGGAATTGAATGACGACAAAGATAGCCAGAATGGCGCTGGCGATTCTGATATTTCAGGGAATCAGGAAAATTCGGAGCCAAAGACAGGGATCAGACTGAATTCTAAAGACCATATCGTTTATATGAATGGCCGGTCCGAGACTGAGTTCTGCCCGAATGCGACGATAACAAGGGCGGAAATCGCTAAAATCGTGGATTCGCTGCTTGAGGGCGCGTCTGATGAGTATGTGGTTCAAACTG
>CAYTKT010000048.1:0-14755 GCA_964438605.1 uncultured Oscillospiraceae bacterium
CAATTCTGCCGTGATCGCCTGGTATCGTTTCGTATCTTTTCGCAGATTTAAGCGAAAAATAAGCAATAAATGAAAACAGCGATGTGGGAAGATACACAGAAAATCACAATATATTGAATAATAAAAGAAAACACGCGATATGCACGCTATATGCAGATATGGCGTGTTTCTTTTTATGCTGCAAGGCAACAGGGTGGTCTGCAGCGGTTTCATGCCGCTTTGCAGCGCAGGACTGCAAAAGGATTATTTAGAGATCAGGGTGCGGCCTGTCATTTCTTCCGGCTGCGGGATGTTCATGAGGTCGAGGAGCGTCGGTGCGATATCAGCGAGAATTCCGCCGCTGCGTAGATGCAGATTTGTTCCGGAAGGAGTAATCAGGATGGCAGGCACCGGATTTGTTGAGTGGGCTGTTACGGCGTTTCCGTCGTCGTCAGTCATGAGATCGGCATTTCCGTGGTCAGCCGTAATAAAAAGACTGCCACCGAGGCGCACGATTTCATCAGCAATCCGACCGACACATGTGTCTACCGTTTCCACTGCTTTGACAGCGGCGTGGAAGACGCCGGTATGGCCTACCATGTCAGGGTTTGCGAAATTTATGATTATAACATCGTAATCACCGGAACGTAAGTTCTCAAGCGCTGTTTCACAGACCTGCGGGGCGCTCATCTCAGGCTGCAGATCGTATGTGGCAACCTTCGGGGAAGGGATCAGGATTCTGTCTTCCAACGGATTTGGTTCCTCTACGCCTCCGTTGAAAAAGAACGTCACATGGGCATATTTCTCCGTTTCTGCCAGACGCAGCTGTTTTTTTCCAAGGCCGGACAGGTATTCGCCTAGCGTATTTCTGTAATGTTCCGGCGGGAAAGCGATGGTGACGCCGCGGATTGATGCGTCGTACTGAGTCATGCAGACATAGCAGATGTCCTTTGGATGGGTTAAGCGGCTGAAGCCTTCAAAATCAGTGTCGACGAAAGCCCGCGTAATCTCTCGCGCTCTGTCGGGGCGGAAGTTGAACATGATGACGGAATCGCCGTCGGAGACTGTTTGGGCACCGGAAATGACAGTCGGCAGGACGAATTCATCGTTTTCACCGCGTTCGTAAGCGTTTTGGACGGCTTCTGATGCGCTTTTGGCCGTTTCGCCGACGCCTGATGTGATGGCATCGTATGCCTTTTGGATGCGTTCCCAGCGTTTATCGCGATCCATGGCGTAGTAGCGGCCGCTGACGGTGACAATCCGTCCTGTTCCTGCTTTCTCCATGTATTGTTCAATATCGGAAATATAAATTCCGGCACATCTGGGCGGCACATCTCTGCCGTCGAGGAATGCATGGACATAGACGCGGGAAAGTCCGCGGGCTGCGGCCATATCGATAATGGCCTTCAGATGGTCAATATGACTGTGGACGCCGCCATCGGACAGCAGGCCGAATATATGGAGTGATGTGTTTTTTTCAAGCGCTCTGTCGACAGCGTTTCGCAACACTTCGTTTTCAAAGAATGTCTTTTCACGGATGGATTTCGTAATGCGTGTTAATTCCTGATAAATGATGCGGCCGGCGCCGATGTTCAGATGGCCTACCTCGGAATTTCCCATCTGGCCGTCGGGTAAGCCAACGGAAGTGCCGCTGGCGCCGAGCGTCGTATGGGGGTATAGCGAAAAAAGTCTGTCGAGGTTTGGAGTGTTTGCGGCAGCGATGGCGTTGCCTTCTACCTTTTCGCTGACTCCAAAACCGTCCAGAATGATAAGTGTTGTAGTTTGTTTCATAAATTTTCCTTTAATTTGAAATGATTTTAAGATGATATTGCATACATTAACTCGTACTTCACAGTGGAAGGGGAGCAGTTCATGGCCTCAGCGATCTGCCTGAGGGAATAGTTCAGCTTCTTGAAGATTTTGATGCCGCATGTTCATCAAATCTTTGAGAAATTCGGTGAATGTCATATGATCTGCGCTGCGCTTCATACTTTCATCGTAATCTGCTCAAGCCATGCCGCATCGTCCGAATCTTCCCCTGTTCCGAGTTCAGGCAAGTCATCAAGTGAACGGATTCCGAATTTTTCAAGAAAAAATTTTGTCGTGCCATAAAGAATCGGTCTGCCCAACCCTTCGCCGCGGCCTCGTTCTTCCACGAGGCCACGGCGCTGAAGTCCTTCCAACACACGTTCTGACTTAACTCCGCGTATGGAGTCGATTTCACCGCGTGACACCGGCTGCCGGTACGCAATAACGGCAAGCACTTCAAGCGCCGCGTTGGACAGTCTCTTTTCTCTGACCGGTGTACAGAACGTCCTGATCGCGTCCTCACACTCCGGACGTGTGCAGATCTGATACTCGTCGCCGAGCCTCCTGATCATCAGGCCGCTTTCCCGCGCATCGTATTCCCTGTCCAGTTCTTCAAGAAGCGAGGCGATTTCCTGAGGCGGCACACCGAAAACCTCTGCAGCAGCTGAAACTTTTACCGGATTTCCCCACACAAAAAGAATTGCTTCGAGATTTTTCTTAATTTCCTGCCTGTCCACAATTCATTTCCTCCTTTTCCTCTGACTGCTCTCCTTTGACTGCTCCGTACCAAATGTCGCTTCACATTCGCCAGCCACTCCATACGACAAAAACGATGCTCCATTCTCATCCGGCCGCTCTATGCGCAACCGACGCCGCACGCAGTCTAACCGAGCGAGCTCTGGTCCGTCTGTTCTGTCTGCGTGTCAATCTTCAGCGATCCTTTATCGTGATTTCAATATCGCCAAACTGATGCTCCTGATGCACCGTCAATGCGCCCTGCGCCATCATTTCCAACAGCGTCACAAACGTCAGCACCACATCGTAAATATCACCAAAATCAGAAACCAGCTCTGAAAACATCGCTTTTCCCGATTTTTGAAGCCGGGAAATGACGAACTCCGACTTCGCTTCCATCGTCATCCGCTCCCTGGCCACCCGCTGATACCGTTTTTTTACATCTTCGATGCGCCGCCGCTTTTCAAGAAACTGCCTGAATGAGCGGATAAAGGCATCGATGCTCACATTCAAAGATTCCACAGGATTGTCCAGATATTCCGAAAGGTCTTCCGCCGGCTTGGAAAAAATACGGGATGCTTCTTCCTCACGCAGACGCAGCTGCCGGGCCGCTTCCCGAAAGCGTCGATATTCCTGTAAACGCTCCGCCAGTTCCTGACGCGGATCCTCCTGTTCCTCTCCGACGTCCGTGCCGCCAGGCAGCGGCAGCAGCATCCGTGACTTAATCTGAAGAAGCGTCGCCGCCAGCACCATAAATTCGGCTGCCGTTTCCGGATCAACCTCCTCAATCGCGCTGACATATCCGATATATTGATCTGTGATTTCCGAAATATTGACCTCGTAAATATCTACGCCTTCCCGTTCGATCAGATAAACAAGCAAGTCAAACGGTCCTTCAAAAATGTCCAGTTTCACTTTATATGACACGCAATTTCTCCGCTCCTTTTGATCCTCTCGTAAAACTTTTTCTATCAGATGCGCTGCCGGTCTGCTGGCTCCGATTTCGGAAGATCGTACCGCATTACCTCTGGAAAACACCTTGAGCCGTATTGATCACATCCAAAACATTCAAAAAACATCGGCGCTTCATCACGATTCACAACGACAAATCCGTTTTCTGAAAAAAATCCTGGAGCACGGGCCACCAGAAAAAGGCGTTCTCCGCCCCGCTGCCCGACTTCATAAATGACAGTCTTCAGCAGAGACGTGCCCAGCCCCGCACCCCGAAATTCCGGTTCAAAAGCAATGCCGTCAAGAATATATTCTCCCTCGCGCACCGCCAGCGTTGCCGCTCCTGCCACCTGATCCCCGTCTTTGAGAATCCAGCTTTTTACAGCTTCCGTACTGAGCGGATCCTCCGGCGAGATTTCAAGCTCGTTTCGTGCATAAAGTTCCATCAGCGAATCATGATCGTCCGTAGGTATAATTTGAATCATTTCCCGATCCTCCAAAATCATTTGCCTTTCCACTCGTCTGCCGCTGCTGCTTTGTCAACTGCCTCACCTTCCACGGCGTTTTCCAGCCTGCAGCCATCAGCAGTTTCACGCTCCGCAACGCTTTCCGTTCTGTACCCGGCCGTCGCTTCTGCCTCTGCAGCATCTTCTATTCCGTGCCCGACGGTCGCTTTTATCTCTCCTTTTATTTCA
The DNA here is from genome assembly GCA_964438605.1 of uncultured Oscillospiraceae bacterium. Lineage (GTDB taxonomy): Bacteria > Bacillota > Clostridia > Peptostreptococcales > Anaerovoracaceae > Alangreenwoodia. The sequence goes on from CAYTKT010000048.1 coordinate 4,170, forward strand.
TGTCCGGTCGTTGCTTCTGTTTCGGCCTCTCCTTTTGTTCCGTGCCCGGTCGTCGCTTCTGTTTCTGCCGCGTCTTTCGTTCCGTGCTTTGCAGCCATCCAGAATTCCGCAGTATTTTTCATTTTATGCTTTACAGCGGTATCAGGCTCCTCGCCCGTTTCCTTTCCAGGCTCCGGCCCATGTTCCGATTCCTCCTCAGATTTCTCCGTCTGCGCAGGTATATTAACCCTGAGCCGGCGCGGCAGAATTCCGATTTCCAGCGGCAGCGGCTCCCCTTCTTCGCCATCCATGTCGGTGACCATATTTCCCGGCGATTCGATCCGCAAACTCGGAGTTTGGAAATAAATTACATTCTTATTTTCATCATGCCTGCCCTGCAGAACATCAATTACCAGCGGCAGACTTTCCCTAAGATTCATTTCCTTAACTATAATGACATCAAGCAGCCCGTCGTTAATCGACGATTGAATTCCAAGCTTGCGAAAACCGCCCGCAGAACTTCCATTCATGACCACCATGAAAAAAATATCTTCCGTAAACTTCCGGCCGTCACACGTAATTGTAAATTCTACCGGCTTGAGTGACTTGATCTCGGAAAGTCCGCGCAGATAATAAGCTACGATGCCTAAAGCGTTTTTCATCGCCGTATCCGTCTTTTGACTGACGTCGACAACAGGCCCGATAGCCGCTACGTTCACAAAATACCTGTCATTACACTTGCCGAGATCCGCTTCCATGTAATGATCTTCCAGCGCGATTGACGACATCCCTTCGATATCCGTCGGAACATCAAAATAATGGGCAAAATCATTCGCCGTCCCTGCCGGGAAAAGTGCCAGCGGCAAGTTAATATCATTTTTCATCATTGCGTTCACGACAATATTTATCGTACCGTCCCCGCCAGCTGCAATAATTTTCCTGTATTGCGTTTCATCTAACTCCGAAAGAAATTGCTCAACAGCGACGCTTCCATCTGCCCGCAACGGTATGACGAGCATTCCGCGTTCCTGAAATTTATGCACGATCAAATCGAGATTGTTTTTAAACATCCCCTTTCCTGAATGTGGATTGTAGATGAGAAGAACCTTATTTTTTGTAATATTTTCTATTTTTCGATCTTTTGTTACCGACTGCATGTGATGATCCTCCGTATTTCACCGATGAGATAGAGCGAACCCGCCCAAAGAATGAGATCGTACTCGTCTTTCTTCGATTCCGCAGCCCAAAAGGCTTCTTTCACGCCGGTAATCGACGCAACGCGGCGGCTGCCGGCATATCCCGCTATGCAGCGAAATACCGCGGCATACTCGTCCGCTTTCAAAGTCCGTGGATTCGGTACGTCTGTCACTATGATATCCGCGTCAAGGCGCGCAAAAATTCTGGCCATTTCCCGAAACGGCTTATCTTCGAGAACACCCGTACAGAGCAGAATTTTCCTTCCTTTAAAATAGGAAAGTATCGTATCGGTCAGCGCCTCCGCACCCGCCGGATTGTGTGCTCCGTCAAGAATCAGCCAGTGAGGCTGGCGGCGCATGACTTCTAGTCTGCCTTTCTGACGCGCCCGTTCCATTCCAGAGCGGATTGCAATATCAGAAATCGCAACGCCTTTTTCCCGCAGGACTTCGATCATATTCAAAGCACACAGCGCGTTTGAAATTTGATGACGTCCCGCCATGCTCAAGCGAATCCTCTCCATTCTGACTTCTGTCTCTGTGCCTTCAGAGTTGTCCGATGGCGCTGGCGCGGCGGTATCCTCCGCCACGCCAGCGCCGAAAGCCGGAGAAAAGCCGCCGCGGGGCGGCTTTTCTCCGGCCCCTGCCAGCACAGCGTCAAAACAGCATCCGTCCAGACTTTCCGTAATATTTTCCGCCCGTGAATTTCTGACATCGATCAGCGGCGCTCCCAGTTCCTGCGCACGCTGCTGAATCACGCCGAAAGCACCCGGATCCTCTGCAAAGACGACTGCCGGAACGTTTCTCTTTAGAATTCCCGCCTTCTCCCCCGCAATTTCTTCCAGCGTATTTCCCAACTGCTGCATATGGTCATACGAAATCGACGTAATCGCCGTCACAAGCGGTGCATCACAGATATTCGTGGAATCGCCTCTGCCGCCCAGACCGACTTCAAGAATAACAAAATCCGCTTTTTTCTCCGCAAAATAAGTCAGTCCCACAGCCGTTACCAGTTCAAACTCCGTAGGCGGCTCAAAGCCTTCTGCGGTCATCCGTTCGACAGCCGCCAGCGCATGTTGCGTATGGCGCGCCAGATCATCACCCGAAATCTCCGCGCCGTCAAATTCAATGCGCTCTGTAAAACGCTCGATATACGGCGACACATAAATTCCCGTCCGATACCCCTGCGCCTGAAGCACAGAATAGACATACCGGCAGACAGATCCCTTCCCGTTCGTTCCCGCAACGTGAATAATCCGCATGTCCCGCTGAGGTTCCCCCAGCAGCTGCAGCAGTTTTTCCATCCTCTCAAGCCCCAGTCTCGAACCGAACACCTGAAAGGAATGGATTTTTTCAATAGCTTCTTCATAATTCATAGCGCGATATCCTGTTCATTTTAATATACACTAATCCGTACCGGTTCTCATATATCTTTTTATGCGATCCGGCTTCAGCCTTATGTTTCTTTTCTATGCGTTTTCGCTCAGGATTTTCTGATTCTTCCATATGACTGTATGACTGTCTTAAACCGGTTCTGTTCTTCCACATGACCCGCTTCAGCCCTTCTGGCCCATCTGTTTTTTACAGTTTTTCTTCTATTATTACAAGCCGCTCCGACACCGTCTTCAGCATGTCCTCATACTTTGCCAGCTTCTCACGCTCCTTATGGATTACCTGATTTGGCGCTTTCTTTACAAAATTCTCATTTGCAAGCTTGCCGCTGACTCTGGCAACCTCACCCTCAAGCTTTTTCTTTTCCCTTGTCAGTCGCTCAAATTCCGCCTTGTAATCCATCAGCTCGTCCATTGCGATGAGAATTTCGCCGTCACGGATAACGCCTGACATGACTTCCTCCACAACTTCCGACTTATCTGAAACATACGTAATCTCAGACACGTTGGCCTGAGTCATGATATGATGTTCCACACGCTTCAGATCTTCCGCAGCCCGGCCCGATACCGCGATAATCGCGCGAACTTTCTTTGACGGTGCAGCCTCCGCTTCCGCACGGATATTTCTTATCGTTCTGACAGCCTCCATGACGCGTCCGATCACGTCTTCTTCCTTCGGGAACGAAAGCAACTCGTCGTATACCGGCCATTCCTGCCGCATCAAATAGCCCTTCGGATTTTCCGCCGTAATTTCCCTGTCGAGACGCGGCAGGCAGCTCCAGATTTCTTCAGTAATAAACGGCATCACAGGATGAAGCAACTTCAGCAGATCTTTGAGAACTTTGACGAGCACCGCCCTGACAACTTTCTTATCTTCATCATCATCGCCGTAAAGGCGGCTCTTGACAAGTTCAATATACCAGTCGCAGTAATGATTCCAGATCAGATCATACACTTTCTGGGTTGCCAGCGACAATTCAAACTTTTCCATATTTGCCGTAATCTCGGCTGCCGCCGAATTGACAGTCGACAAAATCCAGCGATCCTCGTCATGAAGCGCCAACGCCCCTATGCCGCCGGAATCATCGGCAATCGGCAGAAATTCGTCGTCTTCGCCCGTCAGATTCATGATTACGAAACGTGACGCGTTCCAGAGCTTATTCGCAAAATTCCGGCTGGAGTCCAGCTTTTCTGTAATAAAACGCATATCATTACCCGGCGTAATGCCGTTGATCAGCATAAAACGAAGCGCATCGGCGCCGTAATTCTTTATGATTTCCAGCGGGTCTATCCCGTTTCCGAGGGATTTGCTCATTTTACGTCCCTCGGCGTCTCTTACAAGCCCATGAACATATACATATTTAAATGGAACTTTACCCATTGTGTCTAGTCCGGAAAAGACCATACGAACGACCCAGAAAAAAATAATATCGTAACCCGTAACGAGAACGCTGGTCGGGTAAAAATATTTCAAGTCTTCCGTCTCATCCGGCCATCCCAGCGTCGAAAACGGCCACAGGGCAGAGCTGAACCAGGTATCAAGCACGTCCTCATCCTGTCTGAGGTGTGTGCTGCCGCACTTCGGACATTTTTCAGGCGCCGATTCCGCTACAATAATCTCGCCGCAATCGTCACAGTAATATGCCGGAATCCTGTGACCCCACCAGAGCTGACGGGAAATGCACCAGTCACGGATATCTTCAAGCCACTGCAGATACGTCTTTTCAAACCGCTCCGGAACGTGGACCAGATCGCCGTTTCTCGCCGCTTCGACAGCCGGCTCTGCCAGCGTCTTCATTTTAACGAACCACTGGTCTGACAACATGGGCTCAACGACTGTGTGACATCTGTAACATTCACCGATCGGAATACTCTTATCCTCAACTTTTACGAGATAACCGGCTTCATCGAGGTCCCTGACAAGCGCTTTCCTGCAGGCAAAACGATCCATGCCTTCGTATTTTCCTGCCATGGAATTCATCGTTGCGTCGTCATTTAAACAGGACCACTTTGGCAGATCGTGGCGCTCTCCCACTTCAAAGTCGTTCGGGTCATGCGCCGGCGTAATCTTAACGGCGCCCGTTCCCTTTTCAGGATCAGGATAAGGGTCAGCGATAATTGGCACTTCACGCTCAACAATCGGAACGATGACCGTCTTGCCGATCATATCTTTATATCGCTCGTCCTTTGGACTGACTGCCACAGCGCAGTCGCCAAACATCGTTTCAGGGCGTGATGTAGCGACGACAATTCCTTCCCCGCCGTCCGCGCCTCTATATCTGACGTAATAATATTTTGCGTTTTTATCTTCGTGCTCAACCTCCACGTCAGACAACGACGTGCCGCACTCAGGACACCAGTTAATCAGCCGCTTTCCTCTGTAAATCAGTCCTCTGTTATATAAATCGACAAACCTTTTGACGACGGCGCGATTGCATCCCTCGTCCATCGTAAAACGTTCGCGCTTCCAGTCGCACGAACTTCCGAGCTTTCTGATCTGCTGCTTAATCGTTCCGCCGTATTCTTCCTTCCAGTCCCAGACCCTTTTCAAAAATTCCTCGCGGCCCAGTTCTTCCTTCGTCTTTCCTTCTTCCTCACGGATTTTCTCTACGACTTTAACTTCCGTAGCAATACTTGCATGATCTGTGCCCGGCACCCAAAGGGTATTGTACCCCTGCATTCTTCGGAAACGAATCAGAAAATCCTGCAGCGTCTGGTCAAGCGCATGGCCCATGTGGAGCTTTCCCGTGATATTCGGCGGCGGCATGACGATAGTAAACGGTTTTTTTGTATGATCATCGCTCGGAGCAAAAGCCCCGTTCTTTTCCCAATCCTCGTATATCCGCGTTTCAAACTCCTTCGGATCATACGTCTTCGCCAAATTTTTTGCCATAACTGATTTGTTCTCCTTTATTTATAGATTATTTACTTCTCTGTATTTATGTAACCTGTGCGTCAGTACACTGCCGGCGGCTGTTCCTCGCGCATCGCACAGACATCTCGCTAAGGTCATTCTTCACGCATCACGCAGACATCTCGCTAAGGTCATTCTTCGCGCATCGCGCAGACATCTTGCTAAGGTCATTCTTCGCGCATCGCGCAGACATCTTGCTAAGGTCATTCTTCGCACATCGCACAGACATCTCGCTAAGGTCATTCCTCACGCATCGCACACCAACATGTACTGCAAGACATTTCCCGGCGCATCTGCCCGCCGGCAGCACACACCGCAAGACATTTATCAACTCACCGCCACGCCAGCACACGCCGCAAGGCATTTATCAACTCACTGCCACGCCAACACACGCCGCAGACCATTCCTCGCGCATCGCGACACGCTATGGTTTTCCTGTGCGTCAATGCATCAGAGCAGCCAATCATCGCCTAAAACCGATATACATTTCATCTTTCTCCCGCAGTTCACCCGCTGTATAATTTATCATTTTACCACGCGTCCCATTGCCGCGTCATTCATAATCTGCAAACTTTTTTAAAAATGTGCGCCTGTGTATCGGGCACAGGCCTGCCTCCTCAATCCCTGCATAATGCGCCTTTGTGCCGTACCCTTTATTGCGGTCAAACGCATACTGTGGATAAATTTCGTGATAGCGCACCATCATCCTGTCACGCGTCACTTTAGCTACAATAGAAGCCGCCGCCACAGAGACGCTTTCGGAGTCGCCTCTGATAATACCCGTCTGCGGTATATCGACATCGGGCAGCGTCAGTGCGTCGATCAGCACATGATTCGGTTTGGGATCAAGCTGCCTGACTGCATCAGACATAGCCTCTTTCGTAGCTTCCAAAATATTGATACGGTCAATGACCTGATTATCCTTCATTCCGATGCTCCAGGCAACTGCCTTTTCCAAAATAATCCTGTAAAGTTCCTCTCGACGTTTCTCCGACAGCTTTTTTGAATCGTTGACGCCGATTACGTCAAAATCAGCCGGAAGAATGACAGCCGCAGCCACCACGGGTCCCGCCAGCGGGCCTCTGCCCACCTCGTCAACACCGGCAATCAGCGACACAGCGCCCCGTTCGTTTCCATTTTTATATAAATCATTCTCATACATTTTCATGCGTATGAGATCCTGCTTCATCTTTTCCAGTCGTTCTGCTTTTGTCATAATACTTTTCCCATTTTTCGGCTTAAAATCTTTTCATTCTTCCTGATTACGCCGCCTTGCCCGTTCACAATCCGCGCTGTCTTGCCATTTGAAATTTCCGGCACCTTGCTGATGACGTTCCCTGGCACACAGCTTCCTGCATTCGGCCACGGTTTTGCTCACTTCTCTGTTGACTCCGGCTCCTCTCCGTCCTGCCTGCCAAAACTTCCGGCACATACTTCCTCACCGGGATGCAGCAAAGTCCGATTCTTTCAGCATCTCCCTATCCACATTCTTCCTGTTTTCCGGTTCTGACAATCGTCACCGCCGCTTGCTGCTGTTTCACTTTTCGGTGCCGCCGGGCCGTTTCTTCTTTCTCAGCAGCGTTCAAGCGTAATTTTTCCGATTTTTCCACCCCGGAATTCATCGAGAACCGTCTTCGCCGTCCGTTCATAATCAATACGCCTGCCGGAAAAAATAAATCCCCTTTTCCGTGCGATTTCTTCCATTGCTTCCAGACTGTCCTCGCTGATTTCTTCCAATTTATACCGAGATTTAAGCAGTTCCCTGTAATCTCGCAGCAAGACTTTAATCAATTCCAGGCAAAGAGTTTCCACGTCAAGGATCTCGTCCCTGATCGAACCGCAAAATGCCAGATTCAGCCCGACATCCGGATCTTCAAACTTCGGCCAGAGAATCCCCGGCGTATCGAGAAGCTGCATTCCGTTTGTCAGCGTCAGCCATTGTTTTCCACGGGTAACACCGGGCCTGTCGCCCGTTTTCGCACTCTTTTTTCCCGTCAGTTTATTAATCAGCGACGATTTTCCCACATTTGGCACGCCGACGATCATTAAACGCAGCGGGCGTTTCCTCACAGTCTTTTGATCCCTCTCCGCCTTAATTTCACCAAGCCTCTTATAAATCTGGCTAATCCCTGCGCCCGTATTACAATTAACCGCCACGGCAAACGATTCGTCCGCCGTCAGTCTGCTTTTCCATGCCGCCGTCTGATCGCTGTCAGCCAGATCAACTTTATTGAGAACGATGATCCGCGTCCTGTCCTTCACAAGCTCGTCTATCACCGGATTCCTGCTGGAAACCGGAATTCGCGCATCGATCACCTCAATTACAGCATCGACCAGTTTCAGATTTTCCTGAATCATCTCCCGCGTCTTTTTCATGTGACCGGGATACCAGTTGATCCCCGCGGCAAACCTTCTGCTTTCCTCGTCCATCTATGAACTATCCTTTCCGCTTTCCTGCCTATTTTTACAATTTACACTGCATTTTCCCGCATATCCTTATAAATTTCCTGATGGATGAAAACAGTATAACATAAAATTGTTTTTTTATTGCTTTTTGTATTCAAAAAAATACGCCGCAGGAATGGTTATTTTCCGTCCATGCAGTAGTCTATCCGCACAGTTTCCCAGGATTTTTAAATTTTTCAGGCATATCAATTTTTTAGGCTTTCCGATTTCTCTATAACTTCTCGATACTTCCCGATCAGTTTCAATCTCACCAGATTTCCCGCTCTTTCCGTTTGGAATATTGCGCTGGTTTTGAAATGCTGGCGTGGAAGCGCTTCCTGAAAAAAGTTTCAAGGAAAAAGCCGAAAAACACATTGAGCGGAAATGGAACGAAAACAGAAGAAAAACAGGAAAAAATATGAAATCATAGAGTTCACTGAGAAATGGAACGACGCGCAGCAATCCCTGTTTATCCAGAGAAAATGGATTCGCGAAGCGGCAGAAATCCGGAGAGCAGAGTGATGGAAAGCGTGATTCCGTTCCGAAAAGCCGGTTCAAAATTTTTTGAAAAAACGTCAGCGATAAGTATGATGAGAAAAAGACTTCTTTTAGTGAGATCGGATTTTCGCAGAATATTTCATTCTGCGAAACGGGATTCTTCGGATTTTTTGTTTCTTGCTTGCCGAATAGATTCACAAAACAATAACATTTTACAGAAAATTTTAAAAATTGTCAATTCTATCGGACCGAAAATGAAATTTATGGGGTAATTTGGGAAGAATATCCTGAAAAGATACGAATGTTTCATTCATTCGCCGTCAAAATTCACGTCAAACGAAAGCGAGGGAAAAACTTATGCCGCGAAAAGGAGAAAATATCTACAAACGCAAAGACGGGCGCTGGGAAGGACGCTATATCAAATCGCGCAACACACAGGGAAAGGCAAAGTACGGTTATGTTTATGCGAAAACATACCGCGAAGTAAAGAAGAAACTGGCTTGCATGGTAAGAGAGGCCGGCAAGAAAAAAGAAACGTCGGAACATGGGAGCCTGACGCTGCTTTCAGAACATAACGAAAATCCGGTGACATTCCGTAAAGCAGCGGAGCAGTGGTTCCAAGCGGCAAAGCCGCGCATCAAAGAATCTACCGCTAATAAATACGAGAGTGTCCTGCGACTGCATCTTTTTCCGGCGCTGGGGGACATCGCACTTCAGGAATTTTCCGACCAGCTGATCGAAGAACACTGTCAAACCCTCCTGCGCTCTGGCGGAAAAAAGAAAACCGGACTTTCTGCGCGGACGGTCTTGGGCGTGCTGTCCGTGCTGCGCGGAGTTTTGCGTTTCGCCGTCCAAAGCGGACAGCCCGTTTCGTGTGATGCACGCTCGATTCACATCCGTTCAAAGAAAAAGGAAAAACGGATCTTAAGCCGTGGGGAACAGGAACGTCTGTGCCGTCATCTGATTTCTGACCGGAATGCCTACCATATGGGAATTCTGGTCAGTTTGTTTACCGGACTGCGCATCGGGGAAGTCTGTGCGCTGCGATGGGAGGATATTTCTCTGAGGGAAAAGACGATCCGCGTCTGCCGGACGATGCAGCGCGTGCGGGAACAGGCAGAGTCCGAAAAAAAGACAAAGATTCTCGTCAGCGCCCCAAAGAGCGCATCTTCTGTGCGGACGATTCCAATGCCGGATATTCTGGTTCGGTTGATAGAAGAATATCAGAATCATACGGGTTCCACCTCCGGCTACTTTCTGTCGCTTCCCGGAAAAAAGCATCTGGACCCGCGTACCCTGCAAAACCGGTTTCAACAAGCGCTAAAAGAGAGTGGAATCTCAAAAAGAAACTTTCACGCATTGCGCCATACGTTTGCCACACGCTGTGTGGAACTGGGATTTGATGTGAAAAGTCTGAGTGAGATTCTGGGCCATTCGAGCGTCAATTTGACGATGAATCTTTATGTTCATCCGACGATGGAACTGAAAAAACAGAATATGAAACGTCTTTCGGCGCTTTTCGCCGTCACGCTGTGCCGTCAGGAAGCGGAAGAACCGTTGAAATATGCATAAGAAGAAGTGGATTGTCACAGAATGAAATATTCTGCGAAAATCTTGACGGCGCTTAACGATGATTGTTTTTCCTGACAGGAAAAAGCTAACGATCCATTTGCGAAGAAGATATTCCGTTCAGTTATGGTACAAGGTTATGGAAAATGTTATTTGCGTGATGTTTTTATTATATAGAAAACGCGATTAAGGAAAGGAGAAAGATATCATGAAAAGAAAACAAAATGCATCTGTTCCCTCAAGCCCTGTGCTGGCATCTCTGAAGGTGCTGCTGGTCTTTATTTTGATAATCGGGCTTTGCCTGTCTTTTTATCCACAGACAGCTTATGCGACTGAAGTCGATGGTGATTCTGAGCTTGTAGCTAATGAAACGAAAATGGATACCATCAATGAGAAGGCCCTTCAAACCATCGAAAACAACGGGCTGACTGTGAAGGAGGTCTCGCTCGGAAGGGATCGCAGCGCCGCCATCACCTCGGACGGCAGCCTCTACATGTGGGGCTCAAATATGATTGGCTGGCTTGGCGACGGGACGACGGAGAACAGAACCACTCCCAAGAAGATAGAGAGCCTCACGAACGTCACAGCGGTCTCGCT
>CAYTKT010000049.1:0-14318 GCA_964438605.1 uncultured Oscillospiraceae bacterium
TCCCTACTGATGAAATTATCTTACATCAGTAGGGAGGTTTCCACAAACTTTGGGACACTCCCGAAGGAGCAGACCAAGGGGCCAAAGACTGGAGTATTTTCGATGGCGAACCCTGGATATTCGATACTGCTTCCGCAACCCAGGTCATGCTACAGCATCTCGGTAACCTGAAAACCACACTTTGAAGTAGATGTCAAGAAAAAACTCCACAACAACTTGACACCGTCTTGTTATTTCTGCGGATGGAATTTCACACGCTTTTGTGCTAAAATTCTCTTGGAAACATTTTTAAATCCTTTTCCGCTTGGCGCATCCCACCCACAAGGATGCGCCGTTTTTTATCCAAGCCATTCTTTCCCGTCAGGCACACGGCGGTACCTTCCGCTTGGGTTTCCTTGCTCGTAGCGTTTAATGCTACGGCAAATGGTGGCTTCGTCGGTGTTGCACATGGACGCGAGTTCTTTCATCGTCCTCGCTACCGCCTCCGGTAACTCATATTTGTCGGGAGTTACCCTCAGGTATAGATAGTTACTCATGGTTCTCCTCCCTGTCTTTTTTGTCCACCCAGCGAATCAAGGCATACAACCCTGCCGCTGGTAGAACCAACCACTCCCCACCGATGGCAAACTCGCCGCGGGTTAGGTACGCTTGCTTGACTAGCAACACCGTCAGTACAATCGGCGCTCCCGCAGTCAGCCCCGTAATCAGCGCGCTGCGCCAATGCAGCAGAAGCCAGTCTCTCGCCACACGTAAATTGCTTATCGTCCGCTCCTTGCCGTCCGGCTTCCAAAAGCCGTGTGGTGCCATCCACGTCTTTCCCCGTTTTATCCTTCTTTTCCTCCTTCCGAAATCGACTTTCTTTTCTTTCTTCTTCGGCCTATGCACTCCGGGCAAAGATATTTGCCCGGCGGGGTAGGCTTGTCCGACGCTATGGCCGAAACCAGCCCGCAATCTCGGCATAATGTCCGTCTCATAATTCATTCCGCTCCTTGTTTTTTTTCGTTCTCACCTGGGAGCACCAGTTCCTCATCGACGTCGAAATAGAGTGCGAGACCTATGAAATTGTTGGCAACATCTTTACAAAATTTGGTCCGATTGCATTTCAGCTGATCCGCTTTCCGAATGATATGAATGACAATTTCAGCGGTCATGTCGGCAACCTAGTCCTCATAATCCGAATTATTCTGATTCCTCCTGTCCTTCTTTCCGCTTCTCCACCCGTAATGGGCTTTGGAAAGCTCTTTTCCTCTTTCTGTCATCAAAACTGTCGCCTCGTATCCGCTATCCGTTCGGCTACGTCGGACACCAAGAATCGTTTCTCCCTGCCGGATGGGAGGTAATCTAACCCATCCAGCAAAGTTCGCGCCGTGTCTCTGCCGGTACTAAGCTGCCGCGCTACCTCTCCAATGGTTAAAAAGGACTTTCCTGTGGCAGCTTCTAGCTGGCGTTTGATTTCCGTTTTCGTCATGTTTCCCCTTCCTTTGTTGTTCTGCGTTTCTCTATGTTTAATAGGATAGATATTCAGTCGAAAAAAATATCGCTGACTTTCTTACCGAGTGCCTGGGCAATCTTAACAAGCGTACTGGTTCTTACCACGGTTCGCGTTCCAGTCTCTAGGTCTGAAATTACAGCGCGAGACACTCCCGATTGCTTTGCCAGTTCTTCCTGTGTCATATTCCGTTCTTCGCGACATTCCTTGATCCGATATTCCATATTCTTCCTCCTTTCGCTGCCTTTTCTTAGTTTCTTTCAATCTAACATATTAGATATTATGTGTCAGTGGTCTTTGAAAATTTTTTCTAAATTATTTGACAAATTGCTCGAAGTGATGTATAATTTATTAGACATCGGAGGGAACCCTATGACGCTCGGAGAAATTATCAAAAAATTCCGGACAGAACATTCGCTTAGCATGGAAGACTTCTCAAAAAGAAGTGGGATAAGCAGAGCCTACATTTCTTTGTTAGAACGCAACGAACATCCTAAGACGAAAAAGCCGATTGCGCCTTCTTTAAAGAGTATCAAACAGGCTGCCCAGGGAATGAATATGAACCTAAATGACCTGTTTCATATGCTTAATGACGATGGATCGTTGGAATCTGCACAAAGTAGCGCAACCGTGCGCGGCGTTCCAATTGACGTGCTGGGCCGTGTGACCGCCGGCATCCCGATTGAAGCCATCACGGATATCATCGACACGGAAGAAATCACGGAGGAACTTGCCTCAACCGGGACGTTCTTCGGATTAAAAATCAAAGGCGATTCCATGGAACCGCGCATTTGCAATGGAGATGTTGTGATTGTCCGACAGCAGAACGATGCAGACTCCGGGGATATTGTCATTGCGGGCATCAACGGTACCGAAGCCACCTGTAAGCGACTGCGCAAGTACCGAGATGGCATCGAGTTCATCTCAAACAATCCGAGCTATAAGCCGATGTTTTTTACCAAAAAAGAAATACAAACCCTGCCGGTACAAATCATTGGAAAAGTGATAGAATTGCGTGGGAAGTTCTAACAACATCCTGATCGGAATACTTTGATCCTCTATCAACAATGACCGGACGGAAGGAGAAGTAATGAACAAGACCTTAGCTATTTTACTTGTGCTGCTTTTAACCTTAGGCGTAGCCACATTCGTCGTGAGTGCAGATGCCTCTGGGATCAACATCACTGTCGATCATCAGCAAGTGGCTTTTAACGACGATATGGGATATCCATACTTTGATGAACACAGTCGCACGATGGTGCCGCTTCGCGCAACGTTTGAAGCCGCTGGAGCGACCGTCGGATACGACGCCACAACCATGACTGCCATCGTTATCTTGCCAGGACACCGCATCGAGGTACCGATTGGGACGAATGAAATCTATAACAATGGGACTCTTACGTATAATGACACGGAGGCTGTGACGAGAAACAATCGGACGTACTTGCCGATTCGCGCTGTTTTAGAAGCGGGAGAATACGAGGTGAACTGGCAAAAAGCAGTGGACGGGACCCATCTCATCACCGCGTCCAGTCCGGCGTTTCGCGATTTTCTAAACACGAACGGTTCGGCAGAAGGCTACGTAATTTCTCCGGTGAATTACACCGGCGCAGATTTGAACACAGCAGCCTACAATCATCATGTAATATTGCATGATTGGACGACCGTCTACATTACCGGTTCCGGCAAAAGCTACCACCGAACGCCAGATTGCAGTAACATGAAAAATCCGCTTACCGTGACGTACCAGGAAGCTTTGTCACTCGGCTTAACCCAATGCCCAAAGTGTTGGTAACTGATACAACGACTTCGATCGCGTTAGAACAGACAGCAAAATCTAAAAAACCAGGCAGTCGGTAGGGCGTGCAACCATCCGCCCTGAGTCTTGTACGAGGAGGATGCCTATATGGATACCTCTCAGATCCTTGATATTATCGCATCGTTCGCAGCAGTGACCGGTTTCGTTATCGTATCAAAAAATAGGGAACGCCGCCCTGATCTTGGTGGAGTGGGCGGCTTACCTAAATCAACTTATTTGCCAGCTCGGATCGGTTTCTGCGATCCTTCCGGCTGCCTTGTTTCAGTATATTCTATGCGTTGGCCTTCCGGCTGTCAACGCCTGAACACACTAACCTTTGACAATAGAATCTATTTAACCGGACAGCCGGGGGACGTGCTTCCGCCCGCTCTGAGTCTTGCAGAGAGGGGTGGTAATTATGAGTACATATGAGATCTTCATGATTATATTGGCAACTGCCAACTTGATCGTAACCATTCTCACTTATACGAATAAAAAATAGCCGTCCTACCCTGACAAAGTAAACGGCTATTTTTCGTTTATTTCCGCCAGAGTGGGTGAGTTGCAGTCACCTTCCGGCTGTCTTGTTAAGTATATTATATGCGTTGGCTCTTCGACTGTCAACGCCTGAACACAATAATCTTTGACAATAGAAAGTAATTGGAAAGGTGGAGCCGGAATGGATTGTGGAAGGATAGAAAAATAAGATGAAGAGAAACGATGTCCACGTCCTCGGCAAGGCCGTAGCGTTTCAGAGCGATGTGGAGTAGATAATATAATTTACGTTTTTATTGACATTACGTAAATTACATATACAGTACGTATAAGGAAGTGGTTTGATGAAACGCAGGGATTGAATAAAAAAACTGGAAGCTGCTGAATACTAGGCCGTTCGCGATGGAGACCATACAATTTTTGAAAAAGAAGGCAGTCGGCCAGTGCAAGTCCCAAAGCACAGAGAAATAAACGAAAATACGGCAAAGGCAATTCTGAAAGCCGCGGAACTGAAATGAATTCCGCACACAAAAATTTGTTTAGGAGGTTTACCATGGCAGAATATGTTTATCCGGCAATTTTCCATAAAAACGAAGAGGAAACTTATACCATTACTTTTCCGGACTTACCAGGATGTATCAGTGAGGGAAAAAACGTTGGGAACGCTATCTGTATGGCGCAGTCGGCGCTTACACAATGGATGGAATATCTGATTGACAAAAAACAGGATATCCCGCAGGCAACCCATGATATTAAGGTTGGGCCATGTGAATTTATCAATCTGGTCCGCGCCGATGTGAAAAATGGGCGTGCTGTTAAGAGAACTGTCAGCATCCCAAAGTGGATGGACGATAAAGTAACAGATGCCGGCCTGAGCCTTTCCCGCGTGCTTCAAGATGCCCTTCTTCAGAAATTTAAAGCATAATATGCGTCAGATCACGATTTGTAAACGGGACTTCTTCAATGAAAAAGTCCTCTGCGCCAACAGAGGACAGTCGGAAAAATGAAAACACCAGGGAAGGGTGATTCCTCCATCCACGCTAGTTGGATTGTATCACTTCTGCCCGGATGTTTCAATCGTCAGGGTATTTTTTATGCATTTTTTTTAGGAGAGTGATACGATGAAGAAATATAAATACAGTAAAAATATTACCATCGAAGGGAAGGTTTACAAGATTCGTGCGGACACGAAAGAAGAATTGGCGGTGAAAGAGTACAAGAAGCGGCAGGAAATTGAAAACAACGTGAAAAAGATTGAAAAGAACATGCTAGTGCGTGACTGGGTGGAGGAGTGGATTGCAACCTACAAGCAGCCGACAGTCAGTCCGGAGACGCTGCAAAGCTATCAGAACGTCATTCACAAACACATCCTGCCTTACCTTGGAAACATGCAGCTGAAAAACGTCCGCAGCCTTCATGTTCAAAAGGTAGTCAATCAAATGGCCGGCGGCTCGAAAAAGATGATTGACCGCGTAGCACAGCTTATGTGGAGTATTTTCGATGCAGCGGCTGCGAATCATCTGATCTTGGAAAACCCGGCAGAGCGGATAAAAAAACCGAAGGGCACCGTTACAAGCCGGCGTGCCATCACGGACACGGAACGGGAATACACATTGAAACTTGCCCAAACGCACCCGGCGGGAATGCTGGTTTTGCTGTCGCTTTACTGCGGTCTGCGTCCAGGAGAATCGGCTGCACTAAAGTGGCGACAGATCGATTTTACCGAGCGGACGCTACACGTGGAGGGAACGATTAAGCGATGCGGCGGGGTCGGCGCACCGAAGACGGCTACCGGAGTACGTACGATACCAATTCCGGACGTCTTTGTGCTTGATTTGATCCGCTACAAGCAGGAGTCTCCATGGCCCACCGAGCCGTTTGACTACGTTTTACATAACCAGTCCGGTGAAAGATGCAGCGCGAATGTTATCAAGCATATGTGGCAAAGCTTTAAAAACGACCTGAATATTTTGATGGGCTGTCAATCCATAGACGGGAAAGCCATGCCGCCGTACCGTGTCTCGGACGACTTGGTGCTATACTGCTACCGACATACGTACTGTACGGATTTACAGGATGCCGGCGTGCCGATTAACGTGGCAAGGGAGCTGATGGGCCATACCGACATTTCCATCACATCAAAAATTTATACGCACTCGACGGAATATTCACTCAACGCCGCAAAGGATAAGATCAATCACTACCATTCACCGGACGATTCCAAGAAAAAAATCTTGTGAGGGTGTCCCTATGGGTGTCCCATTTTTGAGGGAAAATTAGGCGAAATTAGGGCATTTCAAAAAAGAAAAAAAACGGCTGAAACCCTTGATTCTTTCAGCTTTTCAGCCATTTTCAACTCTGGCGCGCCATATAGGATTCGAACCTATGACCTTCACATTCGTAGTGTGCTACTCTATCCAGCTGAGCTAATGGCGCATTATGGTTAATAAAACTGATGCAGGGGACGTGCCACCCCAATCAACAAATTTATTATACTCACTTCGGGTAAGCTTGTAAAGAATTTTTTTGATTCAGAGAAAATTTCATACGGCCTGTCCGGCTTGGTGCGCTCCCGTTCTTAACTTATTGCCAAAGAGTAATAACACTCACTAGGAATGTTTCAAAGCCTGGCGCTATGCAGTTCCTGCCCTCGTGTCCGCTCCTTCACCCGGCTCAGCGTGCCCGGCTGCGGTGTCCTCCGCAGTCGGGCATGAAGCCTTGCGCTTTTTATACGGATTCAAGCCGAATATCCGGCCGAATATCCGGCACCGGCAAGCGGGAACGAACGCATGAAATCTTGCCTTTTTATACAGATTCCGCCCGTTTCTGCGTTTCTTCCGCCAGCGCTTCCTTTTTCATCCGGTAAAATGTACTGGTGGCTACGCCGCAGAGACTTGCTGCCACATTCACTGACAGATTTCCGTCAAGATACTGTTTCAGCACCATCGGGAAATTGGCCGGCGGTTCAATCCTCGGTCTTCCGAGGTGGACTCCCCTCGCTTTAGCCGCCGCGATGCCTTCCGCCTGCACAATCCTGCGCTGTGCTCGCTTCTCTTCTTCCAGCGTCCGCGCAATTTTGTCGGCCAGCATTTGAATTATATCATCCACATTCCGGTTTTTTCGGAACATCGCTTCGGTCTGCGCTACAAGGTCCGCATATTCCTCCGGACGAAACAGCTCGGTTATATTCTGATTCTTTTTCTCCACTCTTTCTCCCTCTCTGATCGAGAGGAGCAAAAACACATTTCGTAAAATGGAACAACAATATATCGTTTGTTTTTCACATCGTGAACCGCATGTCGATTATTCTTAGGAATAAATCGGTGTTTTGCTCCTTCCTGCTCTTTAAACAAAAAGACCGGAGAAACTTCTCGTCCCTCCGGCCCTTCCTAAAAGTCATTCTCTATTTTATGTATGCCCTGTCAATACGACATAGATTATATTTCTTCTTATAGATGAGATTCATTCCATTTATTTTAAGTAAACTCAGAAGAAATGGAATTTTATCATGATCCTTCTGTTTCTCTCGTCGATTTTAAAAACAAATTTAAATTTTCCAATCGTTAAGGATTTGAAATCCAAGAGTTATGATCTTTTCAGGAACAGTATCAATCTGTTATGCTCCGTCTTTAAATTCTGTCTTTGAATTGCAAATCCTTTTCATTCATGGAATCGAAAATGGAATTTCTGAAGTTCCATGGTTCAGAACCGGTGCTCGCCGCGCACCCGTTTTGAATCCGAGATTTTCAGAATTGTGTGACTTGCTCAGAAGGCTTTTATTTAACAACTTCCTCACAGAAACGCATCAGAATCGTTGCCACTTCCGCACGGGACGCATCGCCTGCAGGAGACAGTGTCGTCGTTGTCGTACCGGTAATCAGACCTTCCGCATTCGCCCACTTCATGGCGCTTTCTGCATAACCGCTGATTGCGCTTGCATCTGTATAAGATGCCAGGTTTGCCTGGGCGCCCGTACCATATGCCTTGTGCGATGCATAACGATACAGAATCGTCGCCATCTGTTCTCTGGTGATGATATCGTTCGGTCCGAAATTGCCGTTATCGTAACCTGTGACGATGCCGTTTGCTGCTGCCCAGGAAACGGCGTCCGTGTACCACTGACCTGCTGCTACGTCAGGGAAACCTGATGCGGCTGCAGAAGGCGTTCCTTCTAAGCGATAGAGGATCGTAACGACCATGCCGCGGGAAGTCGTGGTGTTCGGCTCAAAGGTGGTATCTGAGGTACCTTCCATCAGTCCGTTGGCAATCACGTAATCGACCGCCGTCTGATACCATGCGCCAGAAACGACGTCCGTAAACTTTGCAGACGGATGATCGCCTGTGCCGTCATCCTCTTTGAATGTCACTTCCACCTTGACAGGCTGAGCCGATTTTTCCGGCATTACGAAGCTGTAAGTGCCGTCGGCGTTTTTCGTCACTTTTATGCTGTTTCCATTCTTGTCGGTCACTTTGACCGTATCGACGATGTAGCCATCGTTTGGTTTCGGAGTGATGGTTACGGTTTTCCCCACAGAGGCATAGCGGTCGGAAACGGTGAAGGAACCGTTGGTGGTGCTTGCTGTGCCAACCGTGTAAGATGCGGAACTGCTGCCGGAACTGCCGTTATTACTGCCGCCGTTGCTTCCGTTTCCGTTACCAGTGCCAGAGCCCTCGAAAGTATAAGTAACATAGCCTTCCTCATTACTTCCATCACAGCTCATTTTGACGCCAGAGCCAGCTTTAAGAATATCTTCAAGATCGTTAGTCACACCAGATTCATTCCTGACCGTCAGTTTAATTGTTCTGTTGACCTCAACCGGGCTAACGTTAGATTTTTGAAGCACAATCGTATTACCCGTTTCGGCTGCGGCAACCGCATCAGCAAGTGTGTCATAGTAGGTTCCGTCGATACTGGCTTCCACTTCTGTTTTTTCACTAATTACAAACGAGCTCAGACCATCGCTGGAAGTAAAGGTTACTGTGTCAGCGTCAGCTGTAATAGGAGCAGACTTATGACAATGTCTTGTTTTCCAATCATCTTTAGAATGTTGGATATAAACAGGACCCGATTGTGTAAAGAAACCATTAGGCACGCCGACAGTCAGAGTGATCGGTTCGTCAACAGTCAAAGTTCTATTATCCACGAGAACAGCATTATAATCATTTTCGTTACCCGGATGATCAGGGTCGTAGACTGTCAGATCATCGACATCGGATACATTAGATTGTTTAGTCGCGATAATCTCACAAACGGCGGAAATATCTAAAGACAGATTTTTATTATTTCCTTCTTCATATTTTCCGATCGCAATATTTAAATGAGGCTTTGCAATGAAGTTAATGTCCCCCGTTTCATCAATTTGTGCTTCCTTCATCAGTTCTTCGGCATTTTGTTCTAACGTTTCCAAATTTTCTATTTCGGTCTTGACAACGTTAGCCGCTAATATTCCAAGAGCGGCACTATCCACGGTACTCTTCCCCACCGCAGTGGTCAGACTTGTGTTGTCACTCCCCGTCACGGTCGATTGACCCTGTCTAATTTCCATCGGCGAAACAGGAATGTCGACATCCATTTTATACTTTTGACCTTGGCCCAGAAGTTGATATGTTTTTTCTGATTCATCCGGATTCAACTTTCCATCATGTGCCGTCAACTGCACTTTTACGGGATCTATCGATTTATCCGCACCTGTGGTTATATTAAGAGTAACGGTGAACTTATCATCATCTTTGACATTAAGAAGCAAAGTCCCTAAGTATCAATTCCTCGCCGTCAACGCTCGCATCTACGCCAACAGTAGCTGTACTGTCTGATGCTGTACTTTTCACGCTAGCGCTGATAGTCGCTTTATCAAGATCATCGACCTTGATAGACTTACTGTCAATAACAATCCTTCATCGCATGGCCGGAATGCCGAAGGCTACATCGGAGAAGTTTTCTGATGTGGATGACACTAAGTATTATGGGTCCGCCATTTATTGGATTCGGGCAACTGGTGTGGTAAAAGGATACGGAGACGCGTCGGGGAATGCCTATGCCTTTGATCCCGATGATAATGTCACTCGTGAGCAGTTCGCAAAAATGATTGCAAGCTATGTCGAGAAGATCGAAAACATACCCGTCTCAGACCCTGAAGGCTCTCTTGCAAAATTTCCCGATGCTTATAAAGTTTTGGATTGGGCGTCAACCTATCTTGCTTGGGCGGTTGACAACAAGATCATTGAAGGAGGGGAGCGAAACAGTGTAGCCTATCTCGATCCGTAAGAGACCACCCTTCGCGCTCAAGCTGCCAAGATGATCGCCGTGGTTCATCGAGACGCCATAGGTGCTAACACCTATCAGATCACCTTTAATCTCAACTATCCTGGGGCAGGTGCCTTAGAAAGTGTGAAAGCCAGGACAGGGGATAAAATCACCCCACCTGATACTCCCACAAGAGATGGATACACCTTTGAAGGCTGGTATACCTCGGCACTGCCTTTGACTTCGACAATCCCTCTATCTCAGGTGATATCACCTTGTATGCCCACTGGACCCAATCAAGCACGGTTCCGCCCGTCAGTGGTGACAACGGCAGGGATTCTGGCGGAAGTGGTGGCACCGGGGATTCTGGTGGAGGAGGAATCGGTGGTGACACCGGAAGTTCTGGGCATGGAGAACCCGGTGAAAGATCTGTCTATACCGTTACCTACCAAGAAAACTATGATGGTGCTGATGTATATAGGACGCAACAAGTAAACAGCGGGACAAAAATCACGATTCCGGATCCGCCTGAACACAGTGGATTTGCTTTCACCGGATGGTTTTTGGATGCATCAGCAACTGACCCTTTCGATTCCGATGACGCAATAACCAAGAACATAACTCTATACGCCGGATGGACGAAGCCGGGTGAGCATGTTGAACTAAAAGACAATGTAAAACAAATCGAAAATTCGGAATCGATTACACTTGAAGCTGATGGACTGAGCGCAACGTTGAATTCTGAGAATATCAAGAACCTGAAGGTGGGTGATATCGTTTGCATACCACCGACGGATAAGAACCTTGCCGGTGCTGCTATTAAAATCACCTCCATCGAATACAATACGATTAAAGGAAAAAAACCTCCTGCCAGCGAGGTATTCGATAACATAAGCATCCATAAAGAGCTCACCATAAACCCTGAACATATTATTCCAGCAGATGGAGTGGAAATAAAAACAATTTCTAATACACCGGTGAAACCCATTGCAACACTACAGGGTGGTAAGACCAAACTGAAAGTAACCATTCCCCCTGGAGAAAATGAAACAGTGGAATTTTCTGTCGAACTACAACCAACACTCAGTGTTGACATTGAGTATGGAGGTTTTTTAGGCGTCGTGCCTACTGGAACAAATGTAGAGTTATCCGTTGATATGACTTTTGAAGTCAACGGTAAAATTGAAGATAAAATTGAAAAGAAAATACCGTTCGGACAGATTCCGATTCTAAATCTTGGAGTGGTAGGTGGCCATATCGATCTGTATGCTGTCTTTAAAGCGGGAGGTGAATTATCCATTGAGGCCGAGTACAAGTTCAATGCATGGTGCGATACCACAGGATCTCATAGTAAGCAGAGCGGGGCTACATTAACGGCACAAAATAGAGAGTTTAGCTTTGCAATGACCGGACAAGTCGGCGTGCAAGCAAAACCGGTGGTGACTTTGTTTGGCTTTGATCTTGTTGATTTCAGCGTTGAAGGAGGTTTGGAAGCGGAGGCGAAAACCACAGCACGGCAAAATCCTTCACCAGCAAATTGCACGGATGTTAATCTGTTTTTGTATGCTGATGCAGAAATGAAGATATTAGAGATTGAAGATATCACTGCATTAAGTGCTGAAATAACGATTTTCGATAAAAGTAATTCCCCATTCAAAAAGAACTTGCATTTTGAAGATTTCAAGCTCGTTCCCAAATGCACCTGGAACCCAAATAGTGGAAAAATCAGGGAGGAAGCCAAGGGAACGATCAAGGGGAAAACCAGGGAGGTTCGACTCCTGAACCTGAAATAGATACATCACAAAACTTTGCCTTAGTTTATAGTGACGGTACCATGGTGTTCCAGAAGGGGAATCAACCTGATTCTCAGCATGGTTCTGTTGTCTTGGAATATTCAGATTTTGAAAAACGATCTGGATCAGATGCACCATGGGACAAGGACAGATATACAACACTATATGTTACGCAGGTGATATTTAAGGACAAAATCAAGCCTGTCAGTACAAGATGCTGGTTCTCATCTTTTAGAAATCTTTCCAAAATAGAAGGAATGGATAGGCTTGACACATCGAAAGTGACGGATATGAGTTACATGTTTTATAGGTGTTGCAAACTAACTTCGATTGATCTGTCTGATTTTGATACATCGAATGTGCGGAGCATGGGCGGAATGTTTAACGGTTGCTCGAAACTGTCATCTTTGGATTTGTTGACCTTTAAAACAACAAAAGATACGTCGATGACGAGAATGTTTGGTTATGATTATGGTACGGACACTTATTGTAACGCACTTCAATCAGTGACGGTGGGATCTGATTTTATGTTTGTGGATGTTACTCTGCTACCAACGCATCAATGGAAAGATAAAACTACTGGACAAGTATATGAGGCATCAGAGATACCGAGTAACCATGCTGCTACATATGAGGCTGTTTGATATGAAATTTTTTAAAAGAGCGAAGTGTAACATTGGTGTTTTTAAGTTTTTTATTACGTTCGCTGCTTAGTTGGATGAGAAAGCTCCCATTTGGGGGACTCCATCTTAATCATTGGGATTGGCTGTTTAAAATAAACCGATGAATTTGATGCAGCGACTAGAGAAGTTTGTATTTTGTATTAGGAACATTGATTTTTTCATACCGGTTTCTCTGCAAGCTGCATCAATGAATCAGAAAGAGATTCAAGGAATTAAAGAGATACTTCTTGACGGCTCATCGGAACGCTTTAGGAGAGACGGGGTGCGGACAAAAAGTTGGACTCCCCAAGGGCTCTGAAAGGAGTTGAACCATTGTGTATTCTCAAGACAAAATCGACATCGCGTTACAGATTTACCACCAGTGCGGCTTCGTAACAAATCCCATCCGTATGCTAGGCTACCCGGGCAGGAAGACGCTCTATGTATGGATTGAGAATGAAGGCGCCCTAAAAGTGCCGCTGGAAGCCCTTGGACTACCCCAATACCGAAGAATATCCGCGCAACCCTCCCGTCGGGGTCAAAATGAACGCGATCCCTCGTTGCTCCCAACTCGGGAAAAGCGTAAAATGTGTGTCAGAGGAAATCGGCTACAGCCGGTCGAGTATCTATCCCTGGCGGAGAAGATCTCTCTGATAATTCCGCCTGCGAGGGGCTGTTTGGACGTCTGAAAAACGAAATGTTTTACAACCGGGACGGGAGAGGCGTAAGCATTCAGGAATTGATTGCCATTCCGGATGAATATCTTGTATGGTACAACGAAAAGAGGATCAAAACATCACTGGGGAACAGGAGCCCTAGGGAGTATAGGTAGAGCCTTGGACTAGCTTGACCAATCCATGAAAATGTCCGCCCCCGTTTGTCAAGTAAAGTGTGTAAATTTTTTTATGGCGGCCAGATTTGACCGCCATATTTGCTGTATGGGAATCAATCAAATGGCAGTTCCCCGCCGTTGCGACATGCTCTATAGGAAAGCGGCATATTTTGCCCTTGAAAGCACTTATAGCAAGCGGAGTACCTATTCCTAAGCGGTTTGTTGTAGCTTCCCTGTTAGATAAAAAATCACTTAGAACGGCGATGAGAGCCTCATAGGGCTATTTCTGTATTACAACAAAAGAGGACCCGAAATGTTACGCAGCGGAAACACAGAGCTTTTTTCCGGCGGGCCTGTTCCCCTATAGGGGCCTGCCTTGTAAGGGCCATAGGCCGGACGACAGCACGGCGGCGGGCACAACCGGACAGACAAGACTGTCAGAACCGGAAAGAAAAAGAAAAGCTGATTACCTTTTGCTTTTAAGAGAATCGGAAAGGAAAAAGAAAGCAAAATCAAAATAAAAAGCAGATGAATACGATACCATACAAGCCGAAAACTCCATGTCGTTATCCGGGATGCCCGGAGCTGACACATGAAACTTGTTGTGAGAAACACAGAAAGAAAGTTGCGCACAACTATGAAAAGTATCAGCGGCCTGCGGGAACAAAGCAGCGTTACGGCTGCAAAGGGGAAATCATCTTTGCTAGACTAGATATGAAAATAAAATTAGAAAACAAGCAGATGAAATATGGATGGGAATGATAAAAAGTGACAGGAATGATTGAAAAAGTTGATCAGAAATAGAATCAGCGAAAGATGAATCCGGAAA
This sequence comes from uncultured Oscillospiraceae bacterium, assembly GCA_964438605.1. Classification (GTDB taxonomy): domain Bacteria; phylum Bacillota; class Clostridia; order Peptostreptococcales; family Anaerovoracaceae; genus Alangreenwoodia. The sequence goes on from CAYTKT010000049.1 coordinate 14,143, forward strand.
CGATTTTGATTCAGCAAGTGAACCGGAAAAATTTCGAATTCATAGATCAGACCGTCTGAAAAAGATGTTTTTCCGAAAAATTTAATCTATCGGAAGCATTGAAAAATCAATGAACGTGCGGATAGAGCTGTTGGCAGTTTGAAAAATAATCCTTGCTATTTTCGTTATCCTTGGTA
>CAYTKT010000050.1:0-14316 GCA_964438605.1 uncultured Oscillospiraceae bacterium
TGCCGTCAGTATCGTATGCTTTACAAAGGTACCCCGCAACGCTCGCCCAGACCCCTTTTGTCGACTGCCTTTCCTCTACAAAATGCCTGGGATCAATTGTCCTGTTTCTCCTTGTTCCGGAGGCCATCGTCCCCTCCGTTACCGTAACCAGAGGGTTGATCAGGCTTTTCTTCCCTTTCTTTTTCCCCGGCCTTTGCATTGCCACGTGATCTTCGTCTGCATGTATATGTAAAACTTTGACGCTCTTGCCTTCCTCTAAGGGCTCCTTTTCCGGTATCTCGGTGTCGAGAAGATGCTCCCTGACACTCTGACGGCTCACGGCTCCTCCCGTGGCATACTTAGTACTTTTCGCATACGACATTTCAGCGGCATGACTGAGCAAATCCGCGACAACTTCCTCTCCGATCCGCTCCTAGCTCCTTACCCCCAGCATTTGATCAAGGGGATACCCATACTCCCCGGCGTTCTTGTCGAAGTAATCATCCCTTGTAAACTCAATGACACCCAGTTTGGTGAGAATCTGTCTGGGACGGTTACGTTCCTTGAGAAGAAGGCCTTGTTTCTTTCGGAAAGCCTTGTCATCACGGAGCAGTTCATTGCTTAGGCGGACGATTTCTTCGAGAATGCTTCTTGCTGAATCTGCACAGTCCTCAAAAATGCTTGCCGCAAGGGTATCCAGGTCGGAAAGTCCATCATCCAGGGTTTTTTCTACAATATTTTTTGCCAACTCGCTTACGATTTGTTGTATAATTTCCACTTTACACTAACTTTTCTAAAATAGCCGCACTCTTATCCAAATCAATCGCCGCCATTCCCGTCTGCGATCAGTCCCAATCTTCTGGTGCAATCACGGTGAGTCTCTCGCCGTTCGCCTCAAGCTCGTAACAGACGCCCGCCACCTTCTGGACACTCCCGTCAGGATTGAGCTTTGCTTTCGCTCCAGCTTTCGGCTGAAAGCCAAACAGCGCTGCCATATCACCCCTGTTGTCATACAGTAAATCCATGCCCTTCGCGACCACCTGCCGTCGTTCCGGCACGAGCACCATCGTTCCGGGCAGTGCGTCCCTGATGTCGTCAACGCGCTGCACTCCCGTCAACTCCACAGCTTCACTGTTTCCCATCACAATATCATAAGAAAACGTCACCTGCGGAAGACCCGGCTGGCCGCTCCAATCACAAATGATAACCTTTTCGTCATAGATGACGATACCCGACTGCTTTCCGCCCGTCAACTCCTCCAAACTCCGAACATTTTCACCGATATGCGCCGGCAATTCTCCAGCCGGAATATCCCTGCTGATTTTCATTTTTACAATTCCTCCTTTATCTAAGACCGACAGCCGCAATAATAACTTCCCTGCGATACAAACTTTCCCGGCCGGCGAACCGGTCGCCTGTACAAAATAAATCGCGCTGTTTCTTTCATTGTTTATTATATCTATTCCTGCACAGGAAAACAAGGCGAAAGAAATTCCAAATAGGGTCAGGATTTTTGATACCTGACCAATTCGAGCATGTCCTCTCCGTTCCAGCAGTATCCCCTCAGTCTCGCCATCCTGTCCGTCCCGCGTTTGCTCTAGCCCATAGGCCGCGAATCGGATTTATACCAACCAACATGCACGATCTGATGCAATGAATCAGACGTCAAAAGAAAGTGCTTTACGGCAACAAACACAATCACACAAATGATGAAAACTTGCAGGCATTTTTTATTTCAAGGAATCCTGTAAATTTTTGTGGCCGCTCTGCATAGGATGGATAGAGATTATTTACGAAAAAGGAAAGGACTGATAATTATGTGCGGTATTGCAGGGACAATTTGCCCAAATGGACGCCCCAAAGTCGAAGAAAGTCTCAGTGAAATGCTCCGCTCCATGCGGCGGCGCGGTCCGAATTTCATGGGAATTAAAATATCTGACGGTGCTGTTTGGTTCCATACCCGACTTGTTGTCGTTGACCCTAAAAACGGTACTCAACCGATGAACGCTGAAAAAGACGGCCTATCTTACACGATTGTATACAACGGGGAACTTTATAACACCGAAGAAATCAGGCGCGACCTCTTAGCAGTCGGAGAGACGTCCCGAGGCCACAGTGACACAGAAGTCGTTCTCAAATCCTATATCCACTGGGGAGAAAAATGCCTCTCCCGCTTCAACGGCATCTTCACCTTTGCCATTTGGGAACATACGAAACATCACCTGTTCTTCGCCTGGGACCGCATGGGCGTAAAGCCGTTTTTTTACAGCTTACCAAACAACGCGTTCGTCTTTGCTTCAGAAATTAAAACACTGCTGAAATATCCCGACATAAATTCTATCATCGACGCAAACGGTGTCGCAGAACTTCTATTTGTCGGCCCCGGCCGAACTCCAGGCTGCGGCGTTTTCCTCGACATCAGCGAGCTAAGGCCCGGCTGTTTCGGCACACTCGATGAGAACGGCCTGAAAATCGAGCAGTACTGGCGGCTGAAAGACCGGGTACATACGGACAGCTTTGAGGACACGTCCGACCACGTCCGTTTTCTCGTGACGGACGCCATCAAGCGCCAGCTCGTCAGTGACGTTCCGATAGGTACCTTCCTGTCGGGCGGTCTTGATTCCAGTATCATTTCCTCCGTGGCCGCCTCTTACTTCCGCGAGCGCGGCGAACGTCTTCAAACCTTTTCCGTCACTTACACGGATAATCAGAAATATTTCAAAACAAGCCGATTCCAGCCAACTACCGATGAACCGTTTATCCAGCTGATGGCCAATTTTCTTCAGTCCAACCACCATATGTTTACCGTCGACAATGAAAAACTTGCTCTCGCATTGAAAACTGCTGTCGATGCCCGCGATCTGCCCGGCATGGCCGAAGTCGACTCCCCGCTGCTCCTCTTTTGCGAAGAAATCAAAAAGCATGTCACCGTCGCTCTTTCCGGCGAATGTGCCGATGAAATATTCGGTGGTTATCCATGGTACCGTAACGAAAAAATACGTTCTGCTTACGGTTTTCCATGGGCACAGTCTACGACAATGCGCCAGAAATTTCTGACGCCACACCTCAGAAGCAAAATTGACGGCCAGGCTGAAATTTCCGCACGCTACGAAAAAACGCTGTCCGAAGTCGACAAAGTTGACGGCCTGTCATCGCAGGAATCGCGTCTGCGAGAGATGGTCCACATGAATACGTACTGGTTTATGCAGACACTTTTAAAGGAGGAAGCCCTTATAGATCAAATAAATTTTACTATAACACAAGCCATTTTAACCTCCAAAAAATAATAAGAACCGGCAAAGTTCCTGGTTGATTTAGCCAGGGGCTTTGTCATGCGAAGAATCCGATAAAAATAAAAAATTTCATACTCCCAAAAAACCTTACCGACTTTCGGCTTCATTTCTGAAAATCGGTAAGGTTTTTCTGTTATTGAAGTATTGTACTATCGAACGAGTGATACCCGAAATGTTGTCCAATCGTTGCCAACACTTAAATAAATTTGTTTGTAGGCTGCATAAATACTGGCTTTTTTAATCCTGTCTCATCACTCGAACTCTATCGTTCCGGGTGGCTTGCTCGTGCAGTCGTACATCACGCGGTTGACGCCCTTTACTTCATTCACAATACGGTTTGTGATATGATTCAGCACGTTCCATGGAATCTGAGCGGCGGCAGCCGTCATAAAATCAGACGTTTCCACGGCACGCAGCGCGATAGCATAATCGTATGTACGGGAATCACCCATGACACCGACGGAACGCATATTTGTCAGAGCCGCAAAATACTGGCCGAGATTCTTGTTGAGGCCTGCTTTCGCAATTTCTTCACGGAAAATATAATCGGCTTCCTGAACGATTCTGATTTTCTCCTCCGTCACCTCGCCAACGATACGGATGCCAAGACCAGGACCTGGAAATGGCTGACGACCGACAAGATATTCAGGAATCCCAAGTTCCCTGCCGGCATTGCGCACCTCGTCTTTAAACAACATCCGCAGCGGTTCAATAATCTCACGAAAATTCACATGATCAGGAAGTCCGCCCACATTATGATGAGACTTAATAACGGCCGATTTTCCGAGGCCTGATTCGATGACGTCGGGATAAATCGTGCCCTGAACGAGAAAATCGACGGCGCCGATCTTTTTTGCTTCTTCCTCAAAGACACGGATAAATTCTTCCCCGATAATCTTGCGCTTTTCTTCCGGTTCCGTTACGCCCTTGAGCTTACCGTAAAAACGCTGCTGCGCATTGACGCGGATAAAATTAAGATCGTAAGGACCATCCGGCCCGAAAACCGCCTCGACTTCATCACCTTCATTCTTCCTGAGCAAACCCTGATCCACGAAAACACAGGTCAGCTGCTTGCCAATGGCTTTTGACATCAGGACGGCAGCTACCGACGAATCCACGCCGCCGGATAACGCACAGAGTGCCCTGCCGTCCCCCACTTTTTCACGAATCTGTGCAACTGTCGTTTCAACAAAGGAATCCATTCTCCAGTCGCCTGTGCAGCCACAGATCTGATACACGAAATTTTCCAGCATTTTTTTACCTTCATCCGTATGCATAACCTCCGGATGAAACTGTGTTGCGTAAATTTTTCGTTCCGGACATTCCATCGCCGCCACCGGACAGACAGTCGTGCTGGCTATACCGTGAAATCCCGCAGGGACCTCGGCAATATAATCTGTATGGCTCATCCAACAGACAGTTTCAGCCGAAACACCGTCAAATAAAACGGAGGAACGGTCTGTCTGAACGAGCGTCTTTCCGTATTCGCTGACAGGCGCTGTTTCCACTTTGCCGCCCAGCATATGAGCGATCAGCTGGGAACCATAACAGATTCCCAGAATCGGAATGCCAAGCTCATAAATTTCAGGCTCGCACTTCGGTGATTCATCATCATAGACGCTGTTTGGTCCACCTGTAAAAATAATGCCCGCAGGCTTCACTTCCTTTATCTTTTCCATCGCCTTCGTATACGGAACAACCTCGGCGAAAACGCTGCATTCTCTTACACGCCGCGCGATCAGCTGATTATACTGACCGCCGAAGTCGATGACCAGAACCGACTGATGTTTCAATAAAATTCCTCCTTTCATAACGCCGGAAAACCGATAATCCTAACATATATAGCACGACACGCCTTTCGACAGCCATCTTTGCGTATCCACTTTTCATACCGATGCGACGGAAAATTTGCGCTCATCTGAATATTCACACAGATTTTCCCGTTTCAAAACGCATCATCCAAAACGTATCTTCGACGCTGCTCTTCCAAAAACCGCACATTGGAAAACCTGCGCTTATCCGGACTTCGACGCTGCAGTCTGATCTGCAAACGACTAAATCGTCGCGCCGCTGTTCTTATCTTTCAAAATGACGTCATGTGCTCCCCCTTCAACAATACTCGTAGAAGACACGACCGTCAACTTCGCTTTCTCCTGAAGCTCCGAAATCGTCAGCGCACCGCAGTTACACATCGTCGCCTTGACCTTGCTCAGCGTCAGCTGTACGTTATCCTTCAGCGCTCCCGCGTAAGGCACATAGGAATCGACACCTTCTTCAAACTTCAGCTTGCTGGCCTCACCGTCATCATAACGGGCCCAGTTTCTCGCACGAGCAGACCCCTCGCCCCAGTATTCCTTGACGTAAGTTCCATTTAGATTCAGCCTGTTCGTCGGCGACTCGTCAAAACGTGCAAAATAACGTCCGAGCATCAGAAAATCAGCACCCATCGCAAGCGCCAGCGTCATATGATAATCGTATACAATTCCGCCGTCGGAACAAATCGGAATATAAACGCCTGTTTTCTTGAAATACTCATCCCTCGCGGCAACTACCTCAATCAGCGCCGTGGCCTGTCCACGACCGATGCCTTTCGTCTCTCTCGTGATGCAGATCGATCCGCCGCCGATGCCGACTTTAATAAAATCGGCGCCCGCTTCTGCTAAAAACAGGAAACCGTCACGGTCGACCACATTGCCGCCGCCCACCTTCGTTTCCTCACCGAAAGTATCCTTAATATAACGGATTGTCCGCTTCTGAAATTCGGAAAAGCCCTCGGAAGAATCGACACAGAGCACATCAACGCCGGCCTCAAGCAACGCAGGCACCCTCAGCTCGTAGTCGCGCGTATTGATACCGGCGCCCACGATATAACGTTTGTGGGAATCCAACAACTCGTCCGGATTTTCCTTATGCGCATCGTAATCTTTACGGAATACGAAGGACTTGAGACGTAACTCATCGTCAATAATCGGCAGCGCGTTCAACTTGTGATCCCAGAGAATATCGTTCGCTTCTTTTAATGTAATGCCGTCCTTCGCATAAATCAGCTTATCAAACGGCGTCATAAACTCACAAACCTTCGTCAACGGATCCATCCTTGTCACACGGTAGTCCCGGCTCGTAACAAGACCTACGACTTTTCCCGTTGCCGTTCCGTCCGCGGTAACCGCAATTGTAGAATGGCCTGTCCGCTTTTTCAGTTCCACCACATCCGCCATCGTGGCATCAGGAGAGATATTTGAATCGCTCTTGACGAAGCCCGCTTTCGTATCCTTTACGGCCTTGACCATTGCCGCTTCATCTTCGACCGACTGATTACCGTAGATAAATGAAATTCCGCCTTCTTTGGCCAGCGCCACAGCCATTTTCTCACCCGAAACGGATTGCATGATTGCCGAAACCATTGGAATATTCATCGAGATCGCAGGCTCCTCTTTGCCTTTTCTGTATTTTACGAGAGGCGTCTTCAGGCTCACATTACTCGGAATACAGTCTGCCGAGGAATATCCCGGAACAAGAAGATATTCACTGAATGTACGTGATGGTTCAGAATAATAAAATGCCATATTTTTCCTCCTGTCGTTTTTTAAATTATAATCTCGCAAAAATAAATACTATATAAAACTTGTGCTCTAAACAAATTATGTCAAAATAAAATATATTCAATCCCAACATATATTGATGGCAAAAAACGCGCCTCTGCAAAATGCTGTGTCAAAACATTTCATCAGCTGTGTCAAAACATTTCATCAATCGATTTCAATTTGATCAAGATATTCCTCAAGCGTCAGACCATTTTCATAAATATCGGCCGCCGCTACGGCTCCCACATATCTCAAATGCCACGCTTCATAAGAATAACCCGTAATATCCGACTTATCTTCAGGATAGCGCAGGATAAATCCGTACTTATGTGCAGTTTCGGCAACCCAGCGTCCAGCCGCAGTGTCAGCAAAATCCGCCGAATTCCTGTAATCAATTTCCGACGTGGACAAGTCTACCGCAAGACCTGTCTGAATGTTCACTCTCGCCGGGACGTGCGCTCGTTTTATTCGCTTCCTCCTCGCCCTTCTGCGCTACATAATTATCCCAGAGAATTTTTTGAAACTCGTAAGAACGATAGGCCGTCGTCATGACAATATCGATGCCATCCGCATCTGCAGCCTCGACAAGCTGATGAAAATGCTCTGCAGCTTCTGCCCGCATAAACCTGGAATACTTGTTTCTGTCCTCAGCATAATACTTTATCGGTTCAAGATCTTCGGGTACAAAACTCGCGTCAAGCGAATTTTCTTTATTCACGAGAATGAGCAGGCCCTTTTTCTCCGCTTCCCGCAGTTCATCCATCTTTGCCTCGTCAATCTTCAATCCTTCCTCAGTTGAAACGGGATCCGAAGAAATTTTGCTGTCAATATCCGCATCACCGCAGCCTATAAAAGTGACTGCGACCACCAGCGACAAAAGCACTGAAAGAAAAACGCGAACTATTCTGCGCTGAAATAAAGCTCCCTTATCCATAGACAGTATTCCTCCTGAATTTATATTTTCTCGTCCGGTCCATATCACCATGAACTTGTTCCGAATAAAACATTCTCTTGCGTTCCTCTATCCAGTCTGAGCACACAATATTATATTACATCCTGTATCTCTCCCCGTGATAAAACACTTCTGTATACCCCACGATCCGGCCCAGCCACAAGTATCACATTATGCTTCCATATTTCCTTGCCGAATAAAATACTCCGATGGATTCCGGCACCCGACTTCACGCACAGTATGATGCGATGCCTCACGTTTGCTGCTGTAATAAAATACTCTCGTCTGTTCCCTCATCTGACCACACATGGTATTATATGTGTTTGTTCTGCATCTCCTCATCGTGACAGGGCACATCTGTTTGACCGCAGCGCTGACTTTACATATGGTATTGAGTATTGCTCACCGTATTTTCACGCAGATAGAACAGATTTATATTAATATGTAATTTTACATCAAAAAAACGACAATCTCAATGGAAAAAAGAACGAAACAGGGAAAAATGCACTCTGCATCGCTCCCGCAACAGGTGCTGCGGGAGTGTGAAGGTGGGGCGTCTGAACTGTTATACCTCTGCACAGAGAGTTCCATAGATTTCAGTCCATATTTTTATAATATGACAGAGATGAACAAAGCATACATTTTGTAAGGCTTAACAGTAATATACAGTTTTCTTCTTCAAATATTACCAGCTATATATCTTTTGCTCTTTTAAAAGAAATCGGAGTTCGGTCCACTTTTGAAGATCAGAAAAAAACTGTGTAAAAAAAAGAGAATAACCAGATTTTTACGGTTATTCCCTTAAATAGTCTTATAATATCAATAAATCCTGATGTTTTTACGAACCTGATCCGGCTTACGAAATAAATCGGCACAAACTCCAGGCAAAATTTTTCCCCCGCCCTCTATTCAGCAATTCTCAGATACTTAAAATACTGACTGAGACAGGAAACCTCAGCTTCTTGCATCGATGCAGCGCGGTGCGCTCCGGATAGAAACTCCAAAGCGCACCGCGCCTGATATTCAAGTCTGCCTCTCAAAACTGACAGACTGTTAACTTCATCATACGATTATTTAACATCAGTGATTTTTTACATCTTTTCGGTTTCAGCATTCCACGCCCTCGTTCTTGGCCGATCTTGCCGCCTTACCGATTGTCGATACCCGCCGACTACATCATTCCCATTCCATTGCCTGCATTATTTTGGAGATTTTCAAACGGATTTTCCGTCTTGATGTCCACAACGCACGCCTCCGTCGTCAACAGCATTGCAGATGCAGAGGCCGCGTTTTGGAGCGCAGATCTTGTAACCTTCGTCGGGTCAACAATACCTTCTGTCATCATATCAACATACTTTTCCGTAGCCGCGTTAAATCCTACTCCTGCCTTACTGCCCTTAACTTTAGCTACGACGACAGAGCCTTCAAATCCTGCATTTTCAGCGATTTGTCTTACAGGCTCCTCAAGAGCTCTCTGAATAATCATAGCGCCCGTCTTCATATCGCCTGTCAAAGACTTAACATACTTTGCAACAGCCGGAATTACATTGACAAGAGCTACCCCGCCGCCAGGAACGATACCTTCCTCAACGGCTGCCTGCGTAGCATTGAGCGCATCTTCGATTCTCAGCTTCTTTTCCTTTAATTCAGTTTCCGTCGCTGCACCGACCTGAATAACTGCGACACCGCCTGCCAGCTTCGCCAACCTTTCCTGAAGCTTATTGGAATCGAATTCCGATTCTGTTTCTTCCATTTGTGCCTTGATCAGTTTGATTCTATCCTGAATCGCTGCAGAATCGCCGGCGCCGCTGACGATAACCGTATTTTCCTTGGAAACTTTAACCGTTTCAGCTGTACCCAGCATATCAATCGTCGTTTCCTTCATATCCATGCCGATCTCATCGGAAATAACTGTGCCGCCTGTGAGAACCGCAATATCCTGCAGCTGCTCCTTCCTCCTGTCACCGAAGCCTGGCGCCTTAACGCATACGCAGTCAAACGTACCTCTAATCTTATTCAAAACGATAGTTGCCAATGCTTCGCCTTCTACATCGTCCGCGATAATTAGCAGCTTTCTGCCCTGCTGAACGATCTGCTCAAGAACAGGCAGAATTTCCTGAATATTTGAAATCTTCTTATCAGTAATCAGAATATATGGATTCGTCAGATTCGCTTCCATTTTTTCCGTATCATTTACCATATATGCGGAGAGATAGCCTCTGTCAAACTGCATTCCTTCTACAACGTCAAGCGTCGTACCCATGGACTTGGATTCTTCAACCGTAATGACGCCTTCTCTTCCTACTTTTTCCATAGCTTCCGCAATAAACTCGCCGATTTCGTCGTCCCCGGCAGAAACAGACGCCACCTGAGCGATATTTTCTCTGCTCTCAACGGCCTTAGAAATTGTCTTCAGTTCTTCGACTGCAACATCGACAGCGCCCTGCATTCCCCTTTTTAGAACCATCGGGTTTGCGCCGGCAGCCACATTTTTCAGGCCTTCCTTGACAATGATCTGTGCCAGCAGCGTAGCCGTCGTCGTGCCGTCGCCTGCCGCGTCATTCGTCTTTGTGGAAACTTCTTTAACGAGCTGCGCACCCATATTTTCATACGGATCTTCAAGATCAATATCTCTTGCAATCGTCACACCGTCGTTTGTGATCATCGGTGCTCCGAAAGACTTTTCGAGCAAAACATTTCTCCCTTTAGGACCGAGCGTTACTTTAACCGTATCGGCGAGCTTGTCGACGCCCGCTTCAAGCTTTCTTCTGACTTCTTCGCCGAACTGAATTTCCTTAGCCATTTCGTTTTTCTCCTTTTATTTTTAATTAGTTTTTTTACTCTTAATCAACTTTTTTATTCACCAACAAAGCCGTGCCGACTTGCCTTTTGGACTGACATCATTTCAAATGAAATCATGTTTCTTTGCATAAAAACCGGTCCATCTCAAATTTGGCCATGTTTCCCTGCTTTTCTGAACCGATTATTGTTTTAAACTTATACATTCTGTATGAAGTCCGGTCCCGTTTCAAATCGAGCTATACCACTTTGCCTATTTGAACTATCACTGTTTTAAATAAAATCTTACATTATGCATGAAAACCGGTTTATCCAAACCGGACCACTCCACTCCTGTGCAGAACGTGTCATCCTATTCGATTATCGCGAGAATATCGTTCTGAGGCAGAATAATCATTTCCTCACCGTCAACATCAATCTCCGTGCCGCCGTACTTTTTGAAGATTACTTTTTCACCGACAGACACCTGAATCGTGACGTCTTCTGTGCCGGGACCTACCGCCTGCACTTCCGCTATCTGCGGAACTTCCTTATTCGCACTCGTCAAAATGATGCCGCCCTTTGTCTTTTCCTCAGCCTCCAGACGCTTGATTACAATGTTATCACCTAATGGTCTGATCATTTTTTAATATTCTCCTTTCAAATTTATAAATATGTGATGTTCAGAAATACCGACTTCAACAGAAAGCTGCCTATTTTGTGCAGTCTGCCGCAACGCATAACTTGCACTGCGAAAAAACACATTCGCGGTTCCGGGCTGTTCGGCGCGTCGCGCGTTTCATATATCGTGCAAACAACGCATTACAAGAGAACTCTGTATCCTCCGGCACACGACGCTGCGCACCATACGTCACGCGCATTCACACCGAGCAAGCGTAACTCTCACAAGTCCTCCGCAGTACCTCACACAATGCATATTGTACATAAAATACATCCCGCGCTCCCCGCCTTTTCGGCGTGTCGCGCGGCCTGCATCACGCAAAGCTGCGTCCCGCACGGCTCTCTGAAAAGCCGGTCGATTTCATGAACGTGCGGCATCGGTTTTCCTACGCCGCACCTTGTTTACCATCTTTTTATTTGTTAGCACTCAGTCTTTCCGAGTGCTAATATTAATTTAACGCTTTTGAACGCACTTGTCAACATATTTTCTAAATTTTCCTTCATGTTCTGAAAATTCCCGCTGAAAGCATAAATCTTCCTCGTTTTATTCATTTTATAAGTGTTCCTTTGCGTAATAAAACAAATACTGCTGTGCAAATCCGCTAAATTCTCCAAAATGAACTCTCGCGTACTCCGCCATTCCCTTTACGTCGCTGCGCTCAAACCCATATAACTGCGATAAAATCCGCTTCATCCACACATCAAGCGGAAAACTTTCATACCGTAGCAGTCCGAACAGCAAAATGCAGTCAGCCACCTTCGGCCCGACACCGTAAAGACTTCTGACGTAATCCCGCGCATCCTCCAAATCAGCAGAATCCCCGGCTGCCCGCAAAGCAGCCAGCCGCCTGCCACCATCCTCCGCAACAGCACGTGCCGTCCCAATCACATATTTATCCCGATATCCAAGCCGGCAGACAGCCAAATCATCTACGGAAAGCTCCGCCAGCCGCTTTGCCGTCGGAAACGCGAAACGGGGTTTGTCGCGCCATATCCCGACGGGCTTGCCAAAATTCCTGCAGAGTACGTCAACACACTTCTGTATTCGCGGAATATTGGAATTCTGCGAAATAATAAATGAAACCACCGTTTCCCAGGGATCTTGATGCAGCAGCCGGATTCCACCGCCGAACTCTACCGCACGGCGCATTACTTCGTCATTTTCTGACAGATGCCGCTTTACTGTCCCGTAATCCCGGCCAAGATCAAGATAATCGTACCAGAACGATTCGAAATCTCCGGCCCCGCAATTCTCAATCTGCAAAACCTTGTCATTCAGCCGCAAAGTGACAGCGCGTCCGCCCGCCACGCCCGTATAACTGCCGTCTTCTTCCGCAAACCAGCGAAAACACTGACCACACTTAAACGTGTGGTTAAGATTGAAATTTTCAATACTTTCCACTCTGAGGATACGCTTCGTCTTATCATACGATACGTGATATTCAGTTTTTCTCCCGTTTTGAGAAAAAATATTCATATAATACCTCATTTTTCACTTCTGCTTTTCTCTTTCATATCGGTCCGCTGTGACCGCTTCCATACTTCCGGCCTCTGCAGCTGCTCAATTTCCAACTTATTTCGCTCCTCACGCCAAACGACCCATCACGCCCGGCTGCACATCCATCGATAGCACACAACCCACCACAGGTTTCAGTCTTACACCATCGCCTCGGCCTCTGTTCCATCCTGCGCCGGACTTTGCGCCGCCTTCACTTATCATCACGGCTTCAGCCCCCGGATATCGATATTGACCTCTAGAATATTAAACGCCGTCATGCGCTCCACCTCGTCCGCCACAAGAACACGCAGTTCCTGCGCCCGCTGATAAATCGCCGGCCCATACCGGAAAACAGCGGAAATATTAATCACGACGCCCTCCGGATGACTTTTGACGCCGCATCTCATCACCTCGGCCACCGATTCCGACTTCAAACAGACATAATGAATCAGCTGCGTGACCGCTCGATCCGAAATCATAAACTCGCCAAGATAACTGTAAGTCGGTCTTACGACGCTTTTTTCCTGCATTTCGTTCTGACGGTCATTCTTTCCTCTAAAAATTCGCAATGGTGTCATAAAATAACCCGAAAACTGCCGTTTTATCTCAAACGTCGGGACAGGAATTACATGTTTGCCCAGCTCATGACGCTGACGAAGCGCCGTCGTAATCGAATCCTCACTGGCAACGTCCTCAATCCTGATCATTTCAGAAACAGGCGGCAACTCCAGCCTGTCGCAGATCTTCGCAATCATAGCCTCCGATGTTCCAAGCACCAGCAAACTCCTCGGACCGACCTCGCGTATTTTTTCAGCCACCTCGGCCCGCTCCTTTTCATTCTGAAAAATCGCCGTTTTAATTGCGCTGACCTTATTTTCATCACGCTTTGCCGAATGACCTGCCTGAATGGTATTTTTATAAATAAACAGGCCGTCGTCAATAATGCCTTCGATGCGACGCTCACGACAGATATTCATAGATTGGTAACTTTTTCCTGTTCCGCTTTTTCCAACCAACCCATAGACCTTCAAATCTGCTCCTCCTCTCTATCCATGTTCCCTTTCTTTCATATCTTACCACAAACTGGCCATTTCCTATAAATTTCATACCGAGATTCGCAAAAAATATTGTGAGTTTATTTTTTCTTTGATATAATAGCTATGCTAGATTCTAAGCACAATATATTTATAAGGAGGTAATTCGAAATGGCTTATGTAATTAAAGACGTGTGCATCGCTTGTGGTGCTTGTGCCGCTGAGTGTCCGGTAGAGGCTATCTCTGAAGGGGAGACTCAATTTGTTATCAACTCTGACGTTTGTATCGATTGCGGCGCTTGCGCAGGTACATGTCCAGTAGACGCTCCTACACCAGCTTAATCTGAATCGGTTCTTACTGGAACAAAATTCAGAATTTACATTAAAAAAGAAATTATCGGCGCGGATATACCGAAATTCATTTTTGAAATTTCCGGAGAACCGCGTCGTAGACAAAAGTCACCCCCACCCGTAAAACGGGTGGCTCGGGACGCGGGCTCTAAGCCCGCCCTGCTTG
>CAYTKT010000051.1:0-13920 GCA_964438605.1 uncultured Oscillospiraceae bacterium
GAAAACCGATAAAAATCGCGTTTTTTGCGTTTCGCAGAATGAAGTATTCTGCGAAGAAAGAGAACGGATGTAGATACGATTATTTTATCCGTACGACGCGGAACGAACCATTTTTTTGATTTTCGGAAAGGAAATATCAGGGAAAAATGGAATTGGGGAGGGGTAAATTGGATGTGAAAGATAAATAAAAAAAGATGATCTGATGATCTTAAAAAGGATCGTTGCATGAGTGAAACAGGACGGACTTCAGTGTAGTTACAAAAGATTCAACAAAAGATCCGTTCGGGGCGAAAAAAGGGGATTTTGAAGGCCTTTGGAGATAGAACAAAAAAAGAGGGAACGATGTTTAAGAAAAAACGAAACGGGAGAAGGCTCATTGGCCTGGTGACCGTTGCAGCAATGCTGCTTGCAATGACGCCAACGGGAGTGTATAGCGCGGAAGAAGAATATACTTATGGGATTTAAAGTATACCATCAACGGGGATGAAATTACAATTACAGGTTGTGATATAACTGCAGTCAGCGTAAACATTCCGATGGGAATCGATGGAAAAAAGTAACTGTGATAGGTAAAGGTGTGTTAGAAGGATGTATCAATTTGGCCAGCGTAACACTCCCATAAGGGCTTGAAAAAATAGAAGATTTCGCATTTAATGACTGCGTAAATTTGAATAGACGCGAAAGGTGGATTTATAAATGAAAAATAACGGAATCCAAAACGAGCTATATGAACTGTATCGACTCGGATTGATAGATGATTTACTCGCTGGCAAAACGTCAGGCGAACATATCATATGGGCTACGGACCCCTACAAAAATTGTCGTAAGGACGAACAGATAACGGCAACCGCGCTAACTATGTCTTCATTACTGACTTACGAATTGAATAAACAAGGGGGGGGGATAGAAGAACAGTCAAGGTGGACGAAACCCACATCAATACTGTCATCAACGTCAAAGAAAGCCTATTAAATGAAATTGCTGAAGGGCTAAAATCCGCTTTAGGAAGGGAGGAATACGTATGAAAAAACTAATCACTGCGGCGTTATCATTATTGCTGATGATGTTCACACCGGTATTGGCATCAGCAAATGATGGGGTTAAATCTTTCAGTTTCTCTGATGTGAATACGAATGCATGGTATGGGCCTGCTGTTTCGTATATGCGGGATCACGGGATCATATCAGGGTACGGCAATGGTACTTTTGGACCAAATGATCCGATGACGCGTGCCCAGTTCGCCACCATTTTGTGGAAGTACTACAATCCTGATGAGGCCGCCTCTTATAATCCGGCTTTCGCTACCAACGAGACAGGATTGCCGGATGTTAAAAATGGCCAATGGTATACTGGCGCTGCCAACTGGGCTGTCAAAAATGGCATGATTCATGGAGCAAAGATAGATTCGCAAACGTATTTCCAACCTGATGAAAATATGACTTTTGAGCAGGAAATCGTCATATTGGCTCAGGCCATCGGCCAGTCCCCCCTATAATGTGGATAGTAGCATATTGGATCAGTTCATCGATTGCTCTCACGTAAGTTCATGGGCTCGGCCATCGATGGCTTGGTTTGTCAAGAAGGGATATATTGGCGGAAGTGATGGGTATCTGGATTCCCGAATGACCGTTAGTCGCGCTCGTGCTTCAACGGTTCTGTATAACGTGATCACCAACACCACAACAACTCCATCTAAGCCTAAATTGAATTATGGCCCTGGGTATGTCGTTTTACGAGGAACGATAACAAGGGACGAGGTTGATCCGGGAATGGCATGGAAGGCAGTGGGATACTTCCTTAACTTTGATAGGCCTCTTACGCTCACATATGAAATAGCCGACCCTGAAATGAGGAAAAAGACGTCCACCACCACAAAGGTTAAAATCTGGTCAACTGAAGGAATGGATGAGGAAGACCTGAGCAATGAATATGATCCGTATTGGCAAAAGTTTGTTGGTTCATATGTGAAAGTAGGGGGCACTTTATACAACACATTCAATCCTCACACATTGGCTGACTGTATGTTCTTGGATCCGAAAATTATTACTTGAAAAGAGATGCGGGGGATGCCGATATTGAGTAGCCCATGGATATACAAAATATGCCTGTTTGAAACATTGCCGGAGGGTTGCACGAAGAGTATGGTTTTGAATACCGAATGATGCTGGATTATGCTTTAGACAGTCAACCAAATTTGACGATGGGCGTTTCCGTTCATTGAGAGAAAGAGGAAAAGTTTCTGCTCAACAACTCTTATATGAAATTCAACCTGATGAATGGTCTCTTTCAGCATCTCTCCCAGAATATCTTCTGTGATGCGCGTTTTCCGGAACTTCGTCAGCAGACTTGGGTCAATCATGGGAGATTCGGGTTCAAGATCCAGAAAATACTTGTATGCCATGTCCGTTTGGGCGCTACTGATCAGACGTTCATCGGAAAGATCATAAAGCTTTTTTAAAAACATGAGTTTGAACATCATTTCCGGTTCTTTTGCAGGGCGTCCAAAATGTTCCCAATATTGTTTGCGCAGCATGGGGTTTACAAAGAAATCTATATTTTCCTTGATCCTCCTTAGGAGGTGATTGTGAGGAATCATGGCATCATAAAGTCCCTGATATGGTGATAGTGACAGGCATATCTGCGAATTATCTTTCAGCATGTTCAATCCCCCTTCATTTATTTTTAGGGTGCCATTTTTCATAGAAAAATCCAAATTCTTTTAACAAAAAATCAGACTTTTTCAGTGCCCTCAATATACTGCTGTTTTGCATGGGAGCAGGAGGCAGATTTGGAAGACATGATGCCGTAAGCCGTTTTGTAAAGATCGACATTAGGCAGAGGGGAAGTTTTATTAAAAGGAGAGAATTTTTATGAAAATGAAAAAGATTCTAAAAAATCTATTCGAATCAAC
Organism: uncultured Oscillospiraceae bacterium; assembly: GCA_964438605.1. Classification (GTDB taxonomy): domain Bacteria; phylum Bacillota; class Clostridia; order Peptostreptococcales; family Anaerovoracaceae; genus Alangreenwoodia. Next base: position 2,912 of record CAYTKT010000051.1, read on the forward strand.
TTCATTCATTTTGATAATCGTAATGATATTTTCTTTAATTGGTTTTATGCCAATAAACAAAGCTTATGCTGATGAAAATAAAATGGAATCAATAAATTCCGAAGCATTACAAACTGTTTCAAATGGTGAGAAAAAGGTCAAAGAGGTATCTTTATCTACCATAAATTCTGCAGCTATTCTAGAAGATGGAAGTCTTTGGATGTGGGGGGACAATAGCCGAAGTCAACTTGGCGATGGCACCACAGAAGAACGACACAGCCCTGAACAAGTCAAAGAATTAAGTTCTGTTAGAGTCAAAAAAGTGGTATTAAAAAATAACAACTGTGCAGCTCTTGCAGAAGATGGAAGTCTTTACATGTGGGGAGAAAATTTCCACGGAGAGGTAGGTAATTCTACTAAATGCGTACGACAACAAACTCCTTGTAAAATTCTCGACTCCGTCAAAGAGGTTGTCTTGGGAAATGGAATGAGTGCTGCAATACAAAATAACGGTGACTTGTATATGTGGGGTACAAAAGCAGCATTGCTGTTGGGTGAGGACTTTTATGAAAACGGAATGATCAAACCTAAACTGGTCATGAACTCCGTGAAACAAATAGCACTGGGACCGGATGCATGTGCAGCTATTAAAGAAGATGGAACGCTTTGGACATGGGGGAAAAATGAAAATGGAGAACTTGGGGATGCTGATCAACCAGAAGCAAGATACAGACCTGATCACATTATGACTTCTGTGAAATACGTTGCACTATGCGGAAGCGGTACGATGTCAGGGGGGGGGGTATGGCGCGGCGATACTAGAAGATGGAACTCTTACAATGTGGGGTAGCAATTTTCACAAAAGACTCGGTTTAGGCATTGACGATACCGCCTGGACTTATGACATGCCGATGACTGTCATGAAAGATGTCAAAAAAGTTAGTTTAGGCGCAAGCCATGTTGTTGCTGTTATGGAAGATGGTTCTCTGAAAACCTGGGGGAACGGCCGTCTTCTTGGGAGTGGGACAACATCGGATCGTAGCATAGCTGAGGCAGGAACGATAATGACTGGAGTAACCGACGCTGTTGTGAATGAATATACTGACAGTTGGGACCTGGATGGGGCGAATAGTGCTGCTATTACGAAAGAAGGCTCTCTATACATGTGGGGCGACAATGAATATGGGGAATTGGGATCGGATAAAAAAGAAACAATTCTGACCCCGAAGATGATTTTAGGAGGAACCAACGATCGTAAGAAAGTGACCTTTGATGGGGGTTTGAATGCAAAAGAGGGACATAAACGTAGCATGGAAATAGATTGGAGTATGAGCTATTTCGAGGAAGATTCTCGTAATCAAAACAAAATTAAACAAAAGAAACTGAGCATAGCATCCTTGGTCTTGTCTGCGAACGCGAATAATGAAAGTTCAAATCTTTTACAAGAGACATTGAAAACTATGGGGTTCTCGGACATTAAGCCGAAATATTACGACGGCGAAAAGTATGACGGATTAAATCGAGTAGCTTTTGTGCTCGCGAGGGCAACGCCTTACATCAATGGACAAAAAACAAATGTTATCGCGGTGGTGTGTAGAGGTACAGTAGGACCAAAGGATACACTTAGTGATATTCTCGTAGAAGCCAACGGGTTCAGGACAGCAGAGGAATATGTTACACCGGAGCTAAAAAAATATATGGAAAAACCAGAAATTGATAAAAGCCTGCCGACGAAATTTTATATCACTGGCCATAGCCGGGGAGGGGCAGTGGCCAATATATTGGGAACTGACCTTGAAGAGTATACGGACAAAGGGAATGTTTTTGTGTATACCTTCGCGTGTCCAAATACAACGACAGACAAATCAAGAACGGAGAAATACCTTCACATAAAAAATTATATTGCACCGGAGGACGATTGGGTAGCAAGAAATCCGATGATGTTTGACAGCAAGAAACTTTTGAATAATGTATGGCAAAAATTTGGGGTTTGCTACGAGATAAAAAAACATACAGACTTAGGCGAAAACAAAAGAAGTGTTGAGATAGCATTTGTAAATATAACTGACGGTGTGGAGCTTCGGAACTTGGACGACGACGATTTGTGGAAATCAATACCTGAAAAATCTTATCCAAAAAATATGCGATATCACACTCCGGCGTTCTAAACAATTCTGAAGCGCTTTTGTGAAGGGATCGCAAAATAGCCGCTTTCCGGGAAACGCGACACGATTCGTGGAATCCTGAATTTTGAGAAGAAAACGCGGTTGTTTTTCGGGAAACGTTCGGGCAGTCGGAAGACTGCGGCTGCCCGGGCCGGACCGTTTATTGAAAGAAGCGGTGAAAATCCCAAAAATTTGAAGTTTTAAGAAACCATCTATGAAAAAAATTTAAAACGACTAAAATGTTAGGAGGTTTTATTTATGAAGAAAACATTAAAAGGATATCTGCTTGGATTTTTAAGCTCCGCAGTCTTGTTGACCGGCTTGACCGGCGTGGCATATGCTGCCAACACCACCACACTGTATGACGTGATTAACGAAGGAATCAAGATCGTCCTCGACGGGAAAGAACTGGTTCCGACAGACGTAAACGGAAAACGGGTGCAACCTATGGTTTACGAAGGCACCACCTACCTGCCCGTCCGAGCCATTGCCGGCGCTCTTGGAAAGGCGGTTTACTGGGACGGACCGAATTTTACAGTCTACTTGGGAGATATGGATGGGAAACTGGAATACCCGACCGTAAGCCTTTCTGAAGCAGAAGATATGGTAACAGAAAGCTATAACTTTACATCAACAAACCTACTGATAGACAACTATAACAACAATTACGGGGACGCTTACTGCGACCTAAAGAACACTTCGGAACGCCCGGAGGGTTCAATACAGTACTTTTTGCAAATGAAATACAGCAAACTCAGAGGTACACTTTATATACCAAAAGGAATGCAAGATAACGGGTCGGAAGGCATCGTTGTGAAAGCTGATGGCAAAACTGTGTACACGTCACCAGCGATGGACAAATTCTCAAAACCGGAGCCTTTTGATGTGGACATTACAGGTTGCAATGTGCTGGAAATAGAATTCAACGGGGAGAACCGGCATATGGTACATATCGGTGACGCGGGGTTTTATCAATAGGACCAAACCTTGCTGCTTATTTCTTTGTGCAGTCATTAAGACAGATAAATACACTTGTTTTTACGCGTCGATTGCCTAGAACGACTCCCTTGAACACCGAGGACAAACTAAATTCCGTAATTTGTTATCATTCGTTTTCGAATTGTAAAGAGACCAAACCAACTGCTCAAGGCACGTCGGCAAACGAAATGTGTCGGGAATTCACGGACAACAAATAGACTCGAAACAAAACCGTGGATTGGCCGGGAACGCCGCTCTTTAAAAATGAGGAATCAAATCTGACCTTTTTGGTTCCTCTTTCCTCCCGGCAAATCCGAAGGCCCTGTTCGCGAACCGATTTTTCATCGTCACCCACAACGCTTGTCATCGTTTTTCCTTAAACAAGCAACCTGACAAAAAAAGAGAACGGGTGACACGGCACGAACGGAAAATCACCGGACTTCGGCTTTTTCGTTCCAGTCGAGAAAACGAGAAAGTCCCATGCTTTTGAGAAATTGTATGATAGCAGCTATGGAATCATGGCCGACTTCAAGAACCGTTTTGGACACTGGACCAAAAAAACCTAAAACAACGGGACGATTTAAAACTGTTCCTGCAAAAATAAAACTTTCCGCGGGAAGGTGGGATAACTAACAGGATCAATATCCTGCGAAAATCAAGAACGAAACGAGGGAATCATGATGAAATCGAAAAAGAAAAAAATGTTTTGGAAAACGGTGGGAATTTCCCTTCTGACTTTGATGCTTGTTTTATCCTTGACAGCTTGCGGAGGAAGTACCAACTCGCCCGAAGAAGTAGCGGAAACTTTCTTTCATGCGGTAAAATCAGGCGATGTGAACGGGGCGATGGAATGTTATACGCCCGCGATACAAAAATCGTACAGCGGCGGAACCTCAATTGCGAATCTGTTATTTGGGATCGACAGCGAGAGCCTGATCAATGATTATGTTGGCGGTATCAACGCCAAAACTTATGAGAATTTTGATTTTGAAGTTTCCGATACAGAGATTAACGGAAAAAAAGCGACAGTCGATGTAGACGTTTATGTCGACGGAGTAAAAAAAGAGACGACAACGGTCCATTGTGAAGAAATAGACGATACCTGGTATCTGACCATGTAAGCGGGTGAGCGAAAGGACCATTCTGAACGTGGATGGTACCACGTATAACCAGCCCATGGGACAGGCTTGAATGAACAAGAATAAAAAAATTCAGCCGGTGAAGTGATGAGCCAACACCAAAGGCACAGCTGGCGTGCCCGCGGATACCAGGTCGCTCGATGGGGTGAGATGGAAGAATCAAGAAGAACCGTTCGAGTCAAAATCGAGATGAAATCGTCATGGATAATGAAAAACGTTAGTGGAGAAATCTCGAAAACCGTGTAACGTGAGGTTTGGGGATTTTAGCAGTACAGTTTCATAAAGAAATGAGGTAGTAAATATGAAATGTCAGAAATGTGGAAATACCGTAACGGAAGGCGATAAATTTTGTGAAAACTGTGGGGCATTGCTGGAAAACATGCCGGATACCGATCAAACTCCTGGTGGAAATTACAACGGCGGATATAACGGCAATTACAATTACAATAACAATAACAATAACTATAACTCTGGTGCAAATACGGACGGGTTTGATACAACTCCCATGACGATGAAAGAGTGGCTGATTACGGATCTCTTGATGATGATTCCGTTTGTCGGCATTATTATGTGTTTTGTCTGGGCGTTTAGTTCCAAAGGAAATTTAAACCGCAGAAATTTCTGCCGCGCGACTCTGATTGTAACTGCAATCGCGATCGGGGTCGTGATCGTTTTGGAAGTTCTGATAGCAACTATCACGAGAAGCCCCCTCAATGATTCATATTATTATTAGCGGTAGGTGTGCTGAGGATTCGTCCCAAAAGCCACTCTTGGGAAATGGGAATCAAATCCTGCCCTTTTGGGCTTCTCTTTCCTCTCGGCACAGCCAAAAGTGCGCCGCAGGTACCAAGTCGCTCGATGGGGTGAGATGGAAGAATCAAGAAGAACCGTTCGAGTCAAAATCGAGATGAAATCGTCATGGATAATGAAAAACGTTAGTGGAGAAATCTCGAAAACCGTGTAACGTGAGGTTTGGGGATTTTAGCAGTACAGTTTCATAAAGAAATGAGGTAGTAAATATGAAATGTCAGAAATGTGGAAATACCGTAACGGTAGGCGATAAATTTTGTGAAAACTGCGGGGCATTGCTGGAAAACATGCCGGATACCAGCCAAACTCCTGGCGGAAATGCCAGGGATGCGTCGTCCGTAGTAAGCAATTCTTCCGAGAGTAGTCCAAATAAAATCAATCCTGAAAGAGTGAATTTTCTGATCACCACGATGCAGGAGAATCTGCAGCAGGCGCGCCATGTGGAAATGGAAAGAGTCAGCTTTGTCGCCCTGCATACCATCCTGATCATTATAGCGATGGGGGTTGTGGGGAATGTGTCCAGAGGGAACATTTTTGTCCATCTGCTTTATAGTATTGGTATGATCTGTATGTGTCTGGTCACTCTAGCGTTGACTATCCGCTGGAGCGATGTTTTGGATTATCACAGAGATCGTGTGTCAGAATGTTATGCTATTTTGCATAACGATATCATGAAGAATAAAAGCGTCAAAACATACTTTTTTACACTAAATATAGAAGACATGATGGCACGCGGAGCAAACATGCGGACGGGAAATTTTCGGGCAAGAAAGCTTTTTTTTGCATACAATATCGTGCTTTTAGTGATGGTTTGTATCCTGAGTCTCTATCTTCTGGTACTTCTTTTTGTTGGGTTATAATTTGGCTAAATGAGAACAGACCCTTTCAAACGTGTAGAGATGTCCGTCTTCGGAGGACGCCTGCTCTTGTCCGCAGGAGAGCCGATTTGTTTTATGCTGAATTGGGGGCATTTCATATAAAGACACGGCGCTTTTCGGAGAGTCGGCGGATAGGAATCGAAAACGACGCTCTCTATGTTTTGAGGAAAGAGGCTTAATAGAGGGAAAGAGAAGGAGTGACAACAATGTATTGTCCGTACTGTGGAACCAAAAATAAAGACGGTGCGACATTCTGTACGGAATGTGGGAAATTGATTACTCGTGGGGAACCGGCAGACAGTCGGGCTGACGTCGGCGAGCGTTTTAAAACAGATTCCCGAACGGGTTTGAAACATATAGATTATAAGTACGATGATGAAAACGATGCGAATGAAAAGAACGGGACGATTAAGCTAGGAAAGGGCGGAAAACACCGTTATAAAAAAATAATCGCCGTCGTGGCTGTGATAGTCTGTGCCGGCGTGTTTGCCGGTCTGCATGGTCATAAGTCCAATCAGTGGCAGGAATATTACGACACCGGTATGAAATATCTGTCGGAAGAAAACTACGAAGAAGCGATTGTGGCGTTTACGAAGGCGATCAAGGTTGACGCGAAGCGTGCGGATGGTTACGTCAAGCGCGGCGATGCATATACGGGACGGGCTGAACAGATGGATTCCGATTCCGAAAAAGAAAAATTGTATGAAGCCGCAGTGGCAGATTATGCTCAGGCGGAAAAGATGGGCAACAGCGAAGCGAAGACGAAACAGAAGACGGTGCAGCGGAAACTGAAATCACTCCAGCATGGATATATCGAGAATGGCGGCTTTGTGGCGTTTGACGGTGAGCATTATTATACTCATGGCGAGAAGTCGGAGACGTCTGAAACGTCTGATTTGTATTCGGAAACACATGACGGACCTGTATATTTAAACGAAGAATGTAAAATCATGCGTGATGACGGAGTCGTTCTTGCGGACGATGCTATTAAGGGAGGCAAAATCGCAGTCTCGGGAAATTGGATATACTATACGACTAATTATTTGAATGAGGATCATACGTTACCGAAGAATGAAGACGGGGAGGACGAAGTCTGGTGGTTTGACGGGGGTCCGATGACAAAAACAATTCTGGCACGGGTGAAAACAGATGGAAGTGAAAAAACTCGTTTTCCAAACTGCAAGGCGGATAATTTTTACATCGACGGAGATGAGATTTTTTATGTCGGCGGAACGTGGGCCGAGGAGGCAGATATAAGCCTTTACCGGACAGATCTGGACGGAAAGGACTCAAAAAAGATCGTAGATCGTCAGAATAACCGGATGGTTGTCACACAAATCTGTACAGACGGAGACTATGTCTATTTTGATCAAACCGTATTGTCTCAGACGTGGGAGGATGCGGCAGATTGGCCAGATGTCGGCGTCTGGCGTGTGAAAAAGGACGGGACAGCGTTAAAGCAACTGGTGCCAGGACTGATGATCGATAGTTTTACGATCAATGACAACCGTATTTATTACTATGGGGACTACGGGTATTTTGTTAATAAATATGAATTTAGCGGCTTTTTTAACGATCCTGATTATTATGAAACGGAAGCAAGAAATGAAGCCGTGCTCGGCTCCTGTACGCTGGATGGAAAGACGATAAAACAGAGAGTGCTAAAGTATCTTGGAAATCATTATGAAACGTTGATCGCATTTCATGGGGAAATTTATGCAGCAATCAGTGATTATTCTCGAGATTACGAAAACGATATGGATGGAACACTCTGTGTGATCGATCCGGATGATTTAGAAGTGAAATATCTGATCGATGGTGATTACAATTGCAGTGCAGGCGTTGGGAGCAATTCTTTCAGTATTGTAGGATCCCGTTTGTATTATTATGGAAACGGGGAATACGACATAGATTCGGGAAGTTATATGGAATTGGGAGAAATGACAAAGGAACCGGTGGATTTTTCGGAATCGGAAGAAAAAACGGAGCAAGGAATCGAATACCAGGAAAGGTTTGACGCTTTGAATGAGAAATATAAAAATAAAACTCTTTCTACGCAGTCAGAAGTTCAGGAAGGAGCCGAAGAATATGACGCCCTTTTGAACGATATGTACCAGTATCTGAAATCGACACTCCCGGATGCAGAGTTCCAGGAGCTTCGTAAAAGGGAACTGAACTGGATCGAGTGGAAAGAGTCGCAAGTAGAGGCATTTGCATCGGGTCTGAAGACTTCGACTTCTAGTGATGCGGAAACTCAGGCGGCGGAGGCGCTTTATGCCTATACACAGTCACGGTGCCAGTATTTTCTTATAAATTATTTCTAAATGCAGCGTGGTTTTAACGTGATTTTTTGTTTCCGGAACGATGGGGAATCGTTTGCCGGACATCGATCTAGATACACAGGGTTCGACCAGAAAGGCCGGTTTTAAGACCAGACGCTTTTGATTGGAGGTGGGTAGGTATATATCAAGGTCCGGTATTTTTCGTATTGTTGGTCGTTGGATTTGGTATCATTTGTTCCGTCATTCGCTGGGTTGTTTCTAACGTAACAGAAAAAAACGCCGATGCGATTCGGCACAAAATCAACAAGAGGAACAGTGACAAAATAAGAAAGATGTGGAAAACTTGACCGGTCGGTACAACCAGAGGCAAGAAGAATGAGGTGGTACTATGAAATATTGGGGGATCGGATTTCAATATGAGATTGAATCTAAATACCGTGGCGAAACGTACGCTGCCGAATATGCTTATAACATTGATATAATTGTGGTTTGCAAAGATATTGACGTCGGGTATGTGTGAGGCGGCCTGACTTATCCGCAGCTGAAAGAACTATCGCGGCAAGATTAAACCCTTTTGAAAAAAGTGAACTGGAGGAATGTCTGAAATGTATTGTCTATATTGTGGGAAAAAAAAGGACGAGACGGAAAAATTCTGTATAATACGTTGATACACAGCGCTTGGGACCGTGGCAGAGAAACTCCGAGTCATACCTGGAAACCGTACTATTTTTATTGAGATGAGCAGAGCGCCGCTTAACGCCTTGCTCAGCTTCGTGGTGTCGCCGCCGATCTCGACGGTGATGCCCGCGATCCGCGATGCCGCCATTCCTGCTCACCCCCTTAAGGCAAAATTTAAATTTATATTTGCTTGCGAATGCTTGCATTTGCTAATAAAATGAGTACAATAAAGGCAAGGAGGTGTAATACTCATGGCAAACACATCAGCGGTTTACGCAAGAATCGACAATGGATTGAAGGAAAGCGCCGAACAAATCCTGGGCCGGCTTGGAATCTCTCCGTCCAGCGCCATCCAGATGTTTTACAGCCAGATTGTCCTGACAAAAGGTCTCCCGCTCGACCTTCACCTGCCGGAAGCAAAGCCCACGGCAATCGGCGGCATGAGCCGCGCCGAACTGGACGCGGAACTCAAAAAAGGCATGGATTCCTTAGACTCCGGCTCCTATACGGCGGATGAAGTGGACACTCTGCTTGCAAAGGAATTCGATATATGAGCGCGGCGGCGTACTCCATTGTCTATTCTCCAAAGGCGAAGGAAGATTTGGAGGAGATATACAGCTACATCGCCTTTACCCTTATGGTTCCCGGCACCGCCAAGAGCCAGGTGGACAGAATCAGGAAAACAATACGCTCTCTTGATTTCATGCCGCTTAGAAATCCCGCTGTGGACTGGGAACCCTGGCAGAATGTGGGTATACGCAAAATCCCGGTTGATAACTTCGTGGTTTTCTACACGGTAGACGAAAGCAGTCTTACCGTTACTGTCATCCGGATCGTCTACGGAGGGCGGGACATAGAAAGCCTCGCCGCTTCAGAAACAGAATAACTTGAAAAGGGAACGGCCGCGCAGTCGTTCCCTTTTTGTCAGAGCGCATCGGTTTAATCTCACCTTATAATGAGTCGATGTCCTCCTGCGTCGCCCGGTACGGATAGTCGAAGGAGTCGTTCGCCGCCTCCGTGAACACGTCGTACACCATCCCTATGCTCATGTGCCGCAGGTACTCGTAGGAGATTCCGCACTGGGCGCACCGGAGCACATACAGGGCGGCATTCATGTCCCTGTCTACCGGCCGTTCTTTTTTTTAACCTCGGACGTGGTTTTCTGCGTGTCGGACAAAAGCCCCACGATCTCCGGGATGGCGTTGTTTAAGTCCATGAAGTCGAACTGGCGCAGCCATTCCTTCTGGTCGCCCCCGCAGTCCGGCTCCGCGTCCTTATGCATCGCCCACGCGATATCCAGGATGGTCCCGTTGACCGTCTCCGACATGGACTGCATATCCGTGAAGAAGTCGCGCCCGGTGACGTCCCTGTAGATGACGGGGAGAGCGCCGGACGCGCCGAACTTTACCTTTTGCTCCCCGATCTGAATCTCTTTAACCATAGCCGTACCTCCTTAGGCCGCCTCGCTCGCCTGCGGCTTGTAGACAGAGTCAAACCATGTCTTGCGTTTCTCCTCGCCAGTCTCGGCGGTCGTCTTGACGCGCACGTCCCCGTTGGGGGCGGGAGCGCAGGAGATGGACAAGGTGTCCGTCTGCGGGGTCTTGGAGCTCTCGACCGTGCTGGCCTCGGTGGTTGGCCTTGAAACAGAACAGTTGTAGAACCAGAACAGCGTCTCGCTCTGGTCCCCGTCGATCTGGAACCCCAGGGCGAAGTTCTTAAGCTGGACATTCACGTTCTCGGTCAGTACATGGTTCGTTTCATCGAGCTTTTCCTGCAGGATGTCCTCGCGGAACTTGTCCGGCGTCAGCGCGATCTCAAGGTCGCCGGAATACCCGTTGTTGGCCGCGCTCTGGTAGTAGATGATGCCGTCCGCGTAGAACGGCTCGATGTCCCCCTGCGCTTCCAGCGACAGGCTGACCGCGCCGGGGATTGCCTCCACCGCGCCGTACTGAAGCTCCCCGGCCTCCTCGCCGGTGACGGGCGCGTAGTGGACGTTCTTTAAGTTGAATTTCACTTTGTTATTTGGCATTTCTCACACCTCCAGGTAATAGACGATCTGATAACATTTCTCGTCGTCCAGATATTCCTCGGTTTTCTCCC
>CAYTKT010000052.1:0-13840 GCA_964438605.1 uncultured Oscillospiraceae bacterium
AGAGCATTTTCAATGCTTTCAGGGATTTTTTTGCGTTCTAACTGTCGAACTCCCGCTTCCGAGTTTCTTGAAGATGCGGGAGGTGCTTTTTCCATTTTCATTTCGGTAAGCTTTGGTGATGTATACTTGTTCGGCATTCTTGGATTTGGACAGTGTCACTCTCATTGTGGGAATCCTTTCTTCTTGGTATTTGGTTGCTCCTGACCCTATTATACCAGAAATGCGACAAAAATGCTACAATTTTTTCAAAAAATTTGACAAAAAAATAAAGGAAATTCAACGGTTACAGCCGTTTTGACTCCTTCTAACTGTCAAACTCCCGGATAAGAGTGCGGCTATTTAAAAAATATTGTATTGACATTGGTCCGGAAAAAAATTATAATACTACTATATAAAATTTAATATGTTGCTACAACAAAACCGTTGATGCGGGAGTAACGACAGGAGATGCACTCACAGAGAGCCGGCAATGGTGAGAATCCGGCAGTAGGCAGTTTGTCAAATGGGCCGCAGAGGGTGCGGCGAAAAGCGCAGAAAGCTTAGTATACCGCGACGCAGGGCAGGCGTTAAATGCCGGGATATGTCAGTATCCTGTAAAGTGCGCGATTGGTTCGCGAATCAAGGTGGTACCGCGGGAAGTATTTATGGTATATTACTCGTCCTTGGCTGATGTTTCAGCTGAGGGCGTTTTTTATTTATAAAGCGATATTGTTAAAGCATCGGTTTTGAAATGAGGCTATGGTATTGGTGCGGAAATAATCAGGAAACTGCGGTGACGAGGGTTGCCGATTGGGAATGACAACGGCAGGCGTTGGTGCGGAGATAGCCTGAAAGATATGGGACGCCGGCGGCGACTGTTTGAAATAATAGCGGTGAGCAGCGACTGCTGCACTCAAAGTCACGGATGATTTTTGTCTCCAGCGGCCTGAGTGTAGCCGGAAATCTGTGCGGGAAATGATGATGAAAAATCGGGAACCGTATTTGAATGAAAGAGAACAAGATGAGATTTCAGAAAGGAGATAAGAAATGTACAGACCTTCTTTGGAAGAAGCGAGAAAGTTTGCGGAAGACAGGGACAGCGGGTATAAAGTCGTTCCCATTATGAAGGAAATTTTATCGGACATGGCAACGCCGATGCAGGTTCTCAAGAAGCTGCTGAAAGTCAGCAGGCATTGTTATATGCTGGAAAGTGTAGAAGATACGGAGAAATGGGGCAGGTATACGTTTCTCGGCTTTGATCCGAAGTTGGAATTGACGTGTACGGACGGCAAACTGAGGATTAAGGCGGGAACGACGATTGAAACGCAAACAGATCATCCGGGCGGTTATATCAGGAATATTCTGGCGGAAAACAAAAGCCCGAAAATCGACTATATGCCGACGTTTACGGGCGGCCTTGTGGGATATTTTTCTTATGATTATATCAAGTATTCGGAGCCAAAGCTCAGGCTTGACGCCGACGATCAGGAGAATTTCAACGATGTAGATCTGATGCTGTTTGACCGTGTTATTGCGTTTGATAATGTGCGGCAAAAGATCATTGTCATTGCAAACGCGCAGCTTTCGGAGATTGAAACGAGCTATAACAAGGCGGTCAGAGACATCGATGAGATGATTTCAATTATTCGTGATGGCGAACCGGCAGAACCGCAGCCGGGCGTTTTAAAATCCGATTTTCGCAGGCTGTTTGAAAAGGCTGAATTCTGTGAAATGGTTGAAAAGGCAAAGAAATATATTTTTGAAGGGGATATTTTTCAGGTGGTTTTATCAAACAGGATGGATGCAGATTTTGATGGAAGTTTGTTGAATACGTACAGAATTTTACGGACGCTGAATCCATCGCCGTATATGTTTTACTTCAGCGGTCAGGATGTGGAAATTGCGGGTGCGTCACCGGAAACGCTTGTCAAGCTTGAAGACGGTGTGCTTCATACGTTTCCGCTAGCGGGCACGAGGCCCCGGGGAAAGACACCGGAGGAGGACGAAAAACTGGAAAAGGAACTGCTTGACGACCCGAAGGAACTGGCGGAGCACAATATGCTGGTTGACCTCGGACGGAATGATATCGGGCGTCTCAGTGAGTTCGGCACGGTTGAGGTCGAAAAGTATATGAGTATTGAGCGATATTCTCACGTAATGCATATAGGGTCTACTGTCAAAGGCCGGATTCGCAGTGACAAAGACGCGGTAGATGCGGTAGATTGTGTGCTTCCGGCGGGGACGCTGTCGGGAGCTCCAAAGATCCGCGCCTGCGAGATTATAAATGAGCTGGAAAATAATAAACGCGGCATTTATGGCGGGGCTATCGGCTACCTCGATTTTACGGGAAATCTCGATACGTGTATCGCGATCAGAATTGCGTTCCGGAAAAACGGAAAGGTTTTCGTGCGGTCGGGCGCGGGGATTGTGGCGGACAGCGTACCGGAGACGGAATTTCAGGAATGCATCAACAAGGCGGCGGCCGTCGTGAAGGCGCTGCAGCAGGCTCAGGAGGTGGATGACTGATGATACTTTTGATCGATAATTATGACAGCTTTTCTTACAATCTGTATCAGCTGGTGGGGACTATCAATCCTGACATCAAGGTGATTAGAAATGATGAGATGACGCCGGCGGAGGTCAAGACGCTGTTTCCGGAGAGGATTATTCTGTCTCCGGGTCCCGGCAGACCGGAAAATGCGGGAATCTGTGAGGACATCGTCCGGACATTTGAAGGGAAGATTCCGATTCTCGGAGTGTGTCTTGGCCATCAGGCGATTTGTCAGGTTTACGGGGCTGAAATCACTTATGCGCATCAGTTGATGCACGGGAAACAGTCGGAAATTTCCGTGGACGAAAACTGCGTGATTTTCCGCGGACTGGGTCCGAAAGTGCAAGGAGCGAGATATCATTCTCTGGCGGCTGATCCCGGCACGATTCCCGATGTGCTTCAGATTGCTGGCAAGGCGGATGATGGAGATATTATGGCGGTAAAACATCGTGAATACGACGTTTATGGGCTTCAGTTTCATCCGGAATCGATTTTGACGCCAGACGGGAAACAGATACTTGAAAATTTCCTAAATATATAGAAATGTGTGATATCTGGCCGGATCGTGCTGTCGAAGTAAATGGAAAGTCCCGTTAGATGGAGGAGAGAACTGTCCAAAAACTCAAAAGTCAATTTTAAGGTGGAGGACATCGTGAATACGATGTCAAAAATGAAGAAGAAGAATAAAATGGCTTCCGGAAATGATTTTGCGGTTCGTTTCGGAACGGAAGTGGGGAATGGTGACCAGTAAAAAATTGGCTTTCGGACAGTCTGTGTACGGGAGGTGGCAGGTATAGTGGATAAAAATAGAAAATTTTGCTAATCACTGAGGCCGAGAGTGGCGAGGCAACTGCAACTGCAAGTGCTGTAAGCTGGCCGGATGATATGGCGGATAGAAATGGAAGTTTTAAAATAATTATGCAGGAAAAATTTAAAAAAGGAGGAAACAAAAATGATACAGGAAGCGATTTTAAAATTAGTGGAATCTGAAAATCTTACACATGACGAGGCGGCAGGATGCATCGACGAGATTATGAACGGGAACACGAGCCAGGCGCAGACGGCAGCTTTTTTGATGGGTCTTGCGGCAAAGGGGGAAACGGTTGAGGAAATCGCGGCATGTGCGGAATCTATGAGAGCTCACGCAACGCGGCTTGAGCACAGCGGGAATGTTCTCGAAATCGTCGGGACGGGCGGCGATCGTTCCAATACATTTAATATTTCTACGACCAGCGCCATCGTTATTTCCGCTGCCGGTGTAAAGACAGCGAAACATGGAAACAGGGCGGCTTCTTCGAAGTGCGGTGCGGCAGACGTGCTGGAAGCTCTTGGTGTCAATATTATGCTGGAACCTGAAAAGATGGAAAAAGTTTTGGAAGAAGCGGATATTGCATTTATGCATGCGCAGGTCTATCATCAGAGTATGAAATACGTGGCGCCTGTCAGAAAAGAGATGGGATGCCATACGGTTTTCAATATTCTTGGACCGCTGACGAATCCGGCGTTTAATACGATGCAGGTCATGGGCGTTTATACTGACAAACTGGTGGAACCGATGGCGCAGGTTTTGACGAAACTCGGTGTGACAGACGGCATGGTTGTCTTTGGAACGGATGTCATGGATGAGATTTCGCTGAGCGCACCGACGAAAGTTTGTGAGTTCCACAATGGAAAGTATGAAAATTATGAGATCAGGCCGGAAGATTTCGGGCTTGAGCGCTGTGAAAAGGCAGATCTTGCAGGCGGCGATCCTGTGGAAAATGCGCAGATTACAAAGGCGATCCTCAGCGGCGAGGAAAGGGAACACAGGCGGAATGCGGTGCTGATGAATGCGGGCGCTGCGCTGTATATCGCGGGTAAGGCAAAGACGATAGCGGAAGGCATCCGGCTGGCTGCAGAGGTAATTGACAGCGGTGCGGCGATGCGCAAGTTGGAGCAGTTTGTCGAACTGACAAACAGATGAACAGGTCGGCGTGCAGAAGTAAAAATGCGCCAAACAGGATGCAACGCGAAGATGTTGGAAACAGAACGGTGCAATCCCGCGCCAGGGCGAAGGTGCTGGAAAATGAATACAGCACGAATAAGGGAAGAAAAATGCGCCAAGCGGAATGCAGCGTGAAGATGACGGAAACGAAGCGGAAGAACTTCGCGTCGAGGCGGAAACGCTGAGAAATGCAAGGAGGCGCAGGTGAATTAACGAGCACTGATATCAATTTTACAAGCAGGAGAACAGGGATAATTTATGATACTTGACGAGATTGCTGAGAGGACGCGAAAACGCGTGGAACAGCGGAAGGCGGAGATTCCGCTGGCGGAGATGAGGCAGCGGGTGCAGAAAGCGCCTGTGGGTAATTTTTCATTTGAAAATGCGCTGAAGACGGAAAGTCTTTCTTTTATCTGCGAGGTGAAAAAGGCGTCGCCATCGAAGGGACTGATTGTCAAAGACTTTTCTTATGTGCAGATTGCGAAGGATTATGAGGCAGCAGGTGCGGCAGCCGTTTCTGTGCTGACAGAGCCGTATTTTTTCCAGGGAGCCGACAGTTTTCTGACGGAGATAAAAGAAAATATTTCTATTCCGGTATTGCGCAAGGATTTTACAGTTGATGAGTATATGATTTATGAGGCGAAGGTTATCGGAGCCGATGCGGTTCTTTTGATTTGTTCGCTGCTCGATACGGAAACGATCAGGACCTATCTGAAGATTGCTGACGGGCTGGGACTTTCGGCAATCGTGGAAGCACATGACCAGATGGAAGTCGGGTCGGCTCTTGCGGCGGGTGCAAGGATTATCGGCGTAAATAACAGGAATTTGAAAGATTTTACTGTAGATATTGAGAATAGTATTCGCTTGAGAAGATTGGTACCTGATGGTGTGATTTTCGTTTCAGAAAGCGGAATTAAAACGCCGCAGGACATTGCGGCGCTGCGTGAAAACGGCACGGATGCTGTTTTGATCGGGGAATCGCTGATGGTCAGCAGGGATAAAAAAGCAGAACTTGACAGACTCAGAGGGATACCATATTGATCAAAGCGGGCCTGTCTGCGGTTTACTTTGTAAACCGCAGACAGGCCCCATGCCGAGTTTTCCTGCTGTTGCACGAGGTTGATGTGTGCGCAATACTCGACCGAATGACATCTTCCTGGAATTGGCGGAGGCGATAAGCCGCTTTTGCAGGGTTAACCCGGTTTGTAGACTGATTTACGGAGTATATTATATATGGGAGCAAAAATAAAAATCTGTGGGCTGCGCAGATCGCAGGATATTGATTTTGTGAACGAGGCAAGGCCGGATTTTATTGGTTTTGTGTTTGCAAAAAGCCGCAGACAGGTGACGGCTGATGAAGCAAAGCGGCTCAAGACACGGCTGGATGACGGGATTTTGGCGGTGGGCGTGTTTGTTAACGCGCCGCCGGAGGAGATTGCTGATATTGTACAGCGTGGAATTATCGACATTGTTCAACTGCATGGGCAGGAAGACAATGCGTATATTGCCAGGCTGCGGGCGCTGCTGGCTGAGCAGGCTGCGGATGAGGCATCAGATGGAATTTTTGAGGGCGGCACGCCCGAAAAAATGAACGAAGGATCAGGAATACCGGTGGGAGAAGACATTCCCGGAAAAGTGTTTGAAGGGGAAGCAGGGATAGCGTTTAGTGAAGGCGCACCCGAAAAAACGGCTCAAGGAGCACCAGGCGCGGCGTTTGAAAACGGCGCATCTGCGAAGGCGAGCGATAATACTGCGGGCGCGTTAAATTTAGATACGCGAACGCCGATTATTCAGGCTTTTCGCGTAGAATCTACAAAAGACGTGCTGTGGGCGCAAAAGTCGGACGCCGATTTTCTTCTGCTTGACAACGGCACCGGCGGCACGGGTCAAACGTTTGACTGGTCAATGATTCGTGATGCTGTCAGAGTGGAAGGCGACTCATCCGAAAACGCAGCTGCGGATGCGGTCATGTTTCCGGAAATGTGCAGGCCGTTTTTCCTGGCTGGCGGACTTGGCCCGAATAATATCGGAGAAGCGTTGCGAACAGTGAGGCCATTTGCGGTGGATATGAGCAGCGGCGTGGAAACAGACGGTTTTAAGGATCGTGAAAAAATTCTTGCGGCTGTGCGCGCAGTGCGCCATGCGCAAGAAGAAATGTACGGGTGATGCTGCGCACGGAACCGGACGGCGGAAGCAAAGGTTTGCTGCGGGTAGAATGTAGTGCACTATGCGCGGTAAGAAGAAATGTACGGGTATGCTACGGGCGGGACCGAACGGCAGAAGCAAAGATTTGCTGCGAATAGGATGCGGTGCGCCATGTGCGGTAAAGAGAGACGTGCAGACAGATAAGACCGAACCGGATTGCTGAAAGTGTAAAAGTCTGCTGCGAGTATAGCGTAATGCGCCGGATGCAGTGGAACAGACGCAGGTGGAAACCGGTGCATGATTTTATAAACAATTTAAAAGTAAAGCGAGGAATGTTTTAATATGTCGAAAGGACGATACGGGCAGTTTGGGGGTCAGTATATTCCCGAAACGCTGATGAATGAGATCATAAATCTTGAGGAGAGTTACAACAAATACAGCCGCGATCCAGAATTTATGCGGGAACTTGATACGTTGCTGAAAGAGTATGCAGGCAGACCGTCTTTGCTGTATTATGCGGAGAAGATGACGAAGGATCTGGGCGGCGCGAAGATTTACCTGAAGCGTGAGGATTTGAATCATACGGGGTCGCATAAAATTAACAATGTACTCGGGCAGGTACTGCTTGCCAAAAAGATGGGCAAGACGCGCGTCATTGCGGAGACTGGCGCAGGGCAGCACGGCGTGGCTACGGCTACGGCGGCGGCGCTGCTCGATATGGAATGTGAGATTTTCATGGGAAAAGAGGATACAGAGCGTCAGGCTTTAAATGTTTATAGAATGGAACTTCTGGGCGCGAAGGTAAATGCTGTGACGACCGGTACGATGGTTCTTAAAGATGCGGTCAACGAGGCGATGCGCGAATGGTCGAACAGAGTTCACGATACGCTGTACGTGCTGGGGTCTGTCATGGGGCCGCATCCATTCCCGATGATTGTGCGTGATTTTCAGAGCGTAATCAGCAAGGAAGCCAGAGAACAAATTTTGGAAAAAGAAGGAAAACTTCCGTCGGCTGTTGTGGCCTGTGTGGGCGGCGGCAGTAATGCCATGGGCGCATTTTATAATTTTATTCCAGATAAAGATGTAGCGCTGATCGGATGCGAGGCGGCTGGCGAGGGCATTGATACGGGCCGTCATGCGGCAACGATGGCGAAAGGCAGTATCGGCGTGTTTCACGGTATGAAGTCTTATTTCTGTCAGGACGAGTACGGTCAAATTGACAAGGTATATTCGATTTCGGCGGGTCTTGATTATCCGGGCATCGGGCCGGAACACGCGCATCTGCGTGATTCGGGGCGGGCGACATATGTTCCGGTGACTGACGAGGAGGCCGTCGAAGCGTTTGAATATCTGGCCAGGACAGAAGGAATTATCTGCGCGATTGAGAGCGCCCATGCAGTGGCACATGTCAGAAAGATCGCGGGAAACATGAGGAAAGATGATATTATTATCGTCTGTCTTTCCGGCAGAGGCGACAAGGACGTTGCAGCTATCGCACGTTACAGAGGAGTTGATTTGAATGATTAAGATAGGGGAAGCATTTCAGAAGGGCAAGGCGTTCATCCCGTTTCTAACGGCGGGCGATCCGTCGCTTGACAAGACGGCGGAATTTATTGTAACAATGGTGGAAGCAGGTGCGGATCTCATCGAGATCGGGATTCCGTTTTCAGATCCTATCGCGGAAGGACCTGTGATTCAGGAGGCCGACATCAGGGCATTGTCATCAGGGACGACGACCGATAAAGTATTTGAGATGGTGGCGGAGGTACGTGGAAAGGTCAGTATCCCGCTTGTATTCATGACGTATCTGAATCCTGTTTTTCATTACGGTTATGAAAAATTTTGCACGAAATGTCAGGAAATCGGTGTCAGCGGACTGATTATTCCGGATATGCCGTTTGAAGAAAAGCGGGAACTGACGGCTGTCTGCGAATCGCATGAGATGGAGCTTGTATCGATGATCGCGCCTACGTCTGAATCAAGGATCAGGCAGATTGCGTCTGAAGCGCGCGGTTTTCTTTATATTGTATCTTCTATGGGCGTTACGGGCGTCAGGAATAAAATTACGACGGATATCGGCGCTATGACGGCGATGGTCAGGGAGGCCAGCGATGTTCCGTGTGCTATCGGGTTTGGAATCAGCACACCGCAGCAAGTCGCTGATATGGCGCGACAAGCGGACGGCGTTATTGTCGGAAGCGCTATCGTCAAGATTATCGCAAAGTATGGGGCGGATGCAGCGCCGCAGATTTATGATTACGTAAAGAGTATGAAGGATGCAGTGATGGCGTCTGAATGTTGATTCTGGGAAACCACGTTATTTTTTATGGTGCGGTCACGCTGTCGCAATAAATGAAATGCCTGTGAAATAGTCGGCATCTCTGATTTCCTTTGCAGGACAAGTTTTATCAAAAGTGTTCCCTTCATGGATTTGTCCATGGAGGGAGTGCTTTTTCTTTTTTCACAAATTGCAAGAACAAGTTGGAAACCCCACAGTAGAAATTGGAACTCAAAAACCTTGGTCATAGATGAGCTTGCAGTGTCATCCGTGAGCGGGGCTGCCACAGCCGTCAGACTGCGGCAACAGTGTTCAGGAAGTTATCAAACAGTTCCTCCAGGGTGCGGGATCCCGTTTTTTTCGTGGTCTGTCGTTCAGAAACTTCATCGCAATCAGAATATCTTTATCGGTATATAATTCAATATATGCTTCGATTGAGGCGTCTTTGAGAGGAACGCCCGGAACAGGCCATTCCGTTTTGTGTAGCTGCAACAGGAATCGAAGAAACACTTTTTTCTGTCATCCAAGAGAAGAAGCTGCCGCATCGCGGCCCTTTGCTGTATCTGTGGCACTGCTCCCACTGCTCCCGGTAAATCGTCTCTCTGCGCTCGGCGGAGTATCTTGGAGCCTGGCCTTTATTACTCTTGCGGGGCGGTGTGCCCCGTTTCCGTATGATCATTGCATGGAAAATTTCAATGATGGTTTCTTCTTCCCTGCAAGTGACAGAGGATGCGAAACCGGGTATAATGAAAAAAGAAAGGATCGAAACGAAAAACCAGAGGGAGTGTTGTTATGGGAATGGAATATAAGCCGCTGCCGATCGGCACGGAGGATTTTAAGGAAATCATAGAAGAAGGGTTTTATTATGTGGATAAGACCTTGTTGATCAAAGATCTTCTTGATAATTTATCGAAAGTTACGCTCTTCACGCGCCCACGGCGATTTGGAAAGACTTTGAACATGAGTATGCTGAAATATTTCTTTGAGGATACGGGAGGCGAAACATTAAATGCAGAAAACCACACGATTTTTAACGGTCTGAAAATCATGGACGCTGGCGAAGAATATACGAAACAGATGCAGCAGTATCCGGTAATCTCGCTGACGCTGAAATCGGCGAAGCAGCCTGATTTTAAAACGGCATATGGAATGATCATAAAAGAAATTGCCAGAGAATTTCGTCGGCATGATCGTATTCTGGATACAGATAAGCTTTCTTCTGCGGAAAAAGAGCATTTCCTGCAGATCAGGGATTGGAAAGCAGAACCGGAACATTATGCGGATGCGCTGCAATTTTTATCAGATTGCCTTTATAAAGTAACTGGCAAGAAAAGCATCATCCTGATCGACGAATACGACGTCCCGCTGGAAAATTCCTATTTTCGTGGATTTTATCATGAGATGATCGACTTTATCCGTTCTCTTTTCGAGTCGGCACTGAAAACGAATGATCATCTTCAATTCGCCGTGATCACGGGTTGTCTGCGCATCAGTCGGGAGAGTATCTTTACCGGACTGAACAATTTGCGTATCGTTTCCATTCTTAATAAGGCTTACGGAGAATACTTCGGCTTCACACCGCAGGAAGTAGAAGCGATGGCTGCGTATTATGACGCAGAGGGACGCATGGACGACATCCGCAGATGGTATGACGGCTATCTGTTTGGAAATTCGGAAGTGTACAATCCCTGGAGTGTCATCAACTTCATGGTGGACCTGCGGGCGGATAAAAAAGAAATGCCAAAGCCTTACTGGGCGAATACGAGTTCGAATGACATCGTGCGCGATCTGATTCGTCATGCAGACAGCATGACACGGGAGGAGTTGGAAACCTTAATGGCAGGAGGCGTGTTGAAGAAAACGCTCCATGAGGATATCACTTACGAAGAGATCAAAGACAGTCAGGAAAATCTGTGGAATTTTCTGTTTTTTACCGGGTATCTCAAAAGAGTGTTATGGGAACCTGAAATCGAAGAGGAACGTGACGAAGACGAGAATCTTGTAGCGCTGACGATCCCCAATAAGGAGATACGGACTATTTATCGGGATCATATCCGAAAATGGTTTCGTGAACAAATACAGACGCGCGATCTAAGCACATTGTATCACGCCCTGTTAGAAGGAGATGAAGAAACGCTTCAAAAGGAGTTGACAAAGGCTCTGAAACGAACGATCAGTTACATGGACAGTGCGGAAGCATTTTACCATGGATTTTTAGCAGGTGTTTTAGCAAACATGGCACCTGACTACCGTGTGAAGTCAAACCGCGAATCAGGAAAAGGACGTTATGACCTCTGCGTGTTTCACAGTGTGGATTCCGAAAAACCAGCAGCGATTATTGAACTGAAACTGGCAGAGAATTTCAGAGAACAAAGTATGGAAAAGGCTGCGCAGGCAGCATTGGAACAGATTACGGACAAAGCGTATGGGGAAGAACTGGCCATCGAAGGGTACAAAGAATGTTGGCATATTGGTATCGGGTTTTTCCACAAGCAGTGCCGGGTGAAAATGGAGAAAGCAGAGATTCTTGTCGAGTGAGGAAATGGGGAAAATGGGAAATCAGAAAAAAATGGAGTGTTGTTATGGGAATGGAATATAAGCCGCTGCCGATCGGCACGGAGGATTTTAAGGAAATCATAGAAACAGGGTTTTATTATGTGGATAAGACCTTGTTGATCAAAGATCTTCTTGATAATTTATCGAAAGTTACGCTGTTCACGCGCCCACGGCGATTTGGAAAGACGCTGAATATGAGTATGCTGAAGTATTTCTTTGAGGATACGGGGGACGAAACATTAAATGCAGAAAACCGCGCAATTTTTGATGGTCTAAAAATCATGGACGCCGGAGAAAAATATACGGACCAGATGCAGCAGTATCCGGTGATTTCGTTGACGCTCAAATCGGCAAAACAGGACACATTTGAACTGGCGATGGATCGTCTGCGTGAGACAATCGCCGCTGAATATGCACGACATGAGGATGTTGTCTATCCTGCGTTGAAAAATGAAGCAGATAAAATAAAATTCATGAATATTCGTTCCAGGAAAGGAGAATTGAGTGACTATTACACGGCTTTGGCATTTCTATCTCAATGTCTGTACGAGGTTTATAAGAAAAAGGCAGTGATCCTGATCGACGAATACGATGTGCCACTGGAAAATTCATACTTCCAGGGTTTTTATGACAAGATGATTTCCTTTATTCGCTCCCTGTTTGAATCAGCACTGAAGACCAATCCGAATCTTCAGTTCGCTGTGATTACCGGTTGTCTGCGCATCAGTCGGGAGAGCATCTTTACGGGGCTGAATAACTTGAATATCGTTTCCATTCTTAATAAGAATTATGGAGAATATTTCGGCTTCACACCGAAGGAAGTGGAAACGATGGCCGCATATTATGAGGTATCCGAGAGGATGGACGATATTCGTACATGGTATGATGGCTATTTGTTTGGAAATTCCGAAGTGTATAATCCCTGGAGCGTCATCAACTTTATGATGGATCTGCGGGCAAATAAAAACGCTTTTGCCAGGCCTTACTGGGCAAATACGAGTGGAAACAGTATTGTGCGTGATCTGATTCGTAGAGCGGACAATACGGCACGGGAAGAGTTGGAAACCTTAATGTCTGGCGGAACGATCCGTAAACCGGTTCATGAAGACATCACTTATGAAGACATTCAGAGCAGTCAGGAGAATCTGTGGAATTTTCTGTTCTTTACCGGATATTTGAAGAAAGTGTCGGAAGAATTTGAGAAACGGAAAAGGTATCTGACTTTGACGATTCCAAACGATGAAGTGCTGAGTATTTACGAAGATAAGATTCAAGAATGGTTTGAGGAAGCGATCCAGACGCGGGATTTAAGTGCCTTGTACCGTGCGTTGTTTGACGGGGATGCGCAGGCCTTTCAGGAACAACTGGCGGAACTGCTTCGTTCGTCGGTCAGCTATATGGACAGTGCCGAAGCGTTTTATCACGGGTTTTTGATGGGCGTCTTTCAGAATTTAGGCGGAAGTTATCTGATCAAATCGAATCAAGAAGCCGGAAACGGACGATATGATATCTGTATCTATAATCTGGATGCTGTCAGTCCGGCAGCAGTGATCGAACTGAAAAAAGCGGAAAAAGCACGGCAGATGGAGCAGGCGGCGGAGAAGGCTTTAGAGCAGATTGCGGCGTTCGGTTACGATGCTCCGCTGGCGGAAGAAGGATATGAAGAATGCTGGCACGTGGGCATCGGATTTTTCCGCAAGCAGTGCCGTGTGAAGATAAAAAAGGCAAAGATCGATGCGGAATGATTTCATTTTGTTTTCGACCGGCGTAAGATAACGAAAGAAGCGGCACCCCTTGTTTGTGGGTACAGCCGCTTTTTTCATTTCATGCTCCAAAAGATTTCGGCTGAATTTTGGTCGGAAAACAGAATATCCTGTTCCTTTTGAGGTAAAATAATGGAAACGACTTGTAATTTTATTTCAGGAGGAACAGGAACATGATGGAATCTAAAACAACACACCAAATCACAGAAGAAAAAATCAAGGAATTTGCAAGCTGGCTGCTTCACAGCGAACACAGCGCCGGGACGATTGAGAAATATCTGCGGGATGTACAACGGTTTGCCGGATGGCTGAAGGAAAAGGAAGCGGAAAAGGAAAACGAAGCAGAAACGGCGGGGGAAAAAGCCGGGGAGGAAAAGGCCGGCACGTCAGCCATCACAAAAGAAGTGGCTGCAGGGGAGGAATCAAGCCACGCCTGTGCGATGGAAGAGTGCGCCGAGCCAAGCCGGAACGCGAAGGATGCCAGAGCAGAAGGGGTGAAAGAAGGCAATTGGCAAAGCGGAATGGACGGGACCCAAACGAAGCAAATGGGAAAGCCGGAACCGAAAGCCATAGCAGCGTCCGGC
>CAYTKT010000053.1:0-13553 GCA_964438605.1 uncultured Oscillospiraceae bacterium
CGTATGGATCATCTTTTTATTCAGCTGTTCAACTTCATATTACAATTAACCTAAAAAAGAAATTATCTCTATTTTTTTTGAGTGCTTTTATAGAAAAAGATTTGCGAAGTACATGGAAAAGGTAACGGAATCAGGCAGATTGATAATTTAATTATTACACATTTTGACAAGGATCACGTCGGGGGGGGGGCGGCTGATTTAATGGAAAAATACAACATCGGAATGGTTTATCAGCCGGATTACAGTGCAGGTGAGGAAACTTCCAGGGCATACCGGAGATATGTCAAGTAGCTGAGAAAATCGACGACTCATTCCGTAACGGTGAAAGCGGTGGAAGGAATCGTTGTGGGAGAGGCTGTTTTGACAGTTTATCCGCCAAAAAAACTCGAATATGATGAAGATAAGGACAATAACCGTTCTCTTGTAATCACGCTCGAATATGGAACTGTCAGGATGTTGTTTGCCGGAGATGCAGAGCGGGAACGTATCGAGGAGGTTATAACGCAAATTGACGATTTACAATTCGATCTGCTTAAGGTGCCACATCATGGTCATTATGAAAAGAATTCAGCAAAGCTGTTTCGTGCTGTAATGCCGGAATATGCTGTAATTTGCGTGGATCGTGAGGACAAAAATGACGGACCGGACGAGGAAGTAATTGAGGCTTTGGAACAATACGGCGCTCAGGTGATGGTTACGGGTGACGGTGCTGTTCACTGCGTCAGCGACGGAAAAAAGTTGTCGGTATCGCAATAGGAAATGTAAAAGCGACAAGAGATAAGCGAACGGATGGCGGTATTGTCGCGGGACACCGGTTCCCTAAAATGTATGTTAAAAACTGGATAGAGGCGAGGCACAGGGCAGAAAACGTGCACCGAAAGTCAGATAAAAGCGAAGTACAAGGCCGAAAACACGTGTTGAAAATCCAACCGGCCAAACAGTCCGTCGGAGGAGACGGACTGCCTGGCCGGTTTCAGGATGTGCAAGGAGTCAGGCCAATCAACGGAATCTAATTAGATACTGACAGAGATAAGACGTTTTGGAAATCATTCTGAAGTAGGCCGTTGGTCGGAAGATGATTTTAGCGAATTATGAATTTTTACGATACTTTTTTCGAGTTTAGGACGCGCGATCCTCATTTGAGAACCGCAATTAAGGCATCGAATTCTGAAATCCATGCCGACGCGCAGGACTTCAAACATCTTGCCGCCACAGGGATGCTGTTTTCTGAGTTCGATGATGTCGCCGATGTTAAGTTTGAGTGGCATAATACTTGTCCTTTACATAAAAGCCGAGGATGAGCAAAACTTCAATCTGCTTCCAGGAGTAATCAATATTTAACGAACCATGGTTTATGAACAAGTTATTCATTATGGTTCGCTATTTTAAAAGATGCATTTTGCTTCACCCTGATAAAAGTTACTTTATTAGTTGTGTTAAAATCCGACAGATCGGGATATTCTCAAATCGCTCGACTTTTTTAATTATTGTTTATTTAATCATGTCAATACCGCCCATGTAAGGCCTTAGAACTTCAGGAATCGTTACGGAACCATCCTCATTCTGATAATTTTCAAGAATTGCGGCAAAAGTTCTGCCTACAGCCAGACCGGACCCGTTGAGCGTGTGGACAAACTCAGGCTTCGCTTTTGGTTCGCGGCGGAATCTGATATTTGCGCGGCGCGCCTGAAAATCTTCAAAGTTGCTGCAGGAGGAAATTTCTACGTATCTGCCATAGCTCGGCATCCAGACTTCTATATCGTAAGTCTTTGCGGAACTGAAACCAGTATCACCTGTACAAAGAACGATGACACGATATGGAATTTTAAGAGCCTGGAGAACGGATTCAGCATCGTTCGTCAACTTTTCTAATTCTTCATAAGATGTTTCAGGAGCTACCATTTTTACCATTTCAACTTTGTTGAACTGATGCTGTCGGATCAGACCGCGTGTGTCACGGCCGGCAGAACCGGCTTCTTTACGGAAACAAGGCGTATAGGCAGTGTAGTAAATGGGAAGCTCGGCACCATCGATAATTTCGTCACCACGCAGGTTTGTAACCGGAACTTCGGCGGTCGGGATCAGAAATTCATCTTTGTCCGGAATATAGAACATATCGTCTTCGAATTTCGGAAGCTGGCCTGTGCCTGTCATTGCGGTGCGACCGACCATGAACGGCGGCAGAATTTCCGTGTAGCCCTGTTCGCCAGTATGAAGGTCAAGCATGAAGTTAATCAGAGCTCTTTCGAGACGAGCACCGAGCCCCTTGTATACCGTGAATCTTGCGCCGGACAGCTTTGCGGCTCTGTCGAAGTCGAGGATGTCAAGGCTGGTACCGATGTCCCAGTGGGCTTTAAATTCAAAGTCAAAATCGCGCGGTTTCCCCCATTTTCTGACTTCGGCGTTTCCGGAATCGTCTTTTCCTACAGGGATTTCGGGATTCGGCGTGTTGGGAATGCCGAGCAGCAGATCACGCAGCTTGGTCTGGACAGCTTTCACCTGTTCATCAAGACCAGCGATTTCGGCAGAGAGCTTTTTCATTTCTGCCATGAGTTCTGTCGTATCCTGGCCGGCTTTCTTCATTTTAGGAATCTCTCTGGAATCTCGATTCTGCTTTGCTTTCAGAGTTTCAACTTCACCGAGCAATTCCCGTCTTTTATCGTCAAGCTCAACGGCACGCGCGATGTTGTAATCGCCGTTTCCTCTCGATTCAACGGCTTTTTTTACATTTTCGAAATCCTCGCGGATTCGTTTGATATCTAACATTTTATCAGTCCTCCGATTCTTCAATTATTTGAATAATTAAACATACGGTTTGTTTTTATGTCGAGTGCCTGCCTCGTGAGAAATGGGGTGGATTATTATTCTGCCGAAGCATGCGTAAGGAACGCGTGAAGTTTACAATTGTTTTGGATAACCGGTCGAAGCGTCGAACTGCTACGTTCGACGCTTCGACCGGTATCGCATGGATGTTGTGCATAACACATCAAGTCATCAGTTATTTGACTGGCTTCACGCAGCCGCGGTCATTTGCTTGAGATAGCCGTTAAGTTCTTCAAGATATTGTCCATAAGCCGCCCAGTCGCCATTTTTTTGGGATTCCACCGCATTGTCATAAGCCTCCGAGGCTTTGGCCGCCAGTTCTCCGAGGGAGAGAGAGCTGGTGTCAGGCGAAGATGTAGATCCATCCGTAGCCCCAGTTGTTGTACTGTCCGGAGATCCGGGAGTTTCTGAAGTGTCAGCCGGTTCCCCGTTCGGCGTGTAATTCGGGTCAAGTGAGAATAGCTCGATCAAAGCTTCCGCCAGCGTTTCCTTGTAGGCAATTCTGTCCTCAAAGGCCACGATAACGCGCTTGACTTCCGGCAGGCTTGTGTCGGAAGATGATTCGAGGTAGACAGGTTCCACATAGAGCAGGGAATCATTGATCGGGATTACGAACATATCTCCCCGCGTATATGTCGATCCGGACGAGTTCCAGAGGGAGAAATCCTGAGAAATTTTCGTATTCTGGTCGATCTGGGATTCTATCTGCATCGGTCCGTAGACTACCTTATCTTTTGGTAAGCGGTAAAGCACGAGCTGGCCGTAATTGTCACCGTCGCTGCGGGCGATGAGCAGACCCGTCATGTTTTTTTTGCCATTCGGTGTGAATGGAATAGACGAGATGAATTCCTCAGACGTTTCATTCGGAAGTCTCATAATATAGTAGTTTGGTTCCATTTCTTTCTCCGCTTGGCCGTAAACTTCTGTGGCAATGCTCCATCTGTCCTCATTCTGGTAGAAGACGGCGATGTCGTTCATATGATAGCGTTGGTATATATTGGCCTGAATAGCAAAGAGAGTATCTGGATATCGGATATGTTTCGACAGATCCTCCGGCATTTCCGAAATATCTTTGATCAGGCCAGGATAAATTTTAGTTATCGTTTCGGCAATCGGCTCATCAGAAACCTGATAGAAATTCACTGAACCGTTATAAGCATCGATAACGACTTTAATCGGATTTCTGATATAGTTTACAGAGAAACCGTCTAAACCGTCTTCGACACTGTAAGTCCTTGAGTATGGATAATAGCTGCTTGTCGTGTAGGCGTCCAGCATCCAGTAGAGTCGACCACTTTCCGAAACGACGATATACGGATCGGCGTCATAATGGAGAAATGGGGCCAGCTTTGTAACGCGGTCGATGATATTTCTGTCATAAAGGATCTTCGAATCACTGTTGATATTCGTGGAGACGAGAATCCGGATGTTCTTTTCTTTGATTGCATAAAATATACGTTTTAGCAAGGAAAGGCGGACGCCGCTTTTTCCCTCGTAATGCGTATAGACGTTGGATGTGCCGCTCGGATAGTCGAATTCTTTCTCACTTGTGTTCGTGATGACATAATCGTTTGTGGATTCGCCGAAATAGATTTCAGGTCGCGTAATTTTAATATCATCTGTATCTGATTCCGGCGGGATGTTGTCGACAAGCATCTTCGGTTGTCCCGTAGCCGTTATTGCGTCCACGCGAGACAGCGTAATGCCGTAGCCGTGGGTGTATTTAAGGTGTCTTGAGAGCCAGGAAACGTCTTCGTCGAGATTATCATAATTAATTTCTCTGGCGGAGAGAAACGTCTGAGTATATTCGTCGTTAATCTGATAGCGGTCAACGTCAACGTCAAAGAAGTTATAGTAGGCCCTTATACTCTGGGTCTGGTTGTAAAACTGAAGGGATGGTGAGAAATCGTTGATTCGCACGTTTGAGAGCGTCGGCGAATTTTCCAGAATATCTTCCGCATTCAAACTGCTGCTGGCAGGGAATTCGATTTCGTTCACGTTATCGAGATCGTATGCTTTCTGTGTGAATTCGATATTGCTTTTGATATACGGGGATTCTTTGTTCAGTTCGTCCGGAGAAACGTAGAGCGATTGAACAGCGGAACCCAGGAGGGCCGCTGCAATTGATACGACGATCGTGACGACCGGAAGAACGAGCATTTTTTTAAAGCTGTTCTTTTTCGTAAAAATGATGATGCCAACAGCTGAGAGAATGGCCAGGACAGCTTCCACACGGTATGCCCAGAGGGTGATGTGAATATCGGTGTAACCGGCGCCTACAACGGTACCTACGTCAGAATAGAGCAATGTAAATTGACGCAGGAGAAATGTGGAAGCGATCGCTAACAAAAAGAGGACAGCCAGAATCACGAGTTGTCGTTTTGCAATGCTCATCAGGATAGCCATGTTTCCGTTGCCGGACTGAAAGGATGATCTTCCGTCTGTTTGTCCGTTGTTTCCGTCGCTGCCATCCGACCCCACGTTTTTGCCGAACATTCGGGTCCATTGGGACCATGGAGATTGGTGTTGCTGTTCGTTTTGGCTGTTTTCCCCACTTTGAGCGTTCTGATCAGACGACCAGTTGCTGGAATTGTTCTGCCAGCTGTTGTCGTCAATGACTTCCGCGTATTCGATGTTGTCATGCGTTTGTTGCCGATCGAAGACCAATGGACGCCGTGCTGCTATCAGGTAGGCGTAATAGAGGAGTGTAAGCAGCAGAAACCCGAAGATAACCGATACAGCCATGCTGTTAATTGAATTCAGCAAGGCCAGCTTGAAGACGTAAAATGACACGTCATTATGGAAAATCGGGTCAGTAATATTAAAATCAGTACTATTCATGGCGTACAAAATCTGCTGCCAGAGAGTAGTAGCAATGAGCAAAGAAAAGATCAGCGAAAAGACGGCACTGAAGATGTGTGTCATTCGTGACATTGATTTGTCGGAAACGTTGCTATTCGCCGTTTCTACTTTTTTTACGTATTCTTTTTTGAGAACACGCAGGTAGAGTTCTGAAAGGAGCAGGATGATGACGAACGCCGGTATGCCGATTTTCAGCTCTGTAAATAATTTTTTCAAGAAAACCTGAGTGTATCCCAAATCCTGGAACCACCAGTAATCGGTGACAAAATTGACGATGGTTCCAAAACATAAAATGATAACAAGTAGTATGAGAATCACGGAAAATATGCCGATTCTGCGGCGATTTTCATTCTTGCTGTCTTGTTTTTTTTCTGTTTTCTGTTTGCGGTTGATTATTCGCATTTTAACTCCTGACTGTGCCGTTTCGCAGCGCGGACACGTTAATAAAAATTTGAAATATTTGAATAATATGAATCAGTCAATCAGGATCTTGTGTGCATCCTGACTGATATAAATAGCTTCTTAATCTTATCATCCTGCTGATACAGGTGTTGTATGTATTCTGTTGATATTTTCCGGATTGTCTGATGGTTTAACCTCAAGATCATCATTAGTAGACTGTGCTGTGAGGACGTTTTCAGAAATATCGTTGAGTTTCGGCGCAGCGAAACCGCTTTTTTCTTCGGAATGGAAGATGCCAGAAATCTGTGATTCAACCCGGCTGATCAGCGTCGCCGCGCCGGAATCCGGAGCGAAGAGTTTGATGCCGATGATGGAAAATTCAATGACCAAAACGACAACAAGCACGGCAATCAATGCTTTTGTCACAGTTCCTACCGGGGCGTCCTCCATTTCATCGTTTTGTTCCTGCGTTGTGGTGTTTTTTTTTGAGGAACGGTGTTTTTTTTCTTCCGCGCGTTTTGCTTTGAAGCGAAACAGGCCGCCTCGCTGATTTTCTTCTTCCTGAATACCGTCGAGGGCATCGAGAGCCTCACGCATTTCAGCTTGACGTTCTTGCGGGATCGTGTCGGTGGAAACGCCGCGCATCTGGGACGAGAGTGTATCGTCAGACGCTTTTCTGATCGATGATGTTTGGGACGCAGATGCACTGATGTCTTCCGGTGAAATATCGAGAATCAGGGAATAGGACGGTCCTTGTTTTTTCGATGGATCGGTCGGAGATTTTTGATCTGGTCTGTCTGTCACGTCAGCAGCATTATTCACATATGTCCGAGAGGTTTCATTCTTTGGTGTTGATTCAGGCGGTGTAGATGAAAAATCCGTTTTAGCCGTTTCCTCCTGCTGCACAGATGGTACAGACGCAGAAGCTTTCCCGACCGTATTCCGGGCGTCCTCAGCTAGGCCGGTTGTATCGGATGCGACAGCTTCACCGGATTTGGAATCCTTGGCGATTTCCCCTTTTTCCTCAATGATTCTGTGGGCATCGGGACCGAATATGTCAGTGATGGTCATTTTAGAGACACCGTCCGGTTTGTTCCAGAAGTTTCCGGAATCAGCGTCTGTCGGTTCCGCTGTATCAAAACCGTTGGGCTCGTGCGAAAATCCGTCCTGGCTTTGCATCATCTCTGGCTGCGATTTCATTTTTGCCGTTAGTGATTCGGCTTCTGAAATTGGAAGCTGGCGTGTCTGCTGAGCCGCCTCTGAAGATTGAAGTTCGCCGCTCTCATCGGCAATGATAACCGAGTGATTCACAGTTTCGTTGCTCGGTGCGTTATCTTTATTGGTTTCGATGACAGTGCCGGAAATACGTTGTGCTGCGGCATTGCTCGCTCCGCCAACAGTACCAGTAGTATCCGAACTGAGTTGTACGGTGGTAGTATTGTTACGGACGTCAGTGTTCCTGTCAGTAGAAGCTGATCCGGGATGTGGAATATCTTCGTTGACAGCCCCTACTGCCGTTTCTTCGTCGGCTTTCATAGCTAGGTCGGAATCTGTGTTTCCTGCGCTTGTGATAAGGGTTGATGCCTGCTGGGATTCATGCGGCAGACTGTCAGATTTATCATCTGACTGGGTTTGTTGTACCGACGGGTCTGTCTGTGCTTGACTGTCATTTGTGTAAATATGGCCGCTGTCCGATTCGTCCACCGTTTTGACGACTGTAGCACCGTCAGGATGTCTTGTAACTTCAACTGACGCGTTACCGTCCGTTGCGTTTATTTCCACGGAAACTTGGACATTTTTCGGTCGTCTCCGAAATGCGCCTAGGCGAAATTCACGTGTTTTGACCTTTTCATCGTTATTTAACGATGCGTGACTGAGTTCCTGAGTTTTTACGGTCACCTTTGTGCCTGAAGGCTCATTTATTCTGATTTGGACTTCTTTGTTGTCTTTAGTTTCATTCTTGTCCAGATTTTCCGCTCTGGGAATATTATTTTCCCGCCGATAAGATTCGTATTCATCCTCGATGGTGCGGAAAGAAATCGTCGGTACAAAGCGCAGTTTCTGACTCTGATTTTCCGCTCGTTCTGCCTCGCTGTACTCTTCAGGGGACAGAAACGACACTTTTTCCATATCGTCCCGGAATTTTTTTTCCGCTTCAATCAGACGATTAAACCCAGAAAATATCGTAGCGTCTTCTGAAATGCTTGTGGTCTGATGTTCGTCTGCCACAGTCGATAAGTCTGAGTCCGTTTTTCTGGCGCCGTTTTTGCCCTGTCTGTCAGACGTGTCTGGCATGGTGTCATTTTTGCTGTTCTTTGCGTTTTCAGTATTTTTGCCGTCTTCAAATTTCAGCGCATCGGAAAAACGTACGAAATTTAGTTTGTCCGAAGACGCGGGTATCGCGTTTTCGTCGTTTGTCTTCATGCCATTTTGCATGTCTGACGGCTGGTTCGTAGCTTTTACACCAGATGCAGAGGAGGATGTACCAGTAGATCCAGCAGCATAGGAATTGCGAGACTGACCGGAAGACGCGAATGCGCTTGAACCGAAGAAATTTATACTCTTATTCTTGTTCACATCATCGGAATTCGGGTCTTTGGAACGCGTTTCTAAAAGATCGGCATTCGCATGATTTGAACCGGCGGAATGTGAATTGAATTTGTTGGAACCAGCTGAACTCGGTATGTTGCCAGAATGTGAGTTCAAGTGATTCGCACTGCTCGAACGGGAGGAGTCCGCGGAAACAGAAGATGAATTTCGGGTCTTTGCGGATTCAGGCCATATGAGAGCCTGACCTTTTGAGCCGGTTGAAGCGGATGTTTCCGAACTTGTATTCTGGTGCCACCGGGGGGCTTCTTTCGATGAGGACTTGCTACGCGTCGTGCGGGATTTTTCTTTGATTCTGGACCAGTCGAAAGTATCTGAACTGTGGGATTTTTGCGCGTTTGGAGAGAGTTTTTCCAGCAGTGTCTGCGGCTCTTTCTGAGAATTGGGGCCTGCTGAGGAATTGCGATTCACGGAATCCGATCTGTTATCGAACCTGGACCAGTCAAAGGTCGGCTTCTGACCAGAATCGGATGTCGTATTTTCAGCGGAGAAGTTGCGACTGTCCGAACTCGTGTCTTTGTTTTCGTCTGCGAGCAGTTCATGGAAACGTGTGGAGAAATCATTAGAAAAATGGGAATTTATGGAAGATGAAAGACGGTGTGTGTTACCGTCTTTGCCGGTCGGCGGCATTGAGTCGGAAATCCTGTCTACTTCCCGATCAAGCTCATTCTGGAGCCGTTCATTTTCTTCATTGAAAGAAAACAACTCGCTGATATGTTCGGGTTCCGTCCAGCTGCTGATCGACTGCTCGTAGACACGTCCCGCATCATTGTCCAAGATTCGGCCCGTTTGCCAGTCGATGATGACGTCCTTTTTTGAGGACGGTTTTGGATAATCCTGAATGTTCCATTTAAAATCATTGGTGGTTGTTATCTCCTCCGGATTAACCTGCGTACCGCAGTGCGGACACTTTTTCATGTCTGATGCCAGTTCTGTGTTACATACTTTACACTTCATATATTAAATCCCCCAAACGTCAAAAAACACATTTATCTCACGATAAATTATATAACAAGCAAGGCCATTCTGCAAACCGAATTGCGAAATTCGCGTAGTGATCGCGGAAAAATAAAGTGGGGCAGACGAGAGAAGGGGTAAACGGAATCATAAGCAAAGCAGACCCCCTCAAACCGTGCCGTTTGGCTCGGTTTGAGGGGGTCTGAATTTTTGTTAAGACGAAAGTTCTATCTCTAATTTCTAATTGTTGTTTTGTCCGGAAATTTTCCCGGATCACGCCACAGGATGGTCCAGAGTATTCGACTCAATAACATATACGTTACATTTGTCAGAATCGATTATCCGGCGTCCCTGTGGGCGTCTGGTGTATCGGGCTTTATCGGGAAAATATCATGCACCAGTGTTGTTTGCAGTTTTGATAAGTTCAGCGGTATTCTCCGCAGCCGGTCACAGAACCTCACCTATTTATACAGTCTCTGGCCTTTCCTGCATTTCCTCCGCCAGCGCGTCCCGTTTCATCCGGTAAAACGTGCTGACCGCTACGCCGCAGAGATTGGCCGCTACACTGACAGACAGATTCCCGTCTAGATATTGTTTCAGCACCATAGGAAAGATGGCCGGCGTCTTAATTTTCGGCCGGCCGAGATGAACTCCTCTCGCCCGTGCTGCCGCAATGCCTTCCAGTTGTGTCTGTCTTTGCCGTACTCGCTGATTTGTTTCCAGCGCCTGTACAATTCTTTCCGTCAGCACACGAACCACAGCGTCCGCATTTTGGCTGGTTCGGAAAATCTCGTCCGCCTGAGTTACAAGATCCGCATACTCTTCCGCACTGAAAAGACCGCTGATATCCTGAGGGATCATCGACACGGCAACCTCCTTTCTGATTAGGAAGGAACAAGACATGAAGTGACATGAAGTTGGAAAAGACCAACCGCAATCGATGGAGAAGGCAGGTATACGTCCAGACTTGACCAATTCTTCACGTTTTAATAAAAGGGCCGGAGAAGCGTAACGTCCCTCCGGCCATGCCCCATCATTGGTACTTCAGGCTCGTTCTTTCATTGTAAATTGTAAATTGTTTGATACTCCTGCGTATCATCTGTTCCAGGATTTATTTCTTCGCAACCTGCTCACAGAAACGCGTCAGGATGGTTGCAATCTCGGCACGGGACGTATCGCCTGCCGGAGACAGGGTAGGAGTAGTTGTGCTCGTACCATTGATCAGTCCCTTTGTAACGGCCCAGTTCATGGCATCGACTGCATAACTGCTGACGGCAGCGGAATCGACATATGTGCTCAGGTCTGTTCCACCGGCAGTATCATAACCTTTCAAAGCCGCATAACGATACAGGATGGTAGCAATCCCCTCTCTGGTGACAATGTCATTTGGCCCGAAGTTTCCGTTGCCGTAGCCGCTTACGATGTTGTTAGCGGTGGCCCAATTGACGGCATCGGAATACCATTGACCGGAAGGCACATCGTTAAAGGAAGCGGGAGCCGCGGAAGGTTCGCCTTCGAGACGGTGCAGGATGGTAACGACCATGCCCCTGGAAGTTTTCATATCCGGATCAAAGGTCGTTCCAGAAGTCCCCTTCATCAGTCCTTTGGAAGTCACGTAGTTGACGGCCTCTGAATACCAAGCACCTGCCGGGGCATCGGTAAACGTCGGATTCTGTTCAGTATCCGGGCCAGGACCCGGCTCGGAGCTATCATCTTTTTTAAAGGTTACGGATACGGTAACCGGCTGAGCGTCATCCGCCGGCATCGTGAAGCTGTATGTGCCGTCTTTGTTATCCGTTTCTTCGATGTCGTTGCCTTGTTTATCAGTAACAGTCACTTCATCGACGAGGTAACCTTCGTTTGGAGTCGGAGTGATTATTACGGTTTCCTCTGCTTTTGCAGTGGTGCTGGAAAGCTTGATGGTCCCATTCTCTGCTTCCGTGGTTAGAACGGTGTCCGGTGCTTTCGACGTGAAGGTAAAGGTGATGCCGCCATCCGCAAGCGAACCGGTCGGGTTCTGGTCTCCCAGCAGTTCCACGGTAGGACCTGCGGTCAACAGCGACTTAACAATTTCATCCGTTGCGTCAGGGTAAAGTTCTTTGTCAGTTGTCAAAGTGATTTTTGATTCGAAGTCAACTACCGCAGGATCCTTTTGCTCCCCTAATAAAACAATCGTATCGGACGTGTTGTCAGTCTTCAGATAGTCAATGGCATTTTGCAAGGTGTCAAAATAGGAATCATTGATTTTAACGGATCCACCATTCAGATTCAAATCGAATTTAGAGAAAGGAAAGCTTTCGAAAGTGACAGAACCAAAGTCAATCGGGTATCCGGTCCGTTGCAGTTCGTCATTGATCCGCACATAGGCGCTTTCTCGGTTGTTCAGAAAACTTTCCGGCAAGGTCAGGGTAATTTCTGATGACTGTGTTTTGTCAATCGAATCCAAAAGGGACTCGGATTTCAATAATACGGCGTTTACGTTTTCTTCATTGTTGTCGTATATCATTTCACCGGTCCGGATGTGTGTGATCGACAAGTCGTATTTCGGGTCAACTGTAAAGACAAAGCTGCCGCTTTGCTGGTTATAATTTTCACCTGTTACCTGTAAGTAAGTATTTACACGGTAATAGTAGTTTTTGTTATTGTGTTTAGATTTTGAGTTCAATTGTTTTTCTGCATGCTGTTTAAAGCTGTCCGTGATTTCGATTTTGCTCGCTGCGTCAAATGCTAGATCAGTTAAGTAGGTATCGTTCACACTAGACATAGTTAGTGTGTTCAGGATATTGTAGACGTTGGTTAGTTCTTCCGTTTCAGGTTTCAAGATTTTTTCCAAGTTTTCCGATAAAACAATTTTATTTTCAACCGTACTGTCTACAATAAGTGAAGATTTTATTAAGTTTACCACATAGATTTTAGTGGAATTTTCATCCAACGTAGTTGTCCGAATCCAGAATGATTTTTTATTGTCATCCACAGTGGTTAGCATTATTCTATCTTCTTGTATTTGCGTGCTTTTCGGTACCCAATCGTATTTATTGTTTTTTTGTGGTTTCGTTTCCAGATCACTTTTGCTACTTATAATGTCCACTGACGAATACGCTTGTGTTGTGGTCATTCCAAGGTTAACATACTTCAGCTTGTCCCAAAAGTTGGCTGGCACTGATTTTGTTAACACATAAGGGTCTTCTGATGTACCTTCATGGTCATTTGATGAGTTTTTAGTACTTAGTTGGTAATTTGTGTCATCGTATCCGACTGTTATTGTGTCAGGCAGAAAACAAGTTTTTTTGTTACCTTCTGTAGCCTCTGGAGGTTGCATAACAAATGTTAGTTTGTAATACGTGTATATCGGTTCATCAGCAGTACTTGCGCGCATTCCAATATAAAAGGTCTGTTTTGTTTGGTCAGTCGTGTACTCTCCATTCACTAAGTGTTGTTTGTAATCAACGGTTCTGCTGATATCAGGTATTTTGTCCAGAGCGAATGTTGTGTTTGTAGGTTTTCTTTCAGTTTTTAACCATTTGGGGTATAGGTCAGGTGTTCCCTTTTCTACAAATTCTGCGTCCCATTGCGGAGTTCTTTCGCCTATTCTTCCCCATAGGTCTTCTGTATCTAAACCTAACACCAGAGTTACGTCTGGGTACTCATAACCCGCTTTAACTCCAGCGTATTTTCCGTTATTAGTGATATATCTTGCCAAATGTGTCTTTTTTCCCTCCAGTTCTAAGTTGTTCGGGTTGATCTTCAACCTAATCTGTTTTAATGTCACCGCTGAAGTCTGGTAAGGTAAAGCGATTTCATTATCGTAGGCATTTTCTGCGTTTTCCAGGTTGTTGAATCCCACCAAGTCGGTTTCGGTCACGTCCACGCCGCTGTCGGGATCTATCACCTGCAATTCTGCT
>CAYTKT010000054.1:0-13136 GCA_964438605.1 uncultured Oscillospiraceae bacterium
CGTTAAATCAGATTCGCGAAAAAAAATACGTGGACGGCGCACACGCGCGCGGTTACGAAGATGTCTGTGCGTATGGCGTGGCGTTTTGCGGCAAGGAGTGTATTGTGGAAAAATATGAAGATGAAGTGGTAAACGAACACTGGACACGTTGATATTATAATTTATCCCGACCGGGATCGGCGAGAAACAGGGAGACACCGGCTAAACTGCCGGAGATTTGCCGATAAAGGGTACGAAAGAAGAACGGGAAGACCGGCGGGACATCGCCAGGCAGGTCTGCGATTATGAAATGACCGTAGAAGAAGCTGCGGTGAAATAGGATCTTGTGGCGGAATACCGAGATCTGCCTTGACATCAGTGTTATCATGTCAGATCCTTATGCGCACAAGCGCTGCAGGACGCTCGGCGGGAAGAGTGAGGCGAAGCATTACTAAAGAAGCATTACAAAATTAAATGCGGACGTAGGTGAACACGCCAAAGTATGAGGGATAGGCTATGGTTTTAGAGGAATTTGACGATTGCAAGGAGGCGGTGATAGAGCCTTCTGTTCTGATCAAAAAAGTGGATAAAATGCCGGAAACGGGAGTAACGTGTTTTGCAGAGATGACGTTTTGGCGTCTGAAAGAACGGCTTCAGGCAAAACAGATTGCGCTGGTGCATGTGTCAAATATGAAAATTCCGGTGTACCAGGCTGTCTATTGCGGAAAGGAGATTGCACTGTTTCTGTCCGATATGGGAGCGCCGGCCTGTGTAGCGGTGTTGGAAGAGGTCTTTGCCATGGGCGTGAAAAAGATCGTAATGTTCGGTTCTTGCGGTGTGCTGGACGCGCGAATTGAGGATTGTTCCGTGATTATTCCGGACAGGGCTGTGCGTGACGAAGGCACGAGTTTTCATTATGCGCCGGCGGCTGACGAGATCGCAGTGAATCTGAATTATATGGATAAATTTATCGAAATTTTAAAGGAACGCGGATATGCGTATACGATCGGTAAGGTCTGGACAACGGATGGGATTTACAGGGAGACGAGAAAGAAGGCAGAAGCGAGAAAGAAGCAGGGATGTATCTGTGTCGACATGGAGTGTTCGGCTGTGGCAGCGCTGGCTCAGTTTCGAGGCAGAGATGTGTTCCAGTTTTTTTATTCAGCTGATTGTCTCGACGGTGAAGTGTGGGATAAGCGGAGTCTCGGAAATTCCCGAAAACTGACGGAAAAAGACGAAATTGCACTGTTGGCTGTGGAACTGGCGGTAAGGATACAGGAAAACGCACCGAGGGCGGCAGAAGGATAGTGGGCAGGACAGATGCGCCGACGCGGTTTGCCGATGTTTCCAAAAGACAGAGATGTGCTTGCAAGGGCTGAAGTGTATACGGTGAAGACCGCTCGAATTTTCATCGTATGGAAGTGACGTGTTTTCAGTGTTTTGAAATGAGCGCATCGGGAGACTGGAGTACGGGCTGTTTTTAGCACTTTGAAACGAGTTCATTGGGAAACTGAAGGTTGAACCAGGGGAAGATGTGTTTTCGGTGTTTTGAAATGGACTCGTCGGGAGACTGGAGTACGGGCTGTTTTTAGTGCTTTGAAACGAGTTTGTCGAGAATCTGGCGTGCACGGGCCGGAGAATCGTTGTTTTTGCTGATGATTTCGGCAACTTTGTCGTAACCGAGAGAGCCGGCGTATGATGTGGCGAAGGCGAAAGAATTGTCAAGAAGCTGCCGGCAACGGCTTTCGTTAGCAGTCAGTGTCTCGATGCAGCGCTCACGAAAAAGGCGTACTCCACGGGTCAGAATCCTGAGACTTTCGAGCAACGCGTCAGCGATAGCGGGCATGGAGGCGTTCAGTTCAAATTCGCCGGTAGAAGCGGCCATGGAGATCAGAAAATCATTTGCCATGACGCGCAGGGAAACCTGACGAATCATTTCTGCTATGACAGGATTGACTTTACCGGGCATAATTGTGCTGCCGGCCTGTCGTGGAGCCAGAGAAATTTCGCCAAGTCCTCCATGCGGACCACTGTTCATCAGACGCAGATCGCCGGCGATTTTCATGAGGTTAGCGGCAAGCGCTTTGAGAAGTCCGGAAACTTCAACAAAAACATCCTGATTTTGTGTCATATCCATCGGATATTCCGCACGGGCCAGGCCGATGCCGGTCATTTCACGCAGATATTCCAATGTCAGGACGATATAACGGCTGTCTGCGTTAAGTCCCGTGCCGACGGCTGTCCCGCCGAGATTTGTCTGGCGAAGGCGTTCTTCTACCTTATATAGACGCCAGCGGTCGCGGGCAATAGCCTGGGCGAAAGCGCCGAATTCCTGACCGAGTGTGACCGGCAGTGCGTCCATTAGCTCCGTGCGGCCCAGCTTGTCAATAAATTCAAATTCATTTTCTTTCTGCTGGAGAGAGGTCTGCAGATCGGCACATTCGTCGCTAAGTCTGCGCAGCATTTTAATTGCAGCCATGCGCAGAGCTGTCGAATAAACGTCATTCGTCGATTGACCGCGGTTTACGTCATCCAGATAATGAATTTCAAGACCGGATTCACGGCTTGCCATTGACGCAAGAACTTCGTTGACATTCATATGAGTTGAAGTGCCGGCGCCGCCCTGTAAAGCGTCGGTAACAAAGATTTTTGACAGCGGTGTGCCGTCGAGCAGGATACTCTCAGCCTGGGCGCCGTTGTCGTACTCGCGTTCGCAGGCGAGAATTCTGTCACAGGCTGTTTCGATGGCATGGTAGATTTCTTTTTTTTCGGGAATGATTCGTTGGTATGCTGCGGCGGAAGCTTTTTTTATCTTGACGATTGCAAAGATCAGCTCCAGATCTGTCAGGCCGTAGTTCAGATCAAAATTTTCAACTGCTTTTTTCGTTTCTTTTCCATAAAGTTCCTTCATCAAAGTTCCGCAGAGAAACTCCCGCTCCTATAAGCGGGAGAGGAATTGCGGGTCCTCCTTTCTGTTGAGTAATTCTTCAAACGGCGAGCAAGCCGCAGTTGTTTGTAGTTTGCGCTGTTGGATATGATTTCTCCGTTCAGCGTTCTAAGGGCAAAATACCCGCTGCTTCAGCGGATGAAAAGGAAGCGCTCTGTTTTCGATGTATGTTTGGCGGTTAGCATGGAAAACCGCCCCTCTCTTTTTGAGAGATATGAAGTGCCCTTCTCCAATGTTATTGCAAGGTTTTCCTGTACGGCACTGTCCTTACCTCGCAGGACCGTTTCACCACACGCCGCAGAGCGGCAGATTAAGTCAAACGTCTGCCGGCGCCTGTGGATTCTTGCGCAACGCAGTGCGCGAAGCACTTGGGGTAGTCAACATGAGTTTTTTCAAGCGCCCGCTTTTATAAGCGGCGGGTTATTGACAAACTCAGAATATTCGATTTAAATATTTATAGCAGTATGGTTTTATTGATGTATTTATCATATCATGATTTGAGTTAATAAGGAAGGCGAAGCGGAGGCGGAGAGAAGGTTCAAGTGAAAAAAACAGACAGGATGAAAGAACGGGAAGAATCGGAGGAAAAGATTCTCCGAAACGCCGAAAAGGGATCAGAAAAACCGGAAGAAACGCTGTTCCCGCCTGATGAAAGAGAAGCGGAAGCAGCGGAGAAAATAGAGAAAATGATGTTC
This sequence comes from uncultured Oscillospiraceae bacterium, assembly GCA_964438605.1. Taxonomy (GTDB): domain Bacteria; phylum Bacillota; class Clostridia; order Peptostreptococcales; family Anaerovoracaceae; genus Alangreenwoodia. The sequence continues at coordinate 3,622 of CAYTKT010000054.1, forward strand.
CAAAGCGCAGAGAAGGGGCAGGAAAAGCGGGAGAAGGCGGCGTTTCTGCCTGATGGAAAGAAACTGGAAACAACGGATGAAACGATGCTTCGAATCGCTGGAGTGGCAGATGAATCGATTGTCGACGGACCGGGAATCCGCTATGTTGTCTTCGTTCAGGGATGTCCGCATCGCTGTGAAGGATGCCATAACGAGCAGACTCACGATTTTGACGGTGGTGTCGATGTGCCGGTGTCGGAACTTTTATCGGAAATTGACGCAGATCCGATCATTTCAGGTGTGACATTCAGCGGCGGCGAACCTTTCTGCCAAGCGGCGGAACTGTGCGTCATGGCGGATGAGGTGAAGCGCAGGCATAAGAATTTGATGGTTTACAGCGGGTATACCTATGAGGAGCTTACTGAAATGGCAGAGCAGGACTCGTTTGTGCGCCATTTGCTGGAAACTGCCGATAGCCTCGTTGACGGGCGGTTTGTCCTCGCTGAGCGCGATCTTGAGCTTTCTTTTCGCGGAAGCCGGAATCAGAGATATATCGACTTGGTGCAGACGCGCAGACAAGGACGAATTGTTCTTGCAGACGAGCAGGGCAAATGGGTGTGAAAGCAGATGGAAAGATATGCATTTAAAGATGGAAAGAAGTTGCGCTGCGGGTATACGACGGGAACGTGTGCCGCAGCCGCCGCAAAAGGAGCGGCGGAGCTCCTTTTGCGGCGGCTGCGGCGTGAGTGTGTCGAACTGAACCTGCCGGACGGCACGATGATAAGTTTACCGCTGGAATGGGATTTTGTGCAGACTGCGGAACGATGCGGCAAAATGGAAAAGAAAGTTAAAAACGAGAACGAAGTCGGTGCGAAGACAGGTCAAAGTGCGGAAAAAAGTGCGGAAAATAGAATTTGTACCGGCCGAGGCGGCAGTATGGTACACGATATATGCGGTGATACACGGCAAGGATTGAAGAATGCTGCTGTCTGCGCGGTTCGTAAGGATGCCGGCGATGACGCCGATGTGACAGATGGTATGCTCATTTGTGCGCGGGTCACTTTATATAGCAGCGCGGAAGGTGAATGTTCCTGTGCCGGCGGAAAGCAGGAACGTCCGGATGTAACGGCAGAAACCGAAACACGGGATCGCTGGCTGAAGCAGAGCAGCGGGAATAGTATGCCAGATAATCTGATGGAAAAAGCCGGAATATGGGATCATGGACGGGAACCGGACGGCTGCGATGGAACTGTAAAAATTTATATTGACGGCGGCGAAGGCGTCGGGCGTGTGACAAAATCGGGACTGGACCGTGTGGTCGGGGAGGCAGCGATCAATACAGTACCCCGGCGGATGATTTCGGAAGCGGTGATGGAGGTTTGTAAACAGGCAGGATATGAAGGCGCCGTTTATGTGACTATTTTCGTACCTGCCGGGCGGACGGCTGCCGCCAAAACGATGAATTCTGTTCTCGGTATCGAAGGCGGAATTTCGATTTTGGGAACGAGCGGTCTCGTCGAGCCGATGAGCAGTGCGGCGCTGATAGAGACAATTCGCGCGGAGATTCGGGTCAAGCTGCTGGAATGTGAAGTCGAAACCGGAAGCTGTACTGATTTAAAAGAAATATCTTTGAGGCAGATGTCTGCCGCGGGAGGTGAAAAAGCGTCGACTGAAAAGATGCCTGGGCCTGTTCTCGCGGCGGCGCCCGGAAATTATGGCGTCGCTTTCGCGCGTCAACAACTGGGGCTTAGTGAGGAAATGATTGTAAAATGCAGCAATTTTATCGGTGAAACTCTCGATGCGTGCTGTGAATACGGACTTTCAGGTCTGCTGCTGGTCGGAAATGCGGGCAAGTTGATTAAAGTGGCTGCCGGCGTCATGAATACTCATTCCTCTTATGCCGACGCACGGATTGAAACGATGATTGCTTGTGCGCTCGAAGCGGGAGCGCCGATAGAAATTCTGCGGGAGATCTCCGGATGCGTAACGACGGAGGCAGCTTTTTCGCTGCTTCAAAATGCGGGATTTGGCCAGTGTGTCATGGATGTCGCTGCCCGCAGGGCGGCTGATTATCTCGCGCGGCGTGTCAGAAATGCAATTCGGACCGGGATTATTCTGTTTTCGACTGATACGGGACTCTCTGCGTCAGGCGGCAGCGCACAGGAGCTTTTGGGAGAATTGCGGAAAAGAAATCTGAAGTCTGTATGAAAAACTTTGGAATAAATGGATTTTTCCAGAAAGAAATCGCTCGTGTTTCAGAATGAAATCGTCAGAGCGATTACATTCATTTTATCAGTTAAGCGACGAAATGACTGCGGGCAGATTACCGCAGTGTGTCGTGACCATAAATTTATTGCAGTTGGAAGGAAGCAGACTATGACGATTGTTCATTTTGTGGGCGCGGGGAGCGGAGCGCCCGATTTGATTACGCTCAGAGGCAAACGGCTGCTGGAAACCGCAGATGTAATCGTTTATGCCGGATCCCTTGTCAATCCGGAATTGCTTCGTTATGCGAAAGATGGCTGTAAATGTTACAACAGCGCATTTCTTCATTTGGATGAGATTATTAAGATTTTGAGTGAGGCAGCCGGCAGGGGCAAAAATGTTGTTCGGCTGCATACGGGTGATCCGTCGGTATATGGAGCTGTCAGAGAACAGATGGACCGGTTGGCGGAGCTGAAAATTCCATATGATGTATGTCCGGGAGTCAGCAGTTTCCAGGCAGCGGCAGCCAGCTTATGTGCAGAGTATACACTGCCCGGCGTTTCGCAGACTGTTATTCTGACGCGTCTGGAAGGAAAAACGCCCGTGCCGCAGCGTGAAAGGATGTGCAGCCTCGCATCTCATGGCGCTTCTATGGCAATCTTTCTGAGTGTTTCTATGGCGGGACGGCTTCAGGAGGAACTGCTGGCGTCAGGCGGATATACGGAAGACACGCCCTGCGCTGTCGTTTATAAAGCGACATGGCCGGATGAAGTCAAGCTTATTACAAAACTTGGGAAACTGAAGGAAACGGTGGAAACGAGCGACATTCGGAAGACGGCAATTATTCTTGTAGGATCATTTCTCGGCGATACTTATGAATTATCAAAACTTTACGATAAGAACTTTTCGACGGAATTTCGCAATGCAGACGAAACGAGAAGTGTAGGCGAATGAGGGATCAAAGTGCAGATATTCTGGCGAATAAAGAAAAAGAGCAGAAACAGGACTGCAGTAATAGATAAATTGAAAGATAAGAGCACAGGCGAAATGCGGCATGGCAGGAAGGGCTAAAAGCGAAGGCGGCGCTCAACGGCAGGGAAAGTTGAGTGCGGGCATAGCGCGGGATGGGAGAATAGATGAAAAGTCAGAGTACGATATCGAACAGGTAAAAGATTGAAAGAGTGGGCGTATGGATGAATAAGGCAGAAGATCAAAGGCCGGGCCGCGATGTAATACGTGTTATGTCGTTAGCTTTTACACAAAAGGCAGGGATATTAGCGGAACAGGTTCGGACAGGATTGATAAAAAATAAAAGAGACTGGATTATCTGGGAAAATACGGATCATTTGACGGCGGATCAGTTTGCGGCGTCTGATCTGATTCTCTTTGTCTGCGCTTCAGGAATTGCGGTGAGAAAAATTGCACCGTTTTTAAAGGACAAGATGTCAGATCCTGCAGTGCTCGTAATTGATGAAAACGGAAAGTTTGTGATTTCGCTTGTGTCGGGGCATCTGGGCGGCGCGAACAGGTATGCGGCGGAAGTGGCTGGGATTCTCGGCGCGATGCCGGTGATTACGACGGCTACTGACGGACGCAAACTGCCGGCTATGGATGTATGGGCGGCAAAACACGGATTGGCGATGAGCAGCAGGCGATTGGCAAAGAAGATTATGGCAGAGTTATTGAACCAGGTGACTTCAGTCACCGGCTTGGGAAGCGGCGAGCGTTGCATGAGGCAAAACGGGAAAGTCGCAGACTGCACATATGGAGAGAATAGAGAGAACGTGAAACGGGAAACTAATTCGGACTGCGCACGGGAGCAGGACGATTGGAAGGAGGTTCATGTAAATTGTATGGATCTCTCAGATTCAGGTCCTGTGTGCAAATCGGCAGATTCGCGGTACAGAATTTGTTTTTTGGGTGAGGATGCTGAAATTTATGATCTTTCAAATGATGATGCTGTGGAACAGTTTGTGCATGAGCATATTCCGGGAATTGATTCAGCGGACGTTTTGTTCCTTCGGCCCAAGCGGTATGTAATCGGTGTCGGCTGCCGCAGAGGAACGGAGGCGGCAGAAATGGAAGGATTTTTAAGGGAATTTCTTCATGAAAATAGAATAGAAACGGGATTGATTGAAAGGATTTGTTCGATTGATTTGAAAAAAGAGGAGCTGTGTATTAAGCAGGCGGCTCGCGGCCTGAATGTACCGTATACGGTGTTTTCTGCCGACGAGCTTCAGAAGCTTGAGGGAGATTTTTCATCTTCTGATTTTGTGCGCAAAACGACAGGTGTTGATAACGTCTGTGAGCGAAGTGCGCTGCTGGGAGCCGGTGTCGGAAGCAGCCTGATCGTGAAAAAAACGGCACGGCGGGGAATGACTGCGGCAGCGGCACTGTGCGCAAATCGTACCGGCTGGAAAAACTCATGGACTGTGACACCATGGGAATGGGTGGAACTGGCAGAAAAAGATTGGCCTGAAAATTAAACGGGTCAAAAATGGAAATGGGGATGAAATGGAGAAATTGTATGTCGTCGGGATCGGACCGGGCGGACTGGAGGATATGACGCGGCGGGCGGAGAAAATCATAGAGGACGCGGAACTAATCGTCGGATATACGGTATATAATGACCTGCTGAAGGATAATTTTCCCGATAAAGAATATTATGCTACGGCGATGCGGCAGGAACGGGAACGCTGTGTTTATGCATTGTCGGCGGCGGCTGGCGGAAAACAAACGGTTCTTGTGTGCGGTGGAGACAGCGGCGTTTACGGGATGGCATCTCTCGTTTTGGAACTGGTGGAGCAGTTGAAAAGCCATGTAAAGGTCGAGGTGGTTCCCGGCGTTACGGCAGCGCTTGGTGCGAGTGCGCTGGCGGGTGCGCCTATTTCGGGAGATTTCGCCGCGGTCAGTCTCAGTGATCTTCTGACGCCGTGGGAAGTTATCGAAAAACGGCTGAAAGCGGCGGCTGAAAGCGATTTTGTAATCGCTTTATATAATCCGGGGTCAACGAAACGGTCCGGTTATCTGAAACGTGCCTGCAGGATCATGAGAATGGCAAGGGGACCGCAGACACCTTGTGCTGTGGCGGAGCAAATTGGAAGAAGCGGAGAGAAAATCCGGTTTATGACGTTGGAAAGGCTTGAAGAACTGCCGGGAAATATGTTTATGACAGTTCTGATTGGGAATTCGGCAACACGAATGGTGAAATCTGCGGATGGCAGCAGAAAAATGGTAACCTCCCGCGGGTACCGGATAGAAGAAATGGAAAGCAAAGCGGCGGAATCCGGAAACTGCGGCATATGGGCAGGAGCGGAAAAATCTGCAGGAAAGCTGGCGATAGCGGAAAAACTGACAATAGATGAAAGCGAAGCGGGTGCAGAAGCCGGAAATTGTCGCGTGCGGGCAGGAGCGGAAGAATCCGCGGAAGAACTGATAATGGAGAAAAGCGGGTCAGCAGCGAAAAAACAAAAGCGGCTGTTGATTTTCGGCGGTACGACAGAGGGAAGACAACTGGCGGAATATGCCTGTAAAAGAGGGATTTCCACGCTCGTCTGCGTTGCGACAGAATATGGCGAGTATGTTTTAAAGAAGCATCCGCTGCTTGAAGTCAATTCTCGCGGGCTGATGCCGGCGCAAATGGAAGAACTGTTGGAAAATCATGATTTTTATGCGGTTATCGACGCAACACATCCTTATGCACCAAAGATTACAGAGCGCGTGGCTGCGGCTTGTTTTTCTGCGGGATGCGAGTATATCCGTGTAAAGCGAAAGCTCGTAGATGATCTGAAAGATATAGAAGAGTGTGATGTTATTTTCGTGAAGAATATCGGCGAGGCGGCTGATTTTTTGGAGCATTCGAAGGGCAGGGCGCTTGTGACGACGGGATCAAAGGAAATTTATGAGTATATGAAAATCAATGGAGCGTTGGACCGGTTGATGTTCCGAATTTTACCGTCGGAGGAATCGCTGGTATCCTGCAGGAATGCGGGAATCGGTGGCAGAAATATCATTTGTATGCAGGGGCCGTTTTCGGCCGAACTGAATTGCGCTATGCTGAGAGAATGGAATGCGGATTTTCTCGTGACGAAGATTTCAGGGAAAAACGGCGGTTTTGAGGAGAAACTGCGCGGAGCAAAGATGGCAGGAGCATCCGTAATTGCTGTGCTGCCGCCCGGACAGGACGATGGAATTTCAATAGAGGAAGCTATGTGCCGAATTCGGGAGTTTTGACTACTTTATGATGCGGTTCATTTTTTCGCACGTAGGGCCATATCATCCAAAAGCTTGTCGCTTACGCGATCCTGGGAATCAGTGAGAACGGCTGCAGGAAAGTCCTCCGCCTTTCAATCGGGGAAAACGAGAGCAGAAAATGCCGGCCGTATGGAATTCATGGGGAAAAGGCGTGACGGGAATTTAGGCTGGTGGATTGAGCGAAATCCGGGAAGTAAACTGGTTTAATAAAGTTTAATAAAGAAAAAATTGAAATGAAAGGCGGCAGGGGATAGGAAGTAACTATCCCCTGTTTGCCATGCAAAAAACAAAATCCGTCCCGAATGGAAGTCAGTCGAAATCCGTCACTGAAAATTTTCAGATACAGTATCTTTCCCGTTCCAGGCTTATGCCGGACTGCCGGAACAATCTGACATTCCTCACATCTGCAATAAAATGAACCGAACGTTACTTGCACATTCCCTTGCTCAACGACACGAATCTGCGCCATGCTCCTGACGCCGCCTGGAATCGAAGATTAAGCGACTTCCTGGCAAAATCTCATCAGAATAGTCGCCAGTTCTGCTCTGGAAGCACCATCGCCCGGATTCAAAGAATTTTCGCTGCCGACGAGAAGTCCTGTTTCAACCGCCCAACCCACAGCGTTTTTCGCATAATCGCTAATCTGTCCGTAATCCGAATAGACGCTCAGATCGCCGGTTGATACGGGTCTGCCCGCATAACGGTAAAGCATCGTCGCTATCTGCTCTCTTGTGATGCTGCCGTCTGGATCGCTGCCGTCGGAGAGCCCCTGTCCGACCGCCCACTTCAGACCCTCGTCATACCAGTTTTTCCCGGAAGTTTCCACATTCACGCCGTCCAGACGCGCCAGAACAACCATCAGCATCGCGCGTGTCATTTGCGCAGAAGGTGAAAATGTCGCTTCCCCGGTGCCCTGAAGAAGCTCACGAGCTGTTACAAAATCGATTGCTTCCCCGCTCCAGTCCCCTGCGGTATCTACGAACTCCTTGCTGTTATCTCTAACCCTTACTTTCACGTCACCGGATACTCCCAGAACAATGCCGCCCTCCGTGACGAAAGAAGTCTTGATGATTTCTTCCGTTCCGTCCTCGTGAACGATCACAGCAACCGTGCCGGAAGTCGGATCGCTAACCGGAATTTCGACTTTTATCTTTCCCACATTCTGCGGCACATGGATATCGACGTCTGACGTCAAATCATCTTTTCCTGCGGCTACCGCGTCTATCGGCAACACGACCGGTTTATTTTCCGCACTCGCATTTTCCGCAGATCTTTCAGATATTTCTGCTTCCACATCAGTGACCGCGCCGCCGGCATCTTTTTTGACCGTTCCCGTCGTTCCCTCAGCATCCGTTGTCGTCGTCGTTACCGAACCGTCCTTCGACGTTTCAACTTTCCTGGAAGATCCGTCCGTATATTCCGTCGTTTCCGTCACGGTACCTGTTGTTCTTTCCGGTACGATAGTCGTCTTGGAACCGTCTTCATTTTCCGTCGTCGTGCTGTTGCTCGTGCCGGAATGGCCGGATGAACCTCCGGTGCCGGAAGGCGAAGATGTCAACGTCATCGAAAAAGTCAGCTCCGGAAAGCCGGCGGAAATGACTGTGACCTTGTAAGTATTTCCTTTTTGAAAGATGGTTTCTTCGCCCGATTTCGCGGAAATGTCGATCTTTCCGGTTTCCCCGTCAATAATTTTGGCGATATTGCCGTGCTTTCCGGATGGCACATAAGAAACATCGTTTACTCTTACGGAAGTGACATTTTTCAGATATAACTCGAAATCGTCTTTGGTAGCTCCTGTTTCTTCCGTGTTGAGGACCAGAGCGGGAGAACTGCTGCTGCCGTTGTACTTCGTAGGTCTAAGATCGGTAGTCAGCTCAAAGCTGGCTGAAATCGCGTTCGCATATGTGTTACTCGTATCCGTGGCTTTCAGCGTATAATTACCCGGCGCTGGCACAGTGTCAGTGTTCCATTTTAATGTACTGTTGTCCGTTATTTCAAAATCATATTTTGATGTAACATCCATATCCCCCTGCGTAACGGTATATTTAGCTTTGTAGGCTTCGCTCAACGCAGGTTCGTATTTGAATGTAGTCGTCCCGCTTGTTGCCTTCGCTTTTTCAACCGTCATTTTCGTTTTGAAAATATCAGGAACGCTAAGATTTACAGTAAAAGAATAAATCTCGCCGCTCTGAAGATAGTAAGTGATTTTATTGATCGTCTTTCCCACCAGTTCTTCAAAGGGTTCCGCCTTATTAAATCCCAGCGAGGTAACGCGCCAGATGTTTGCTACATGGCGCAACCCGTAGACCGTTGTCTCTGTGCTATCAGTCGTCTGAATCGTAACGCCGGAGACGGTTTTCCCCTCTAATTTTTTATTCGCATCGGTTATTTCAACAAGATAATCCACATGGTGATCATCCGTTCTAAATACTTCCCCTTCTACCTTCAGGCCCGTATCGTCGCTCGTAATGGTGCTCGTAGCTTTCCCAAAAGACATTTCCTTGCCTGATTCTTTCAGCTCTTTATAGGAAACGGGCGTACCATCATAGCTGCAATAGGAATAAGACGGGCTTTGGCGCAGCGCGTTCGCATCTGCCACCTGTTTCGCATCAGTCAATACACCGTCACCGGAAACTTTCACCGGATATATGACACCTTCGGCTGTCGCTTTTCCATCTGCATCTATTTCAGCATAATAGGAGCCTGCGGCCAATCCGCCCGCTTCATTTTTCGCCGCTTTCGCGGTAGCAGAGGAAGTCGCATCTACTTTAACTTCTTCAGTGTTGTCCGCTTCCGCTGCGTAGAAATCACTATAAGGAATATTCATCCAAACATAGGTATCCGCACCACCCTTCGTTTCCTTCGCGCCGCTAGACGACGTTTTTCCCGTACTTTCCTCCGCCGCAAAAGCCACGACAGGCGACAGCGTCATCACCATCGCAAACGATAACAGGCACGAAAGCGCTCTCCTTCCGAACAATTTTTTACTCATAACAAAACACTCTCCTTTCAAAAACAAAACTGCGAATTGTAAAATGAAGTTGGACACCTGAACATTGAAAAATCCATAGAGATAT
>CAYTKT010000055.1:0-12520 GCA_964438605.1 uncultured Oscillospiraceae bacterium
AGCGGAAAAACGCATTGATTGCCGCCAGCATGGAATTGACCGTAGTCGGGGCGTAATTCCTCTGGATTAACTCTTCCTTCCAGGCGAGGGCTGCTTCTTTGGTGACAAGGGGCGTTTTTGCATCGGTCTCATCAGAATCCTGGGACGCGGTTCCCGCCGTGCAAACTTCTGCATTGGGGAGATCCGTTTCCATCGTTTCCGATTCCAATGCGGTCCTATCCGGTTCCCTGCCGGACGCTGCTGCGATTTTTGGTTCCGGCTTTCCCATTTGCTTCGTTTGGGTCCCGTCCATTCCGCTTTGCCAATTGCCTTCTCTCTTCCCTTCTGCTTCGGCATCCTTCGCATTTCGGCTCGGTTCAGCGCACCCTTTGCTCACACAGGCGTGGCTCGATTCTTCCCCTGCTGCTTCTTTGGTCACGAGGGGCGTTTTCTCCTCTTTTTCCTGCCCGGCATCTGTGTCGCCCACACGGGCACAACTCGGTTCCCCCGCTGCTGCTTCTTCGGTGACGATCGGAGCGCCGGCCTTTTCCTCCCCGGTTTTTTCCTCCGCCGCTTCTGCTTCGTTTTTCTTTTCCGCTTCCTTTTCCTTCAGCCATCCGGCAAAGCGTTGTACATCCCGCAGATATTTCTCAATCGTCCCGGCGCTGTGTTCGCTGTGAAGCAACCAGGTTGCAAATTCCTTGATTTTTTCTTCCGTGATTTGGTGTGTCGTTTTAGATTCCATCATGTTCTTGTTCCTCCTGAAATAAAATTACAAATCGTTTCCATTATTTTACCTCAAAAGGGACAGGATATTCTGTTTTCCGACCAAAATTCGCCGTGGAAAAATTTCGGCTGATTCCCGCTCGGAACGGATTTTATTTTTTGCATAACAAACAGGGGATAGTTACTTCCTATCCCCTGCTTTTCGTATTTCCGACAGATATCCTGCGATCAACCCGTAGACCCGTCGCCATATCATGACCGCACTGCTCCCATTTCCCTGCACGTCATACCGTGAAAAATCACTCTAAGGAAGTGAAAAATATGGATTCCTCGTATTCCTGCACGATACATCCCCTGCCGCAAATAGATCCGATCCGAATCCTCCCTCTTTCTGTTCGTTTCCCATGTTCTCAAAGAAATATTTCAGCATACTCATATTCAGCGTCTTTCCGAACCGCTGCGGTCTGGTAAACAGCGCGACGTCTCTTCTATTTATCGAGCAATTCTTTCCCCAACAGCATTTTATCAACGTAATGCGCATTGTTTCGGATTATCTTTTTAAAATCCTCTGTGCCAATCGGCAGCGGTCTGTTATTCCTTCGCTACAGAAAACATCCTCCTCGCATCCTGCTCTGTGCCGTCGTTACGACAAGCTCACACTACCAACACAATTTCGTCCCACAGTTTTTCATTTTTTCCATTTCTATTTCAGCTTGATTCTATCCGTTTTTCCGGCTCGTGTCATCGCCGGATGATAAAAACAGCTTTCTGATGTATTGATACAGCTGAAAATGAGTTTTCGACCGCTTTTATTCCGACACGAAACCATCGTTCATTTGCAAATTGCAAAACGCCTGAATTGTTCCGTTAGTACAACCTAACACAAGACCATACTGTTTATTCACAAATTCATAGTAAGCGCCTCTGCACACATTCGCCGCACATACTCATGCATTCATACATACCTTTGCAGATGTCATGGTTAGCCACATTTTCCGCGACAGAAATCATTAAAATAGTAAAAATTTTCATACATGTTTCTTTCCTTAATATATGAAAAAATCTCTGTGATACATATATCATCATATTTTCTATTTATTTACAATCTTTTTCTTATGCAAAAACACTTTTCCAAACTTCGTGTTTCAATTCCCATGATTTAAAGTATAATAATAATAAACAGTGTGTGAATAAACCGCACAGACATTAAAATCGTATATTAAAACAGACTTCAGAAAATAAAGGAGATTACCAGAAATGCTCGATATTACAAAATTCAACCATATACACTGCATCGGTATCGGCGGCATTGGCCTGAGTGCAGTCGCTGAAATTTTAGCCTCCCGGGGTTATACTGTGACAGGCTCCGACATGAAACTCTCCGACATCACGGAGCGTCTGAAATCCCACGGTATCCAAATTTTTGAAGGCCACACAGCTGAAAATATCAAGGGCGCCGACCTGATCGTTTACTCGGCTGCCGTTTCACCCGAAAATCCCGAAATCTTAGCCGCTGATGCGGAGGGAATCCCTACCGTAACAAGAGCGGAAGCGCTTGGCGCGCTGATGAACGGTTATCCGACGAGCATTGCTGTCTCCGGCACTCATGGCAAAACGACGACCACATCTATGGTTTCCCTGATTTTAGAAAATGCAAAAACAGACCCGACGGTTCTCGTGGGCGGAAATCTTCATGAATTTAATGGCAATGTTAAAATCGGCAAGAGCGACCTGTTCGTCACAGAAGCCTGCGAATACATGGACAGTTTCCTGAATCTCCGGCCAAAAATCGAGATCATTCTGAATATTGACTCGGACCATCTCGACTATTTTAAGGATATCGACCATATTGCAGCGTCATTTGATCGCTTCGCACAATTCATCCCTGCCGACGGCTTTCTGATCGCCTATGACGCCAATCCGTTTGTCAGACGCGTCCTCGACAATGCCCACTGCAATATCATCACATTCGGTTTCAGCGAAAATTCCGATTATTACGCATCAAACATCGAATTCAATTCCGACGGCCATCCTGCTTTCGACGTCTGCAGCAAAGGCGAAAAAATTACCCGCGTCCAGTTGGAAATTCCGGGTGAGCACAACATCTCAAATGCTCTGGCTGCATTTGCCACATGCCGCACGCTGGGCGTCTCTCCGGAGACGATTACAACGACGCTGCACGACTACCGAGGCACTCAGCGCCGTTTTGACATCATTGGCATCACAAAAAATAATGTAAAGGTGATCGATGACTACGCTCATCATCCGACGGAAATCCGCGCCACGCTGAAAGCGGCGCGCAATATTCCGCACAACAGACTTTGGTGCATTTTCCAGCCCCATACGTACACGCGCACTCTGGCCCTTTTCGATGAATTCACATCGGCGTTCAACGATACAGATGTGCTGATTATGGCTGAAATCTACGCAGCCCGGGAAAAGAATATCTACAAGATCAGTTCGAAAAAACTGATTACCGAAATAAAGAAGCAACAGCCGTCAAAGGAAGCTTACTATTTCAACAGTCTTGAAGAAATCGCCGCCTTTGTCAGCAATAACGCACAAGACGGAGACATCGTAATTACTATGGGTGCAGGCGATATCTACAAGGTCGCCGAAATGCTGATGGAAAATCAATAAGCTGCCCCGGCCAAAACCACAATCATAAACCCGGCATGGTCCTGCAAAGTTAAAAATCACAATAAAGAATCGGCACACCGCTTCCGGTCCACAATAAAGAAATCAACATAAATTTGCTGCGGAGCTAACCCGATTTGCTTCGCAAATCGGGTTAGCTCCGCAGACATTCTGCAATCATATCCAGTGCCTGCGGCAGTGTTTCCGGATTGAGATTCGAATAATTAAAAATAAAAGTATGGGCGGGCGCCTTTTCTCTGTTCCTGTAATACGCTTCCAGCGGCGTAAGGTTTATCCTTTTCTGTCTCAGCCGTTCCGTCAGTTCACTGTCCGTCAATTCTGTCCGTAGCTTCAACAGAAAATGAAGCCCGGAATCTTTCTCGACGATAGCGCATAACTCGTTCAGCGCACTTGCCTCTATCGCGTCCATCACGCGTTCCCGCTGACGCGAATAAAACAACCGCATTCTGTTGATATGCTTTTCCAAATAACCCTCCTCAATAAACCGTGCCAGCGTATATTGCTCAAAATTAGAAACCGTACAGGAATAAAACGACATCGTATCGTAAAACCGGTTGACCAGCCGCACTGGAAGAACCATGTAACTGATCCTGATTGTCGACGCCAGGGATTTTGAAAACGTATTCATATAAATCACCTTCTCCGCCGTATCAATACTCTGAAGCGGTGGAATCGGCCTACCTGACAGACGGAATTCACTGTCGTAATCGTCTTCGATGATACACCGGCCATCCGATTCATCGGCCCAGGCAAGCAGTTCATATCGCCTGTTGACAGGCATTGTAATCCCCGTAGGGAAATGGTGCGTCGGACTGATATGAACAATGTCCGCATCACATTCCCGGATTCCCCGGATTGAAATGCCCTCGCCGTCCATTTCAGCGTAACGACAGCGGCTTCCATTGCTCTTATAAATCTGCGCAATCTTCTGATAGCCCGGATCTTCCACACAGTAAATTTTTTCTCTGCCAAGAAGCTGGATTAGCAGACCATAAAGATATTCCGTTCCGGCGCCAACGACAATCTGACCCGGATCTACCTCCATCCCGCGAAAGGACCGCAAATGGCCTGCAATTGCCCGGCGCAACGGTAAAACGCCTGTTCCCGGAGAATTCGTCATCAGTTCCCGACTCTTTTCTGAAATCGTCTCACGAAGCAGTTTCGCCCATATCGAAAACGGAAACCTGTCCGCCTTCGTCTGGTTGCTTGAAAAATCTTCAATAAACTGCGGTTTTTGCGGCTCCTGACGAATCCCCGACACCGCCGTCGTTTGCTTCCACCTGGCAATTCCTGAAATATTTGATACAAAATATCCTTTTTTTGGAATCGAATAAATATACCCTTCATCTATCAGCTGCCCGTAAGCATTTTCGACCGTAATCGTACTGACCCCCAGATTTTTCGCGAAGCTCCGTTTCGACGGCAACCTGTCTTCCGCCCGCAGGACGCCGCTGACGATATCGTCTCTAATTCGGCGGTAAAGATATTCATAAAGCGGGCTGTCCCCGATATCGTCAAAAGTATAAGTAAGCAACGATGTCTCCTCCATTCCGGCTATAAACAATCTATTATTATTTCAAAATCAATAGGATTAATTTTAGTCTATCACACATCGTCCCGCGCTGCAAAACAACAATACTCTGTCTTTATATCACACGCTTTAAAAGAATCCCTTTCTTATTTTTATATTCCCAACTCCAGTTTTTCAGCAAAAAACAGGCCGCGCCGCGCTTTGCCTTTTATCTTCTAAGTATAAATCATCCATTCATTTTCTTGATTTCCACCCCCGAATAATAATGGCATAAAATCTCTTTATACGTACTGCCCTGCTTCGCCATACCGTTGGCGCCATACAGGCTCAATCCCACCTGATGCCCGCTTCCTGTTTCACGCCCGTATCTCATCATTTCCGGGCTACTTCTTCGTCCTGTTATCTCCAGTCTGTCCCCGCGCTCATTTCCTGCCGCTTCGAACCCGTTCCTTTGGCTTGCTATTTCCGACACGTTCCCGCGTCCCGCTCTTTCCATTTTGAATCCGTTCCCTCGGCTCGTTATTTCCGGCCTGCCCTCGTTTGCGGACTTCGTCTTTTCCTGTTTTTCCCCGTGCTCTTTCCCTGATATTTGCGATTCGCTTCCAAATATTGATTCCGATATTCCCGATTCACTCTCGAATCCCGATTCCGCCACATCCGCTCCGGTTCCATACTCTTTCCATATTACCCACGGCTCATTTCCGCGCTCCTGCGCTTCCCTCACACCGCCTGTCAAGTCCTCATACCATCCGGACAGTCCGTACCGCCTTTTGCGCCTGATCCGCCTTATAAAACCTGTCCATCCTCTCATCATGCGCCTCCCGTTTTACCATAAAAATCCGTCTGTCAATAAATCCTATGAAAAAACTGAAAAAACGGACAGGTTCATGCAAAAAAATGAAGCAACGCCGGCAAATATGAAAACATATCTCCAAAATGGTTATTCCAAAACTACTGCCCGATCATCTGAATAAACAAAATGTGCCCGTAAAATATTTGGCGCTAAACCAAATTTCGGACAATAATTTTGAGAAACGATCATCCGGAATACCGGATATCTGTTACAGGCCGACTATTTTATCTCAATCTCCGCCTTTTCCATCTTCACACGGCATTGCTTTCAGAAAAACGCTATACCAATGTGCCAACGCTCCATGTAGTCCTCAATCATCAGTTCTTTGTTATAGTCTTTCTTCGTTCCCTTTCCCGATTTCCGACCTATGGCAGTGTCAATCTCCCAATCTCAAGATGAACTCCTATCATTTTCATTTCCGGCCATTCCTCTATGATCTTCTCATAGACCCGCTCATTGTCTCTGCTGTAACGCTTTTTACGCATCCTTCCAAGTGCTTCAAGAACATCAAATAAAGTTTACGACAGCGACCCACCCACAATTCGTTGCAGAGCGTCTTTATGCAGGAAATCAACGCTTCCGGAAAGAGTTTGTTCGCTCTCGCATAGCCGACACACGCGTCGATAGACTTACTTTTCCTGCTTTGCCTCGTTTCCCATTCATACGATAAATGGATTAATCTCCGTGAATTTACAGCTCCTATGACATCTGCTGCGGTTCGCCTCGTAATTCATCTGTCCGCGCTTGAAGGAGTATTTGGAAAACCGCTCCCTGTTCTCGTTCCGCTCCTTCATACCCCTTTACAATTCGTACATTACGGTCGAAGTTAAACGGTTTACCGCTTCGGCAATATGCCGAAGCACGCATTTCAGCTTCTTAAAAAACCTTGATACTACACCAATCTTCAAATTTTAAGTGTCGACCCCTTTCACGGTCGGGAAAGTCTGTCCGAAAACTCAAAAGCCAATTTTTAAGGTGGAGGACAGCGTTAACATAATGTCAAAAATGAAAAGGAAAATGATTTCCAAAAATGATTTTACGGTTCGTTTAGAAACTGAAGTGGAGAATGAGGACCAGAGAGGATTCGTTTTCAGACAGTCTGGAGGGATATAATTTTTTTATTCATGCCTCCTAAAGGAACGGCTTTATCATGCGATTTTTAATGTGAAGCAGTCGTTTTGAACAGATTTAGATTTCTTCTTAAACAAAGCGACAAAACTGTTCTATCGCTTCTTGTTCGAGAGAATATTTATGCCGATAACCCGCTGCGCATATCAGCAGCGAAAAAAAACAGGAAGAAATGCCATGCCGGCAGCAGAAATTTCTGTGGAATCTTAAGAGAAACCGAGTTTTCGCGTACTCTTAGATGACAGGAACCGGAAGGGACGATATAATAAAAGAAAAACGGAGGCGATTTTATGACGAAAAAATATAAAACGTTGCCAATCGGCATAGAAGATTTTAAGGAAATCATAGAAGCAAGGTACTATTATGTGGATAAGACTTTGTTAATCCAAGATCTTCTTGATCATTTATCGAAAGTCACGCTCTTCACGCGCCCCAGACGATTTGGAAAAACTTTGAACATGAGTATGCTGAAATATTTCTTTGAAGATACTTGGGACGAAGCATTAAACGCGGAAAACCACGCCATTTTTGAGAATTTGAAAATCATGGACGCCGGCGAGGAGTATACAGAGCAGATGCAGCAGTATCCGGTGATCTCGCTGACGCTGAAATCAGCGAAGCAGGATATATTTGAAGATGCGTATTTTAAAATGAAAACAGAAATTCTTTACGAATTTAAACGTCATCGGAGAATTCTGGAAAGCGATCGTTTGCTCGATTCTGAAAAAGAATTGTACCGGCGGCTGATGGATGGGACGGCAGGTTTGGCCGAATATTCCGGTGCGCTGAAGTTTTTAAGCGAATGTATTTTTTCAGCGACCGGACAGAAGTGTATCATTCTGATCGACGAATACGATGTTCCGCTGGAAAACGCATATTTTCACGGTTTTTATGACCGGATGATCTCATTTATCCGCTCGCTGTTTGAATCGGCGCTCAAGACAAATCCGAATCTCGAATTTGCGGTGATTACGGGCTGTCTGCGCATCAGCCGTGAGAGCATTTTCACTGGTTTAAATAATTTGCGTATCGTTTCTATCCTCAATAAAGATTACGGAGAGTATTTCGGCTTTACGTCGCAGGAAGTGGAGACGATGGCATCGTATTATGGCGCGGAAGAACGAATGGACGACATCCGCAGGTGGTACGACGGCTATCTTTTCGGAAATTCCGAAGTATATAATCCGTGGAGCGTCGTCAACTTCATGGCGGACCTGCGCACAGACAAAAGCGCTTTTGTCCGGCCTTACTGGGCGAACACGAGTTCCAACGAAATCGTGCGCGATCTGATTCGCCATGCGGACAGTACGGCGCGAGAGGAACTGGAAACGCTGATCGCGGGCGGAACGCTGAAAAAACCGCTCCACGAAGACATCACTTACGGAGAGATCAACGAAAATCAGGACAATCTGTGGAATTTTCTGTTCTTCACCGGCTATTTGAAGAGCTTGTCGACGGAGATCGACAAACGGAGGATTTTTGCCGAACTGACGATCCCAAACGACGAAGTTCTGTCGATTTATGAGGAGAAAATCAGCGAATGGTTTGACGAGCAGATAAAAACGCGGGATCTAACCTCTTTGTACCAGGCGATGCTGGAGGGTGACGCGGAAACGCTGCAAAAGGAGTTAACGAAACTGCTGAAGCAGACGATCAGCTATATGGACAGTCCGGAAGCATTCTACCACGGTTTCCTGGCTGGCGTCCTGGTAAATATGGAGCGGAATTACCGTGTAAAATCGAACCGCGAATCAGGAAAAGGACGCTATGATCTCTGCATATTCCACAGTGTAGACACCGAAAAACCAGCGGCCGTTATCGAACTGAAACTGGCGGAAAACGTCGGCAAACGCAGCATGGAAACGGCGGCCCTGGAAGCGCTGGCGCAGATCAACAGCAAAGAGTATGACGAGGAACTGGCGATCGAAGGTTACACGGAGTGCTGGCATATCGGCATCGCCTTTTTCCGCAAACAGTGCTGCGTGAAGATGGAAAAGGCACAGATCGAGATCGAGTAACCAAGTCGACAATTCAGTTCTGTCAAATCAACTAACTGTGCGTTCTTTCATGCGAAACGTCCATTCAATCTGCTTCAGACTGCCATCAGTTTTTAATGCACAGATATGACCCGCCGTCACGCTGCATCCGTGATAATGTTCTCACAAAAGTTCTTCAGGAACTGTGCCGTTTCGGCTCTCGTCGCCGTTCCCAGAGGATCGAGACGTCCGTCATCTTTTCCCTGTATCAGACCGCTGCCAAGCGCCCATTTCATCGGTTCGACGGCGTAACTGCCTACGGTCGCTCCGTCGCAAAAGGTTGCCAATATGTCGCTATGATCGATGTTTGTTTCCACGCTTTTGACTTTAAAATTTCTCCGTTCCGCATAGCGGCAGAAAAGCGTCGTCATCTGCTCGCGTGTGATCGCATCATTCGGCCTGAAGTATCCGGACCCGTCACCATTAACAATGCCCTCTTTGCTCGCCCAGATGATCGCATCTGTATACCACTCATTGTCCGAAACATCGAAAAAAGCTGCGGAGAAATCGTTTTCCGGAGAGCCTTCCATGCGGTAAAGGATCGTCACCAGCATTGCACGGCTCAATTGCTGATCCGGCGAAAAAGTTCGCATTTCCATTTCTTCATTAGCATCCGACGTTTTCGAGTGCCCGTCAAGGATGGCGGTGAAATCTTTCATTTCCATCTGTTCTCCAGCACCCGACGTTCCCTGCATCAGACCCCGGTTCGCAACATATTCCACAGCGTCAAAATACCAGCTGTTTATGCTGACATCCACAAAACTCGCTGCGGTACTGTCGGTCGGAACGATGTTATCCAAGACATCATTTCCAGCAAAAGTGCCGCTCTGACCGATGTCTCCCGGCATCTCACCGACTGAAGGAGTGCCGCTCTGTTCTGTTCCGGAACCGGCAGACGTACCCGTCCCTCCACTTTCCATAAGGACCTCATTCGGAGCACCATCCGACTCATCGCCAGACGGGCCGCTGCCTTCCAGCACACCACTCCCTGAAACGCTGCCGCCTCCGAACGCCGCGTCAAAAGCAAGCACCGCATTGTAAACAGAGAGAATCTTTGCTCCGTATCCGTGATCTGTCGCCCATTTCCCGGCCAGGCCCCCGATCGTTGACGCACTTCCTTTGGTCACCAGATCGTATCGCGGGTCGACGCATGGATTACTCAGTCCCTCTCCACTGGCATAAGCTTTCAGGTGTTGGATCTGTGCGCGGACGCCGGTCTGTGCGTCAGGGAAACTTGCTCCGGCTGCCCCGCCGCCAACCGCTCCGATCCCCGCGAAATTATTCTGCGTATAACTCACATCTCCTGTAAATTTCCAGTAATTCGTTTCCAAACAGGACTGGCAGAACGCCAGATCGCCGCGCACTCCTTCCGCACTTCCCTCATCTAAATACAACTGCGCCAGTTCCATTGCATTTACGCCATTCAGTTTTGGAGAACTGTTTTTCGAGAGCAGAAATGCGGCCAGCGTATCCGCGCCGACCACGTTTTCCCCCATGATCGCGATGTCGTCGCCCTGCACAGATGCTCCGTTCGTTACCGCCACATCGAAACTTTTGCTTTCCGTATGTAACACCGGCAGCAGCGGACCTATGATTGTCCACGCTCCAAACATAACGACGGCGATGAGTGCGATCCCCGTCGTCACTTTTTTTCTTTTTTTCTGATACATATTTCCTTTTCTCTTTTCCATTTGCTCCTTTTGCTCCTTCTTTTCCTGTTCTTTTTGCTCCGATCTTCCACATCCTGACAGATCATGTTCTGCCATACTTTCTTTTCGTCTTTTTTCAATCCGACCGAACGCTTTCCCCGCTGTATCGCTTCTATTTTCATAAAGACGTGAGTATATCTGTATCTGAGCGAAATCAATCTGTCTCTCGGTATTGACGATAACACGATCCGCGTCTGCAAATGCCGTATTCCGCCCATTAGTTTCAACGCTGAGCGCCGGACCGTCCCCATATCTGCCGTATCCTGAGCGAATACAGAAACGGCTAAAAAGGTAAAAGCGGCACAGACAAGCGGCTCCACCGTTATTTCACAACTTCATTTGCATAACTCTCTTCTAAAAAAATCATTTACAGCACTTTTCCGCTGTACTTTATATGATCAGGTTCCCGCACCCGTGCGACATCTTCCCCTGTCTGAAAAGATAGTATTTCCCCTCAGACAAATTTAACTTTCATTTAAGCGTACCAACGCATGAAATATACGCGAACGATTCCCGTGTACTCTGCGGCTTCTTTATGTTACACGTTTTCGACGAAATGACGAAATATAGTATAGAATAATTTCCCTTATCTGTCAAGAGATGTGGAATTTGGGGAACGTGTCGAGATTTTGCAGGGAAATGAACCGCGAAAATTCCTTATGAAAATTGTCCAGATATAGTGATCGATGAGACAGACTGAACGAACGGTGACAGGAAATCCGTCACGTTCGTGCTCTTTCCTTACATAATTTATAAGATTTGAAAGCCCACAGACTTTGTCTCTCTCCGTGCCTCCTGACTTCATTCAAAATTTCACAAGGGCTGGTTTCAGTTTCATTGAAGCGCTTCTCAGCATCAACCCCACCGAAGTAAAAGATGCCGTCTTGTTTGTACTGCGCTTTATCTCGGAGCTTCCTTATGTATCAGACAGCGCACATAAAAGCGGACTGGCGGATTAAACGAATCTGTTCCGGGCTTTAGATTCCGTCGAAAAGTTTGATGAACTCTTTTACATGATAAATAGAGGAGTGTCTTATGCAGTGAAGGCATATTTGACAGGCGGCGCGCCAGTTATCGGCGGCGCAAGTTGCAACTGCATGTTCTGTTAGAAGAAAAGAATAAGAATGATTCCTGATACATTTCATTTTAAGTGAATAAGAAAAGAAAAAGAAAGTAAGAAAAGAATAAAAGAAGGAAGTTAATACTATTCCATGTAAACCAAAGAAACTATGACGCTATCCGGGTTGCGGAGTTGACGCATGGAAGATTTCGTGACAAGCACGCGAAACTCGAAGCACGGAATGATGAAAAGTATCAGCGCGTACCGGAAATAAAACGGCGATATGGTCACGCATAGGAAATTATCCGTGACAGATATATTCATACAAACCCTTTCTGTGAATTGTGTTTAGAAGAAACAAATATACTTACGCTGATTTAATCCATCACATTTTTCCGCTATCCGAAGGTGAAACGAAACAATGCAAGCAACTTACAATCTCTCTGTTCAAAATGTCATTCGCGATTATACGCGGAGTGTGGGACCCGATGGGGACGGCCCGCTGACTGGGGAGGGGCTATAAAAATCCCTAATTGTCAAGTCCTAAGGAACGGGGCGCAAAGTCGCGTGTACGGTTTTTGCAAATAATCAAAACCTATTATTTTACTAGGCATTAAAATAAAATTAGACAACAAGCAGATGAAATATGAATTGGAAAGCAGAAGGATTCCAAATGATAAAAATGACAGGAATGATTGAAAAAATAGATCAAAAATAGAATCAGCGAAAAATGAATCCGAAAATGGTTTTAATTCAGCAAGTGAACCGGATAAAATCTCGAATTCATAGATCAGACCGTCTGAAAAAGATGTTTTTCCGAAAAAATTAATCTATTGGAAG
>CAYTKT010000056.1:0-12420 GCA_964438605.1 uncultured Oscillospiraceae bacterium
CATGTGTGACTTCCGGCATGACGCAGCATCAGATGCTGAAAGCGGCGTTTAATTACGTGATTAATAATTTTAAGTACCTTTCAAGGTCGAAGGTCGCCAGAGGCGCAAAGGGATGGACGGAATCATATGCGATACCGATGTTCCAGACGCATAAAGGCAACTGTTACAGCTATGCATCTGTGTACTACTATCTTGCGAAGAATTTCGGCTACAATCCGAGAGAAGTTTCCGGATATCTCGGCCATAATATGCAGTCTCACGGCTGGATTGAAATTGATATTGGCGGACGGACATATGTTTATGACACAGAATTGACGTATGCACGCAGAAGAGATGGATATAATTATTATCTGTTTGAGATAACGTATGCGGGTTCTCCTTTTATTTACACAAAATAAAGAATTACAAACAGTTAAAAATTGACTGATACTGCGGGAAAGAAGGCCGTCAGAGAACAAAATTGTTCAAGAGCCGGATTCCCGCAGCTGTTAAAATATGGAAATATTGGAAATACGATGGAGGGAGCGAATGAATTTATCACTTGACGACTTTCTGTTCTATGGCGGCATTGTTTTGATGGCAGGAACTGTTTTGCTGGGTATTGTCTCGGCTTTCGCATTTCATAAAGCAAAAAAATTTATGGATTTACAGCAAACGGCCACAGGTGATACCACGTACTTGCGCAGGGCAAAACGAACGACGGCATTAGTGTTGTCGATTGTTTTCCTCGCGGGCGGAGGAGCAGTTTTTGTGGAATCGGCGCAGATGGGGTATCTGGAGAACCTGTATGTTTTGAATTCTCTCGGCGTCCATATTTCCGGAGATTCTCAGAATACGGTAAAAAATCCGGCAAAGTCTGATGAGGAACCGCCTGTGATTGAGGGCGTTGCTGAGTTGACGGTAGCTGCCGGAGACAGCGTTTCCTATAAAAAGGGCGTGAAGGTTTCCGACAATCAGGATGAGAATGTGACGCTCAGAGTCAACAGCAGCAAGGTGGATCTTGAGGTGCCGGGTGAATATCCTGTCGTTTACATAGCGGAAGATGCTGCCGGAAATATAGCGGAGGACGCAGCGATTATTCATGTAACAGAGCCGAGTGCTGAAACGGCGTCAGAACAGGTTGTAAACAGGAAAGCGGATGAAGTGCTGGCAAAGATTACAACACCTCAAATGAGCCAGTATGAAGTGGCGAAAGCGATTTTCAACTGGGTACACAGTAATGTTGCCTGGCTGGACGGAAGTCCAAAGACGAACTGGGTTGAGGGCGCATACCATGGCCTCTTTGAGCACAGGGGGGATTGTTATGTATATGCTTCTACTTCAAAATGTTTACTGACAAGAGCCGGAATTAAAAATATGGATATTGGATTTTCGAAACCGGAGAGGACGCATTACTGGAACCTGATCGATCTGGGAGAAGGATGGTATCATTTTGATACGACGAGAAGGGCAGATGGGAGATCCTTTTTTTATTGCAGTGATGAAAAGATAAGAGCATATTCCGCGTCGCATAATGGAAGTCATGCGTATGATCCGGCGCAATATCCTGTAATACAATGAAAAAAAGATGGAGAGATGTACAAAAATGCGGACATTAGGCGTAATTGGCGGACTCGGACCTATGGCGACGGCTTATTTCATGCAGATGGTCATAGAAATGACAAAAGCGGATAAGGATCAAGATCATATTGACATGATTGTGTATCATTGTCCTTCTATTCCGGACAGAACGAACTATATCATGGGAAAAAGCATAGAAGATCCAGGAATTCCCATGATTTCAGCCGGGAAAAAGCTGACTGCGGCGGGAGCGGAACTGATCGCGGTTCCATGTGTTACGGCAGGCTATTTTTACGATCGGATGTCCGAAAAAATCCGGGTTCCGATTATCAATATCGCGGAGGAGACAGCTGATTATCTGACATCGCAGAATGTAGAAACTGTTGGCGTCATGGCTACGGACGGCACTTTAAAAAGCGGACTGTTTCAAAAATCGTTTTATAAAAGAGGAATCCGGATGGTTTTGCCCGGAGAAAGCGGACAAAGTGATGTGATGCATCTTATTTATCAAAATATAAAGGCAGCGAAACCGGCTGAGATGAATTTGTTTGAGCGCGTTTCAGACGAATTGCGAGAAAAAGGTTCTCAGGTGATTATTCTTGGTTGTACCGAGCTTTCTATGATTGAAAAGGAAGGAAACATCGGAGCGGGATATTTGGATGCCATGCGGGTTTTGGCAAAATGCTGTGTGGAACGATGCGGAATTTTAAAAAGAGAATACCGACAGTTGATTACAAAATAAAAGGGGATGTATGAATTGGAAGTGATACAAAATGTATTATCTTATTTAGACGGGATTGTAAAAAAGGTTCCGGATAAGACAGCATATGCCGATGAAGATGAAGATTATACCTTTCAGCAGGTATATGATCAGAGCCGTTCTATCGGGACCTATATAACACAACACGGCTTATATAAAGAGCCGGTTGTAGTTTTTATGAGCAAGTCACCGAGAATGATTATATCTTTTTTGGGCGTCGTTACAGCCGGATGTTTTTATGTTCCTGTTGACGAAGAAATGCCGCAGAGCAGAATTGAATTGATCTTTGCGAATTGTCAGCCGAAGCTCGTCATTTGTGACGAAAGCACTGCGGGAAAGGTGAAAACATTTGACTTTCACGGCGTTGCCTGCCTGTATGGTGAAATGACAAATACGCCGGAAGATTCGCAGAAACTGAGAGCGATACGCGAAAAAGCGCTTGATACTGACCCTGTCTACATTGTATTTACCTCAGGGTCTACCGGAATTCCAAAGGGAGTGACGGCGTGCCACCGCTCTGTGATCGATTATATTGAGCACCTGTCTGAGGTTTTGTCGTTCAGCGAGGAAACTGTATTTGCGAATCAGACGCCGCTGTATTTTGACGCATGTCTGAAGGAAATTTATCCTACTCTGAAGTTTGGCGCAACTACATATCTTGTTCCGAAGCGACTGTTTATGTTTCCTGTAGATTTGGTATCTTTTTTGAACAGGCACAAAGTAAATACTATCTGCTGGGTTGTTTCGGCATTGACGATGATTTCTGCGTTTGGAACGTTTGAAATTGTAAAGCCCCAGTATTTGAAAACGATTGCCTTTGGCAGTGAGGTATTTCCTGTGAAGCAGTTTAAAATCTGGAAAAATGCACTTCCGGAAGCGTCTTTTGTCAATCTTTATGGGCCGACGGAGGGAACAGGCATGTGTTGTTATTATCGTCTTGAGCGGGAATTGCGGGATGATGAAGCGATTCCGATTGGAAAACCGTTTCAGAACACGGAAATTCTGCTTTTGGACGAAAATAACAGACTGGCCGCGGAAGGCGAAATCTGCATCCGGGGAACGGGTGTTACTTTGGGCTATTATAACGATTTGCAAAAAACGTCGGAATCATTTGTGCAGAATCCGCTGAATACGGCTTATCCCGAAATTATTTACAGAACGGGTGATCTTGGAAAATACAATGAGTTTGGAGAGCTGGTCTTTGTGTCGAGAAAAGATTACCAGATTAAGCATATGGGGCACCGTATCGAATTGGGGGAGATAGAAGCAAATGTCAATCTGATTGACAGTGTAAAGATGTGTGCCTGTGTTTATGAGGAACGAAAAGGCAGGATCATATTGTTTTATGTGGGAGATATTGAGAAAAAGGAACTGGTGAAAATTTTAAAATCAATGATTCCACATTATATGATACCAAATCATGTAGAACGTTTAGAAACCATGCCGTTTACTGCGAATGGAAAGATCGATCGGGTTTTTCTGAAAAACAGTTTGGAAAAATAGTTTAAAGGAGAAATAATGGAATGGACAATATAAGAGAAAAAATTTTAGAAATTTTGACAGATATGCATCCTGATGAAGATATTGAACATTGCAATGTGCTGGTGGATGAAAAGGTTTTGGATTCATTTGATATCGTTACGCTGATTGCATCGATCAGCGACGAGTTTGATGTGGCTGTTACGGCGGATAAAATCGTTGCGGAGAATTTCAATTCTGTCGAAGCCTTATGCAGGATGATTGCGGAATTGATGGATGAAGAATAAGATGAAATACTGGTTTTAGATAATATATAAGAATGGAATGTGGTGAAGGTGAAAAAAATATTAAAAATAATATGTTTTTGTGTAATATGCATCAGCCTATTGGCTGGTTGCGGCGCGGAGGGCGCGGAGAATCAACTGAAATCTTCTGAAGAAGTGGAGGAAGAGTCGTCAGGCGGATACATATTTGAAAGTAATGGCGTTGAAATAAAAGTGGACGAAGAAGTTTCCGGGATTGTAGAACAACTGGGTGAACCGGAAAAGTATTATGAGGAACCGAGCTGTGCAGCTCAGGGGATTGCGAAAATATATACTTATCCTGGTTTTCGGATGGAAACCTATCCGGATGGAGACAAAGATCTGGTCGCATGTGTGATATTAAAGGATGACAGCGTGGCTACACCGGAGGGTGTGGATCTGTCTATGGGAAAAGATGATATAGTTGCGGTGTATGGTTCTGATTATGCAGAATCGGAAAACAGTATGGTGTATGAAAAAAGAGGCACGAAGCTGAGTTTTATTTTAGATGGAGACGATATTGTTTCTATTGAATATGATTCGCCTGTTTTAAATTAGGGAGAGTTTCAATATGCTCTTTACATCATATGGATTTTTAGCATTTATATTTATTCTGCTTTTTCTTTATTATTTTATTCCAAAGAAGTATCAATGGATACTTTTACTTGCGGCGAGTTATGTTTTTTATTTTATTGCTGGAGCAAGCTATCTCGTCTATATCTTGACAACGACGGTAACAACGTACCTCGCTGCCCGTATGATTGGACAGAACGAGAAGAAGCAGAAGGAGTATATTAAGGAACATAAAGCGGAATTATCCCAGGAAAAACGAAAGCTGTACAAGAAACGTCAAAAAAAAATTCGTTCCTGCTGGCTGGCTGCCTGTATTTTTATAAATATCGGGATACTTGCAGTAGTAAAATATTCGAATTTTATGATTTCAAATATAAATCATATTTTCGATATGTTTGGCGGAAGCAGACATATCTCTTTTCTGACGCTGGCGCTTCCTCTGGGTATCTCCTTTTATACTTTTCAGGCGACGGGGTACTTGATTGACGTTTACAGAGGAGTTTATCCTGCAGAAAAAAATTTGTTGAAATTCGCTCTGTTTGTCGCTTTTTTTCCTCAGTTGATTCAGGGGCCGATCAGCCGCTTCGGGGATTTGTCGAAGACACTTTATGAGGAGCATCCGTTTGAAAGCAGAACGGTGTGCCGCGGGTTGCAGCGTGTCCTTTGGGGATATTTCAAGAAAATGGTCATTGCAGACAGGATATTGACGGGCGTCAGTACGATTACAGGTGATACGTCAGCCTACTCCGGCGCGTACATATTTGTAGGGATGATTTTTTATACGCTGGAGCTTTATGCAGATTTTACCGGCGGCATAGATATTACCATCGGAATAGCTGAAGCCATGGGAATTAAAGTGCAGGAAAACTTTATCCGGCCTTATTTTTCGAAAAGTCTGAAGGAATACTGGCGGAGATGGCATATTTCTATGTGCAGCTGGTTCAGGGATTATCTGTTTTATCCTTTTTCTACCAGCAGAGTCATGCAAAAGCTTTCCAAGTTTTGCCGCAGGCATTTTGGTGAGGCGGCAGGCAGACGGATACCGCTGTACCTGTCCTCTTTTGTCGTATGGTTTGCGACAGGAATCTGGCATGGAGCCAGCTGGAATTTTATTTTCTGGGGATTGAGCAACTGGGCTGTTCTGATGATTTCAGAGGAACTTGAGCCTCTGTATAAGAAGTTTCACCATCGTTTTTCTGTGGAAGGGAAGACGGTGTATAAAATTTTCCAAGTAGTACGAACATTTTTGCTGGTATGTGTTTTGAATTTATTTGATTGTTACGAACACCTTTCAGATACATTCAAAATGATTTTATCTATGTTGACAGCAGATAATTGGAATATTTTGTGGAACGGGGAATTGATGAGCATTGGGCTGACAGCGATCGACTATGTGATTTTGGTTCTGGGAGCGTTTGTTTTGCTTCTGGTGAGTCTCCGGCAGCGCAACGGCAGTGTCAGGGATGCGATCTCACAGAGAGCATATCCGCTCCGGTTTTGCATTTGGTACGGATTATTTTTAGTAGTACTTCTGATGGGGGCATATGGAATCGGGTATGATGCAAATCAATTCATTTATAATCAATTTTGATGATAATGGATTAAAATTGTGTTTATCTCTGCATTTCAGGAAAGCAAAGGTGATGGAATGGAATTTGACGAGGAGCGCCAGACGAAATCATGGAAATCCGGAACGCGATTGCAAAGATACAGAAGGGTTGTTGTGACGATTGTGATCGTAGTCGTAAGTTTGTTTTTGCTCCAAGCGCTGCTTGTTCCTAAATATGTGGATGGTGTAGTCGAGGGCGCTTTTATTCAGGAATATTACAGGGAAAATAAAGACTTCGATGTTATTTTTACAGGCGATTGTGAGGTTTACGAAAATTTTTCACCGCCTGTACTCTGGGAAGATTATGGAATCAACAGCTATATTCGCGGCAGCGCAGAGCAGTATATCTGGCAGTCATATTACATATTGGAAGACACTCTTCGCTATGAGACACCGAAGGCGGTCATATTTAACGTGCTGTCTCTCGAATTTGAAGAATCTCAGAGTGAGGCTTATAACCGCATGACGCTGGAAGGAATGAGATGGTCTTCTTCCAAGGTTAAAGCGATTCGCGCCTCTATGAAGCCGGAAGAAAAGTTTCTCGATTATGTTTTTCCGATTCTGCGGTATCATACAAGATGGAGTCAGCTGACGAAAGCCGATGTGAAATATATGTTTCAAACAAAGCGCGTTTCTCATAATGGCTATTATATGCGGGTAGATGTGAAACCGGCGGAAAATGTGCCGGAAGGGAAGATTCTGAGCGATTACAGTTTTAGCGACAGAGCGTGGAAATATCTTGATATGATGAGGGAGCTTTGTGAGAAAAACGGGATTTCTCTGATATTGATTAAAGCGCCGAGCCTTTATCCTTATTGGTATGATGAATGGGAAGAACAGGTTAAAAATTATGCGGACAAGTATAATTTAAAATATATTAATTTTCTGGAATTAGCGGATGAGATTGGGATCGATTACAATACGGATACTTATGATGCGGGACTTCATATGAATCTTTCCGGCGCGGAAAAGCTTTCCCGTTATCTTGGCCGGTATCTTTCTGAAGAAATGAAAATTGCCGACCGCAGAGGGGAAGCTTCGCTTGATAAGATCTGGGATGAAAAAATAGAAGCGTATGAAGCGGATAAGCGGACGCAGTACCGGAAATATGGCTTGCAGGAAAATTGAGCTGAGGATTTATATGAGGGACAAGTGAAATGTGTGGAATATGCGGAGTTTTTAATTTAAAAAATAAGAGCAGGATTGAAAAGGGAATCATAGAAAAAATGCTGTATGCTATCAGGCACCGGGGTCCTGATGGAAGCTGGGTAAAGGTACTTGATGAGGCTGCATTTGGCTTTAACCGTCTCAGTTTTATCGATTTGAACGGCGGAATGCAGCCGATTCAGAATGAAGATGAAATGATTACGATGATATGTAATGGAGAAATTTTCAATTACAAGGAATTGCGTAAAATTTTAGAAGAAAAAGGTCATCGTTTCCGCACGAAAACAGATGTGGAGGTGATTCTTCATCTTTATGAGGAGCAGGGAATTGATTTTCCTAATTTTTTGAACGGGCAATTTGCGATTGCTCTTTATGACGCCAGAAAGAAAATGCTCCTGCTGGTGAGAGATCATCTGGGAATCGCCCCGCTGTTTTATACGGTCACAGACGGAAAGGTTGTGTTTGCATCTGAAATCAAAGCGATCCTGGAATACCCCGGAGTGAACCGGAAATTAAATATGAAAGCTGTTGATCAGCTGATGAATTTTCCGGGAATCGTTTCTCCGGTTACTTTTTTTGATGGAATTTATTCGCTGGAATGCGGGCATATGCTCTGTATCGGACAGGATGGGAAAATCTGTAATAGGGAATATTGGGATATAGAATATCGTGCGCAGGAGGAAGATCTCGGAGAAGAATATTATGCGCAAAGACTGAGGGAAATGATAAAAGAGGCTGTCGCACGGCGGCTCGTTGCTGATGTACCGGTCGGATTTTATATTTCGGGCGGATTGGACAGTTCCGTTGTGGCATGTTATATCGGTAAATATTTGCTGAACAGTTATTATTCGTTTTCAGCAGAGATTATTTCAGACGGATTGGATGAGAGCCGTTTTCAGAAAATAATCCGCGATTATGTCGAATCGGAGCATTACAGCACGAAGGTCGGTGAGGAGCAAATCTGGGAAAATCTTTCGGGCGTGATTTATCATGCGGAATCAGCAGTGAAAGAGAGTTATGACGTTGCGGCATATCTCTTGTCAGCGCTGGTTCAGCAGTCGCCCGCAAAAGCAGTACTCACGGGACAGGGATCGGATGAATTTTTTTACGGTTATGCCGGGTATATGGTGGATTTATTTCGCAACATGCAAAAAAATCAGATGTCAAAACAAGAATGTGAGATGAATGAGCGCCTTTGGGGTGATCCTTATTTTCGATATGAACGGAATCATCCTGAAATCAGGAAGATACATACCCGGATTTACAGTAAGGATATGGCGGCTGAGCTCGGACGTTTTTCAGCACTGGATTCCAGTCCGATTAACCTGGAACGCGTAAAGGGCCTCAGCTCGCAAAAGAGAAGGTCTTATATCGATTTCAAATTGCGGCTTTCAGATCATCTGCTGGGGGAACATGGTGATCGTATGTTTTTTGCTCATTCTGTGGAAGGACGACATCCGTTTCTTGATAAGGAATTGCTTTCTTTTGTAGTAAATATACCGGATAAATATAAACTGAAAGGAACAAATGAAAAATATATTCTAAAGAAAGCGACAGAGGGGATCGTGCCTGATCCGATATTAAAACGAAAAAAGTTTCCATTTCAGGCCCCAGGGATGTCGGCGATGGTGAAAAAGTCCGGCGGCGGAGAATTTTTAAGTGATTCATTGATCAAAAAATACGGGATTTTTGATGTTGAATATGTAAATGAGATGAAGAAGGTATACAGCCAGGAGGATTTTAAACTCATGGGAGCATATGAGATCGATTATCTTATGATTGTGATGACGGTCACCATGTTATGTGAAACATTTTCTCTTTCCGTATAGAGGAGGAAACGGCAGATGCAGCCGGTCAGCTTGCGGCGGGAAGCGGAAGACGAGATACGAGAAGAAGAAATGTAAAAAGACGGCACGATGCCGTGATCTTTTTATCGGTAAAAATGGAATGATAAAGATGTATGACAGAGGGTGAGTTTAATTGAATATGAAGAAAAAGAGGCGTTCTTTCAGTCATCCATGCTTTCTGATACTGTTTCTTGTATTATTAGTGTTTTTGACAACGTTGTTTGGGGCAGTTGTTTCAAAGGGAACGGCTACAGCTGGTACCAGCAGCATCACGGCGGGAAAGCATATGGTGATGAAGCTTAATACAGAAGATCATATGAAATTTATGGATTGCGGAGATGATGGATTGTTCCGACCGGAAGATCCACTGACACGGGCTGAGGCGGCGGAGATGATTTTTTCTCTGGTCTCGGTTGATTCCAGAGCGGAACTTGCCGACGCAGAAGCTTCGTTTGATGATGTGGTTCCGGGAACCTGGGCTTATCCGATCATTACGACACTGGCGCGTTACGGGATTCTGAGTGGAAAACCGGATGGAAACTTTCATCCGGACGATGCAGTGACAAGGGCAGAATTTACGGAACTTCTGACATCTTTTTTTGAAAATTTGAAGCCTTTGGAGATGGCGGACGATGAGGAATTCCGCGATGTCCCGGAGGACTACTGGGCAAGGAAGGCTATTCTGTTTGCCGTAAGAAAAAACTGGATAACGGGTTATCCGGACGGAACATTTCATCCGGATGGCGCACTTTCGCGGGCTGAAGCATCGGTAATCGTCAATCGTGTCCTTGAGAGGTCTGCTGATATGGAAGTGTTGAGTTCATCTCAGCAAATAAGGATTTTTCCTGACGTTGAAACGTGGAACTGGGCATACGCTTCTATTATGGAGGCGACGATTGATCATGAGTATACCAAAGAGGAATCCAAAACAGGGCAGAAAGAAATGTGGACTTTTGTTGAACGGGAAGGGACACCTCTTTTGGCCGGTTATCATGTGATTGACGGTATTCTTTATTTTGTCGATGAAAATACCGGTGATTTTGTCAGAAATCAATATGTGGAAAATCATTGGTTTGATGCGCAGGGCAGATATACGACGGGTAATGTTGAGCTTGACGATCTGGTCAGGACGGCGACACGAGACTGTGTAACGGCTGATATGACCCAGCATGAAATGCTTCAGGCTGTTTTCGATTATATCGTTGATAACTGTACTTATCGTAAAAACGATATTCTTAAAATGGGTTCCACCGGCTGGACCGAAAAGTACGCGCTGAGTATGCTCAGCTCACATAAAGGAAATTGTTACTGTTTTGCGTCAGCTTTTTATGAGCTGGCTAAAAATGTAGGCTATGATCCGCGTGAAGTCGCTGGGCGTGTCTGCAGCGGGAGAGTACCTCATGGTTGGGTGGAGATTGACGTAAACGGCCGGACATATATGTATGATCCGTGCATGACGTATACTTGCCGGAGAGATGGCGAGAATAAGTATATTTTTGAATTGAGATACAAGAGAACGCCGTTCACTTATGTTAAAAATGACCGGGACTGATTAAGCGGATGGACAGAGAAAAATAGTCGCTGACAACGCATTGCAGCGGCCGCTCAATCCGCATTTCGGCCAGAAGCAGGTTCAGATCGATCCGGAACGGGCTTCCGGACTTCTTGTGTTTGTAATGTTTCGCCTTGATCTTTCCGCTGAGCGTCTTGCAGCACTTGTGTGCATAAGAATCCGATATGATGAGATCAATGTCAAGGCGGATCCTGGCATTTCGTCATCGGTGTCCGTAAGAAGAATACCGGAGATGGGGTTCTTGGGACTGTTTCAGGTTGTTGAGCAATGCTTTCGTCCGCTCGCCGGATAGAAAGGAGGATGCTTCCAATGGCAGAAGCTGCTTCTCTGCAGGCCCATTTTTTCGCTGAGAAGTTTGATCGGAAGGTCACTTGAGAGTTTCAGGATCACTTGAGATTCCTGCGGCCAATCGGAAAATCTTCTCTCCGGACACCACTTCCTTTTACGGAGTATCCTTTTTTTAAGCGGGCTTCGTTGATCCTGGCCATGACGAGGGCGCCGATAAGTTCCTCTTTGGATATGGCCTCATATTCTTTAAGGCCGGAATCCTCTTTCATCTAAGTGTTCAACTTGATTTTACAATCAGCTGAAAGTTTTTATTTGATATAAACATGAGCGATTGCCTCGCAGCTGTGACTGTCTTTTTCATATGGTTAGTGGATGACAGAGATAAGAAAGAACGATATAATGAAAGCAAAGTATCGGTGCGGGCGAATCAACTTCGCCGGATCGCAGCAGGATAACGGCAAAGGGAACGTCGGATACAGGAAAACAGGAAAAGAGGTGCTTTCATGGCGGGAAGATACAAGCCGCTGCCAATTGGCACGGAGGATTTTAAAAAAATCATACAAAATGACGCTTATTATGTGGACAAAACGCTGCTGATAAAAGAATTGCTCGATAATAAAAGTGATGTCACGCTCTTTACACGCCCCAGAAGATTTGGGAAAACGCTGAACATGAGTATGCTGAAATATTTCTTTGAGGATACGGGGGACGAAACATTAAATGCAGAAAACCACACGATTTTTAACGGTCTGAAAATCATGGACGCTGGCGAAGAATATACGAAACAGATGCAGCAGTATCCGGTAATCTCGCTGACGCTGAAATCGGCGAAGCAGCCTGATTTTAAAACGGCATATGGAATGATCATAAAAGAAATTGCCAGAGAATTTCGTCGGCATGATCGTATTCTGGATACAGATAAGCTTTCTTCTGCGGAAAAAGAGCATTTCCTGCAGATCAGGGATTGGAAAGCAGAACCGGAACATTATGCGGATGCGCTGCGTTTTTTGTCAGATTGTATTTACAAAGCGGTTGAGAAAAAAACGATCCTTCTGATCGACGAATACGACGTACCACTGGAAAATTCCTATTTTCGTGGATTTTATCCTGAGATGATCGACTTCATCCGTTCGCTGTTTGAATCAGCACTGAAAACAAATCCAAATCTTCAATTTGCTGTTGTGACCGGTTGTCTGCGCATCAGTCGGGAGAGTATCTTTACCGGACTGAATAATTTGCGTATCGTTTCCATTCTTAATAAG
>CAYTKT010000057.1:0-11949 GCA_964438605.1 uncultured Oscillospiraceae bacterium
ATTCCAATGTCAAAGTTCTTGTAACTAAGTGTCCAACTTGTTATTGCAATTTGCGGATATTCAAAATATCACCCTTAAGTTAAATTTTTGAAGTGAATACATAATAGCATAAATATCCCATTCCGTCAAGAATACCCGGGAGTTTGATAGTGTTAAGTTGTTGTGGAGTATTTACTTGACAGAGGTCAATCCTAAAGATTATTCATGAGACCGTAATTGATGCCATATTTCTTCAAAAGCTGCTGAATCCCGCTGTTTCCGTCCTCGATCGTGACGCTCTTTTCAAAAAACTCCAGTCGATCGCCCCATTTAATTGTTCGTCTATGTACTGTCTGGCATACTCGCCGTATTTCTCCTGTTTCCCTTTGGGCTTAGTTTCTCTGCACATGAATTTTCCGCCATCATAAAGATATTTCCTCAGCTTGCTCAGCTTTCCCAGCCCCTTTCGGCTCCAGCCCATCGGGTTTCTGCTGAATCGCTCCGCCAGTACATGGCTGACTTGACTTTCTGTATAGCTTCCCGGTATATCCAGTACCATCCGGTTGCGGATCTCTTCCCGGTGTCCGAACGTATCATATGCATTCCCGATATCTCTCTTCACTTTGCCATACACCTTTTGCCGGCTGTTCTTCCTCTGCAAAGTACATCTTTGGAGTTGATCTCTTTTTTCTATTCTTCCAAAAACTCCACAATTATTTTACACTAACGATACTCCGCGATACTCCCGATAATTCCGAACACGTCGGAGGATTTGTTCCTGCCAGCCAATCAATTTGAACGGCTTTCCCACCCATGTTCCTTTGGTGCAGCAGAGGCTCTCCACGAACGCCATGGCGAAGCCGGCGGCGTTTTTATCGTAGCAGGTAATCCTTAACTGTGAACCGCGTCGGTTTATACTTTTTCAGTTTCCGCATTGCCACGATCTCCGCCTCCTTTCCAAAGGAATAAGAAAAGCACCGGCCGTTTCTGAACCGATGCTGAAACATGCAATAGTTTTATTCGCTTTCACTCGGTTTTTCCGGTGGTTCCTGCCCGTCACTCAGCTTTTCCGGCGGGTCCTGTCCGTTCCCAGGCTTTGCAGGAGGCTCCTGTCCGTCATTCGATTCCCCGTCCGGCTTTTCCGGCGGCGCCTGGCCGTTTCCGGGAGCGCTGTTCGGCGCATCGCCGCCGGGAGCGGATTGCTGTGAGCCGTTATTTACCTGCGCGTCCTCGAACGCGGTTACAGTTGGAGCCAAACCCGTATCGGCAGCGGTATCGTAGATATCCACCGTGATTGTGTATGCGGAAGTTCCGGAGGCATAAATGGTGCCGTCTGTTCCTTTGATCGTTACTGCATTTCCCTCGGCATCAGTGATGCTGCCCGCATTGTGCAGTGCAGTCAGCACACTGTCTCCTGTGACAATCCAGCGGGAACCGTCGTCAATTGTCAAGGAGGCCGTTCCGTCCCCACCGTTGCCGGCACAGCTCTCATCCTGTATAAGGGCGCCTTGCAGGGTGCTTCCCTTGGTGATGTAGAAATCAAGCTGACTGACAGAATCCCAGACGACATCGCCCGTCATGTCCTGATCAATGGCGAGAAAAGTGCAGTCCGCGCCGTTCTCTCCGACAGTGCCCCAGCCGCGTTTATTTTGATTGCCGGTACATCGCAGAAAGAATTCTCCATCATCAGCAGTAATATTTACGTTCTCTAAGATAAAAGTGGATTCGGTGTTGGTGGTATAGAACATTCCGCCGTTTTCCGCCGTCAGAGATCCACCGGTCATCTGGAAAGTGCTGTTTCCTTCCGCCGCGTCGCCGGACATGCTCTGATACAAAATGATGTTCCAGGTGCAGTCGTTTTCATCGGAATCGCCCATATTGCCGGAAAGGTCGCAGTCGTACAGATAGAGATTGTTCTTCCCTTCAATGCACACCGCTTCGGAGCCGTTTGCGGCAAGTTTCGCGTCTTTCGCGACAACGGTCGCTGTGCTGTAAACGGCGGGCGAGCCAATTCCATTTGATGTATAGTTTCCGCCGTCAATCACCATCAACCCGCCTCCGCGGTCGGAACGCACGGCGGCGGAGGATTGTCCTTCCGTGGTCGCATTGACGTTTGTGGCGTACAGTGTGCCGCCACCCGCGACATGGACCGCTCCGGACGTGTCCTGCGAGGTAGATATTTTGCTGTCACTAATTTTGACGGTCCCATCTCCGTAAGCAAATACGCCCGTGCCGCCCTTTGCGTCGGTGGAAATATCAGCATTTCGTATCGTTGCCGTGCCGCCTTTTGACAGAATGGCTGCTCCCGTCCCGTAAAAGCTCGCGTCATCCCCTCCGGAGGAATCCTGGGAATTGCGTCCTACCGTGATGTTCTCAAGCGATACACTTCCATCTGTCACGACAATAGCATTTTCATCTTTTCCTTCAGAGACAAACGACGCCCCGTCCACCGATTCGTCCTTGCTATATGTGGTGGTGCCCTCATAAGATTCGGAACTATTGCTGTTATTGCTCCCGCTTTCCTGCCCACAGCCGGAAATGCTCAGAAGTATTGCGACAGATAAAACAAGTGCGGTACATATTTTTCGATGGCGCATGATTCATAACCTCCCTATATTTTCTGCTATGATGCTACCATATTTGTGTGAAATCAATGTCACGTACTTATGAACTTTCAGTGAAACGACCTTCTGAATTCTTATGGATCGCTTTCTCGTTTTCAACTTATAGAGCGCTGCAAAAAACGATACCTGCATTTATTTGTATAGGAACAGGATTTTGCGATTCTGTTCCAGGTTTTTGAAAATCTTTATTCCGCAAGCCGGAAGGTCTGGTTGTTAAGTCTGGTGAGCCGCTCGACCACCTGACCACCTGTTCATCCGTTTCGTAGCCGATGGCATCATATTCGCGGGGCTTGCCCATGTCCCGTCCTTGCGCGTTGCCCGGATGAGAACCTTGCGCTTATTGCTTCTACGTTCCATGATTGCCTTGAATTTGTGTCTGTTTTCGTAGTTTGTCATCGTCATTTTCGTTCTCTTCGTTTCCGTCTTCCTACTCATCAAAACCTGAGGTACCCGTAAGTGTTTTTCTCGCTGCGGTAAAGGCCCAGCCCGTTACCCAGGGTTTTCATAAAAGGGGCTTTTAAGCCTTTCCGCTTTGGGAGTGTAACGACAGTTTCTACATGTATTTATGTATGTAAATACAGCAGAGAAGAAGAATCTTTGTCATGCGGTTTCGCAGGCCTGCCGGAATTAGACGTGGGAAAAACGGAACATACTACGGAATAGGAGGAGAAGAAATAACATGCAGATAAAACAACAATTCATTCCAAAGAGCCGGACGAAGCAGCGACCGGGTATCGTGATGACACCAAAATACTTGACGATACATAGCACCGGAAATCCGAACAGCACCGCGCAGAACGAAGCCGACTTTGTCTGTAAAAACTCGACGAGACAAGCATCGTATCATTTTGTCTGTGACGACAAACAGGTGATTCAGATCCTGCCGACGAACGAAGTGGCATGGCACGCAGGCGACGGCGGGAAAGGCGCGGGCAATCGACAAAGCATCGGCATCGAAATCTGTGAATCGGGTGATCGGCGTGCGGCGGTGGACAACGCCATCTGGCTGACCAAAGAACTCATGCGGAATTTAAAGATCCTTGCAAGTCGGATCGTACAGCATAACCACTGGAGCGGGAAAAATTGTCCGCGCATTTTAAGGGACAAGAATTTTATCAAAGATGGGATCGATTGGGATTACTTTTTATGGAAAGTCAATTTACCGGAAGGGAGCGAGGAAGAAATGACACAAGAACAATTTAACCAGATGATGGATGCCTGGCTTGCGAGCCGCGCAGAACTTGCGCCGGATGCATGGTCGGAAGAAGATCGCCAGTGGGCGGAAAGTGCGGGCATCGTTCAGGGAGACGAGAGCGGAAGGAAGAAATATAAAGCATTGTTGACGAAAGAAGAAGCGGTGGCGATGCTGCAATCGTCTTTTCGTGTGCATACGTCGTTCGCATCGAGAAATCTCACGTAAAGACGATAGGAAAACAGAATATCGAGAAGCATTTATTAAGCCCCTGTACGGTCAGTCAATCAAAGACTGACTGCACACGGGCATTTTTTTATGATCTGCTGAAATCTTCAGTTTAGCTCTTTCCTTCTGCCGGAGGAACAAAACCGCTGACTTTCTCAAAAGAACCTCCTGGTTTATACTGCAGCGTACCTGAAAAGCAGAATACAGGGTGCAAGGGAAAAAAGTTCTTCCTATCGGCGCGGGAACAGATGAGAAAACTCTCATCTCAACCCGGTGGATCGCGGGGCAGGACGTAACATTATCTTTGCCAACTGCAAAACGTGTCCCAAACTTACGGCAGTGCGCCAAACAATACGACCGCCCTAAACTATAGCAGGCATCGGTTTAGCGGCCGCGATGAGAGAAACGCAGATGCATGAGGAAAAGCGGTACTGGGCCACCATGAATGGCAAGATGGATGCTTGCGGACAAGCTTTACCTACGGGGAAGCAATCCGTCGGATCCATGTCGTTTTCCTTGAGAAATACCGTCCTGTCATCGACAGGAGATTCGTTGAAAAAGACGGGAGCAATCAGATGCGAAGAACGATGTATCACAGCAGAAAGGAGCATACCTTCCTGCCGAATAAAAAAATCAAAGCAATCCGGGGAAAAGAAAGTAAAAAGAAAAGTTTCGCAAAGAAAGCGAAAGAAACAAGATTTTCGTAGAATACCTTCTTCTACGAAACATGCTCTTTCGGTTTTTGGGTTCATTTTTGCCGAATGGATGTGCGTAATAATTGTATTTTATTAGAAACCCATTGAATTGTCAATTCTAGAGAGCTGAAAAAAGCGATGGGAAAAAGAATATTTCTGAAAAATGATGCGATTTTGTGGGGATTCGCCGTCAAAATTCACGTCAAACGAAAGCGAGGGAAAAACTTATGCCGCGAAAAGGAGAAAACATCTATAAACGTAAAGACGGGCGCTGGGAAGGACGCTATATCAAATCGCGCAACACACAAGGAAAGGCAAAGTACGGCTATGTTTATGCCAAAACATATCGCGAAGTAAAGAAGAAACTGGCTTGCATAGTAAGAGATGCCGGCAATAAAAAAGAAACGTCGGAACATGGGAGCCTGACGCTGCTTCCAGAACATAACGAAAATCTGGTGACATTCCGTAAAGCGCGAAGCAGTGGTTCCAAGCGGCAAAGCCGCGCATCAAAGAATCCACCGCCAATAAATGCGAGAGCGTTCTGCGACTGCATCTTTTTCCGGCGCTGGATGACATCGCACTCCAGGAATTTTCCGACCAACTGATCGAAGAACACTGTCAAACCCTCCTTTGCTGCGGCGGAAAAAAGAAAACCGGACTCTCCGCACGGACGGTTTTGGGCGTACTGTTCGTGCTGCGCGGAGTTTTGCGTTTCGCCGTCCAAAGCGGACAGCCCGTTTCGTGTGATGCACGCTCGATTCACATCCGTTCAAAGAAAAAGGAAAAACGGATCTTAAGCCGTGGGGAACAGGAACGTCTGTGCCGTCATCTGATTTCTGACCGGAATGCCTACCATATGGGAATTCTGGTCAGTTTGTTTACCGGACTGCGCATCGGGGAAGTCTGTGCGCTGCGATGGGAGGATATTTCTCTGAGGGAAAAGACGATCCGCGTCTGCCGGACGATGCAGCGCGTGCGGGAACAGGCAGAGTCCGAAAAAAAGACAAAGATTCTCGTCAGCGCCCCAAAGAGCGCATCTTCTGTGCGGACGATTCCAATGCCGGATATTCTGGTTCGGTTGATAGAAGAATATCAGAATCATACGGGTTCCACCTCCGGCTACTTTCTGTCGCTTCCCGGAAAAAAGCATCTGGACCCGCGTACCCTGCAAAACCGGTTTCAACAAGCGCTAAAAGAGAGTGGAATCTCAAAAAGAAACTTTCACGCATTGCGCCATACGTTTGCCACACGCTGTGTGGAACTGGGATTTGATGTGAAAAGTCTGAGTGAGATTCTGGGCCATTCGAGCGTCAATTTGACGATGAATCTTTATGTTCATCCGACGATGGAACTGAAAAAACAGAATATGAAACGTCTTTCGGCGCTTTTCGCCGTCACGCTGTGCCGTCAGGAAGCGGAAGAACCGTTGAAATGTGCATAAGAAGAAGTGGATTTTCGCAGAAGAAGGTATTCTACGAAAAAATGTGGCGGATGCGGCTACGATTATTTTATCCATGCAGCGTAGAAATAACCATTACTATAAACATAAAAATTGGGTATGAGATCAGAAACGGAAGGGAATGTGAAGTGACGGAAGAAAAACTGGAAAAATTGTCGGTCGTCCTCCCGGCATACAATGAGGACGAAATGCTGCCCAAAGCCGTGCGGGTCCTTGACGGCGTTCTGTCGGAGGCACGGATCGCATACGAACTTATCTTTGTGGACGACGGCTCGTCGGATCGGACGTGGCAGCGAATCGAAGAAGCATCGGCGGCGTATCCGAATGTGAAGGGCGTTCGTTTCAGCCGGAATTTCGGAAAGGAGGCGGCGATCTTCGCGGGGCTGGAATGTGCCGAAGGCGATTGCGCGGCGGTCATGGACTGCGATCTGCAGCATCCGCCGGAAGTCCTGGTGGAGATGTACCGCCTGTGGCAGGAAGGTTACGAAGTCGTCGAGGCGCGAAAGAAAAGCCGGGGAAAAGAACTGGCGCTGCACCGGGCCTGCGCGAACGCTTTTTATGCGCTGATGTCAAAAGCCGTAGGATTTGACATGAAAGGCGCATCCGATTTTAAGCTGCTCGACCGCAAGGCGCTCGACGCGCTTTTACGGATGCCAGAGCGCAACGTCTTTTTCCGTGCGATGTCGTCATGGATCGGTTTTCGTTGTGTCACGGTCGAATTTGATGTCCGGGAGCGGGAGGCCGGGGCGTCGAAATGGAAGGTTCGGCATCTAATCTCCTACGCGATCCGTAATATCGCCGGATATTCCTCGGCGCCGCTGCAGACGGTGACGGCGGCAGGAATCGTTACTCTGGTGCTGGCAGTGATTCTCGGCGTCCAGACACTGGTGCGGTATTTTCGCGGCGCGTCGGTAGAAGGTTTTACGACAGTCATTTTACTGATGCTGATGATCGGTAGCGTCATCATGCTCAGTCTGGGAGTGATCGGCTACTATATCGCGCACATTTACGAGGAGATCAAGGGCAGGCCGCGTTATATCATTTCAGATGTTCGTTCCCGTGAAAAAGAGGCACACGGGCAAAGCCAGCAGCCGGGAAACATGGAGAATGAGAAGAAATGAAATATGGAAACGGGCAGAAGGATTTTTCCAAAAAGCTCTTTGCGAGCCGGGCGGTGCGCTACCTCATCTCCGGAGGACTGACGACGGCTGTCAATCTGGCCAGCTTTTTCGTTCTGCGGACCTTGCTTCGCGTGCCGCTTCATCCGGCGAACATCGTTTCCGTCCTGGCGGCGATCCTCTTCGCGTATTGGATCAACGCGGGATTCGTCTTTCATTCGGAGCGGGATTCTGCGGCGGAGCGGTTCCGGGAGTTCGTGCGCTTCGTCGGTGCGCGAGCTTTTACGATGGCCATCGAGGTCGGCGGCGTGTGGCTGATGGCCGGCCCGATGGGAATCGGCGACATGGTCGCCAAGGTCTTAGTACAATTTGCCGTTCTAGTACTAAATTATGTGATCAGCCGTTTTTTGGTCTTTATCGAAAAGTAATCCCACAGACGATAAGAGCGAAACAGAATTTTTTGAAAAATATAGAAAAGGAGCGAGGAGCGAGTGAAGAGAGTGAAGGAAATAGAAACTCTAGAAAAGACAGGATGGAAATGGGCGGAACGGATCACAGCAATGCTGATCGCCATAGCGCTGGCGTGGATCGTATTTCTGGCCGCGACGACCGTCTACAGCGCGGACGACTACTGGTATTCCACGTTTATGGACGGCGGGGTCGGACACTATTTCCAAATGATGAAAGAGCATTACCTGACGTTCAACGGGCGCATGTTCGTCCATTTTATCGCACAGCTAATCCTTCACTGCGGGAATGGGATGTTCGCTGTTTTTCTGGTGGGAGTCTGCGTTTTGATTCCTTATACGGTGCATAAAATGGATGCAGCGCATAAAACGGACTGGAAAAGCGACAGGTACAGAGGCCTGATCTGCGCGCTGCTGTTTCTGATTGGGGTCCTCACCATGCCGCGGAGCGTGCTCGTGAAAGGTGTGCTGTGGATCTCGGCGTTCTGCAATTACGCGCTGCCGACGGCGATGATTATCCTGGAAATTTTCCTGCTGCAGCGTATCACTTCCGATCGTGAAAAACGGTTTTATGCATCGGATCTTCTGATTTTCCTGTATATTTTCCTGTGCGGAGCGACGACGGAGCAAATGGGTGCTGTTTCTATTATGGTCGCGTTCTATTTTGCGGTGAAATGTGTAATCCAAAAGACGAAAAGAGGCGCTTTTTGTTTTGCAGCGCTGGTGTCCGGCGGACTCGGCCTGATGACGATCCTGATGTCACCGGCGACGCAGCAGCGTTTCGGATCAGAAATAATCCTCGATGTGACGCAAAGAAGAGGATTTCTGCCGCATATGACGGCACAGGTCAGCTCACAGGCGGAGTTTTTACAAGAAAATGCACTGATTTTGTGCGCGCTGGCCGTTCTCTTTCTCATCACGGGATGCTTTCTCTCGCGGAATAAGGAAGGACGATATTTGATTGTCAGCATTTTATGGATCATGATCTCGCTGGTATCGGTCGCGGGCCTTTCGTTTTCGGAGGGAACGCTGCGCATTGTCTGGTACGTGGGGGTCGTCTGTCTGCTCCTCGTGCAGGCTGTGATGTATCTGACGACGGGATACGAAGGGCTGGCGCTCGTACAGCTGGCGGGTGTGGCGTCGGCGGGTGTTATGCTCCTTACGTCGAGCGGAGGGAACCGGACGATGCTGCCGTTTTTCCTGTGCATTCTGGCGGTCGCGTCGGGCGTTTTGTCAGCGCTCCTTTCGTCGGTGCGCCCACCAGCCGTCGTGGGGATGCTGGCCGTCATCAGCGTCCTGTCGTTTTACGCGGTCGCCGTCCAGATTCCCGGCTACTGGCACAATTACCGCATCGACCAGATGAATCATCAGTCCGCGGCACGGTCGGAAAAAACCGGCGTTGTCAATTACTGCATCGACTATGATATGTCGTATACGCATTCCAAGATATACAACAATATGTATTATTACTCCAAATGGCTTGAGGCAGAAAAGATCGATACGGAGAAATGTAGTGTTTATCTGTATGGAAACGGTTTGCCGAACGTGTATGCCGACGGCGTGCGCTCGACACTTCCGGCGTTAGTCGGGAAAAATGGGGAATACCTCCTGCCGCTGTGGTTTGTCGTGACCGCGCTTGGCGGCACGGTGGACACGGTGGAACGGGTGGAAGACCTGTCGGTAAATCATTTGAAAATCGTACTCGGCGATACGATGTTTGATTATGTTTCGAAAGGCGATAATGTGACGGTCCGCTGGAAGAATGCGGAAGGTGATGCGCGCACGATCGAAGGCGAAACGGTGTCGGATTTTATGGACGTTTGCATTTCGGAGCGGATCTTTACGGAAGCGTTCGGGTTTGAGGTGAGAGAGGAAGGGGGCGATATCTTCGTTGAGACGGGGATGTAGGGCTTACGAAGGGGCAGAAGTTAAGTAAAGGGATTTTTCTCGAAAAATATTTCCAAAAAATAAAAAAAGCTGGTTCGGTTTCAAGAAATTTTTCAGCAACAAGTATAGTGAGAGAGAAAATGATTTCTCCCGTGAAAAAGTGTTCCTTGACAACAAAGTACGTAAATCATCTGATACATTCTGCTGCGGACGTTGAAAGCGTCAGCCAATGCCGCGACACGCCATGACGGGCGGGCCTCTGTTAAAAGAATCTGCCCCGAACGAGTTCTGTCGACGGTGAGAGTCGTGGCTCCCGGCTTGGCGAAGAAATGCGGCAGCGATAAGGATACTCCTGTTCCGCCATAGCGCTCATAGAAAGATCACGCAATGGGAACAGTCCAAAGAGAACCTTGGAAGAGCTGAGATGCCCGTGGAACTGAAAGCCATCGGTCGTCAGATGATAGCTTTCCTGCAGTCACAGATCATAAGAGAACAGAAACGTGTCAACCGACTTGCTAACGGCCAGAGCCGGTTTTCGGAAGATCGAGGAAGAAGAGGCCCGGCAAACGGCGCTTTCTTTTTGGAAAAGCCTTCGGTTGACCATTTGGTTGACGCTTCGGTTGATATCCGGTTGGCGGGAAAAAGCCTGATATTCCAATCCGTTTTTCCCTTTATCAACTATGTCAATCAGGGAATGAAAGAAAAGTTAAAGTAAAATAACAGAGCGCCTGCGGATTATTTTTAAAGTCTTTTCTGCCGGTTGACACGGTTTGGCTGACATGGGATATTCCGCACCGCATCAGCCCGACATTCCCCTGTCAGGCATATTTTATTTTCGGAGTATTTTACAGAGAAGAAGAGAACAGGAAGCTGACTGTCGAAAGATACGATCCG
The DNA here is from genome assembly GCA_964438605.1 of uncultured Oscillospiraceae bacterium. GTDB lineage: Bacteria > Bacillota > Clostridia > Peptostreptococcales > Anaerovoracaceae > Alangreenwoodia. Next base: position 10,544 of record CAYTKT010000057.1, read on the forward strand.
GCTCGCCGCTGCTTTCTGAAAAAATAAATATGCCAGACTGACATCGCATATCAATCAAACTGCGGAAGCGGCAGGCTATGTAAGGCTTGCCACCATCCATAAGAGTACGGTTCCCAACATTTTGGATGAAGCGGAAATCAAACCTTTCCGGATCAGGTACTATTGTGGGAAACGTGGCCTCGGCTTCGATGAAAAGATGCATCATGTTTTATTGGGATACAAGCAGCTTTCTATGCAGTTCGATGAAAGCGGCCAGCTTCTCCCATGGGAGGAAGATCAACAGGTCGTCCATTAATTTCCTATGAGGAAAAACCCGGCATACAGGCGGTTGCCACAACCTCAGAGGATCTCCCGCCTAACGAAAAACATGGCTCAATCCGCAGAGATTCTAAATACAAACGCCTAGGCACTCTGTCATTACTGGCCGGGATTGACCTGTTGACAGGGGAAGCCATCCCATTGGTAAGTGAGACCCACAGCAGTCATGATTATGTTGAGTTTTTTAAAATATTGGATGGCAAATATCCTAAAGGTGACAAAATACGGCTTGTGTTAGATAATCGGAAGGTTCACACTTCTGAAAGAACAAGGCAATATCTTGCCACAGTGCCTGGAAGATTTGATTTTGTATTCCCCCAAAATATGGTTTCTGGCTGAACATAGTAGAAGGATTCTTCTTTGAGGAGGGGGTCGTATTGCAGGACGCGCTTGTAATTGGCGGCGGTGTTGTAAACCTTACCTTTCTGGCTCTGATCCAGAAAATCTTTCACCTCGTCCACGCTGTTCGGCGTGATCGGCAGACAGTTCTCTGATCCTTCGTTCAAGTTTCATCACCTCATTTCTCTGATCGGCTATCAGTGCCTTTCTTTCATCCAATGAACCGGATGAAAGAACATCCAAAAGATATTCCGTATAGTCTGTCTTTAGCAGGGCTTCCACAAAGAGAGGATGCCATTCCTCTTCCGGACTATGCGGCGCGTACTCTTCGCGCCACTGCTGGAGAAGGCGAAGGTATTCCGTCAGCACTTTACGGCAGTGTTCTTCTTCATATTGGAAAATCTGCTCTTTCGTTGGCACACGCGCATTGGGTCTATTGTTGAGTTTCGTAAATCGGTCATAGCTGATTCCGAAGTCGTCCGCTATCTTAATAGCGGCTTGTCGGCAGGAAAGTCTGAACAGAAGTGAGACAAAATCAACCGCATCTCCGTCTGCCTGACAGCCAAAACAGTGGAACCGGCGATCCAGCTTCAAGCTGGGATTCCGGTCGTTGTGAAACGGACAGACCGCCATCCCATTCCGGTTCACTTTGATTCCGTACCTCTCCGCCGCTTGACGGGCTGTGACATTCTGCTTTACGGCTTCAAATACATTCATACCTGAATACACTCCTTTCATCTGGTATGTAG
>CAYTKT010000058.1:0-11679 GCA_964438605.1 uncultured Oscillospiraceae bacterium
TCCGCGCTATGCTCTGCATAGCGCGGACGGCCTTCTTTTAATAATAAAATTTAACCGATCGAACTGCTTCCCTTCTGCAGTGCAACAATCCCCGTGCGCGCTACCTCCTGGATTCCATAAGGGCGCATCATTTCTTCAAATAAGTCGATATTCTCAGGCGACTCACTGATTTCAATTGTAATCGTTGTCGCTGAGATGTCAGAAATTCTCGCGTGCATAATGTCTGCCAGCGTCTTGATCTCGCTGCGATTCTTCCCATTTGCCGATACTTTTATCATCGCCAGCTCTTTACCGATAATCTCTGAATTCTCAAAGCGCCTGACCTTGATGACAGGAATCAGCTTATTCAGCTGCTTTTCCACCTGCTCTGCCGCATTATTCCCGCTGTCCACAATCATCGTAATCCGCGAAATGCTCTTGTCCTCCGTCACGCCTACCGCGAGACTGTCAATATTAAATGCTCTCCTGGCAAACATCCCCGTAATCTTGTTCAGAACGCCTGCCTGATTTTCCACTAAAACTGAAATTATCTGCTTCATGACCGTCTCCTTTTACTGCAGCATCGTGCTCTCATCCGCATCAATAATACATTCCAGCAGGAATGGCCCTTCATGCGAAAGCATCTGACCGACCGCGTCTTCTATTTCATCCTCCTCGCTGATACGCCTGTTCGCGACACCAAACGCATCTGCCAGTCTGCAGAAGTCCGGCGTGTTCGGCATATAGACGGCATACGGCCCTTCCGAGTACGCCTTTTTCTGAATTTCGTTCACCATACCAAGCCTGCGGTTATTAAAAAGAACAATTTTAATATCAATCTTATTCTCAACGGCAGTAGACAACTCATTCATCATCATCTGAAAACTGCCGTCCCCGCAGACGACGACAGTCTGCCTGTCTCTGTCAGCGAACTTGACGCCGATGCCCGCCGGTAGGGAATAACCCATAGTCCCCAGGCCGCCGCTTGTTAAAAATCTCCCGTTTTTTACAGGAATATACTTTCCGGCCCAGATCTGATTCTGACCTACGTCGGCAACGACATACGCATCATCCTTCAACTGAGCGCCCAAAGCCTGCATGAAATTTCTCGGACCAATCGTTCCCTCACGTTTCGGCGAAATTTTGCCCGACTCGGCCTGCTCCCGCGCCTGCAGATCCGCAACCCACTCAGCGCTGTCTGCGCTGATGTCATACTGGAGTAATTTTTCCAGAATATTCCTAACATCACCGACAAGAGGAACCGTCGGCGTCATATTTTTTCCGATTTCAGCCGGGTCTATATCTATATGTATCGTTCTCGATTTTTCTTCGACTCTGCCCGGCGCCGTAACTGCTCTGTCTCCGACTCTCGCCCCGACGATAATCAGAAGATCTGTATTATAAAGGGCGTAATTGGCGGTTTCATGGCCAAACTGACCAATCATTCCCATATTCATCGGATCGCCCGTCTTAACGCAGCCGCGCCCCATCATCGTCGTAACGACAGGAATATTGCCTTTTTCGCTGAGTTCCTTTATGAGATCACCCGCACCGGAGCTGAAAATTCCGCCGCCTGCGCAGATCAGCGGCCGCTTCGCGCTTTTAATCTCAGCCGCAACTTTTTTAATCTGCTTCATATTTCCGGAAATGCTCGGCTTATAGCCGCGAATATTCACTTCGCCGGGATCTTTATACTCAAACATCTGATTTTGAATGTCACTTGGAACATCGATCAGCACCGGTCCCGGCCTGCCGGTAGACGCGATATGGAACGCTTCTCTCATAATCCGTGGAATTTCCGCCGCATCCTGAACCAGATAGCTGTGCTTTACGAAAGGAGCGCACGCTCCGGTAATATCGACCTCCTGAAATACGTCTCTGCCGAGCTGTGCCGTCGGCACCTGGCCGGTAATAGCGACGATAGGAATGCTGTCCATATAAGCCGTAGCGATGCCCGTAATCAGATTCGTTGCTCCCGGTCCGGAAGTGACGACACACACACCCACGCGGCCTGACTGACGCGCGAACCCCGACGCCATATGGCCGGCATTCTGCTCCTGTCTGACTAAAATATGCTGTATTGAGCCGTCTTTGGCCAGCTCATCGTAAAAAGGGCAGATCGTAGCGCCCGGATACCCGAACATAATCTTAACGCCCTGTTCTTTCAGGCCTTCTACCATAGCCTTAGCGCCTGTCATCATTTGTAAATCTCCTCACTTATCCTCGTAATTTTCCTCACTGACGGCCCGCCTTCAAGCGTCTTTCGTTTGATTCCGGCACAAAAAAATGGCTCCGGCCACGTTTGATACCACTCATAAACACGGCCACTCTCATTCGCACGGCGTACAGCCGCCGCACTGTCAACATTCAGAGCCGCGATGCCGCCGCACCATAAAACCGGCCCGCCGCTTAATACTCTGTGACCCTTTCCGGCTTATCGCTCAGTTTGAGATTGCCCTTCTTCAACTCGCGCTTTTCCAGTTCGCTGAAAATATCATCCCACGACACCCCGGTGACTGCCATCAGCACCATAAGATGATAAATCAAATCGGCCATCTCATAAATAATTTCACCGCGATCCTGATTTTTTGCCGCAATAATCGTCTCTGTAGCCTCTTCGCCCACTTTTTTTAAAATTTTATCAAGTCCCTTGTCAAAGAGATAATTTGTATACGATCCGACCTGAGGATTCTGTTTTCTGTCTTCGATCACCTCAGAAACCTGATATAAAACTTCCTGACTCGCCATAAAAACTTTCCTCCATCTATTTAAGATTATCTATTATTGTAACGCTTTTTACAAAGCGATTCAACAGCAAGAAATTATTTATTCAGTGTAACAGCTTTTCCCTCAAGAATCCTGTTCGTCGTTCTCATTGCACACATTTTGCCGCACATCGTACAGCTGTGTTCATCTGAAGGCGGCGCGCTTTCAAAATACTCGCGCGCTTTTTTCCCATCAAGAGCTAGTGAAAACATTTTCTCCCAATCAAGACGCCGCCGCGCATCACTCATCCTATTGTCACGGTCCCGCGCTCCGGATATTCCCTTGGCGATGTCTCCGGCATGAGCCGCAATCTTTGACGCGACAATCCCTTCCTTCACGTCGTTGAGATCCGGCAGACGCAGATGCTCCGCGGGCGTCACATAGCACAGAAAATCTGCTCCGAAAGCCGCTGCGACAGCTCCGCCGATCGCCGATGTAATATGATCATAGCCCGGCGCGATGTCAGTAACGAGCGGACCGAGCACGTAAAACGGCGCACCGTGGCAAATGCGCTTCTCCAGCATCATGTTAGCCGGAATTTCGTTAAGCGCCATGTGGCCCGGCCCTTCCACCATCACCTGAACATCCTTTTCCCAGGCGCGCTTCGTCAGATTGCCGATCTCAATCAGTTCACTCACCTGAGCCGCGTCGGTCGCGTCGTCGATGCATCCCGGCCGCAGCGCGTCGCCGATACTGATCGTCACATCGTATTCCCGCAGAATTTCAAGAACATCGTCATAATATTCAAAAAACGGGTTTTCATTTCCCGTCATTTCCATCCATGCAAACAGCAGCGAGCCTCCGCGTGAAACGATATTTGTCAGACGCCCTTCGCGCTTAAACGCCTCAATCGCCCTGCGGTTGATCCCTGCGTGAATCGTCATAAAATCGACGCCTTCCTCGGCGTGCGCCCTGACAACGTCAAGAAACTCCGCCGCTGTGATGTCAGCCAGTTCCTTTTCGAGATAACCCACCGCGTCGTACATCGGCACAGTCCCGATCATAGCCGGCGAAAAATTGATGAGTTCCTGCCGGAAATCATGTGTTTTTCCATAATTGGAAAGATCCATAATCGACTCCGCGCCGTATTCCACCGACAGTTTCACCTTTTCCATTTCCGCATTGTAATTAACACAGTCTCCCGAAATGCCGAGATTTACGTTAATCTTCGTGCGAAGCCCCCGGCCGATGCCCTCCGGGCTGATCGATCTGTGATTCACGTTACAAGGAATCACAATTGTTCCTTCTGCAATCCGCTGACGCAGAACATCTTCTGCGATTCCTTCCTTTTCTGCCACGGTCCGCATTTCGGGAGTTACAATTCCCTTTCTCGCCGCCTCCATCTGCGTCTTATATTCTCTCATACGCGCTCCTTCTCTCTGTTTACCTACACATTTCCGCACAAAAAACATTAAGTTTAAGCCATCCGGCCACCAGCTGTGAACGCCCCCTTGTTTCAAACTAATGACTCTCCGCTTCATCGGTTTTGTATAGCCTGCTGCTATTCAGGCGTTGATTCGGACAGTCTCTGACTGCTCATATCTATTTCTTTTATTTCTTTTACGCTATTTGCCGTAACCTATCCGCTAATATCTTCTTCGCAGTATTCACCTCTCTGTCATGTGTCACTCCGCAAACCGATTTATTCATCACTAATCTAAAAAGATTAAAAACAGAAATCAGCAAATTTCTGTTTTATTTATAAAAATAAACAAAATTAAACAGTATATTGTTCAATATTGCTCATAATGTCCGATGAACAAACTATAATGATTGCTTCACTCTGCAAAATTTGCGTTTTATTCATCTTATTCACCGGCAATAAGAAAAAGATAAGGATAGGACAAAAATGCGCAGTTCCTTCCCGCAGCCGGGAAGGAACTGCGCCCTGCAACGCACGCCCGTCTGCCTGTCAGTTCAGTTCCGTTTCCAGAATCTTGCCGACGCGCATCGGATCAAAATTGACGATCTTTGCGAACTCCTTCGCATCAAGGCTGGCGCCGCCCACCAGTGCGCCGTCGATATCGCTCATGGCCATGAACTCCGCAATATTTGCCGGCTTCACGCTGCCGCCGTACTGAATAATTACCTGCTGCGCTGTGTCGTCGCCATATATTTCAGCCAAAACAGACCGGATATGAACCGCCATCTCGTTTGCCTGCTCCGCCGTCGCCGTGCGCCCCGTACCGATTGCCCAGACAGGCTCATAAGCGATAACCGTCTTTGCCGCGTCGCCTGCGTCAATACCCGCCAGACTGCCCTTCAGCTGCGATCTGACAGCATCAAAATGAACGCCGGCTTCACGCTGCTTTCGCGATTCTCCGACACAGAGAATCGGTCTGATATTATGAGCATGGGCCGCCGCCACCTTCTTCGCGCAGTCCTCATCCGTTTCACCAAAATACGTGCGCCGCTCGGAATGACCGATAATGACACATTCGATTCCCATATCGCCGAGCATCGCCGGAGAAATCTCGCCGGTATATGCACCGCTCTCCTCATAATACATATTCTGGGCGCCGACACTGATATTTCTCAGCACAAAAATGACCTTCAGCGCCGCCATATGAATATACGGTACACAAACGGCCACATCCACCTTCTTCAGATCGACATTCTCATTCTTTAAATACTCAACCAGCGCCTCGCCATACGCCACAGAATCCTCCACCAGCTTATTCATTTTCCAGTTCGCTGCGATAAACGGTTTTCTCATTTCCATTTTCTCCTATATCAAATCGCTGAAAATTTCCATTTTCAAATCGATGGCCTTTTTATTTTTTAATTTTGAGACTTTCCATAGGCTTTCCATTTAAATTTCCTGTTTTTCCATTTTTAAGAAAACTCAGCTATTCTGAAAATATCAGGTTTACCATTTCCCTCGAAAAGACCCGTATCTTCCAATTTTTAATCGAGCAGGCACGTTACTCCCGGAAGCTGTTTTCCTTCGAGAAATTCCAGGGAAGCGCCGCCGCCCGTTGAAATATGGGAAATATTTTCTTCCAGATCAAACTGTCTGACAGCCGCCGCACTGTCGCCGCCGCCGACTACTGTAACACCTTCGCACTTGTTCATAGCGACCGCAATCGCCTTTGTGCCTTCTGCAAAATTTTCCATTTCAAATACGCCCATCGGCCCGTTCCAGACGACGGACGCAGAATTTACAATAGCCTCTTCATAAATCCGGCGCGTTTGAGGTCCGATATCAAGTCCCATTTTGTCTGCCGGCATCTTATCCGCGTCGTAAACGCCGAAAGGCGAATCATTTTTGAATTCGTCAGCACAGACGATATCGACAGGAAGCAGAAATTCAACGCCTTTTTCTTCAGCCTTTTTCATCAGTTCCAGCGTCAGTCCCGTCTTATCTTCTTCCAGCAGCGACGTTCCGATTTCATATCCCTTTGCCTTCAGAAATGTGTATGCCATGCCGCCGCCGATAATGATGCGCTCTACCTTATCGATCAGGTTTTCAATCAGCGGAATTTTGTCGCCCACTTTTGCGCCTCCCAAAACGGCGGTAAACGGCCTCGGCGGATTTTCCAACAGATCGCCGAAAAAGCGGATTTCTTTTTCCATCAGAAAGCCGCTGACGGCCGGCAGATAAGACGCGATACCGGCCGTCGAGCAGTGAGCCCGGTGAGCCGTTCCAAAAGCGTCGTTTACAAAAATGTCAGCCAGCGATGCCAGTTGTCCGGTAAACGGTTCCTCGTTTTTCGTTTCCTCCGCACGGAATCTGACATTTTCGATCAGCATGATATCACCTGATTTCAGCGATGCGGCGGCTTCTTTCGTCTTCGGTCCTGTAACCTCCGGCTCGCTGATAAACAGAATTTTTCTGCCAAGCAGTTCAGAAAGTCTGTCAGCCACAATTTTCAGCGAAAATTTCGGATCCGGCGTTCCCTTCGGACGCCCCATATGAGACGCCAAAATGACTTTCGCGCCGTTGTCAGCGAGATATTCAATCGTCGGCAGTGCCCCTCTGATCCGGCGGTCATCCGTGATCGCGCCGTTTTCGTCTGTCGGCACGTTAAAATCACATCTGACAAAAACTCTCTTATTGTTTACATCTACATCTCTTACCGTCTTTTTCATTGATTCCTCCTGAAACTTGCCGAGCCATCCCATGAGGCCGGCTGACTTCCTGCTCCTGATATGGTACGCCCCGCTGTGAGACGATTTTCTGACTGAATTATGACAAATCTGTTTTCTGCAAGCGCTGACTGCCGTCGCTTTGACATCACGATCCTCTTGACAAAGCCGTTTCGCAAGCGGCCTGCCGCTCATCAGCGCCGCTAAATCTTTCCTATCGCCTGGCACGCTTCCTGACAGCCGATGATGGAATTCCCAGTTCCTCCCTGTATTTTGCCACCGTTCTCCGCGATACCGCGATTCCTTTAATTAAAATCGCCTCTGCAATCGACCTGTCACTCATCGGCGCTGCGGCATCCTCATTTTCCACCAGTTTAGCGATCAGCGCCTTCAGACCTTCCGACGTGGCCGACTGCCCGTCAGTTCCTGAAAAAGCCGATGTTCCCGAAAAAAAATACCTCAGTTCAAATACGCCCTGCGAGCATTGAAGATACTTCCCGTTCACCGTCCGACTGACCGTCGATTCATGAACGCCGACCTTTTCTCCTATCTGTTTCATTGATAGAGGCTTCAGATACCGCCTTCCTTTATCAAAAAATTCCTGCTGTTCCTCCGTCAGCGCCGTGACGATCCGCTCAATCGTCTCTTTGCGCCGCTGAATGTTGCGAATCAACCAGACCGCAGAATTCAACCTGTCTGACAGGAACGAAGCGACCCGTGAATTTTTCTCAGAATCCCGAAGCATCTTCCTGTAATCGTTGCGTATAATCAGCTTCGGCGCCGTATGGCCATTGACTCTGACCGAATATTTTCCATTCGACTTTTCTACGATAACATCCGGAATGATATATCCAGCCGTTTCCAGCGGCAGATAACTGCGTCCCGGCTTTGGTTCCAGCGAACGGATCAGCTCCGCTGCATGGATCACCTCGTCTTCCGATATTTCCGCCGCCTTCGCCGCCGCCGAAAACCGGCCGCGCGCGATATCCTCAAGATGCTCGTCAATCAAAATACTGATCTTCGCATCAAGCCGCCCGATGGCACCAAGCTGGATTTTCATACATTCTTTCAGATCAGCCGCCCCTACGCCCGGCGGGTCAAACGTCCAGATCAGGCGCAGCGCCTCCTCCACCAGACTTTCCTTAATCTGCAGCTGTGACGCGATCTCTCTGCGGGTATACGTCATATATCCGTTTTCATCCAACGTCTGGATAATATATGCCGCCGTGGCCTTTGTCAGATACGGAACATCGCAGACTTCCTCCAACTGGCTCATCAGATTTTCCTCCAGCGTAATTCCAGTCGTGACGCCGAATTCGTAATTCTGTTCGGCCGTGTCATATCCGCCGTAGCTGCCGAAACTGCCATAAGTTCCAAAATGATCGTAACCGCTGCTATACGAGTTGTAACCAAAGTCCTCATATCCACCGATCCCGTCGCCATACCCGCCTTCCGGCCAGACGTCGTACTCTGCAAATGCGTCGTCCCCAAAACTGCCGGACCGCGCGTACTCCTGCCAGTCAACCGAAACGCCAACATCGTCATCCGGATAACTGCCGCTATATTCTTCTTCTAAATCTTCGCTGTATTCCTCCTGGATTTCCCGCTGCCGGTACTCCTCGCTGCTTTCTCCATCCGAACCAACACCGCTTTCACCGCTTTGCGCCAAAGCCGCCTCCGCGTCCCGTTCCTCCGCATCATGATCAATAATCCGGTCCGCCTCAACCATATAATGAAGCGACGACTGCTCCTCGCTGAAGTCCAGCAGTGGATTTTCGGCCATCTCCTCCTGTATGAAATCAGACAGCTCGCTGCTCGTAAACTGCAATAGATTTAAAGACTGGATCATTTCCGTATTCATCGTCAGCTTTTGCGTCTGTTCTATTGTGACCTGATTTCCTAAAATAAGCTCCATTCCTTCACCTTCGCGATCCGATCCATGAGAAAACAAACCCGGATAATTACACAAAAACAGAGATATTCCCATCGTCCCGCAGCCGGAAGCACACGAAAATGTGACTTTCCCGCCAGTCCGAAAATTTCTTGAAACAGCGCGTCCGGGCGCCGCGTATTGTTATTTTATAACATGATAATTATATCATATCTGATTATCTTGGGCTATCGCTATTTTAGCGGCTGGCAAACACCGCACGACCCTTGTCTCATCTCAACAGCCGCACACTGCACCATCGATTAAAACCGTCCGTGTTCATACCAGCCCTGGAAACCCGTGCTGCCGCAGCGCTTCGTAAAGAACAATCGCCACAGAATTCGACAGATTCAGCGAGCGCAAATCACTGTGATTTCCCATGGGTACGCGCACCGCCGTATCATGATAAGCCGCAATCAGATCTTTCGGCAGCCCCGCAGTCTCGCGCCCAAATAGTAAAAACGCCCCCGCTTCATACTCCACGTCCGTATACCTGACGTCGCCATGGGTCGTCGCCAGATATAGCCTGCGGTCTCCGTACTTTTCTAGAAAATCATCCAGACTTTCGTGTATCTCCAAATCGAGGTGATTCCAGTAATCGAGCCCGGCCCGCTTTAACGCCTTATCGTCAACAGAAAACCCCAGCGGCTTGACGAGATGCAGCTGCGTCCCCGTAACGGCACACGTTCTCGATATATTTCCCGTATTCGGCGGAATCTCCGGCTCCACCAGCACCACATGAAACAACGAGTCCTTTTTCTTCATTACAATATGACCTCACTCACATTTTCAAACAATTCCTAAGTTTCATCCGGCCCCGCCCGGACACCCGCAAAGTAAAATCCGCCTGCATACTGTCCGTCCATCCCGCAGCGCGCCACCAAAAAATTTCACTTCACCTGAATGCCGCCCGGCTGATCGCCTTTACAGGCTACACAAATAATTCATAAATTTACAATCCAGCTAAAAATCAAAAACTTTTATAAAAACTTCCTCACATGTTTTGACTTAACCACGTATTTCCTGTATGATAACAATATTGTTGATGTATGTCAAACAAAACAGTTCGCTGCATCAGCACAAACAGATAAACTACCGGAGAGCGCCGACAGCGCCACACCTCCGAAAACACAAAGGAGAAATATATGGCATTATTCCAGGATTGGAGCAACCTTTACCAGAAGCAGACGAATGAAACATTTTCCACGTTTTGGAATGATTATTCTTCAGCAGAAACAAAAATTTACAAATCGATCCTCGCCGATACTTCCGTCAAAATGAGCGGCAGCATTAAAGAAAATGCCGACAGGCTCGGCGTCGATCCCGTCCTCTTTATGGGATTCCTCGATGGCATCAATGACAGTCTGGTCACCCCATACCAAACGGAAACACTTGAGGGAATGGACGAAAATTCCCAATTTGAGCTTGACATCGACTTCGAAAAGCTTTATTTCAATATGCTCAGTGCCAAAGCCGACTACCTTTATACCCTGCCGGAATGGGACGACATTTTTTCTGAAGAAAAGCGGAACGGGATTACAAAAAAATTTCGCCGTTCCAAGACTGTAATGAAAGAACCGAAAATCGGCAGAAACGATCCCTGTCCATGCGGCAGTGGCAAAAAATATAAAAAATGCTGCGGAAAAAGCATGTAGACCAGTCAGAAACCACCCTCACGCTGCGGCGCGCAAGGGTGGTTTTTATTAACAACTGCAATTACCTATCCGGCAGCATCTCAAAACAATCCCTGATAAACGCCGGCATATTTACTCCTTTCATTCCAGCCGGTCTGCGTGCAGAAGAAAATCTGTACTTCTGAGAAAATATCTCGCAAACAAAAACACATCTCGATGAAAGAATCCGTAAATTCCGCTTTCCCCAAAATGCATTCATAATGTCAGATGGCTTGTGTGAAAAAATTTCTGTAAATTTGCTTTCTCTGATAGATATTGAGATGGGAATCATCAAACCGGCTCCTGTGGAGAACATCAGTGCCTCATATCCCTGTGCTTCCTTTGGTGCAAGGTATATGTTCTTTCAATCTGCAGCAAAGTCTTTCCTGTCTTTGTATGAGACATATTTCAGAGTATTTTTCTTACCTGATGAACAATGCAGGCTGGTATTCTCTACGGAAAGCAGATGCCACTTCTTATTCCTCATCGATTTGCGCCTTCACGATCTTCACGCGACACTGCTTGCTGAAAAAGCCGATCCCCACGTGCCAGCACTCCTCGCAGCCTTTCTCTGCCAGCGGTTTGTCATAGCCAAGCCTTACGATCTGCTCCAGCGCCTCCTCTGCGGCCTGCTCCATCAGTTTTTTCTTCTTCACTTTTTTGAGTTCGATGATTGCCGCCGGGCTGACGCCGTTGCGGCGGTACACGCAGATATCGTACCGTCCTTTTCCCGACTCGAGGTTCGATTTTTTCACATATCCATCGAGATTTTGGAGTACCCCCATCAAAAATCCATGATAAAAGGATTCCGCACTGTCCAGATAACTGATCGACGACTCCAAAAGAATGTTGAGTTCCCGCTCCAGCGTCTGCGCGTCGCCGCCGAGCAACGCTTCATATAGAACGGTCAGGTCATACGTCCGGATCTGCTCATCGAACCACTCGCTGATTTTTTCTTCATAAATCGATAGAATTTCATCGTTTGGAATCGTCAGTTCGGCAAAAATCTTTCGTTTGTCGATCTCCGTCGACAAACTCTTCAAATAGCCGGTGAAGAACAGAAAATTCCACAGATTGTCCTGATTTTCGTTGATCTCTCCGTAAGTGATGTCTTCGTGGAGCGGTTTTTTCAGCGTTCCGCCCGCGATCAGCGTTTCCAGTTCCTCTCGCGCCGTACTGTCCGCATGGCGAATCAGATCGCGCACGATTTCGTTGGAACTCGTGTTCGCCCAGTAAGGCCGG
>CAYTKT010000059.1:0-11413 GCA_964438605.1 uncultured Oscillospiraceae bacterium
TATTCCCTTGTCTTACCTCAGTATTTTGAGTTTACACAAAACTTGAAACAGTTTCCTTGAATATCGCAGGAAGCACATCCCAGTTCTGTGACCAGCTTTTCCTCACATTTGGATAGTTTCTTTTCCATTTTTTCTCTTACCTCCTACAAGGTTTTCCTATCCCTTCCTTTTGTCAGGCGCCGGGCAGATAGTCTTCCGATCAGCAGCAAAACTTTTCTTGTCTTTGTATGATATCTGTTTCAGTGTGTTGCGCACCTAAGGAACGAGGCATCGCTGATATTCAGTGTTCGGAAAAGCGGTCTGGATCGCTTCTTTTCTCTCGCTCAGTCCGTCTGCACAGATTCTTATGATGTCTTTCCTCCGTGATTTTTCAACCTGTTCCAAACACCGAGCCAGTATTTGGCTACTTTCGTTTTCTCCAATATTGAGATGGATGACATCTTTCCGTCCATACTGTATCCGAGGATCACATACGCGGCGATCTTCTTCACAATGTTGTCTTCCTTTACGGAAAAGTGTCTCGTATCGATAAAGACGATCGGATCGATCTCATCCAGCATCTGTTTCTGCCACTCATCGATATCCTGGAGGACTTTGTCTGTCGCGTCAGAGATAAAGCTTTCGCTGCAGCGGAATCCATACAGTTCTTCGATCTGATCAGAGATATGTCTTGTAATCATTCCCTGCGCGTACTTGCTGAGGACTTACTGTTTCTCTCGGTTCTATCTTTTTTCCGTTTTTTCACTCTCTGGGGCTCAAAGGGACTCTCTGTGTCTTGAGGAATATTCAGCTCAAATTCATCGTAGTTTACTGCGGACTCTCTTTTTCTGAGTCCCGTTTCAATAATTATCATTATCACTCCTTATAGTTCTTGTATCTCAGATGTTTCTCCATTTCCACCTCTATTATTGACTGGACAGTTCCTCCGAGCAGATCTTTGAGCGTTTTCTGAATATCTTCGGCAGTCTCGATATCGTACTCATCGATCAGCGCCGTTCTTTTTCTCGGTCAGGGGTTTTCACCTTGCAGACTTCATTTCTCTTTCCCGTAAAAAATCCTCCTGTGGTCTTTGTTATTTTGTCACAGAAGGGCCTCTTTTTAAAAATTTACAGACTTTTTCTCATAGGTTCCTTCGAAAGGGGACGAAGTCAAGGTCAGTCTCTTTTTTATATTTCTAAGTTTTTCCACTATAACATCCATTCTTCCGGAAACAATAGCACGCATTTTCCCACCCGTTTTTAAAATATGTTTTTTGTCCTATTCGCCTGCATGATCAGATACCAGAGATGGTCGATTTCTTTACAGTGGACCGTTGTTATCTCTTTTTTGCCCCCATCCACATAAATATCCGCGTTGAAGTACGCGGACTTTACTCCAAAGGGAGTGGTTCTCCTTTTGAAGGCTTGTAATCTCGGCAGTAAGGGTTTTAATCTCCTGACGGTCCTGCTTTATATTCTGTCTCCATGGCGTCCGGTTTTGCTATGATATCCATAAATTAGCTGTATAATTCCCTTTTCATAGTTGCCGCCCATTGCCGTACACGCCGTCTTTCCGTGACATTCTTTATAAAGAATTACAGCAGAATTCACAAAAAAAGCAGAATTGGCGCGGAGAACAGTCCCGTCAAAATGACGATGGATGCAGGGAAAAGAAATCTAAGAGGCGGTGGAAAATGCTCTGAGTTGAGCCATATTTTCTTGAAAAAAGAGTCATAATAGCTCCTTCGCGCCGGAAAGTTGTCCATAATCTGGAAGCTCTTCGCCAAAGTGAGAGAATTCATCCGCATTTTTACCTTGTAAGAGAAAAATACATGGCTTAAAATTTCGGTACTTTTATTTTTGAAATTTAGAGGCGTCTGAGCTGTTACGCAACTCTACACATTGCTGTAATCTGCAAAAAATTTTGTTGACATCGTCAGAAGAATTTATTAAAATGATAAAAAATGCAGATTCGCACGAAGGGGTACACCACCGCGGGTGTAAATCTCTTCGTGCTTTTTTTGTTAAGCGTTGAGAGGTTCTTCTAAAGCGGCTGTGCGGCATTTACTGTAATCGTGTGGCGGCTGAGAAGAAGAAAACGCAAAAAGGAAGGATGAGATGGCATGATTGTGATTAACGGAGTCAGGCAGCCGCAGGCGGAAGGAATGACGATGTCGGCTTATTTGGAAGAAAAAGGGTATCGGCAGGAAGTTGTTGCCGTGGAATGTAGCGGTGAGATTATTCCGAAGAGTGCGTATGGAGAAAAGGTAATACGTGACGGAGAAATTATTGAGATTGTGAGTTTTGTAGGCGGCGGCTGATAAGAGCGGCGCGCAAAGGTTACAGGCGGCTGACCGTGGAAGAAGGAAAATATGCTCTGTCAGTACACGGCCCGCAGGATGAATTCAGACAGGCCCGGATGGCGATTATGGATGGCAGCAGCAAATAGATGAATAAAATATAAAATTACAAATAGTAAATCGCAAGTCAGTCCGAAGGGCAGAGGAAGGGTATATAATAATGAAGAAATTTGAAAATCAGAATGACGATAAACTGGTTATCGGCGGGCACGAGTTTACATCTCGGTTTATCCTCGGGTCGGGCAAATACGATCTGGAACTGATCCGGGCAGCCGTCGAATACGCAGGAGCCGAGATGATTACGTTGGCTCTCAGACGGGCCAACACCGGCGGTAAAGATAATATTATTGATTTTATCCCAAAGGGAGTGACGCTGCTGCCCAACACTTCAGGCGCCAGGAATGCGGAAGAAGCGGTGCGCATCGCGCATCTTGCGAGGGCTGCCGGCTGCGGCGATTTCGTCAAGGTGGAAGTGATCCGCGATTCCAAGTATTTGCTGCCGGATAACCCGGAAACTGTAAAAGCAACACAGATTCTGGCAAAGGAAGGATTTATCGTGATGCCGTATATGTATCCGGATCTGAATACGGCCAGAGATCTCAGAAACGCCGGTGCGGCGGCCGTCATGCCGCTAGCTTCGCCGATTGGTTCAAACCGCGGGCTTGCCACAAAGGAATTTATCCAGATTTTGATCGATGAAATCGAGCTGCCGGTTATCGTCGATGCGGGCATCGGCAGACCGTCTCAGGCGTGTGAGGTTATGGAAATGGGAGCGGCGGCCGTCATGGCAAATACGGCTATTGCGACGGCAGGCAATATTCCTGCCATGGCAGGTGCCTTCCGGAAAGCTATCGAGGCGGGTAGAAGTGCGTATCTGGCGGGAACGGGGCGCGTTCTTGGAAAAGGGGCATCAGCGTCGTCCCCGCTGACGGGATTTTTAGACGATTAAGAGAGGGACTGTTCGATAACCTGAAAGCCGATTTTAAGGTGGAGGACAGCGTTAATACCATATCAACAATTAAAAGTAAAGCGGTTTTAGAAAATGATTTTACGGTTCGTTCAGAGATGAAAACGGCGAAGGATAATCGACGAGAATTCGTTTTCAGACAATCTGAAGAAGGTGCCGAAACAAAAGCATATCGCAGGCGCTTATAAGGTTTTTCTGAAAACCGCTGCATTGGGAAACAACTGGCAGTGATTCGTTATTACAATGCGAACCGGGTGGCTGCGCTTTGTATTATACCGGCAGATATTTTGTCAGAAGGTTAATGGAGGACAGTTTTAGGAGAGTGATGAAAGATGGAAGAACAGAGACAGATCGAGTGGCCGGAAAATCATATGCAATACTTGCCGGACATGGAAGTGATTGAAAATTCCGATGTTATGGAGCGCGTGATTGGCGCGATGAATGAATATGAACCGGATTCGTATACGCCGGATGACGTGGGTCGCGCACTTTCAAAAAATGCGTTGTCGCCCAATGATTTTGGCGCACTGCTGTCGCCGGCGGCTGAACCGTTTCTTGAAGAAATGGCGGAACGCGCACAGCAGGAGACGCGAAAACATTTTGGAAATTCCGTCTATATGTTTACACCGCTTTATATCGCAAATTATTGTGAAAATTACTGCGTTTACTGTGGATTTAACTGTCATAACAGGATTCGCAGAGCAAAGCTTGATATGGAGCAGATTGAGCAGGAGATGGCGGCCATTGCTGCGACGGGACTTGAGGAGATTCTGATTTTAACAGGGGAAAGCCGTAAAATGTCAGACGTTGAATATATCGGAAAAGCCTGTAAAATTGCGTCAAAGTATTTTAAGATGATCGGGCTTGAAATTTATCCGGTGAATTCTGACGAATATGCCTATCTGCACGAGTGCGGCGCCGATTTTGTAACAGTCTTTCAGGAAACTTACGATTCCGACAGATACGGGCAGCTTCATCTGGGCGGGCACAAGCGTGTTTTTCCGTACCGTTTTTCGGCGCAGGAGAGAGCGCTTCGCGGCGGAATGAGGGGCGTTGGTTTTGCGGCGCTGCTGGGACTTTCGGATTTCAGGAAGGACGCGTTTGCAACGGGAATGCACGCATATCTGCTGCAGAAAAAATATCCTCACGCGGAGATTGCATTTTCGTGTCCACGACTGCGGCCGACGATTCATCACAGCGAAATTAATCCGAAGGATGTCCATGAGAGACAACTGCTTCAGGTGATTACGGCTTATAGAATTTTTATGCCTTTTGCAGGCATTACGATTTCGACGCGCGAGAATCAGAAGTTCCGCGATCATGTGATCGGCATTGCGGCGACAAAGATTTCAGCCGGCGTCAGCACAGGCATCGGCAGTCATGTTGACGAGATCGAAAAGAAGGGCGATGAGCAGTTTGTGATTTCCGACGGACGGTCGGTAGACGAGGTGTACCGCGCCATCAAAGAACACGGCCTTCAGCCGGTTATGAATGATTACGTATATGTATAATTGATGATATATCTATATAGTATGTGAGAAAAGATATTTAACGGGGAAAATACAGAAGATGAATGTAGGAATATATAATAAATAAACATATGCAAAATAAATGTAAAATAATATTGATATTTATATATTGATATGGATTTTTTAGGGAAATTATGTAATTTAAAATAATACTTAGGTATTTTTCTTTAAAACCTAATACATTTGTTTTAAAACGATTGTGTTGTCCTTTCAGGATATTGTTTCCCATTTGTCGGGCAACTCATCGGGATGATGTTGAGGGGAGAAGCCTCTGCGCGGTAAAACCGGCATAAATATGTGTGTTTGTGAGCTTGCTTGTAAGACAACATGTTGTTTCCGGCTGGTACGCAGCATCTTTTTACACCCAATACCCAATATGAGATATGTGCAGCGAATGATGAATATATAATAAGTATGAATGGAAATGATGTGGATATGTATGAAAAATGTAGTGAAAAAATTTTTAAGATTATTGCCGTGACGAACCGTCATTTATCGGCGGGCGATTATTACGAGCGCGTTGAGAAGATTGCGGCGTCAGGTGCAGATATGATTATTGTCAGAGAAAAGGATATGAGTCCGGAGGAATATGAGGCGCTGGCACGCCGCGTTATGGCAATTTGCAGTGCATATGGGACGGAGTGTGTACTTCATACGTTTGTTGATGTGGCGCGCCGTCTGAGATGCCGGAAAATACATCTGCCGCTTTCTGTTTTGCGGCAGCTGAGCGAAGGCAGCAGTGAAAAAGAAAACTCACCGTATCTGCGCCGAACAGCGTTGTTTTCAACGCCGCTGTTCGGCGCAGATACGGACGGGCACGGAGCAGACGAACAGGAAACGTCCGCTCGCTGTAAACCGGCGCTTTTAGCGCCGGTTTACAGCAGCGATGTGAGCGATACAGGCGGAAACGGGAAAATATCGGTATTCCATACTGCAAAAAGAAGTATGGACACCAAAGAAAAGGTGCAAACGACAGCGGCTCATGCTGAGAAACACGATAAAGAGACTTCACCGCTGTCAACGGCACAGCATCAGGCGCAGGGTCTTCACAGATGGTTTGAACTCGTCGGAGCATCGGTTCACTCGGCAGCAGAAGCACGGGAGGCGGAACGTCTTGGCGCAGATTATGTGACGGCAGGCCACATTTTTGTCACAGAATGTAAGAAGAATGTGATGCCGCGTGGTATTTCTTTTCTTAAGGAAGTGATTCGTGCCGTTTCGATTCCCGTCTATGCTATCGGCGGCATTTCTGCGGGAAACCTGGATCTTGTCCGCGAGGCCGAAGCCGCAGGCGCTTGCATTATGTCACAAATGATGAGAGGAGATTTCTATGAAAAACGCGTCGTCTTGTGAATCATGTACGTATTATATTTACGATGCGGAATACGATACATATTTTTGCGATATCAATCTCGACGAGGATGAAATGTACAGGTTTCTGACGAACACGTCCGGAGATTGTCCGTATTATTTGCTCTACGATGAGTATAAAATCGTCCGCAGACAGAATTGACGGATGACGGTTCAAAATAGGCGGAAGATGAGCAAATGCGGGTAAAATTGTCTGACGACAGAACTGATGGACAACAATCTCGGAACAAGCGGTAAATACGCAGGTGCAGGCAAATCATCCAGAATCAAAATTGACGGAAGAAGTGAAACCTGCGGGTGAATCGCATAATAGTGTATTAAGAAATAATTAAGGAGATTGAAGAATTTCTGATATTCTGTAAAATGGGATTGACTTTGAAGTTAAACAGAGCTAAAATACCTCTAAAATCATGGATACTTTACCATGTACATACCGTATGTTCAAATAGTTGATTTTTGCAGAATTTTTGTTCCGTGCAGCTCGAAACAAGAGCGGCCGTAACGGCTGACGCGGAATGAAAAATGCGGGGGTGCACAAAATGGAAAAATCAGGGGAAATGACTTTATGGGAAAAAATCAGACAAGCGGCGGCACGTCCAGCAGTTTTTTTTAAGCGTAAGACGGCCCGCGGGCGCGCGTTTTTCAGAAGAACGTCGGAAAAGGTGCTGAAGACGGTACGTCGATGGGAGGAACGTTCGTTCCTGTTTCCGGTCGGTCTTGGCCTGATACTCTATCTGCTGATCGAAATGCTGAGCAGGCGATCCGTTATCGCGGGCATCGAGTATCTTCTGCAGCATCCGCTGTTGTTCCTTTATAATTCACTGATCGTTATCGTTACACTTTCAGTCGCACATCTTTTCAGGAAAAAGGAATTCATGTTTGCGCTGATATCGATGGTCTGGCTGATACTGGGCATCGCTAACTGTGTGCTTCTGGGATTCCGGACGACGCCGCTGAACGCCATGGACTTCAAAACGCTGAAGACCGTCGTAAGCATCATCACTGTTTATTTCACGAAGGCTCAGATTGTCATGATCGGTGCAGCCCTTGCGGCGGCGGTACTCGTTGTTGTGCTGATTTTCATTAAATCGCCAAAGATGAAGATCAGGCCGTTGCGTGCAGTTTCGTCTATCGCAGTGCTCTGCGTCACGTTGTCTGCGGCCACAGCGCTGTCTGTTTCGTCAGGTTCAGTAGCAACGACGTTCCATAATATTCAGGACGCATATAAAAATTATGGTTTTGCTTACTGCTTCGCCTGCAGTGTCGTTGACAGGGGCATTACAAAGCCTGAAAATTACAGCAATGAAAGCATTCATCAGATTGTGAATGAGATTGAAGATCAGGGCGGCGGTCTTGAGGCCGACGCATTCGTTTCAGATCACGCGACAGCAAAAACACCGAATATCATTTTCCTTCAGATGGAATCGTTTTTCGATGTAAATCATTTGAAGAATGTGACGTTTTCTGAAAATCCGGTGCCGAATTTTACCGCATTGAAAGACAATTACACGTCGGGCTGGCTGACGACACCGTCTTTCGGCGCAGGCACGGCTAATACGGAGTTTGAAGTCCTTTCCGGTATGAGTCTTGAATATTTCGGGCCGGGCGAATATCCGTATACGACAGTCATGCAGGAAACGGCGACGGAGTCTGTGGCAAACGACTTAAAGACTTACGGTTATTCGACTCATGCGATACATAATCATACGGGGAAATTTTATGGTCGTTATCTCGTCTATCCGAATTTTGGATTTGATTCTTACACTTCTGTGGAATATATGCAGAATGTAAAACGGAATCCACTAAATTGGGCGGATGACAGTATTTTGACAAGTGAAATAGAAAAAGCGATGGATTCCACACCGCAGCAGGATTTTGTGTTTGCCGTTTCTGTCCAGGGCCATGGGAAATATCCGAAGGAGCAGATTGATCCGTTTCAGACGATAACGGTTTCCGGTTTGAATGAAGATGACGCGGTCGGGTTTGAGTATTACACCAATCAAGTATATGATATGGATAAATTCCTCGGAGAACTGACAGGCAGTCTGTCTCGGTCCGATGAGCCTTGCGTGCTCGTAATTTATGGCGATCACCTGCCAAAGTTCAGTTTTGCGGCGGAAGATCTTGAAAATGCGAATATTTATCAGACAGAGTATGTTATCTGGGATAATTTCGGTCTGGCGCAGAATGACTGCGATTTGACTACATATCAGCTTTATTCTTACGTCATGAACCAGCTGGATATGCATAACGGCGTCATTACGTCGCTTCATCAGAATCTGGCCGGCAGCAGCAACTATTATGACTCGCTTTATCAGCTGCAGTATGATATTCTCTACGGAGATTGTTACTGTTACGGAGGCGTAAAGCCGTTTGAAAAGACACAGATGCAGATGGGCATTGATCCGATCAGGATCAGCAGGATTTCTGTTACAGGTGATCATCTGTATGTTTCAGGTGAGAATTTTACAACGGCGAGCAAAATTTTTATCAATGGTCATGAGGTAGATACGACATTTCTGAATTCGGGGCGGATTCTGGCCGGGGAAGGGCAGAATATTGAAGATGGGGATGAAATTGAAGTCATCCAGATGAGCAGCCAGAAAACGCATCTGAGTTCGGCGGGCAAGTGGATCTGGCATTCTGACGGCGCTGTTCGCGAAGCGGAAAATCAGACCGACACAAACCTGACGCTTGAAAATGACATTAGCCGGGAGGAACTTGAAAAAGACATTGAGCGTGACCGAGGAGATTTGAAATAAATGAAAATCGGCGCACGGATGTGGCGCAGTACGGCTGATGTGGTGGGTTTGCCAGTGTTTAGCTTAGGACAAAAAATTTTATTTCCCTGACTGGAGCCCCATGGCAGGCCGCCACAACCGGCTTCCGGTCAGGAGCCGTGTAGAGACCGTTTCAAGTTTTGTGTAAACTCAAAATACTGATGTAAGACAAAAAAATATAGTTTTGGAAAGAGCCGGGGAGTTTTCTGGCTCTTTGCCTACCTGCATTATAGTGCAGGATTTTTGTATGTCAATAGGGGGATTTCTCCCCGGGGGCTGCCTGCAGCCCTTAGTTGCCTCACGGCACAGAGCAAGCAGGCAGTCAAGACCGCCGAAGGCGCTCGTCAGAGTTAGTCTTGATGGGCTGCGAGCCTGTGCCACTTCATGCCACAGATGCGTAGATCTTATCTTATCCAGTTCCGCCTCGAAAACTTCGTCGGGAGTTTTGTATCCCAGAAGTCTCCTCGGCAGACTGTTAGCCCACACCTCAATCTCTGCGAGCTGTTCCTCCGTGTAGCTGTCGATCCGTCTTCCCTTTGGAATGAACCGTCGGATCAGCCCGTTGTGGTTTTCGACAGATCCCTTTTCACAGGATGTGTATGGATGAGCAAAGTAGACCAGCGTTTTTGCTGTTTTCTCCAGATCCGCCAGGGAGGCAAACTCTGAACCGTTGTCCGTTGTTATGGTCTGGAAGACCTCACTGAAATGCTCGCTGTACTGGGATTTCAGCGTTTCCAATGCCGCCATAACGCTTTCCGGCAGCCGGTTCGGAATACGGATCATCCAGTATTCACGGCTCTTGCGCTCGATCATGGTCAACAGTGCCTCATCTCCACCCGATTTGGAACCAATGACAAGATCGCATTCCCAGTGCCCGAACTCTTCGCGGGAATCCACGGATGCCGGCCGCTCCTCAATGCTCCGCCCAAGAACGCGCTTGTTTTTTTGGCTGCTTTTCTTTCTAGATGATCGTCGCAGTTTGTCTGGTAGATCGATGTTTTTGATGCTGAGCAGTCCAAGGTCGGCATAACCGTACAGGGTCTTGGTGCAAACGGTCTGATCCCTTGTAAAACCCCCATCCATCAAAGCTCGTCCGGCGCAGGCGTCCAAGGACCAGTGGTCCTGGAAGAAATGCTGCTCAACATATTCGATGAAAGCCGACTTTTCAAGGCGATCATAATGTCTGCCGCACGCTTTGCGATGTTCCTCGTAAGTCTGCTGCCCGACCGAAGCCTTATAGCGGAAGACCTTTCCGTTGTATAGCGCCACGGTGCCGCGGTTGATCTCATTGCAGACAGTGGCTGGCGAGCATCCGATTTCCCTGGCGATAGCACGCTTTGAGAAGCCGTCCTTGAGACGGGTCTGGATAATCACCCGCTCTTCAAATGTAAGATGCTGTCCCTTTTTTCTACCAGTTGTGGTATACTGTAGTTGATCCATAGAGCTTTCCCCTCGTAGTTTTGGTATGTAACCTCATTCTACCAAAGGAAGGGCTTTATGGATCTTTCCATGTTCAAGTGTTCAAGTTGATTTTACAATTTGCGTTTTTAATTTTGTTGTCTTTTCTTCACCATCCTCGTTATCAATATAATCTTTTCTGAATACATCCCAACAATCAGTTTCCCCATTTCTATTAATCTTTCGCCCTATCAGCAGGCTTTTTTCTTCTTCAAACTTCTCTCTACCCCAAGTCCAACGAGATAATTCCCCAGTAGGTCTTTTAGGAATTACCTCAATGGAATATTCATTCGTTTGTACTAATGAGCATCTACTATTATTTGGATTAACGTATATCGAATAAAACATATTTGGTCGGTCTTCCTTGCGCCACGCTCCACCACGCTTGCGCAAGCCCAATATTCTATATTTTCTGCCGTCATCATCAATTTCACTAAATTCACTAAGGCTTTCCTCACTTTTAGAAATCCCTTTGAGTTGAAGTAGTGATGCATTCTTTGCATACATCAAAATGTACTCATGTATGTTTGAAAGGTATTTACTGTTTTGAGAACCACGTGGATTACTCATAATAGTCATAAGTCCAATTTTGTTTGATGATCCAAAAATCTCATCACAACATTTTATCAAGTTTTGTATTTCGTTATCATCAAGGCTGATAAAAATAACCCCATCTTCAGCAAGTATGTCCTTAGACAATTTTAGCCTAGGATAAATCATATTCAGCCAATCAGTGTGGAATCTTCCATTGCTTTCGGGATTTTTCACAAGCCGGTTGCCCGCCTCGTCAAACTGTCCACTGTTGGCAAGATATTCTTCGGTGCTTTGTGCGAAATCATCCTCATATACAAAATCGTTGCCCGTGTTGTACGGTGGATCTATCTTCATACCGTCTTTGATACAATTCCCATATGCGTTATCTGCCCGGAAACAGCCGAAAAAGGCTTGATTTCTGGGCTTTTTTGTTTGT
>CAYTKT010000060.1:0-10592 GCA_964438605.1 uncultured Oscillospiraceae bacterium
TTCCAATGTCAAAGTTCTTGTAACTAAGTGTCCAACTTGTTATTGCAATTTGCGTGAAATAGAAATATGTAAATTTGATAAGGATTATGCGGTATGGCATTTGCTTTGATCTTCCTTGATAGTCTGTTTATATACGCAGTCGTCATGGGCAGCCATAAGATTTAAATATTGAAAAACCGATATTGATTTGATAAAATTTTTGTATTATTTCTCTTTAAGAGTAAGTTGTTAGAAAGGAAATGATTATTATGAAAAAGAATCTTAAAAAAATACTCGTATTCGGTCTGACCATTCTCATGTCTATGGCAATGCTCACAGCGTGTGGTGGGGACGGCAATAATGGAAATTCCAGCGATACGCCTTCATCCGGTCAGAGTTCAGCATCACCTCTTACAAAGGATGAATATATTCAACAGATAACAGATATCAGTACTCAGATCACTGAAATTAGTTCAAAATACAGTGATGACATGAATTCCGGCGATACGACAAAGACGGCGGAAGCTACAAGGAATATGGTTGCTGAACTGAAACCGCTGTATGATCAGCTTTCAAATCTTAGCGCACCTGAGGAATTTGCAGAACAGCAGAGCCGGATTACTGAAGGTTGTGAGGCTTCTCTTGAAGCGCTCGATCTTTCTCTTGAAGTGATTGATTTGAGTCTCAGTTCCGATGGGTCTGACGTTACTGATGCCACAGCAAAAATGCAGGAATTAACGGATCAGATCAATTCGCTTGAGGAAAAAGCAAACGCGATGCAAACAGCTTTGACGGAAATAATGTCGGCTTAAAAACACGCACGAAAAAGGTTAAACAAAACTCTGGGTCGACAGATCAAGCCATTTGAAATGCAAAACTTTCTAAAAAAGATTAAACGGTTAGAAGCGTTGGAAAATCAAGAGTTGTACGAAGGTATCTACTCGTGGCTTGAAAAATAATTCTTGCTATTTTAGTCATCATTGGTATAATAATAGAAGGAAAACAAAAAATGCGGCAGCTCTTTGGGAGTACCAGTCCCTTCGAGCTTGTCCAGGTACACCAGATACCTACACAAAGGCCAGATGACCCTACCGCGTGGTTATTATACCTTTTTTATAATACTGTTTCAAGAGTTCTATTGAAATAGTTGTTTTTAAAAACGAGTTTTTTGTCATTTTGTTATATGGATTCAACCATGTAGGTTAATGACCCGTATTTTTAGATTCATTATTTCAAGGACGCCTCTTGAATTGGTGTTAAAAAAGTCGGTATTTATACAAGTGGTTTAACTATTTGGCAGTGTGCATCTTAGATCGGGTAATACTCTTCTTTGATATGCCGTGTAGGATTCTCGTTCCTGCATGGCATTTTTGTTTTTCCCCAAACGGTCCGGGGCGGAATCCGCCGCCTCGGAAGTCCGCACGGGAATTACAGTTTTATATCAAAGGAGGACGATATAAATGAAAAAGCGATTTTTGTCCGTATTGCTATGCGTGTGCATGGTGCTGACGCTAACGCCGACGATGGCGTTTGCAAGTGAAGCAGCACCGATTGCAGCAGGCGATGAGCAGCTGAAGATTGTTGAAACTGGCTACTTTGAGAATGGCAAAGATGCTGAAGATTATTTTAAGACGATTTTTGAAAAACCAAAACAATGGACTTCGGATGTTGGTACTTCAGGTAACGAAAAAATTATGTACGTTAAGTTCGCCGAACCCCTTGGAAACACAAACGAAATTTATTTTGTTGAGTTTACTATTGATGGGAAAACCTATTATGGAGATTATATGGAAGGAGGCTATAAGATTTACTACTGGTCTGCTGCTTCTGTCGGTAAGAATAAAAGTATTGCATATAAAAAACAGGCAAACGAAAGCAAATGGACAGAAATGAGTGAAAACGGAGAAACAATCAATGTAACTGAAAATGGTAACGCTACGATCAGAATTCGTAAAATTAAACCAAACGGCGAAACATTTGAGTCGATACAAGGACCACCTGAAAGTGAAAATATCCATTTCGATACAGATTTCCAACTTGAACCAAAGAAGGTAGATGTTAGTAATCGACCGCGTGTGTTACAGTTCAGTTACGAAGACAAGATAGAAGATGCTTTGGAATCTATGTCAGAATATCGTGCGTATGACTGGAAACCACCAACAGGGTGGGCTGACCAGACCATGTGGGTAACATTTGACCGTCCTTTGGGAAGCGGAAAAACTATGAATTTGAATCTAACCTTGGGTGGCACTGGAAAAAACTTGCTGACGGATAACGACGGAAAAAAATGCAAAGGAGATAACACAAGTCGAACTTATGCATGGAGTTTCAAAAATGAAAAACAGGTAACAAACGCCACCATGCAGATGGGTACTTACCACCTGACATCTGAACAAGAGCAGGACAACATTCAATTCAGTGAAACAGTCGAAGGAAGCACAGATATTTCCTTACCAATCAGCAGTGTAACTTTAAAAGAAAATGAAGATACTCTTGACACAAAGGCTGAAACTGTTTTCGCTGTGGCTGACGGTCAACGTACAGTAAAACTGCCACAGATAAAATCTGACACGGGAAAAATCTTTGAAGGCTGGCAAGATCAAGATAATGAAGGCAATGTATACAACGAAGCCACATATACTGTGCCTAAAAGCGAGAAAGGCGATGAACTTACGTTGACTGCGAAGTGGCATCCGATTATGGTAAAAACGGCTACACCAACAAGTGCCAACGAAAAGGACTTTTTACCTTCTGTTAATGTTGAAGATGCAAAAGAAACAGCAAGCAAATGGACAGGGCAAATAAAACTGTCCGGTTTTATGCAAGACCCGGGGACGACCGGAACTGGAGTAACGTTGGACTTGACTTTAGAAAATGGGAACACCAAAACTGAACATATAACAATAAAAAACAATAACGGTACGTTAACCGCTGTCCCGTCAAGCATTAATGTACCAAATATCCAATATGATGTGGATGTTAGCGAAATTACAATCCTTGACGAAAGGGTCACGGTCGAAGCGAGGGGCGTAGAGATTCCAAAAGATGTAAAGGAAAATTTGACGACAGGTGTTACAGATGAACTTATCGAAACACTTGGAAGTGAAAATACTATCGTTAACGCTGACGATATGACCAAAGCTTTTGCTGAACCTGATGTTCAAAGAGCAGTTGCAGATGTGCTGAAATCTGAAATAAATAATAAAGTAGAAGCTTTATTAAAGGAGGCAAATAAAGGCGGCGGGACATACAACACAATAGACGTCGTAACTTACCTTGAAATTACGCCGATTGAATATAAAGCCAATGAAAACGCGGGCGCAACCAAGCATCTGACTTTAGATATTACGCCAAAGTATAAAGTCGTCGCCAAAAATGGTAGCCAAGCTTCGGACGCCCTTGTGAGCGGTGAGCTTGGTGCAGAGATCAAGACAGGCATAACCATCACGATAAATGTGCCAACTGATTTCATTACTGGTCATGAAGCCTATGTTGTTCATGAAACAAACGGTAAAGTGCTTGAAGGAGACGTTTCTGGCACAACGGTGACATTCACAAGCGATGGATTTAGTGAATATACCATCTATGATGAGAACCCGGCGGTTGCGGAGATTAACAGAGATTCGGAACCTGTATCTTATCTAACCCTTCAGGCGGCAGTTGATGCTGTTGGAAATGATGAGACGATAAAACTCGTCGATGGCGCAAAGGCCGAAAACGCTGAACTTACAGCTAAAGCTCCGGCTAAGGAAATTATATTTACAGTAAACCGAGGCACTACTGATATATCTGTCGTCAAAAATGTTACAATAACTGGCACAGAAAACTACCATGTAAGAAAAATACCTGGTGCGACTGATGAATCTGTGACCTATCTTGTGACCAAAGACGAGTCTTCCGATAACTCTGGTTCTAACAATGGTGGCAGTTCCGGCGGTTCCGGTAGTTCCGGCAGCGGCGGCAGTTCCGCATCTTACACAGTCAGCACAGCAAGCACCTCAAACGGCAGCTTCACCGTTTCCGACCGCTATGCCTCTGCGGGGAAGACCGTAACCATCACTCCGAAACCAAACGATGGCTATATCGTCGATACGGTGAAAGTGACGGACAAGAATGGAAACAGCATTAAAGTGACGAAGAACGCCGACGGAACTTACAGCTTTGTGATGCCGGAAAAATCGGCTCAGCTTGTCAAAGTAGAAGTGACATTCAAAGAGGATGACGGCACAGGCGATCATCCGTCTACGAAGTTTACGGACGTCGTTCCGGACGCATGGTATCAGACGGCGGTCGATTACGTGATTGCCAACGGACTGATGGAAGGCACGTCTGACACCACCTTTGAGCCGAACACCACGACTTCCCGCGGCATGGTCGTCACGATCCTCTATCGTTTAGAAGGAACGCCTTCTGCAGCATCATCAGGTTTCCCTGACGTAGCAGCAGGCCAGTGGTATACCGATGCCGTTTCCTGGGCAGCCACGAACGGCATCGTCACAGGTTACGATAACGGCAATTTCGGACCGAACGATATGATTACCAGAGAACAGATGGCGACGATTCTATATCGTTACGCGGGATATAAAGCCTACGGCACGGGCGCCCAGGCAAATCTGGCGTCTTATACAGATGCAAGCGCAATCAGCGCTTATGCAGAAAGCGCAATGAAGTGGGCGAATGCGGAAGGCTTGATTACCGGTACGACAGCGACGACGCTGTCTCCTGCAGGTGATGCGTCCCGTGCAGAGGTGGCAACGATTCTGATGCGTTTCTGCGAGGAAGTTGTTAAATAAAAGCTTTCTGAGCAACTCGCACAATTCTGAAAATCTCGGATTCAAAACGGGTGCGCGGCGAGCACCGGTTCTGAACCATGGAACTTCAGAAATTCCATTTTCGATTCCATGAATGAAAAGGATTTGCAATTCAAAGACAGAATTTAAAGACGGAGCATAACAGATTGATACTGTTCCTGAAAAGATCATAACTCTTGAATTTCAAATCCTTAACGATTGGAAAATTTAAATTTTATTTTAAAATCGACGGGAGAAACAGAAGGATCATGATAACATTCCATTTCTTCTGAGTGTACTTAAAATCAATGGAATGAATCTCATCTATAAGAAGAAATATAATCTATGCCATATTGACAGGGCATAGATAAAATAGAGAATGACTTTTAGGAAGGGCCGGAGGGACAAGAAGTTTCTCCGGTCTTTTTGTTCAAAGAGCAGGAAGGAGCAAAACACCGATTTATTCCTAAGAATAATCGACATATGGTTCACGATGTGAAAAACAAACGAGATATTGTTGTTCCATTTTACGAAATGTGTGTTTTGTTCCTCTCGATCAGAGAGGGAGAAAGAGTGGAGAAAAAGAATCAGAATATAACCGAGCTGTTTCGTCCGGAGGAATATGCGGACCTTGTAGCGCAGACCGAAGCGATGTTCCGAAAAAACCGGAATGTGGATGATATAATTCAAATGCTGGCCGACAAAATTGCGCGGACGCTGGAAGAAGAGAAGCGAGCACAGCGCAGGATGGTGCAGGCGGAAGGCATCGCGGCGGCTAAAGCGAGAGGCGTTCACCTCGGAAGACCGAGGATTGAACCGCCGGCCAATTTTCCAATGGTGCTGAAACAGCATCTGGAAGGGAACCTGACGGCGAATGTGGCGGCAAGTCTCTGCGGCGTGGCCGTCAGCACATTTTACCGGATGAAGAAGGAAGCGCTGGCGGAAGAAACGCAGAAGTGTGAAACACAGATTTAAAAAGATAAGGCGTTCGCGTCCAACTGCGGTATTTCCCGCAGTTGGACGCGAAATAGTCTGATGATTTTTAATTTGAAAAGAATTATAATTAATTGTTAATATTGAAAAATATACTTTTATTTTACTTATATATTTACTTATAAGTATTTATTTTTTATTAATATCATCATTTCTCATTATATATAAAAAGAATTTTTCGAATCATATTGTTAAGAACTGCATAAAATTCTACCATATAATTATATATGGTGACTATCTGTGAAAACAGGTATTATTTTTCACTTGTTGAAAGCTTGCTGCTAAAATAATTGTTGGAAAAAGTTTTACATCCTTAATACAGATGTTATTTTCAAATAGGACAGGATTTCGATGTGATTTAATGCTGAATTGGAATCAAAGCAAATGGGAGGGTAGAGATTTATGGCCTTATAGCTTGGCTAAGAATAATATAGAAGAAATTAAAGGCTGAATCTCTATCTAATTTTTAGCTTCCAATTTATTTTAAATTTATGTAATTTATTTCCATTATTTGTATTGCTATTTGTATGAAAGTGTGTATATAATATATATAGTATGCAGAAGAAGATTTCTATATTTGCAGGATTAAAAACAGTCTGCGGTCGGCAATCGGCAATGACAGGGGACAGTTGTTGCAGGAAATATTTTTATTGAAGTAAGTCGCGCTTTTGAGTTCAGTGGTTCAATAGCGGGATTTTGTGATGATATGATGAAATGCAGATTCTGAAGCAAAAGAGTAATGTAATTCTTCAAAAAGAAATATGATTTATGGTATAATGTCGACACATAGAGATTGCTGCAAAAGGAATGAAAACAGTGTTTGCTGACAGACAGAAAATTGTCCTGAACAGGTTTTTGAAAAATTTCGGCAGGCGATGCTGTAAAATGATGAATGGCTTTATTAGGAGAAAGCCGATATTATGTTAATAAATTAAGAGGAGTGTAATATTGGGTAAGGCAATAGCGATTTTTAATCAAAAAGGCGGCGTCGGCAAGACGACGACGAATATAAATCTGGCTGCTTGTCTGGCGATCAAAGGAAAACATGTCCTGGTTCTTGATATCGACCCACAGGGCAATACGACGAGCGGCTTGGGAATATCGAAGCGCGGCATGGAAGATACGATGTATGAAGTTTTGATTGTTGACGGATATAATCCTGTTCGTGCCATTCGAAATACAGTAGTTGACGGTCTGGATATCATTCCTGCGAGTGTGGAGCTTGCGGGCGCTGAAGTGGAAATGGTTCAGCTTGAGGGGAGAGAAAAACGCTTAAAGCGTGCTCTCGATAAGATACGGGATATGTATGATTACATATTTATCGATTGTCCGCCGTCTTTAGGACTTTTGACAATTAACTCACTGACCGCTGTTGACAGTGTCTTAATTCCGATTCAGTGTGAGTTTTATGCACTGGAGGGTGTCAGTCAACTGATGAGCACGATTGATCTGGTAAAAAAGAGTATGAATAAAAAGCTTGAGATTCAAGGTGTTATTCTGAGTATGTTTGATGGAAGGACAAATCTTTCGATTCAAGTTGTTGAGGAAGTTAAGCAATATTTTAAGCAGAAGGTATACACGACGGTTATTCCGCGGAATGTCAGGCTGGCAGAAGCACCGAGTTATGGTCTTCCGATTACTGAATATGATCCGAAGTCGAATGGAGCGCGAGCTTATATGGAGTTCGCTGAGGAGTTTTTATCATTAGAAAATGCTGAAAAAAGAAAGAAGAAGTGATTATGGCAGCAAAGAAACTGGGCGGACTTGGCAGAGGCTTGGAAGCGCTTTTTGAGGATACCTCATATACTCAGGAGGTTGCAGTCGAATCCGCTTACGACAGTGCAGAGGTGGAGGATTCCGATTCAGACAGAGTAAGGTATATAAAGATAAATGATATAAGACCAAACGCAACTCAGCCCAGAAAGACTTTTGACAGTGATGGGATTTCTGATTTGGCGGGGTCGATTAGAACGTATGGGATGATTCAGCCAATCATCGTAAGACCTATTGATGGAGGCGGATATGAGATTGTAGCGGGTGAGCGCCGCTGGCGTGCGGCACGTCAGGCTGATCTTCGTGAAATTCCGTGTATTATCAAGGTGCTTGATGATCGGGAAAATATGTTGATCGCGATTATCGAAAATATGCAGCGCGAGGATTTAAACCCGATTGAAGAAGCAACGGCTTTCCGGGAGATGATAGAAAGATATGAGCTTACCCAGTCGGAAGTTTCAAAAAGTGTAGGAAGGAGCAGACCGTATATTGCGAATTCTCTCAGATTGCTGAAATTGCCTGACGAAATTCAGCAACTGGTCACGGAGGGCAGACTTAGCGGCGGCCATGCCAGGGCGATTGCCGGAGTGGAAGATGAAGAACTTCAGCGCAAGCTTGCAACGCTTGCATGTGATGGTGGATTGTCTGTGCGTTCTCTGGAAAAAATGATTACTGATGCCGCATCAGATCAAAAGCAGAAGAAAGATAAAGATAACGTTAAAAGTCCGGAAGTTATCGCTGTCGAAGATGAATTAAAAGAAATCTTTGGCACAAAGGTTACAATTCCGAATTCTACGAAGAAAGGGAAAATTGAGATTTCTTTTTATTCTCGTGATGAATTGGAACGATTGATTGAAATGTTGAAATTATTGAAAAACAGCTGAATCGTGGGGAAGATGTTTCACGTGAAACATCTTCCCCACGATTGGTTTGCCTGCTTTTAATTGGAATTTAACATCGGATAAATGTTTTGGTTGAAACCATTTATATGTTTTGTGCGACTGGATTTATAATGGTACACTCTGCCAATTCATCATTTTGGCCGTTTGTTACGATGGATTACAGATTCCAATGTTTCACGTGAAACATTGGTGAATATATTATTATATTTTTTGTGTGGATCATTTTAAATGAAAAGAACAGCTGTATCGAGGAGGAAACGTCGGGAGTAAAAGAAATTCACAGGTATGGACCGGAATCGTCCTCCCGACGTGTAGGAATATTTTCTTGCAACATAGAAGGAATTGACAGTGAACGGACGGCGGAGATTCTCGACAAAGAATACGGAATCGCGGTTAGAGCCGGATTCCATTGCACACCACTGGCACACTGTGCAATCGGAACACAGGACAGAGGATGTCTCAGAATGTCGGTCGGAATGTTCAATACGGAGAAAGAGATGATTGAGGCGGCAAGGGCGTTGAGAGAAATTGCAGGAGGGCTTCGTACTGAATCTGGGCGTCCGTATAACCGAGTTCATAAAGGTCTTTAAGTTTTCCCATATTTTTTTCGGTGCGGCCAACCTGAGGTTTAATGCTGGGACGAATGACGAAGGCAAATCCGCTTTTTTGAAGATATTCCACGAAATCAAGAGAGTGGTTATAAATAATATGTCTGCTTTTTTGCGCACGGACGAGGCCGGGCGCAGTTTCTTTATATACACGGCTGATCAAGTGGGTTGAAGAAGATTTCTTTTTCCGGTATCCGCTTTGGCGTGTTAGAATAACAACGTTTTTCTTGTTTCCGGCACGGAGAGATTCCTGAATCGGGATGGAGTCGGAAACAGCGCCGTCAAGGTAATCATCGCCGTCGATTCTGACGTTCCGAGCGAGGAGAGGTAATGATGCGGAAGCGCGGACTTTTAACATATCCACACGATAGTCTCTCATTTTGAAATAGGCTGGTTCACCGGTACGACAGTTAGTAGCGACAACATAAAGGGTACCGTCATAATTTTCAGCCGCGTCATAATCAAAAGGAAGATATTTATTAGGGATCAGGTCGTAAAGCATTTCAACGCCGAAGTAGTTTCCCGTCTTTCGAAGGTTTTTAAAGCTGCAGTAACGCTCGTCATCCAAGTATTTTTCAAAAATTTCAAATGCACGACCGCGCTGTTTTGAAACGTAGCTACATGCGTGGCAGGCACCGGCCGAAACGCCGTAGATATTTTTCAAATAAATATTTTTATCCATAAAGAAATCGAGTACGCCAGCGGTATAAGTGCCACGCATACCGCCGCCTTCTAAAATGAGTCCGGCATTATACATTGGGATCATCCTTTCAATTTTGTATTTTCAGGGTTTTATTTATTTTGTTTTTATATGGAGCCATTCCCTCATTGGCCAGTTGGTCAGCACGATTGTTCATTTTCGTAATATAAACAAAGTCATCCTTGGAAAATTCGCTGCCATTCCATTCAACGAATTTGCGGTAGAGAGAATCAAGCTTCGTGTTTGGATGGTCAATATCGACATGGCCCTTCACGCGAAAAAAACGAATCGAATGTCCTTCCGCAAGAGTGAAAAGTTTTTTCCAGAGATCTTGATTCTCAACAGGCGTTTTGTTTGATGTTAGCCAACCGTTTTTCTGCCAGGTAATATACCATTTTTTTCGGAAACATTCCATGAGATAGGAACTGTCGGAAAAGACGAAGATCGTTTCAACTTTGCGTTTCAGCGCAGAAAGCGCTTCGACCAGAGCTGTCATTTCCATGCGGTTATTTGTTGTATTGGTTTCGCCGCCACAAAGTTCTTTTGTGGCTGTGCCGTATTCAAGGATTGCTCCCCAGCCACCGGCATTCTTGTTGTTCTGGTTGCCTGAACAGGCGCCATCTGTATATATCTTTAATATTGTCATGTTTTCTCCATTCTTAGGTGATATAATGACCGAGAGTGTTTCATAAGTTTCAGTATAACCGAAAACAAGAAAATATTCTATAAATTCCTTAATATCTGAACGGTAGAAGTATGGTGAAACAACATATTTACGGCATATTGTAAATACCCAAATTCGACAGTTATCGAAATGATAAATCCATGAAACCCTTGCAACTGCAGG
>CAYTKT010000061.1:0-10456 GCA_964438605.1 uncultured Oscillospiraceae bacterium
GCCGCGTAATTGCGCTTCTGATGACGTTTCTGATGGTGTTCTCCGGATTTGGAGGTATGACGGTATTTGCAGGAGATGGAGAAACGAATGAAGATACCTCGGAAGATCTTAAAAATCTGGATAACTATGATTATGTAATAGATATCTCGAAAGGTGAGTATCCTGATTTCGGGAAAGATCTGTTAACCCAACGGGGTGCGGAATATGATCCGACCGGCGGTACATGGGATGTTGATCCGAAAGAACTCCTGACGATTGACGAGAACGGTTCCGCGAAGGGCTTAAAAGAGGGCGAAGTAACGGTAACTTTCACGCCGGATTCTCCGGTATCTGGCAGTTCTGATGAGTTGAAAGCACCCGAAACGCCGGATATTCCTTCCACAGACGACACGGAGTCAACTCAGAACAATGATGTGGATAATGGGAGCAATGCCGATAATGACGTCGCAGATTCTGATGATGTTGTTGCCGCACCGGAAAATGCGGACAGTCCGGGAGACGAAGGCCTTTCGATTCCTGCTCCTGAAACAAACAGAACGGAGACAGCGGCTTCTGACGAAGATGTCGAAGATGTCATTGAACCGGAAACGACTGAAGTGGAAGACGTTCAGGCAAAGACCTCTGAAACAGACCACGCGGTCGTGGCGACTTTAGCTGCCACGGGATCCGGGACCAAGTATACGACACTCAGCGAGAGTGAAGTTGAAAAACCGGAATCACTGACATGGTCTGTCTATGTTGGCAATTACGGGACGATGCAGATTGCCGAAGTAGCAACCTTAGAAGCATTAGAATCAGAAATCGAGAATGCTGATGGGCCTATACAAATTAATGTAACATCAACTATCCAGATACAACAAGATGTTACGTTAGACAATTCTAATGTGACCATTACTCGTAACAACTCAAGCTATGCAATCTTTGAAGTTGAATCTAAAGGATGTTTGACACTGTTAAACATCACACTGGATGGTGCGCGTGATTTCAATGACGATGGCACGTTTGAAAAAAGCATTGAAGGACAGAATACTTCCCCTGTTCAGGTTGAAAGCGGCGGAACGTTGAATCTGAATACGGGCGCGACTGTGCAGAATTTCACCGCGGGGAAATTTGGCGGCGGTCTGCATGGAGCAGCCGGCAGTACGATAAATCTTAACGGCGGCAGCGTTTCGCATAACCAAACCACGGAAAAAGCTGAAAATGTAGAAACAGACTTTGGTGGCGGCGGAATCTACACGCATGGAACTCTTAACTTTGAAAGTGGTTCAGTAAGTGGAAACGTGTCAGCCGGAGCCGGCGGAGGAATTTATCTGGATGGCGGCAAACCGAATACTAATAAAGCTTATACTAAAGCCGGTGGTTCTGATGATACAAAACTGCCAGAAAATACAGACTCAGAAACGTCTGTATTTAACATGACCGGCGGGACAATTAGTAATAACACCGCTACATCGAGTGAAGGCGGCGGAATATATTCCGAGAGTCAGAATGCTACGATTACAGGTGGAGAGATTGTTGGCAATACAACGAAAACCACCTATGATTTTGGCGGCGGCGGTATCTTTATCGAATCGACCGGTGTTATGACAATTCACAATGTATTGATCACACAAAATACTGCAAACACCTATGGTGGCGGTGTGGCGGGTTGTACAAATGGTTCCATTTATGCAGTTTCCCTGAAAGGTTCCGCAATCTTTGACAATACAGCAAAAAGACAGGGGGGAAACGGTTATTACGGATATAGTCCGGCAAATCCTTGGGAACAGGCCTATATGGGGCAATATATACAGGCTTGCGAAAAGCATAAAAAAAAGAAACAGACAACTACGGTTGGAACAATACCGGAACTGAACCAAGACGATAACAAGGGTTGGCAAGATTATTACTGTGCCAGGGAAAGTATCATTTACGATTATATGTTGGGCGGCGGCAGTTCGAAGTGGTCAGGCACATGGGCTACGGAGCACGATGGCTCATGTCACGTGAACCATACCACCAATGTAAAAACTTTTGATGGAGATGTTGGATATCATATCACAGCTGTAGAACAAAATAAAACGATACAAAAAGGTGGACACCAAAGGGCTGTAGGTCTGATGGGTCTGACCGCAAATCCATCTCCTATTGATAAAGATAACGCAACACAAGTTGCAGAGGTTAAAATCAGCGGAAACACATCTGGAACAAATGGCGGAGGTATCACCTGCAACGGTACGCTTAATCTGGGTGAATTCAGCGAAACTACTGCAGATGGTAATATAAACGTGCCGTTAAAAGCTGAAAAGAACGTAACCGACAGTGACGGTAACAAGAACTATGACCTAAACGAGGGCGAGTTCAGCTTTGGACTGTATAACAACGAATCTTGTGATACCGGACCCATTCTGACAACACACAATGAATCAGATGGTACCATTACGTTCAATTTGAATAAGGAAAATTTAGGGTTTGACGCTGATACTAAAGATGGAAATCACACAAGTACTTTCTATATGAAAGAAATTCCGGGGGAAGGCCCATATGTTTACGATGACAGCGTATATAAAGTTGACATTACAATTAACCAACAAACAACTACAGAAACATTAGACAATAAAAATGACGTATATAAGACAATAACCACGCGGAATTACCACCATGTCTCTACAAACATCTGGAAACTAGAAAACGGTAATGATAATGAATCGTTACAAAACATAATTTTCACAAACACCAAACTTTCAGATTTACAAGTAACCAAAAAGGTGACAAAAGGGGAAGGCAGTTCAGAAGCACCTGAGAACGACGTATTTACGTTGGATGTACAGATTGGACAACCTGATTTGGAAAATGCAGAACCTAAAGAATATGACGCGACGCACAATGAAGACAATGAAATTGACCTTGGAGGCCTCGTCAAATTTCCGAACGGTGTTCATTACAATGTGAAATTAAAAGCGAACCAGACTGTCACTTTTAAAAACATTCCGGTAGGAACTGCCTATACAGTAGAAGAACAGAAAAATAAAAACCTTCCAGATTACGAAATGGACATCGACGAGAGCATGGAGTTAACAGGTAAGATTGACGATACGCTTGTGACGGCTACTGTTATAAACAAGTATTTTAAGTCAGAACTTACTGAAATTGAGGTGCATAAAAATTGGGAAGATGCTTCAGCTGACGTCTTTCCAACATCCATTACGGTAGAGTTGCTTCGGGATGGAGTTTCTATTCTGGATAATGAAACCGAGGGCCGGACACTTGCGACACTTTCTGCAAATACCAATTGGAAAGCTATATTTAGAAACCTCCCTAAGTGGAACTCAGAAGGCAATCTATACCAATACACCGTGAAAGAAATAAGCATCGATTACGATGGTGAGGGGATTGCTGCAGGAGAAAGAATGGAAAATTCCAATCTCATTAAGGTTTACGGAAACCATTATGTAGGTGACAGCAACAATAACGATCAAAGAGAAGTCCTTGGCGGCTGGTTCATCAATGACGGTGAAAGCAACGTAACTTATAGTGACAAAGAAGCTGGCCCTTCGGTGGGCAGCGCGACGATCACAAACACATGGGTTCCGGCAAAAGACATCGGAAAGGCTGCGTTCGCCATCAAAAAAATTGATGCCGATAATGAAACCGAAACCCCTGTTCTGGGTGTAACATTCAGTCTCACCAAAAATAGTGATGACGATAACACATCTGATTCCAATTTGTTTCCTGCCACTACTGTAACGACAAATGAGTATGGAAAAGCTACATTTGAAGGATTGACTAATGGAACGTATATCTTGAAAGAAATAAGCGCTCTTGGCGCCTACGGCAACCCGGAAAACTTAACCGATAAGACGTGGACGGTTGAGGTAAATTACGCTGGCGGAGATAAGAACACGCTCATCAGTGTTGAAGGTGATGATGGAAACAAACCAGAGGGATTTAAATGGACTAACACATGGGAGAGCGAAGTGAAGGTTGATGGCGTTGCCGGGATTTTGACGGTGAAAAACACAATCAAAAAATCCGATCTCAAACTCCAAAAGGTCGTCCAGCTCAACGGGGACAATGTCATCGACGAGAATGGTAATATCACCAGCGAGGACGCGAAAGATCTGTTGAAAGATGTTAAATTTACGTTCCATATTACTGGCACGGCTGAAAACGGCGTGGATGTGGATAAGACGGCTGTATTGAATGACGAGAACAACTGGACCGATATCGTAGAAAATCTGCCATATGGTGTATACACCATTACAGAAGAGGATGCAGACCTTGAAAACTTTGATGCGGTAGGAACAACATACTCCGGCGATGGTATCGTATCGAATAACGACGGCACCTGGACGGTTGATCTCAGAAAAGGCAATAACACTCCTGATTTAAAAGTTGTCGCTGCAAACGCTTACCGCAATAAACTCGGCAGTCTGTCTCTCAGTAAAACTGTCAGCGGAAACCAAGGCGATCAGAATCGTGAATGGCATTTCCATGTTGCTCTGAAAGCACCTGGTGATTATGTGACGTTAGCAGACACTTACACATGGCATTATCAGAATGCAGACGGAACGACGGGTGAGACAGCTGAAATCACGAAAACCGAAGAAACAACGGACGACGGCTACACTGTATATAAAGGACTGATTTTGAAACATGGCCAGACGGCGGTTGTCGAAGAAATTCCAGTAGGCACAGCTTATAAGGTCATTGAGGCAGAAGCAAATCAAGAAAGTTATACGACTTCCGATACAGACAATGACAGTCAAATCGCAGAGGGAGAAAATGTTGTAAGTTTCCTTAACCGGAAAAATATTCCTGTACATAATAAAACCCATTTGACTGTCGTAAAGCGCTGGGCAAACGATATCGGGATAGAGCGTCCTGCGGAAATTACGGTTCAACTCTTAAAAGATGGCGTGATAGACAGCACGGTTACACTCAGTGCGTCGAGTAACTGGACGCATACGTGGGATAATCTGGATACCGGACATGAATGGACGGTGGGTGAGATAAATGTACCGGACGGTTATACTTCTTCCGCAAAGTACAGCAGCGATAAAACGCTGGTCACGGTGACGAATACGTACACGACGACAACGAATATTCCGGATGATGAAACGCCGCTTTCGGATACACCAGATACCCCAGAGGAGCCACCCGTCGATCTTAAAGAACCAGAGGTTCCACTCTCAGACACCCCGGAGGAACCAACCGCCGATCTTGAGGAACCGACTGTCAATCTTGAGGAACCGGAGGTTCCACTCTCAGACACCCCGGAGGAACCGACTGTCGAGCTTGACGAACCGGACGTTCCGCTAGCACCGGCAATTCCAGAAGAACCGATCATAAACCTGGAAGACACGGTTCCGCTTGCGCCGTCAGCACCGGAAACCGTTCAGATTCCGGACGAAGCGACGCCGCTTGCAGATGCGTCTCCGAAGACGGGCGACGATTCGATGACAGGTCTTTGGGCTTTGCTCAGTCTGATGTCTCTGCTCCTTTTGTGCATCGTGGTATATGCCCTGGTACGCAGAAAACACAAAAAACAGTAATTTAAAACTTCATCAAAGCTTTTCGCATCGGATATTCCAAGTGCGATCCGGAAGGGATGCCAAAAACTGATCAGCGAAGTTTCGATTGAAGAACGGTGAAATAAATGAACAGAAAGGTGGAACGTTCTCCGAGAGACTGAAAAGAGTCAAAAAAGCAGTTTCATGCGCCGGATGGAAAAATGACCTCGGATTGTGTTATTGTGTCCGCGCCAAATCAGGCGCGATAACGCACTTCCGGTGCATGGAACAAAGACGGGGCGGCGCGGTGTCACCGGCCGGAGCTGCCCCGCAAATATTAAGCAGATAGGAAACGAGTCAACGCCCTCCAAGAACCCGCCGTGGTTTTTGGAGGGTGTTTGGCGTTCAGTGATACTTTGAGGATGGATTATTTTACTTTTTAACGTATGTATCAGTGAAGTATGGTAAAGTTGTCAGGTGTGCAGGAATATTCATCCGGTGTCACTTTTGTTAATCATATGTGACGGAAGAGGCTGTGTACGGCATATAAGCATTGTAAGCGCTGTGAGCTCCAGATGAAACAACATATAGACTGAGACATGACGGGATTTAGTTAGGGAAAATTCGGAATTTCAAGGGCTTTAAAGCCTGATGGAACTTGATATTCTCCTTTTATTTTCCGGTGAAAAAGCGGGAAAAAACAAATTTTCCGGAGACGCTCAAATCGTCCTGCGTCCATGGACCGGATGAGGAAGTGCCTGGACGGAGTGCTGCGGATGTTTCGTTTTTGTCACAGAGGGACCAATTGGCCCAGCTAATTTTGCGTGAATCGAGGAAGTCAAGCCAGACTTTTGATTCGTCAAGGAATACGCCGCCGCTGCCGTCGGCGCTGCTGGTGCCCCATTCGGAAACGAAGATCGGAAGGCCGGCAGACAGAGCGCTGTCAATCCGGTCGCGCAGGAACTGACCGTGGGTTCCTGCGTAGAAGTGGCAGGTGTACATCAGATTTGTGCCACTGAGCGGATCGGTGGCCGCTGTATGGATGTCCTGGCTCCATGTGCCGCTGCCGATGAGTATGATGGAACGCGGTGCGAAGGCACGTATCGTGTCTATGATTTGCCGGGCATATGGCTTGATGTCGGCGGCCCAGCTGATATTGCCATTCGGTTCGTTGCAGATTTCAAAGAGGACAGCGGGGCTGTTTTTATAACGCTGGGCCATTTCTGCGAAGAAAGCTACGGCTTCGTCGATATGGCTCATCGGGTTACCATCTGAGAGAATATGCCAGTCGATAATGACGTACATATCGTTTTCGACCGCCGCGTCTACAGCTGCAATGGTTTGCTGTTTGATAGCGGCGGGATTGCTCAGATAGCCGCCTTCTGCCGTATACATTGCGACACGAAACAGGTTGGCCCCGTATAAGGCCGTAGCTTGAATTGCACCTGCCGAGGCGTATTGACCGTACCACTGGATGCCGTGAGTGCTCATACCGTGGAGAAAAACCGGAATGCCCTGCTCATTGCAGAGCTGCGTGCCATTGACCTGAAGCCAGCCGTTATGGGAAACGCCGCCCTGTACTGCGCTGACAGACGGAGCGGATGGCGGCAGAGATGACTGGGAACCGCTGTTTTGGCCGTTCTGGCTGTTTGAATTGCCAAAACTGCCGAGATTATCTTGTGTCTTGCTGTTTCCGTTCATTTTTGCGACGGCACGCTGGATTAAGGCGCATGTTTCGGCGCGGCTCAGGCTGGATTTCGGTTTAAAGTTGCCCAGATCATCCCCCTGGACGATGCCGCTTGCGTAGGCCGCGAGGACAGTTTCATAGTAACGCCCGTCGAGTTCGGAAAAGTCACGGATTTTTTTTGATTCCGTATGATAGTCGCCTCTGGCGTCGGGGAGTATGGCTTTCATCAGTATCTTAACGGCAAGCTGGCGTGAGAGGGGCTGCTCGTACTTTTCACCCGTCGGTGGAATTTCGTCCCAGTCGTACCAACCGGCGTCAAGGGCGGCCTGCATCGTTTTGGCGGCCCAGCCGGACGTCTGTGCGGAGGCGGCGGGAGAGAGGTTTGCGCATCTGGCGGCGATTGTGACGAATTCCGAGGCGGTAATCATATTCAATGGTTTGAATGTGCCATCGGGGTATCCTATCAACCAGCCGGCCTGCGTCATTTCCAAAACTGTCCGCGCATACCAGCTGTTTGGCTCTATGTCGGGGAAGGCGCCGGCGGCGTGTCCGTCAGCCGTCGTGTCGGCGCTGGCGGATCTGCTGCCGGTGGACGAAGCGCAGGAAACGGTGAAAAACACTGTAAAAAGTGCCAAAAGGCAGGAAATAAGTGTCAAGGAAAATCGTCGCACCATAAGTTAAGTTCCTCCGGTAGTTATGTGTGTAAAAATTAAAATCGTTTGTCAATATTTTTTAGATTTTATTGCTACGCTTCAGATGGAGAAGCATGGAAACTGCAAAAAAATTGCTAAAAGCCGGATTCTGCCCTTGCATATCAGGCGCGCAGACGAAAAAGCCGGAAAGCGGATTTTTATTTTGTAGTATCAGATGAGGAGGAGCGGGAAGCGCGGGAATACTGGAGTACGGATTTTATCTCTGTCTTTCATATGTGAAAATACGGAAATCGTAAGAAATTCTGGAAACTGAATCTTCCTCCAACGGTGTTAGACGAGGAGTGCAGAAATCGCGGAGGCGCCGACACGATTCGCTAACAGCCAGTTTCAATCTTGCCCAGTGTTAATTGCAGCGGAGCATCTTGCATCGTTCTTCAGTATGCGGAATATCGAAAAACATT
This sequence comes from uncultured Oscillospiraceae bacterium, assembly GCA_964438605.1. Taxonomy (GTDB): domain Bacteria; phylum Bacillota; class Clostridia; order Peptostreptococcales; family Anaerovoracaceae; genus Alangreenwoodia. The sequence goes on from CAYTKT010000061.1 coordinate 8,294, forward strand.
GCGCAGGAGCTATTTGGGACGGCGCCCGCGGCTGATTATCTGTCTTTCAGCGCTTTGTAAGGCATGGCATCTTTGATGCACTGGTACGCGGGGCGCATGATGCGATTGTTGCCTGCCAGTTCCTCAATGCGGTGTGCGCACCAGCCGGATATCCGCGCACAGGCGAAGAGCGGCGCCGCCAGGTCCAGCGGAATACCTAACGCGTTGTATACGAATCCGGAATAGAGATCTACATTGGCAGGCAGAATCACGTCAAGACCGGTGGTTTTGGAAAAAATTTCCGAGCCTTTTGTCTCAATAAAATCGTAGAGCATAAATTCATCCATCAGGTCTTGCTGTTCGGCCAGCTTGCGCGCCATTTTTTTCAGGAGTTTTGCTCTTGGGTCGCTTATCGTGTAAACCGCATGGCCGAGGCCGTAGATCAGGCCGCTGCCGTCATTTGCCTCGCCCCGAATGACGCGGCGCAGGTAATTTTCGACATCTTTATAATTTGTGATGTCAGAAACATTGTCCTTCAGGTCGTTGATCATATGGATGACAGCCAGGTTTGCGCCGCCGTGGCGCGGGCCTTTCAGAGAACCGACTGCTGCGGAAATTGCCGAATACGTGTCTGTTCCCGTGGATGAAACCAGGTGTGTCGTGAATGTCGAGTTATTGCCGCCGCCGTGTTCCGCGTGGAGGATCAGGCAGATGTCGAGCAGCTTCGCTTCAAGGTCTGTGTATTCGCCCATCGGCCGGATGAGCCGCAGGATGTTTTCTGCGGTGGAAAGCTCCGGCATCGGGTAATGCAGGTGGAGACTCTGGTTCTGAAAATGGGAACACTTTGCTTGGTAAGAATAGGAGGCGATTGTCGGCAGGCAGGCAATCAGATGGATCGACTGGCGCAGCACGTTTTCCAGAGAGGTATCGTCAGCTCTGTCATCATAAGGGTATATGGACAGGATGCTCCGGGCAATCTGGTTCATGATGCTGGGCGAAGGGTTGGCCATGATCATGTCTCTCGTAAACGTTGGCGGCAGTTTGCGGCGCAGACCGAGAATTTGAGAAAATTCATCAAGCGTTTTTTTATCCGGCAGCTCACCAAAGAGGAGCAGGTAGCTGGTTTCTTCGTAGCCGAAACGCGATTCCTGAATGGTGGCGTTTACAAGGTCTTCCACGTCAATGCCGCGGTAAAAAAGCTTGCCGGGGATGGCAATTTTTTTCCCGTCCTTAATATCGTAGCCCCGGACGTCTGCAATATGCGTCAGTCCGACCCGGACGCCTGTGCCGTTTTTGTTGCGAAGACCCATTTTTACATCGTATTTGTCATAAAATGATTTATCTATTTGGTTATTTTTCGTGAGAAGCGGCGTAACTTTGGAAATAAATTCATGTTCAAGGTGACGCGCATCGTCGGAGATATAGGATATGATATTGCCGTTTCCTGATAAATCTCTGCTTAACATGGTTATCCCTCCATTTCTTTCAAATAAAAATCGGTTTTGACCGAAATATTTCCGGACGGAATCAGGGCAGTTTGTGTGCATATATTTTTATTATTATACATCAAATAGTTGTTATGTTCAAGAACGATTTTTGCCGGAGAATGCAGTTGGATGTGGGATTACAATACATGTTTACAGATAGAAAAAATAACGTGGGAATCGGAAATCTGTGCTAACTCAAGTCTAGTGCTGTAAAGATACTCTCATACCCTGTTATAGTCAACACTTTTGATACTGTTTTAGTGTACCCCAGATTTGACACTAGCTCAGAGCAAAAAAGAAACAATCTGACGCGCATCGACAACACATTAAAAGATATTTCCGCCATCTGGGATAGCATCTATGTCTGGATGATCTTTGGCATATCCGACAGCATCACATTTAAAGTCATCCGTGTAATCGCGATTTGTCGCCATCTCTAAGGCCCTTCTTTTACTTTATGTACTATTGACAGTGTTTACATTAAGATGCGATAATCGTGCTATATATGGGGATCCCCTCGAACTCCCACAGCAGAAATAGAAACACGCCATATTTGCATATCATTTGCATATATAGCGTGTTTTCGATTGTTTTTATTCAATATATTTCGGTTTTCTGTGTATCTTTGCACCGATTTTTTCATTTATCGCTTATTTGTCGCTTAAATCTGCGAAAAGATACGAAACGATACCAGGCG
>CAYTKT010000062.1:0-9818 GCA_964438605.1 uncultured Oscillospiraceae bacterium
ATGGATCATCTTTTTATTCAGCTGTTCAACTTCATATTACAATTAACCAAAAATAAAAATTCAATAATAATTTCATTTCATTTGAAATTATGCCTGATACTTTGGCTTTAAATTTTCATTCCGGAGCAATTTCTTTCATGCACGTTCCGATTCCGTTCGCAAAACAACGCAGACAACAGACGCCGTACTGCTTCTTTCCCGCTTCCTCTCCGGCGCAGTTCTCTACCAACAGCGGCATCATAATGCGAAACACATCTCCGTCGTGTTTTAGCGAAAAACTTCCACGAAAAACTTCCGCCATCCGACGCTGACAATCTTTTCACATGTCTCCCGTCCAATATTCGTACTCTCTGCAATACCGCCGCCGGTACGCAGATCGTTGCTGATACACGTGATAATTCTCCATCGCTCATCCCCGCACTGACGCTGACCGTACTCAAAGGCTCTGCCCTTGGTATGATCCCGTTTGCAGTGACAGTGATCGCATTATCCCCGCTCTCAACAGTTCCACCTTGTACATTCCATACACCATGTTCCAAAACACCGACATCTGACACGCCATCGCTTTTAACTTGTGCGTCTCCTGAATAATCAGAGTTCCATCGGCCTGTCAAGATTACCGCCGCCAATCTGTACAGCACATTGGAAACTGGCATATGCTCTGCTTATGCGGTCTATAATTTCCATGTTACCGGAACAGTGACTTTTGGACTTTTGGACTTTTGCCTCATCAGCTAATCCGAGTACACGATTTCAGGAATTTTCAGTCTGGTTAATATTTCCACCCGTGAGATTCAATGAGGATCGCCTTTCCTCTAATAATAAACATCCCATCTTCACTTTTTTCACTGATAATCATATCCCCGAACTTCTCTGCAGTGTTTTTAATTGTTGCCGAACTTTCGCCCCAGAACTTTCGGCTATAAAAGACACAACCGTCCTTTGCCGAGTTAGAAACGCCAAGCTTATGACCGCTGAAATCGACAATGAAACTGCCTTTTCCGGCAATCGGTTCTGCACACTCTTTCGGAGAACCCTACTTGAGCCGCTGGTTTACTGATCTGCGCCGAATTCAGCCTTGTAAGCTGCCGCCAGCTTTTCCGGCCAGTCCGACGTCGGTTCGAGAACACCCGTAAAGAAGCGCAGCGTCTTTGGTTCATGAGTGAAACGCAGACCGCCGATCATATGGCGATGGTCGTATACCCACTTGACACGGTCGATTACATATTCCGTCTGAGACAGCGTAAATACACGGCGAGGCAGAGCGAGACGCACCAGTTCCATGGATGCGAACCTTTCGCTGCCGTCCGCATTTCTTTCTTCCGACAGCGTGCCTCTTTCCATGCCGCGGATTCCCCCGCAGATATAGAGCGCACATACGAGAGCACCTGCAGGATATTCCTGCTGCGGGATATGAGATACGAACTCGCTAGCGTCCAAGTGAGCTCCAAGGCCGCCGCCCGGCGTAATCATAGGAACGCCGTATTCATCTAACTTTCTTACGCAGTAATCAATAAACTGAGGTCCCTGAGAAATAACGTCCATATCCATACTTTCGTCAAACCCGATGGTCATTGCTTCGATTTCCTTTACGGACATGCCGCCGTAAGTCAGGAAACCTTCAAACATCGGTACGAGATCTTCCATAGAATGGAACAGTTTTTCGTCACGCACGAGAATGCCGCCGCCGCGCGCAAATCCGAATTTACGTCCGGAGAAATAGATAATATCAAACAAATCTGCGATCATGCGCGTGATTTCGCGGATACTCTTGTCCTTCATGCCCTCCTCGCGGACTTTAATGAAATACAGGTTGTCCTGGAGCAGAGACGCATCCATTACTGTCAGAATTCCGTATTTCTTTGCTAGATCTGTAACATCCTTCATATTTTGATAAGAAACGGGCTGCCCGCCGATCAGATTTGTGCCGGCCTCAATCCTGATAAACGGAATGTTCTCCGGCGTTTCTCTTTTAATACATTCTTCGACACGCTTCAGATCAATGTCGCCTTTAAACGGCAGATCGCTCTTTGAAACAAGGCCCTCCGCCTTTACAAGTTCCTCTACACGACCGCCGACACGCGTGATATGCGCCTTTGCCGTCGTAAAATGATAATTCATGATCACGCAGCTGTCAGGCTTTACGAAACGCGTTGCGAGAATATTTTCGCAGGCACGGCCCTGATGCGCCGGAAGCAAATACTTGATGCCGAACAGTTCTTCCAGCTTTTTCTGCATACGATAAAAGGATTCACTTCCTGCATATGCGTCGTCAGCGCGCAGCATCGCGGACTGCATATTGTCACTCATCGCGTTGACTCCGGAGTCTGTCAGCATATCCATAAAAATATCGCCGTTATGCAGCTGGAACGTATTAAAACCGGCCTCGTACATCTTTTTGAGACGCTCGTCCACCGGCAGTAAATTCAATTGCTGTACGATCTTTACTTTGTGCATTTCCATTGGAATCGGATCGTGTTTGTAGAATTTAATTTCGGGCATTTCTTTCCTCCTGATCATCTTTTTAAAATTGTTTCTTCATAAAGCTGCTTCTATACGCATATGCCAACGATTTTTCCCAGATCAGGCGGAAAAGTCATATTTTCAGCCTGCGGAAACTTATCGTGGGAACACTGTTACGCTTTCATGCATTAAAGCATATCAGTAATATTATATCCTCATGTTTCCGAAGATGCAACTGTTAATTTCACAGAAACAGCCCATTTTCTATTTTTCAACCTTACATCCCTTTCATGCGTTTCCTGACTTCTTTCCAGCCGGGATAAAAGGCATCCATAAATCCATAAAAGCGCTTGTTGTGGCCCGGCTCAAGCAGATGAACAAGCTCATGCGTAATAACGTATTCCAGACATTCCGGCGGCATCAGCACGAGCCTCAGATTCAGCCATATTCTGGCATGAGCTGTATTGCAGCTTCCCCAGCGCGTTTTCATTTTTTTGATATGCCATTCTTTTGCGGTAAGCCCTGTGACACGCTGACACTTTTCAAGAACCAGCGGCACGGCCTGCTTCAAAACCGCACGATACCAGTTTTCCAGGACAGCGCCCCGCTGTTGAGCCGTCGCTCCCTTTTTTACGGTCAGCAAAATTCTTCCGACCTCCTCATCCTGCGCCCAGACATCCACCCGCACCGATGGCCTTCCGTCCGTTTCCGCAACTTCCAGCAGATATTCCCTGCCCCACAAAAAGACACGCTCTCCGCTGACGTACTCCTGCGGCTGAAACTGCGGCCGCGACGCCACCCGCTCACTCTGCTTCGCTATCCAGCCGAGACGCGACCGCGCAAAATTCTCAATCTGCCGGCTGCTTGCCCAGACAGGCGCCGTTATCTGTGCTCTGCCGTCAGGCGGCAGAATCCGCAGATAAATATTTTTGATCTTCTTTTTAATAACGGTAATCTCGACACCTTCAACGACAATCACTTCAGGTCGATTGGCCGGATGCCCTGTCGTCGGCTTTACCGCTTTCCCTGTTTGGGATATTGCTTGTTCCGTTGTTTTTCGCATACGATATTTCCTGTTTTTAAGAGTTTCCTATTCCAATCTCTGTTTTTTCAATTCTATCACTTTATTTTATTGTTTCCCCGCTTTGCGAACTCATGCTTTGCCGTTGTATCATCTTACAATCACAGTTTTTTACAGTCACTCTGCTTTCTCCGCTCGTTTGAACCCTCACTTTTTCCGTCATCTGCCGGCAGTTTCCTGAAAAAATACAGAGCAAACGGAACTGTTAAAGGAAACGCCAGCAGCGTCGCCGCCGGCTGTGCCTCTTGAATACCGGCAAGCCCTCTGAACGAAGCGAGAATCAGCAACATCGGAATAAACAGAATACCGCTTCGCAGCGCCGACAAAACAGCGGCATTCAATCTGCGCCCGGTACTCTGAAAAAGCATTTCCGTAGCCATACATGCCGGTAAAACGAGCTGAGCCAATGCCTGCAGGCGTAAAGCGCGGGTGCCGATGGCAATTACTTCACTGTCGTCGCGGAAAAGACCGATTAAATCACTCGAAAACACGAGCAGCAGCACACATCCGACAGCGATCACACATTCGGAAAAGATAATCGTGAAACGGTATCCCGCCCGCAGACGCGAAAATTTTCCGGCGCCGTAATTATACGCGGCCACCGGCTGAAATCCCTGGCCGACGCCGATAGCAACAGAAAATGCGAAAAAAATGATACGCGACACAATGCTCATCGCAGCAACTGCAGGATCCCCATAAACCTTGCACTGAGAATTTAAAACGACAGTCGCCAGACTGTTCAGCCCCTGGCGCAGCAAACTTGGAAAGCCGGTCGTCACAACATCAAACAGCGGAATATTTCCGCCTTCTGACTTATTTTCTCCCTGCCGCCCGCTTTTCTCCGGCTGCATATTTCTGGCGGGTAAAATGATTTCATCCTGAAAATTACTTTCAACCGGCGCATCATTCTCCTCTGGCAGCGCACTTTTGCCTGCCAGCATGTTTCCCTCCGGCAAAATGCTCTCAGTCTGCCGTTTCTTCGTGCCGCGCCAAAACCTGACACAGCGCAGACTGATTTTCGTCTCGGTTTTTCCTGAAAGGAACATAAAAAGAAGAATCATCCAGCTGATCATCTGACTGATAGCTGTCGACAGTCCGGCTCCCGCGATATTCATTCCAAAACCAAACATCAAAATCGGATCGCCAGCCATATTGAGAACAGCCCCCGTCATCAAACCCGCCATACCGAGCGCTGCCTTTCCCTCATAACGCAAAATACTGTTAAACGTCAAACTCGATGTCATGAAAGGCGCGGCGATTAAAATAAACGTAATATACGTCTTTGCGTATGGGGCAATCGTCAGCGTACTGCCAAGCGCCATTACGATTTCGTCAAGCCGGATAAAACCGACAGCCATAACGAAAAAGCCGCAGACAAGCGAGGAAAAAAAGCCGGTGGACGCGTAGACAGACGCTTTATGCGTATCCCGGCCGCCCAACGCTCTTGAAAGAAGACTGCCGGCCCCCTGACCGAACAGAAATCCGAAAGCCTGCAGTATCGCCATAAAACCGAATACGATACCTGTCGCGCCGCTGGCGCTGTTTCCAAGCTGACCGACAAACGCGGTATCCGCAAGATTATAAATATTTGTAACGAGCATGGAAATAACAGTCGGCACGGAAAGCGTGCAAATCAGCCGCGGAATCGGTGTCTTTGTCATTTTGTCATATTGTGAAACGTCGTTCTTATGCTTCAATTTCTTCCAGTTCCTCCTTCGCTCCGAGCGGCTGAATTTGCTCTGCAATCAAAAATTAAGCTATCCGTCGAGCTAAACTTTGGCTCAGCCAGACGAATCCGTTCCGCGATCCGCGTCTTAACCAGTTCTGCCAGTTCACCCGTCGTCATCGTTTCAAACCCCTCCGGCTGAATCGCCGGCAGATAGTGAACCCGCATCGTCACCGGTTTGCTGCCCTTCTGATCGAGCACCCGATAGGAATCGACAAGTGCCACCGGCAGCACCGGACATAAATTTCCTTGCCTTTTCGTACCCGCTGCTTCGTTCCTCCGGGCCGCCGCTGCCATCTTCCACACACTTCATTTCCACCCTTGCGGCAAACCTCCGACTTTCGCGGCCGGTTTCCCCGCCACTTTGATAAAACGGCAAATTCGCGTGCGCTTTCACCAACGCACCATCCTCCGGCATAAAAAAAGAGCCCCGTATCATACATTGTATCATACAAAAGCTCCCTATCTTTACGAAACTTATTATTATGAAGTATGAAACGCCGGGTTTCCTTTCACCTGCGGAACAGCGAAAAACCCTTTCTTTCATACGGCTCTGCTTTCATCGCCATAAACTTATACCCCGTGGCGTCAATCGCCTTTCTGACGGCTTCCTCGTCAAGTTCCTCCTCCGAAATAATCTCCGTTTGGTTCCTGCTGTGAGATGAATTCACCTTCTTCACCTTAAAATTCTTCCGAATCACATCATTAATATGGGATTCACACATCCCGCATACCATACCCTCAATATCAAGCGTCGTTTTAATCATGATTTCCTCCCGTTTTTGTTTTATTTTCAGTCCCGAATAAATGTGGCTTAGTTTTGTCTAACTTTTATGTTATATCGAGTATACCAGATTTTCCAGCAGCCTTCAAGGATAAGATATGTATCGTCAGAGCCACAGTATTTAAAATCCGATTTGAAAAATCCCCGGCGCACCGCTTACAAATCACTTTTTCCTCGCGCCAAATACCCGCCTCCACCGTGGAAAGTAATCATCTGAAAAACAGACACAAAGACTGTATCTCACGAAAATATCCGCCCGTGTTCAAAAAATAACTTGATGTATAAAATAGAAATATTATGTTTTATGAAAAAACTATTTGAGAAAATTACATTTTGTATTATAACAATTTACAATTATATATAAAATTTTCTATTTAATCATATCTGTTTATCCAAAAACATATAAAAATCGGCGCAGCTTCTGCCGCGCCGACCCTTTCAAAAACATTCACTTTTTCAATGAACCTCGTCCCGTCAGACGAACACTTTTTTCCTAATATAAAACGACGGCTGTCAGCAGATTGAGTCATACTTTCAGACTCTGCCTTACTCGCTGACAAACCTTCGGGCCGCCCTTTGCATAAGCGCTTCTAAATGACGCCTGCCTGCCAGCTGCACGTTCGGAATTTCCTTTATTTTTCCAGAAGCGCCTTCCACTCTTTGACGGCAGCAGTCATTTTCATAAATCCTTTCATTTACTTATTGACCGCATCCTTCAGAACTTTGCCGGCCTTAAAAGCAGGGGCTTTGCAGGCAGGAATTTTGACCATTTCATTAGGGTTTCTCGGATTTCTGCCTTCTCTTTCGACACGATCTCTCGTTTCAAATGTACCGAAGCCAATAATCTGCACCTTCTCGCCTGCTGCCAGCGCGTCACTGATGATAGAGAGCATGGCGCCAAGCGCAGTTTCTGCATCTTTCTTCGTGCTTCCTGTCTTTTCAGCAATAGCTGTGATCAATTCTGATTTGTTCATAAGATGATATCCTCCATTAATTTCTTCTTTGCATCTAACATCCTCTGGACGTTTCTATAATACCACACTTTCAGTTATTAAGAAATATATTTATCAGAATATTTACTTCCCTATCCTAATAGATTCTCTTTTTTTACCTCAAAATCATCCTTTTAATAAAACTTGAACCACCTGTTCCTGTTTTTTGCAGCGAAACCGGAACTGCCTTCGCCGCCTTCCTGCGTGTCCGGCACAGTTCTCCAATCTGTCCGGCCGAAAATCCGGCTTCACCGTCCTATTTTCTGCCCGTAGATCCGAATCCGTCCTCTCCACGTTCCGTTTCATACAGCGAATCACTCACCTCAAATTCCGCCGCGAGATACGGCACAATTACAAGCTGCGCTACACGTTCCCCATCTTCAACGACGGCACCGACTGCCGAATGATTATGAAGCGCCACCACAATTTCTCCGCGATAATCTGAATCGATAAGACCCGCTTTATTTGCCGGCGTGAGTCCGCGTTTTGACGCCATCCCGCTGCGTGCCAAAACAAGTCCGGCATACCCCTCAGGAATTTCGACCGCAATTCCCGTGGGAATCATTACCGTCTCGTGCGGCCCTACCATCACATCTCCGTCGATACACGCATAAAGATCGGCTCCAGCAGCAAATGCGGAACCATATGTCGGTACCATAGCTTTTTCCCTCAACTTCATGATCCTTACCGGTGATTTCAACATAACACATTCACTCCACTTCTTGAAAACGATATTTCCCCTAATTCATTAATTTATCCTCATACGCACGATCCTCGACCATTCCGCAACCCGTCTATATATTTACAAACTCCTCCTCGTCTGTTGCAGTCTGTCTCACTTACAGGTCCGTCTTCTTTCTCATAAATTTTTTTCGATAAGCATTAAAAACTTGCCGCACTCCGCCTCAAAAATATTCCAGCAGTAAAACGATAACCCGACCCTACGCTCTGTTAAAATCTTTTTCAGTTACACGGCGACGATAGTCGCCCCCACCCGTAAAATAGGTAGTTTAGGACGTGGGCTCTAAGCCCGCCCTGCTTGGCCGCGCCTCAAGGCGCTGGCTTTCTCTTTGATGCCATGGGAAGTCTGCTTTTTGTTGCAGCCTTCCCACGGCTCCGTTCAAGCCACACTGCTATTGACTCGTCGCTGCCCCTAAAGGGGCGTTTGTACTACTTAGCCCTGACCCTTAAAAGGGTCCTCATATTCTTTCACGCTTAGTTTATCCTGCATGATGTCTGCTTTCTCCTGATCCTGAATATACTTCTTAATTGTGGCTTCATTAAGCCCTACTGTACTGACATAGTATCCTTCCAACCAGAAATGCCTGTTCTCAAACTTATCCTTTCAATCTGCGTGCCTGTCGAACATCATGAGTGCGTTCTTCCCTTTCCAATATCCCATGAACGAGGATACGCTGATCTTTGACGGTATGCTTACAAGCATATGTACATGGTCCGGCATAAGATGTCCTTCTATCATTTCTACGCCTTTCTAACTACACAACTGTTTTAGAATATCACGCAGATCGCTTTTGTATTGATTATAAACAATCTTTCGTCCATACTTTGGTGGGAAGATGATGTGATATTTACACATCCACTTCGTATGTGCAAGCGAATTTACTTGCTTCACCATAAAATCACTTTTCCTTTCTTTTAATAGTGGCTTGAACATCACTATGAGAACGGAAAGGTTTTTTTGTATAACAATCATCGCGCACCCGCATAGCAGGTGGTTTAACGTTGAGTACGCTTCCGTTTCTCTGTTGAGAAACTCCATCGCACTCAACAGGGTCTATTCGGCCCGTAACAAAAAAGCATAGCCGACGCTGCTCGGCTATGCCAAATTTGTTATAAAAAATAATTTACCAGATTATTTTCTGCTTGCAACCGGAGCCGGATCAACCGCAGCTACGACAGCTTTCATGAAAGATACTCTGACATCGAAATCCGGATCTTCCAAGATAACATCTAAACCTGCAGGAACCTTTTCGCCAACCTTCTTAGCGATGGCTGCAATCTGATAACCGAAATGACCTCTGTCACATAATTCAGCCGAGTTTCTTAATTCCTGTATCTCAGCGTAAGTCAGCTTACCAGCTTTCTTAATGAGGGCAACTACTTCAGCAATCAACTTTTCTTCATCTGGAGATTCTACGTTGTTCCAATAATCGCGCATGATAATAAATCCTTTCTTCTAATTAAAAATTAAAATAACTTAATGACATCCCCTTGGCATACAATTTAATGTATAACCGGAGATCTGTTGGTTATAGATTATCATAACAACTATATCTTGTCAATAAACCGGAAGAATCTTCTGATAAAAAATTCACGCGGCAGCGAAAACATCTGCCAGCCTTGTTCATTACTCCGGACACACTGCACAAACATATCTGCCCCGCATTTTCTCATATCAGCATCTATCATCCTTACCGCAGCATCCGATAAGGCTGCAGCAATATCTGAACGTAAATATAAAAAACACCGCTGCACATTTGCACATTTTCTACAACGGCGTTCTATGCGGTGGCAGGGGCACAAGGACTCGAACCCTGGGCACGTGGTTTTGGAGACCGTGTAAAAATATTGAGATTCCAACGGTTTATGCCTAAAGGTACCCCACTGGGTACACCAACAACATCAATTCATATAGTAAAATCAGATGCCATTCTAAACGATTCTATCTTTTAAACTAATACTGTGAATCATGACAAAAGGGTTAATTGTAATATGAAGTTGAACAGCTGAATAAAAAGATGATCCATACGG
>CAYTKT010000063.1:0-9666 GCA_964438605.1 uncultured Oscillospiraceae bacterium
TGGAAGTTCATCGAAGGCATCTCATACCTACAACAAACTTCCCTATGCGACCATAGTCTCAGGACTCTGTCAACATAATCATCTTAGATTTCAAAGCTTTACGACGAAACTGTATAAATTTTCCTCGTCAGCCATATTAGTTTAACATGGTCTTTATAACTTGTCAACCTGTATTTTTCACTTCTTTTTGACTTATGAGGGCATTTTTAGATGCCCGCACTGAGCTTTTTCATACTACCAAGAGCTTTCTCGTCTGTCAATACTCTTTTTCATTTTTTCACAACTTTTTCCCTCAAATAAACATTGACAGGAATAAGAGATGGAATAGCTGCAAATACTTAGGTGCAGGAGGTTTCAGAATTATGATTGTTACATTTATAAGAACATTTATCGTGTATGCAGTGGCACTGTTTACGATACGCTGTATGGGAAAAACAGGACTTTCCTCGACAGATCCGTTTCAGATCACGATTATGCTGCTGATCGCGGAACTCGCAGCGATGCCCGTTTCTTCGCCCGAAATTTCTCTGCTGAACGGAATATCAGCGATTTTTACAATCTTATTTCTTTATGCGCTGTCAGGTTTTCTCTCACGCAAGAGTGAAGTTTTCAAAAAGATTATTAACGGGCGGCCTGGTATTCTCATAGATAACGGCGCAATTAATTATAAGGAAATGAAAAATTCCAATGTAACGCTGACGGATTTGATGGAAATGCTGCGGCTCCAGAACTGTCCTTCCATTGCCGACGTTACATACGGTTATCTTGAAACGAACGGTCAGTTCAGCTTGATTTTGAAACCGGAAAAGAAACCCGTAACAAGAGAGGATATGAATTTGCCGCCGAAGCCGGAAGCGATGCCATGTATTATAATTTCCGACGGAAATATTTATAATGAAAATATGCGGCGTTCCGGACTGTCGGAAGAAATCCTGGAAAAAGAAATTCGCAGACTGTCACTCGGAAGCTTAAAAAATATCTTTCTCTGTTTCTGTGATGAACAACTAACGCTCTACTTTTATCCGAAAGATATGGGCAGTCATACTACACCAAAGCAGAGTAAAGTGAAAGAAAGGTATTTAACATGAAATCTCTTATTATTCCATTTATTTGTATGATTTTGATCTGTTTCGCCTGGTTTGTTTCTTTTGAATATACAATGGATACAACAACGGATCTTATTTTACAGTTATCTGATATTTATGACGACGCGCAAGCAGGCGACTGGGAACGCGCCGGACAAAGTTTTCTCGATTTTCAGGATGATTGGACAAAATACAGCGGCATCTATACTTATTATATAAATTCGTCGGATCTCGACAGGGCGGACTGCGCCGTCGCAATGTGCAAGGGATATCTGAACGCACAGGATTCGGGACTGGTCTGCGGCCAGCTGGCGAAAATCATCCAGATACTCCAACAGATAGAATTGTACAGTCATCCGTCTTTCGATGCGATTTTTTAGCGTCACGACAAACAATAATAAGTATTTACGAAAGTATGGCAGTATGATAAAATGCTCAATGTAGAGTAAATAATGCGCGTTGGCCCCGCAGGGGCCTGGAGTGTGGCAGGATGGGATGTTGCCTGCTGACGAAAAGCCAAAGTCACGGCTTACGGTGCATTATTGCATCCGCTGCTGCATTAAAGAGACTCACAATTCCTTTCTCTTTGATGCGGTATTCAAACCGCTTGATCAAATGAGAAAGGAGTTTTTTATGTCCGGATCAAAAAGAAATTATCTTACAGTTATTGTAACGGTGGCGCTGCTGATCGCTCTGAATGTGATTCTGACGCGTTTTTTGTCAATCAATACGACGTTTCTGCGCATCGGTTTCGGCGTTCTTCCGGTTGCCATAGCGGGTATCGCTTTCGGACCGTTCTGGGGTGCCGTGACGGGTGCAGTCGGTGATATTCTTGGCATGATTATTTTTCCGTCCGGTGAATATTTTCCGGGATTTACACTGACGGCGCTGCTGACAGGCGTGGTATTCGGGCTGGTTCTCTATAATAAAACTGTCAGTATTCCAAGACTGCTCACTGCCGCATCGCTCGTTTGTATTCCGCTGAATCTTCTGCTGGATACACTCTGGCTGCATATGATGTACGGAAACGGGTTTCTCGTGCTGCTGCCGGGCCGGGCTGTCAAGTGCATCCTCAATATTCCGATTTACACGTTTTTATTAAAAATTATTTGGGGAAATGCACTCTCAAAGATACCGCAGTTTAAATCAATGCAGTAAATTTTAAAGCACGTCAGTTATCAGCACGCATCGGTACGGTTTCTGGCGGCCGGACCAGAAAGCCCGTTGAAAAAGGCATTTTCACATACCAAACATTCCGGCATGGACAGCGCGGTATAAATCTTTGAACAGATCACTTTTGATTTCATTCATGCACAGGTTGCAAAGACGAGTTCCAGTTTTTTATAAATAATAACAAAAAGAAGACGCGTCGACATACCGGCCTCACCAGACTGCTGACCGCAGACGAAAGAGTCCTGCAAACTCAGAAAATGCACGTATAGCGTGCGTGTCTGAATACATCAGGCATGTCTGCTCAGACTGGCATTTTCAGTGCATGAGGCGTATCCGCTTCATTGGCACATTCAACAGCTTCGGTGCATTGGACGTATCCGGCCCATTTGACGCATCCGATGTGTCCGGTTAGACTGACAATTCTGATAAAGAAACAAATTATATCAATAATATGTAAATTGAATAAGCGGTTCACCCCCAGAGAAACGCACATCCGCGTTTCTTCGGGGGCGTTTTTCATTTCTGTGCAAATGCAAACAACAATTCGCGATCTGATTTTCGGCGCACCGGCGTCGCCGACTTGCGACGTCGGTGCGCCGCGCTCATCGTTCGTCAAGTCTCGCAGCGCTCACACAACCACCTGTTTCCGGACAGACGGCTGCCACTCTGCATCCCAGCTTACACTCTCACATCATATTCTGATACTTTCCGCACCTGTCGTTGAGGCACCCCAGCACATCCGCGCCTGACAAAAGCTGCGTAACTTCACAACGGTTGGAGCAATCGGCACACTGAAACGTTCGAGTACGCACAGAATCAAACGGCGCCTCAAATCCGCGAAATGCGGTATGTCCCAAACCGGAAACGGCTTCAGCTGCAAGAACGGCCGCTCCGAAAGCGCCCATAACCTTATTATATCGCGGCACGACGACGCTGCACCCCAAAGCATCTTCAAAAGCACGCCTGATCGTCTGATTTTCCGAAACGCCGCCCTGAAAAAATACTTTTTCGCAAATTTTCTTGCCCCGTGCGACGTTGCCCAGATAATTACGCACCAGCGCGGAGGCCACACCCAGTGAATACATTTTTATTTTCTTCCTTCCTCCTCATCCCGTTTATTTCCCTACATCACCAGCTATTTCTCCAATCTTTTATTTTTTCTATATAATCAATTATTATTTTTGCTACTCTATATTTCTTTAATTTCTTCTTTATTTATTCTTTTTCCCTTATTTGGCCGTATTCTTCTTTCCCGTTCCTCATTTCACATATTCCTTCTGAATTTCATATTCCTGCTGATTAATGGCCGCCGGACGCCTTTCCTTCCCTCGTCCCACCTTTTGCAACCTTGTTCTTTTTATGCTGCAGCATATCCACAAACGCCTCAATCCGGGTAAGGTATCCGGCTTCAGCACTCATCTCGTCACAAATCAGCGACATGACAAGCAATCCTGTTTCTTCGGAAACACGGCTGAGGACGGCACGGCCGACGATTTCCGGCATACAACCGGCAGGGAAAATCTGAATTGCTCCGTCATAACCGCGCAGACCTGTAGAGGCCGCAAAGCACACGCTTTCCTTCGTATAACCACCGATCTCGTAGCGCAGCCTGTTGCTGACATCGCTGTTTTTTCGTTTCCCAAAAGAACGGGAAAAAATAGCAGGCGTGAGATTTCTCGCATTTTCCGAGGCGGTGCCGAGAAACCGCCGAAAAGGATCGGAGACCATTCTCCGGAGCTACCATGTCAGATTTATGTCCTTTTCGAGACAAACACCGAGTTCCGTCAGACGATCCTGAATCCTCCAGTTCGCATACGGTTCATTCAATGTAAAAATTTCACCTGTCAACACAATTTTCATGGGATTCAGGGAAAAATCCGGCGTAAGCCACGCTTTCTGCCAGCGAAAACGGCCCCTAATATCGAAAGCATCCGAAAGATTCCGCGCCTCGGAAAGTTCCCGCAGACAGTCGGCAATCAGGCGGTTTCCCAGCTGCGGTTCGCGAAAATAACCGGCACGCTGCCGCAGATCAGTCTCAAACGATTCAATCTCTTTCAGCAGATGGCGGGCGCGGTTGGCACGCTTTAAAACAGAAGCTGTACTACGGCGGTTTTTAAGGGATTCCGGCAGTAAAAGGGCCGCACGACGCAAAAATTCGCCGCCTCCGATTTCGGATGGAATATCGAGAACGATCTATTCGTAATGGCAGCCGCGGCGATCGAGCAGAACTTTGAGCAGCTCGCAGAATTCTCCGAGACGACATGGCCCACGGGAGGACGGCATGACGACAGTATCCGCACCGCGCCGCCACGCTTCTTCGAGTTCAGCCGCAAACAATTTGAACGGCGCTTCGAAAAATGTCCGCAGAAACGGTTCATAGGAATGGTAGAGCAATCCACGGGGCAGTCCTACTTTCATAAAAAATCCCCCTTTCAGCGCCATTCATTATTGACACCTCAAGGGGGTTTCATACTCTTTACAGATTTAAATTTTTTCCCGTCCGCAGACGCTTTCCCGCCACGTTATAACATGCAGGAACTGCAGCCGCCGGATCAACCTCTTTATTATTCAATTATTTCATACATGGACTGCGCCAGTTCCTTGCTCGTATGATCGGAGAGCATCCGCACGCGGACCTTCATCTCGCCATTGCCGAAACGAACCAGGATGACATCGCCGATCTTTACCTCTGCGCCGGGCTTGGCCGGTTTCCCGTTAATAAAGACGCGCTCCTGGTCACAGGCATCTTTTGCAAGAGTTCTGCGCTTAATGAGCCTGGAATTTTTTAAAAATTTATCGATTCTCATTTATTTATCGATTCTTATTTATTTACAGCATCCTTGAGAGCCTTGCCCGCTTTAAATACAGGTGCCTTTGAAGCTGCGATTTCAATTGTTTCGTCCGGCTTTCTCGGATTTCTACCCTGTCTTGCTTTGCGATCTCTCGCTTCAAACGTTCCAAATCCAATCAACTGTACTTTTTCGCCTTTGACGAGCGCTTCTTCCACACATGTGGTAAATGCTGCAACTGCCGCTTCGGAATCCTTTTTTGTCAATCCTGTCTTTTCTGCTATTGCAGCAACTAATTCTACCTTATTCATCTCAATCCTCCTGTAATTCTCATTTTGTTTTTGTATTTCGGTCGACCCGAATCACATCTGTAAATCATTTTTTCGAACTCTCCTGTGATTCATACACAGTTAAGATAATTTTACACGTAACGGCGCGTTTGTCAATCTTTTCGGCGATTTAGACGCAATATTTTCACAAGTTTTCTGCCTCCAGGCAATTGTTCGATTTCTTCAGGCGTGATAACGCGCAGCGCCAGAATGAGAATCATGTAAACGACGACACCGCATCCGACCGAAATTACCGTAGCAACAGCGTTATCAAAAAAGCTTGCAGGCACCTGTTCCGAAAGGCCATTACCTAAAATCAGGCCGCAGACACGGTAAACGGCGGCGACGACGGCGCCCATAATCAGAGAGCAGGCAAGTGGTTTTCCATAGTTGGATACGAATTCCAGTTTACAGCCCGTATACTTCCGAACGGCAATCAGATTAAGTACGGAAGCCGTAATATAGGCGGCCACCGTTCCGACTGCGGCGCCTTTTACGTTGATCCATGCAACACCCGTAAATACGTAAGTAATAACTACTTTGATAACGGCTCCTATGGCAAGGCTTACCACAGGAATCATCTGCTTTCCGACACCCTGAAGGACGCCTGTCAGCGTCTGGACAAGGGCCAGGAAAATGGCGCCGAATGCCAGGATAAAAAGGCTGGCAGCCGCGCTCTCGGCGCTTTCCTGCTGTTTTGGATAAAGCAGCAGCATAATCGGTTTCGACAGAACCATGAGCCCAATGGAACATGGCATTCCGATCAGCATTGCTGTTCGGATGCCGAAGGATGTGTTATACTGCAGGAACTCTCTGTCTTTTGAGCTGAAGGAAGCGGCGACAGCCGGCACAAGGCTGACAGCGATAGCCTGAGTTAAAACCTGAGGCAGATTGATCAGCGGCGTTGCAAAGCCGGAAAGCTGGCCGTACAGGCTGTTTGCTTCAGCGCTGGTAAAGCCGGCATCGACAAGACGGCGAACGACCAGTGCCAGGTCGATATTCGTCATAATCGGCATGATAGCCGCACCGATTGTCACGGGCACGGCAATAAAAACAATTTTGCGCAGAATCGCCCCTGAAGATTCCTCCGGTTCATGGTTTGTCTCCGAATCGCTGAATTCCGCCCGAATCGCCCCTTTGCGCCGTGTAAAAACAATAAAAATGGCCAGAAGTCCAAACATTCCGCCGATTGCCGCACCGGACGACGCGCCCGCCGCAGCGTATTTCAACCCCATCGGAAGAAGAAGAACTGACAGTGACAGGCCGCAGATTACACGAAAGAGCTGTTCCACAACCTGGGAAATGGCTGTCGGCTTCATATCCTGTCTGCCCTGAAAATATCCGCGCAGTGAAGCCATCATCGGCACAAAGAGAAGCGCCGGCGCAATAGCACGCATAGAATAGACGGCCTCCTGCGGCCCTTTCATCATCCGGATAATAAACGGCGCGCCAAAAAAGAGAATCGCGCTCGTTCCGACGCCCAGCACGAGCAGTAATAGGAAGGACAGGCGGAAAACCCGGTATGCCTCACGGTTTTTTCCCTGTGTCACACGTTCCGACACCAGCCGGGCTATGGCCGTCGGAATTCCGGCCGTTGAGAGTGTCAGCAGCAAAACATAAACGGGGTACGCCGTCTGGTAGTAACCCATGCCGGTGTCGCCGATGATGTTGCCCAGCGGAATCCGGAAAAAGGCGCCGAATACTTTTACGATAACTCCGGCAATGCCCAGTACGACCGCGCCCTGAAAAAATGATTTTCTGACCATGGTTTTACCTTTCCGCACCCACTTCCGACAGAATCTCCCCGCACGCCCGCTCTGTCTCCGCCAGCACTTTTTCCAGATCGATCGTCAGAAAATCGCCGTCGCGATAAAGAATCTTGCCGTCGGCCATAGTCAGAACTACGTCTGAGCCGGACGCCGAGTAGACGATATTCGTTGCCAGGTCGTGAACCGGTCTCATGTGAGGCTGGTCAATATTGAGGACCGTCAGATCAGCTTTCGCGCCTTCCGCAAGAATCCCGCAGTCCGGCCGGCCCTGAGACAGTGCGCCGGCT
This sequence comes from uncultured Oscillospiraceae bacterium, assembly GCA_964438605.1. GTDB lineage: Bacteria > Bacillota > Clostridia > Peptostreptococcales > Anaerovoracaceae > Alangreenwoodia. Next base: position 7,433 of record CAYTKT010000063.1, read on the forward strand.
CGCGTGGCCGCGTAAAGTGTTTCCTTCGGTGTGACCACTGTCGGATCCTGACGTTTTTCTTTATTCAACAATGCAAAGAATTTCATCTCTTCGATAAAATTCAGACTGTTATTGCTCGCCACGCTGTCAGTGCCCAGCGCCACGCTGACGCCTTTTTCGAGCAGCTTCGGAACATCGCAGACGCCGCTTGCCAATTTCAGATTACTGACGGGACAGGTTGCCACCGTGACACCTTTTTCTTTAAAAATGTCAAGGTCTTCCTCTTCCACCCAAACGCAGTGAGCCGCCGTCGCCGACGTATCGAACGCGCCAAGATCGCAAAGCAGCCGGGCCGGCGTTTTCCCGCCATGGCGCTTTTTACATTCTTCATGCTCGGTGCGCGTTTCCGACACGTGAACGTGCATATTAACTCCATATTTTTTTGCTAAATCTGCCACTTCTTCCATACTTGTGACAGTATTCGTGTACTCCGCGTGGATACTGGCGTCAGCCCGCAGTCTTCCGTCGAAAGCGCCGTGAGCATCACAAATCAGGCGCTCCGCTTCCTTATAACTGTCGCTGTTTTTCACGCTGCCTTCGGCAAACGACGTGATGCTGCGGGAGATATTTGCTTTTGCACCGCTTTCCCCGACGGCGCGAACCATATCGTCGCAAAAATAATACATATCGCTTGAAGAAACGATGCCGAAACGCAGCGATTCGGCTATTGCCAGCAGCGTCGCGTAATAAACGGCGTCTGATGTCAGCTTGTTCTCAAACGGAAAAATTCTCGTATTCAGCCAGTCCTGCAGTGAAAGGTTTTCGCCGTAGCCGCGCATCAGCACCATCGGACTATGAGCGTGAGCATTGTAAAATGCCGGCATCAGCAGCTTTCCGCGGCCTTCATACGTTTCGCCAAAATCCTCTCTGGGCGCTTCTTTTCCGATATAAGCGACCTTGGCACCGGCGACGCCAACATACATATCCTGTCTGATTTCAAAATCCTGATCCAGAATTGCGATTTTCTTAAATAACATCGATTCATCCCCTTTCCCGTACTTCACGTAATTTTACCATACGCAATAAAAATTGCAAGAAAAAGGAGTATAAAACGGCGCCGGTTACGGATAATAGTACCATTGAGAAAAAGAATATACCTGAAACGGAGGAATCTATGTTATGAAAGCGACAGGAATAGTCAGAAGAATCGACGATCTCGGACGCGTAGTCATCCCAAAAGAAATCAGACGGACGCTGCGTCTGCGTGACGGCGACCCGATGGAAATTTATACGGACCGTGAATGATAAAATAATGTCGCCGCGCAGGGAAATTATATAAAGATGCACAGGCGACATTTTTTATTTACAAACGAGCGCAATCATGCTGTCTTGAATTTGTTAATTACGCTTTTTGGCCATCGAAACAGGCAAATTCACACAAATCGGTAAACTTTTTATTTTGCAAATTATTTATCGTCTAAAGTCAATAGACTTGCTATCCTTTCTTTTTCATCCGATCAGCTACCTGCAAAGTCATCCATTCTGATATTTTTTATCTGATATTGCACTACTTCATTTATTTTAGTTCTATATATCCATATCTGCATCAATCGTTTTCCCTGCCCAGTTTTTCCAGCCCGCCGGCGATGACGGCCGAGAAAAATAATCAGCCGCAAATTTTTTGACCGTGAATTTTAGGACGAAAACAGAATATCCTGTCCCTTTTGAGGTAAAATAATGGAAACGATTTGTAATTTTATTTCAGGAGGAACAGGAACATGATGGAATATAAGACGACGACACACCAAATCACGGAAGAAAAAATCAAGGAATTTGCGACCTGGCTGCTTCACAGCGAACACAGCGCCGGGACGATTGAGAAATATCTGCGGGATGTACAACGGTTTGCCGGATGGCTGGAGGAAAAGGAAGCGGAAAAGCAAAACGAAGCAGAAGCGGCGGAGAAAAAAGCCGGAGAGGAAAAGGCCGGCGCTCCTGCTGTCGCAAAAGAAGTGGAGACGGAGGAATCGAGATGTGCCCGTGTGGGCGACGCAGATGTCGGGCAGGAAAAAGAGGAGGAAACGCCCCTCGTGACGAAAGGAGTAGCAGCGGGCGAAGGGTGCGCCGAGCTAAACCGGAACGCGAAGGATGCCGAAGCAGAAGGGGTGAAAGAAGGCAATTGGCAAAGCGGAATGGACGAGACCCAAACGAAGCAAATGGGAAAGCCGGAACCGAAAGCCATAGCAGCGTCCGGC
>CAYTKT010000064.1:0-9395 GCA_964438605.1 uncultured Oscillospiraceae bacterium
TTCGAGGAATTGTCAAGAAGCTCTTTGATCAACAATGTCTTGTCAACATAATAAAATCCGTTTTCTATGATTTCTCTAAAATTCTCCGTGCCAATCGGCAGCGGTCTGTATTCCTTCGCCATAAAAAATCTCCTTCCCATATCCAGCCGTCTTCAATCTGTACACCTCAGGCATCTCCCTGCTGTCGCCTCTGTTCCATACGAATCCGTTCCCGCCCCGGTCTATACGTCTCCAACACACCATCTTTCACATCTGGCCTGATTTCGCAGCCGTTTTGGCACAGTTTTGACCTGTGGTTCTTCTTTTCTTTCCGTTTTTATTCTAACTTTTATTATATCCGTTTTCCCGGCCTGTGTCATCGCTATGCAATAAAAAAACGCTTTCAGCTGTATCAATACAGCCGAAAGCGGGCTAGATCCGGCCTCAGATTATCTGAAAAATTTCCACCAGATCAGATGGCTTTGCCAGTTTGTAATCCGCAAGTCCCGGATCAGTCGCTCCTTATCCCGAAACGTAGCTGTTCGTTTTCATATTCAAATAACCGCAGTGATACTTGCCGGCCAGTTTATTCGTCTTTTTCTTATAACACTCGATGAGAATATGAATCTTGCCGGTTAGGACCTTTCGCCGGATAAAGGCCACTTTTCAGTATGTTTTCGGATAAAACCGCGCTTCTATCTCCGAAACCCGCTTTGCTTCAATCAGAACACGGTCAAGCATCCTCATCGACACCCGTTGGACACTGCGCTGCTGTGACTTTCAAGGGAGCAAGCATTTTCTCCGCTTCCTTCGGCTGGGATTCGAGCCGATCACTAGATCGCATTTCCAATGACCGAATTCTTTCCGGGATTCGCTTTCTTCCAGGTGATTCTCAATACTCCGGTCGATGTCTACAACCTGAGGAAATCCGGAACGGTTTTCTTTTTTATTTTTGAAATGCGTTCGCCGGGCGGAACTGACATGATTCGACTGCGAACAGCATTATACTGGAAATGTGACAGTCGATGCGGGATGAGGCGCCGGAAAAATTACGATGCGGGAAAGGAACATGCGGTGTACAAGGACAAGGAAAAAGGCAGGCCAATCATGTATACAGAAACCGTAGGGAAATCGGCGGGTTCCAAACAGCAGCGGTTTGTTCTGTGCGGCGCATAAATGTACGGCATGTAAATGTGGGGTGTTCGCGAGGCAGTCTGCGCCATCTTTACAGGAATCAGATCAGCAGCATAATGCGCGAGCAGGTATAGAAAAAAGGTATGTGCTGAAGCGGGTGAATGGTATGCAGCAGGGTGCGGGAGAGACGACTGGTTCAGATGCCGGGAATGATGATAAGGGGGAATGCGGTTGACAATTTACGCGGAGTACTTGTTTTTGGAAAATTTTATCGTAGGACTGGGAATTCTGAAACTGACAGCGATGGCCTGCGGCAGATGTCCGGGAAAGGCACGACTTGTCGGCGGCGGTGTGATGTGCGGACTTTTTTCGTTTATCATTTTATTTCCCCTGTCAGGGGTTATGACTTTTTTCTACGAGATCGTTTTCGTGATAGCAGTGATGGCGGCGGTGTTCGCGCTAGCGGACTGCAAGGTGCTGCTGAAAGCGGGTGTCGTTTTTTACTGTATCAGTTTTGTTTTAGGGGGTTCTACGGTAGCGTTTCTGTTTTTATCAGATTCGGCAGGAACGGTTAATAACGGTTTTGTTTACATAGGTGCAGCCGGATACTTGGTTGTGCTGGCAGGAGGAACGATAGGAGCGGTGATGTTGATGTCGGTCATGAAATTTATCAAACAGCGCAGCGCGCAGGCTCCGAAAATTGTAAAGATTTCCATTGAAATGATGGGGAGAACGATGGAATGTATGGGCAGCGAATATGGCAGAGGGATTTTTTATATCGGCGGAAGTGATGTGCTGCCGCCGCCATTGTCTCCTGAGGAGGAGCGGACACTGACGAAGATGAAATTTATCGGTTCATTTGCTGATTCACCGTGTGGAGGAAATATGCGCAGCGGCCCGTCGGGACAGCATATTTGAACTGCTGATTTTAGCTTGATGTATGGAAAATCTTATTGCGAAGTTATTTTTTGTGAGTATAATAAAATGCATGGAGGTATGTTTCCGTTTCCCCCTTCGTAATATGATAAAGGAAGGTAAGACATTTTGGGCGCGGCAGAGTTATTTCATGCCCCATAGAAATGAGGGAATGTATTGAGAAGGAGCAGTGTGAAATCATTTATAAAAAACTTTCCTCTTGAATCATTCTATTTATGTTTCACGAATCTCTGTTAAGCCTGAAATGAACAGGCTTTTAGCCCAGACTGGACAGAAATTTGGAGACAAAATAATTACCAGCTAAGAGGACAAAGGAGAGGGTCAATGCTTTCCAAACATCAGACGACCCGATCCAAGCACTCATTCTGCTTGATTTGAGTGATTAGGCAAGTGATTGACTTGACACTACCTGAGAAGAAATGGAGGATAAAGGAATGAAAAAACCGATAAAAATTGTGTTGGTTATAGTCATCGTGATTGTAATTGTTGCGGTTGGAGTAGGTGCTTATGTGTTATCGCAAAGGGATGAAGCAGAAGCGGCAGCGCTCAGACATGCGGGACTGGAGGAATCGCAAGTCAACGGGCTGCACAGTAATTTAGAGATCGACGGGTTGTCTTTTGTATATGATGTTTCGTTTTTTACACAGGATGCTCAAGATACTCAATATGAATATGAGGTCAGTGCGTTTGGACATCAGATTAGAAAGTTTGACAAGGACGTCAACGATAGTGGCGTGTCGGTAGGAACGGGCACTCAGGACGGCCAAACGACTGAACCGGGAGCAACTGGAACAGGCGGGACTGTCGGAGATGGCAGTCAGTCCGGTTCAAACGGCCAGGCAGGAGGAAATGACGGCGCATCGGCGGGTGGAAGCAGTGTCCAGAGCGGAACGCAGTCTGCACCTACGGCTGCGCCTGTAATCAGTGAGGCAGATGCGAAGGCGACCGTTTTACAGCAGGCGGGTCTGCAGGAAGCTGATATTTCGAGGTATCAATCAAAGTTGGACTATGAAGATGGAGTTCAGGTTTATGAGATCACTTTTTTTGCCGGCGGGTATGAATACGACTATGAAGTCAGCGCTTCGAGTGGAGAAATTTTGAAGTATGACAAGGAGCGTGAGCGTTAAAAGCGGAAAAAAAGGATATACAGGCGGCAGACATAAAGGTTAAGGAAAAATGAAATACAGTCCGCGTTTGGAATTTCATCTGCAGTCGATTACAGTCGATGATACGAATGCGGTCGATTTGTAAAAAACTGCCGGACATGAATGTGAATGCTATTTGATTGGTTAATTTAAAGGGAGAAACTCGCGCCAGGAAATCAAGGAGTTGATTTCCTGGCGCGTCAGTGTTTTTTGGAAGAAAACGAAACTGGCATTGTTAATTTTTCTTGATCTGGATATTTTAATAAGATCAGTTTTTCTTTAATATTCTAATATATTATCATTTTATCATTATGCAATACGGGTGAAAGAGCCGCAACATGGTCGCTGACCAGCCGCAAGAAGGTTTCAGACTGATTGCGGACGATGCGCTTTTTATTCGGCCAACTGAAAGAGAAGGTTAGTTTATGTCACATAATAAGCAAAAGAAAATTGCTGTTATAAATGATTTTTCGGGATTCGGACGATGTTCTATCGCAGTATGCCTGCCAATTATTTCGGCGATGAAGATACAGTGCTGTCCGCTGCCGACATCAATTTTTTCAAATCACACAGGATTTGAGAGTTTCTTTTTCACGGACTGTACGGATTATATGGAGGAGTATGCAGAGGAATGGAAGAAGCTAAATCTCAGGTTCCAGGGGATTATGACGGGGTTTCTTGGATCGCATGAACAGATTGAGATTGTCAGAAATTTTTTGAATGATTTTCACAGCGAAGGGTGTATCGCGCTGGTCGATCCTGTTATGGGCGATTACGGAAAGCTGTACCCGACTTATAGTCAGGCGTTGGCGAATGACATGAATCAACTCGTTCATTATGCCGATATTCTGACGCCAAATCTGACGGAAGCCTGTATTCTGACAGGTACGGAGTACCGCGAGGATATGACGGAGGCGAATCTTTTTAAGATTGCGGAACGGCTTTCTGAGATGGGCCCTGAAAAGATTGTGATTTCCGGACTGTCAGACGGGTGCGATCTGCTGAATTATGTGTATCAGCGGGGGCAGGAGCCAGTCATCGTCAGGGAGCACAAGGTAGGCGGATTCCGGTCGGGAACGGGAGATGTCTTTTCGTCAATTATTGCTGCAGATGCGGTGAACGGGCGGGATTTTTCGGAATCGGTGCGCCACGCGTCCGCGTTTATTGCAAAGACGCTGCGCAGGACGATTGAACTTGACATTCCAAAGACGGACGGCATCTGTTTTGAAGAATTTTTGTACGAACTTGGCGAGGACGTGTAAGATTTCATGCAAAATTTCTCTGAAAGCCGGCCCGCATGGATAATGATTGACTGGAATGAAAGAATGAAGAAGGTTGGATTTGACACGGTTTCGGAGCGAATGAGGAGGAAATAAGATGTGGGAACGGAAGACGGGAAGGATTGCTCTGGCGGCTGTTTTTGCGGCTATAATTTATGTTTTTACGGCGTATCTTCATATTCCGCACTGGACGGGATATATTCACATCGGTGATGGTGTACTTTATTTAGCGGCAGCGATGCTGCCGAAGGGTTATGCGGCCGCGTCCGGCGCGATTGGCGCAGGACTTGCAGATATCCTTTCCGGGTACGCGATGTGGGCGCCGGGCACGGTTGTCATTAAGGCGGTGACAGTGTGCTTTTTTACATCGAAAGAGGAGAAGATTATGTGTCCGCGGAATTATCTGGCGCTCCTGCCGTCGCTTGCGGTCTGCACTGGCGGATATTATGTTTATGAAAGCCTTGTGAGCGGAAACTGGGGCGCGGCTGCGGCGGGAATTCCGGGATATCTGACGCAGTCGGTATTGAGCGCGGTATTTTTTATTGCCGTAGGTATCAGTCTTGATAAAATGAAAGTAAAAGGCCGGATCGGATGAAGAATAGGAACCAGCGTACAGATGATCGGAGATGGCTGGCCGGGCTCAACCGGGAGCGTGACAAACCTTCCTGCGCGGCCAGCGTTATCTGCCGGCGTGTGGTTGGGTTGGCCGGGAATTTGATCGGAAACTGCGAAAAAACGGTTGCAGAAAGCGTTTTGGGACCGCAAGCAACACAGGTGGTTGGCTGGCTGATCGTGAATCATGGAAAAACGGGCCGGATGGCGCGAGGCGCAAAGAAAGCGCCGTATACCGACAGAGGCACGATAAGTATAATTTTATTATAAAATACATTTATGAGGTGAAGTTTATGACGATTACTTATCAGGTTAAAAACGGAATTTATGTAAATATGACAAATCGCTGTCCGTGTGCCTGTACCTTCTGCCTGAGAGCGAACGGCGAGGGCGTTTATGGTTCGGACAGTTTGTGGCTGGAGCGGGAACCGTCGGTTCAGGAGGTCTGTGACAGTCTTGACGGCTGGAATTTGTCAGAGTACGATGAAGTTGTTTTCTGCGGCTATGGAGAACCGACAGAACGGCTTGACGATCTTCTTGAGGTCGCGAGGCATCTGCGCGAAGTTTCAGATATTAAGATCAGGCTTGATACAAACGGGCTGGCAGATTTGATCTGGGGACGTCCGACGGCGCAGAGTCTCGAAGGTCTTATAGATTCTGTCTCTGTCAGTTTGAACACAGATGATCCGCAGGAATATCTGGACGTGGTTCGTCCGAAATTCGGAGAAGGTTCATATGAAGCGATGAAAAAGTTTACAGCGGAATGTGCAAAATACGTTCCGGATGTAGTGATGACAGTTGTCGATAAAGTGACAACGCCTGAGCAGCAGGAACGATGCCGCGAAATCTGTAAGTCTCTTGGTGCCAAACTGCGTGTCAGAGCGTTTGAGGAATCATCCGGAAATAGAAATACCAGATGATTCAGGTAAAAATTTACGGGGAAAAGCACTGCGGAAAACCATAGCAAAGATCATTAAAAAAGGAAAATGCGAGAACCCCCTTTTTCGCAGATGCGGTTCGGACAATAATTCAATTCGTGAGTAATTCATTTTTAAAAAATTTGTTTATACATCTCAAAAATGGGTATAAATACTTAAATATGGAATGAATGTGAGTGAAAAAAAGGGGGTTAAAATGAAGTTAAGCCAAAATATTTCGCCCGCATCAGATATAGGATGGCTGGCAAATGAGATTACGTATCGTCGTTATATGTTAAACCGTGTGAGTATGCAGTGTTATTTCCGTGAAGTGACAGCTGAGGAATATATACTTCTTTGTATGTGCCTGGCTGCGGAGCGGGAATCGGAACAGAGCGATGCAGCACGGATTTATTTTTCGACTATCATGGAACAGATGCGGCTTACGCTTCGTCAGACGTCGAGTCTGATCGGAAAACTCAGAGACAGGGGGTTTGTCGTCTGGTCGCATGACGATACGGGCGATGAAGGCACGTATATCGTACTTACTAAGGCAGGACGTGAAATAGCGTTAAAGCAGGAAAAAATTCTTATCACATATTATGAACACGTTATAGAAAAGTTTGGAAAAACAAAATTTGTAGAATTGATTCAGATGATGGATCAGTTGGATACAATCATGAATGAACGGATTCAGATGGAAGAAGGGGGCGAGGTCGGTGGTGATGAATGACATTACGAATTATTTGAATGAAAAAGCAGACCTTTGCCGGAAAAATGATGCGATTTCGCCGCGTCTTTTCGATGAATACGGAGTTTACCGCGGATTGCGCGACGAAAACGGTGTAGGTGTTCTGACAGGTCTGACAAGCATTTCAAAGATAACGTCCACGCAGTTTATAGATGGGAAAAAAGTGCCGCAGGAGGGACGTCTCTGGTACCGGGGTTACGATGTTACGCAGCTGATTAGAGATCTCGACGCTACGGAATTTGGTTTTGAAAAAATCGCCTATCTTCTGCTGTTCGGTGAGATACCTGATGAGAAGGAGTTGTCACGGTTTAAAGAGATTCTCGGAAAATGCAGACGACTGCCGACTTATTTTGAAAATGACGTTATTATGAAAGCACCGAGCGCTGACATCATGAATACGATGACGCGCAGCATTTTGACGCTGGCGTCTTATGACCGCAAGATTGGTGACGGGAATCTCGGCAATGTGCTACGCCAGTGTATTCAGCTGATCGCTCAATTTCCAATGTTGGCCGTTTATTCCTGGCATGCGTACAATCATTATGTAAATCATGCGAGTATGTTTCTGCATCGGCCTGATCCGGAACTGTCGACAGCAGAAAATATTTTGCTGATGTTGCGGCCTGACCAGAAGTTTTTGCCGGTTGAAGCGAAGGTGTTGGATACGGCGCTGATTCTCCATATGGAGCATGGCGGTGGAAACAATTCCACTTTTACCACGAGAGTGGTCACGTCTACCGGATCGGATACGTATTCGACGATTGCAGCGGCGATGTCGTCACTGAAGGGACCGAAGCACGGCGGCGCAAATATCAAGGTTGTTGAGATGATGCGGGATATAAAAAATCACGTTTCGGATACGAGTGACCGTGAGGAAATTGAGGCTTATTTGAAGAAAATTCTCGCGGGCGAGGCGTTTGACGGCAAGGGGCTGATTTACGGCATGGGCCATGCGGTTTATACAATTTCCGACCCGCGTGAGCGTGTTTTTCGTTCTTATGTCGAACGCTTGGCAGCGGCGAAAGATCGCACCGATGACATGGTGTTTTACAGCATCGTGGAGGAACTGGCGCCGGCGTTGATTATGGAAAAGTTCGGGCTGGAAAGCGGGATCAGTCCGAATGTGGATTATTACAGCGGTTTTGTGTATGAAATGCTGGGCATTCCGCAGGAGTTGTTTACGGCGATGTTTGCCGTGGCGCGGATTGTGGGATGGAGTGCGCATCGGCTGGAGGAATTGGTGACGACGGATAAGATTATCCGGCCGGCGTATATGAGCGTTATGGTGCCGAAGGAGTAGACGCGAGACGATCTTGCGGAGACTGAAAAGGCGGACGTGAAACAAATTGTGACGATAATAAGCGGCTAAACTGAAAATTGAAAGGGTGGAAAGCGGCGCGTGGTGACGCCGTTTTTTGCTGAGAAAAAGTTTGATAGCAAGACACCAACCGGCGAAATGTTTCTCTGACTGCGTTTGACGGTTTTTCATGCGTTTTGATTTGTGGAGTTTTTCTATTTTTTGTCTCTCTGATAATTTTTTCATCTTTTTTCAAGGATAATCTCGTTGTCAGTTCGCGAACCGAATGCACTGAGTACCACTCGCGATTGCACACAGAGTGTGAGGAAACGTTGGGTGTTGTCCTTGGACGGTAGGGGCGGCCAGAATCTTTAAACGTTGGAACTCTAGGGAATGGCGCGAAACCACATGAGCAGTTTGAATATTTATAATATTTACTGAATAAGCATACATTAAAATTTTAGAAAATATAAAAAATACCTATCAAAATACTGGCTTAAAAAAACAAAATTAGAAAACAACGGATCAATTATCGGTGATCTGATATTTTTTACAATTAAAACAAACAAGGAGTAATGTAAAAAATGGGCCGAACGAAGAAAGCACTGAGTAAAAAAATCGAAAACAGGACAGTAACCTGTGAAAGCGTGTTACCCTTGCCGGATGAGTTGAACGGCATGGAGCTTCCCGGCATGAAAGAATTTCTATCAGCCGAACAGAAGATACAGGAAGGATTTTGTGTGGCACAAATCTGCACCGTGGCGATGCTGCATCGGATACTGAAATAAACGGAATGTGAGGGAAAGAACCATTCCCTCAGTTACCCGTTGAGGGATTTTTTGATTGCTCTTATGCTTCAACTGTTGGATGATGAGATAATGAACTGTACAACGATAACCTGAGCTTTTTCATGCGGCATGCGTTACCCGCCGCAGTTAAAAAAGCCCGGAGTTTCCTTCCTGGGCGGTAGTTGGATTGTATCACGATAGAACACTCATATGTGTAGATATTGACATTACGCGGTGGCGGCAGTCTGCACCATGTTTCCATCTTTCCACAAGCGTCGGGATCGGGCGTTACGCCCGTCTAAAAAGTTTCCAGAATATCGAATGACATTCGTGGTAGATGTCTGCTCCGAAAAATAAATCCGAAAACGATTCTGATTCAGCAATTTAACCAGATAAAATCCCCAATTCATACACCAGACCGTCTGAAAAAGATATTTTTCTAAAAAATTTAATCTATCGGAAGCGTTGAAAAATCAATAGACGTGCGAATAGAGCTGTTGGTAGTTTGAAAAATAATCCTTGCTATTTTCGTTATCCTTGGTATAATAATAGACGA
>CAYTKT010000065.1:0-8863 GCA_964438605.1 uncultured Oscillospiraceae bacterium
TTTCTATGGATCTTTCAATGTTCAAGTGTTCAAGTTGATTTTACAATTCGCAAAAACAAAAAAGGGATTACTGTTTTTAAGACGACGGTCAGCCTTCAAGGTTGAGGAAGACCGTCTGACTTCCAGAATTAAGCGGCCTTATTTTTTGCGCAAAATCGTTACGCAAAGAGTGATTACGCTCACGATAAACACTCCCGAAAGGGTAATTCGGAGTATGTAATTATAAGCGTCGACTCCTATCTCAATATTTGAAATTTATCAATATATCTCCCGATATACCTTTCATAAGGAAGTGACTGGCCGCCAAATGATAATCTCTGTCTTGTTTTACCATAATATTCGACGAAATTCTAAACAACAACTTGGCTCTGTCAATATCAGTTCTGCCAGTTGACAAATTGCACACATTCGAATTATAATGAATACAATCTGAGAATTGTATTCATTTTTATTTGTCGAGTGAAGAAAAAAATGTGAAAGAACCAAACGGGTTGAATTTTTAGTGATGCCGGTCGGTTATCCGGTTGGCGGCAAAAGAAATTAAGTGAGGTGTATTATGCAATACTGTGAAGAAATCGGCCAGATGAAACGGTCCGGCCCGGCACCCGCACTGTACGATCCGGCTTTTGAGCATGAAAACTGCGGCATCGGAGCCATCGTAAATATAAAAGGCGAGAAAACGCGCAAGACGGTTACTGACGCGCTGACTATCGTTGAACGCCTGGAACACCGCGCCGGAAAAGATGCGCTGGGCGAGACGGGAGATGGTGTCGGAATTCTCGTGCAGCTGCCCCATGAGTTTTTTATTAAGAACGCAAAGGAACTGGAACTGCCGGCGGACGGGAGTTTCGGTGTGGGAATGTTTTTCTTTCCGCAGGAGGAAATGGCGCGCAATCAGGCGAAAAAGCTGTTTGAGGTCGTGCTGAAAAAGGAAGGTCTTAATTTCCTTGGATGGCGTGAAGTCCCTACGGTGGACAGCGTTTTAGGAAAGGCGGCTCTCGACTGCAAACCGGCAATCTGGCAGGGGTTTGTTAAGCGGCCGAGAAACGTTAAAGCCGGCCTGGAATTTGACAGAAAACTTTACGTCGTCAGGCGGATTTTTGAACAGACGAACAGGAATACATACGTATGTTCTCTTTCCAGCAGGACGATTGTATATAAAGGAATGTTTCTCGTTCACCAGCTGCGCCAGTTTTTCCGTGACCTGCAGGATCCGGAGTTTAAATCGGCTATCGCGCTAGTTCATTCCAGATTTTCGACGAACACATTCCCGTCTTGGGAACGCGCTCATCCGAACCGCCTGATCGTGCATAACGGCGAGATTAACACGATTCGCGGAAACGTCAATAAGATGTATTCCCGTGAGGAAACGATGCAGGGCGACGTGCTGGGAGACGACTTGTTCAAGGTGCTGCCGGCTGTCGATCACTGGGCTTCCGACTCGGCAATGCTCGACAATTCACTGGAATTTCTGATGATGTCAGGCATGGATCTGCCGAAGGCCGTCATGATCAGTATTCCTGAGCCGTGGACGAACGATAGAAATATGGATCCGCGCAAGCGTGATTTTTATCAGTATGAAGCAACGCTGATGGAACCGTGGGATGGCCCGGCGTCCATTCTGTTCAGCGACGGTGAGATTATGGGAGCTGTACTTGACAGAAACGGGCTGCGCCCTTCGCGTTATTACGTGACAAAAGACGGTTATCTGGTACTGTCATCTGAAGTCGGCGTTTTCGATATAGATCCGTCGAATGTCGTCATGAAAGACAGGCTGCGTCCGGGCAAAATGCTGCTCGTTGACACGAAGCAGGGCAGAATCATTGATGACGATGATATCAAAATGAAATATGCGCTTCAGCATCCTTACGGCGAATGGCTTGAAGGCAATCAGCTTTCACTTCACGATATTAAAATCCCCAACAAGGCCGACATCAGGTATTCCGACGAAGAACTGGCAAAGCTTCAGAAAGTTTTTGGTTATACTTATGAAGATGTCAACTGGTATCTGAAGTCTACTGCGATGAACGGCGAAGAACCGATTGTGGCAATGGGCGATGACACGCCGCTTTCGTTCCTGTCGAAAAAACATCCGCCGCTTTTCAGCTATTTCAAGCAGTTGTTCGCTCAGGTCACGAATCCGCCGATTGACGCGATCCGTGAGGAAATCGTCACATCGACACACATTTATCTGGGAGCTTCGGGAAATCTCCTGAAGGACGAGCCTGGAAACTGCAAGTCGATCCGTGTCAGGAATCCGATTCTGACGAATACCGATATGCTGAAACTTAAATATATGAAAGTGGACGGGTATAAAGTAAAAATTATTTCTACTACATATTACAAAGACGGGTCACTTGAAGAAGCGCTTGATAATATTTTCCTGCAGGTTGACAGAGCGCTGCGCGAAAGCGTAAATATCATTATTTTGTCGGACAGGGAAGTCGACGAATATCATATGCCGATTCCGTCGCTATTGGCAGTTTCGGCAGTCCAGCAGTATCTCGTCCGCACGAAGAACAGAACGCAGCTTTCGCTTATTCTGGAGAGCGGAGAACCGAGGGAAGTGCATCATTTTGCGACTCTGCTGGGGTATGGCGCCAGTGCTGTAAATCCGTACCTGGCTCTTGATTCCATTAAGAGTATGATCGACAACAATATTCTCGACAAAGATTTTTACGCGGCGTCCGAGGATTACTGCAACGGAATTTTAGCAGGAATTTTGAAGATTGCATCCAAAATGGGTATTTCGACCATTCAGTCCTACATGGGTGCGCAAATTTTTGAGGCGGTTGGAATCAGCAAAGATGTGATCGACAAATATTTTACGAATACCATCAGTCCGATTGGCGGCATTACGCTGGCAGACATCGAGGATGACATTATATACAGGCACACAAAAGGGTTCGACCCGCTGGGTCTTGAGAGCAATATGTCGCTGCCGAGCGTCGGTTTTCACAAGTCGGTTGGCGGCCAGGAGGAGCATCTGTACAATCCGGCGACGATCCATATGTTCCAGTCGGCAGTCAGGACGGGTGATTACAGCAAGTTTAAGAAATTTTCGAGCATGATCAACGATGAACTTGGCGCAACTCATATCAGAAGCCTGATGGATTTCAATTATCCGAAAAAGGGTGTTCCGCTCGATCAGGTGGAAAGCGCGGAATCTATCGTCAAGCGTTTTAAGATTGGCGCGATGTCATATGGCGCGCTGTCACTTGAAGCTCATGAGACGCTGGCTGTCGCGATGAATGAACTGGGCGCCAAGTCGAATACAGGCGAAGGCGGAGAACACGTGGACCGCTTTAAAGTGGGTCCGGATGGCATCAATAAAAACAGCGCCATTAAACAGGTGGCGTCAGCGCGTTTCGGCGTCACGTCGGAATATCTCGTCAGCGCGAAGGAGATTCAGATAAAGATGGCTCAGGGTGCAAAACCTGGAGAGGGCGGGCATCTGCCGGGTCAGAAGGTATATCCGGCTATTGCGGCCACCAGGTATTCAACGCCGGGTGTCGGTCTGATTTCACCACCGCCGCACCACGATATTTATTCGATTGAAGATCTTGCTCAGTTGATTTACGATCTTAAGTGCGCAAACAGCAGCGCATCAATCAATGTCAAACTCGTATCGGAGGCGGGCGTCGGCACGATTGCTGCAGGTGTTGCCAAAGCAGGGGCCGAAATCATTTTGATATCCGGTTTTGACGGCGGTACGGGTGCGGCGCCGAGAAATTCTGTCAGCGGTGCCGGACTGCCGTGGGAACTGGGGCTGGCCGAGGCACACCAGACGCTGATTATGAACGGCCTGAGAAACAGGGTAAAGCTGGAAACTGACGGCAAGCTGATGACGGGTCGTGACGTGGCTGTCGCGGCTTTACTTGGTGCTGAGGAATTCGGGTTTGCAACGCTGCCGATGGTAGCGATTGGATGTGTGATGATGCGCGTATGCAACAGAGACAGCTGTCCTGTCGGTGTGGCTACGCAGAATCCGGAACTCAGAAAGAGATTTTCCGGAAAGCCTGAACACGTGAAGAATTGTATGCTCTTTATTGCGGAAGAACTCAGAGAATATATGGCGAAGCTCGGTTTCCGAACTGTAGAAGAAATGGTAGGCAGAACCGATATGCTGAAGGCAGACGAGACGAAGGTTGCGGGCAAAGCCAGATCCGCTAAGCTTGATTCGCTGCTGAATAATCCGTTTGCAGCGCCTGAAGTAAAGCGCACGTTTATTCCATCGGAATCATTCGATTTCGGTATTGAATCGACGAAAGACGAAACAGTGCTTTACAAACGGCTCCAGGAAAAACTGGAAAAGAAAGAGCCGGCTGTTCTCGAACTGAAGATTGACAATATTGACCGAACTTTCGGCACGGTTTTCGGTTCACGGATCACGCGGCTTTACGGAAATACGCTGCCGGATGATACGTATCATATCAAATGCACGGGGGCCGGCGGGCAGAGTTTCGGCGCGTTTATCCCGAAAGGGCTGACGCTTGAACTTTGCGGCGACAGCAACGATTATATAGGCAAAGGGCTTTCCGGCGGCACGATTATCGTTTATCCGCCGAAAAATGTTACGTTTAAGCCGGAAGATAATATTATTATCGGAAATGTAGCTCTTTACGGCGCAACATCCGGAAAGCTGTTTGTCAACGGCGTGGCGGGTGAGCGTTTCTGCGTTAGAAATTCGGGTGCTTCCGCCGTCGTGGAAGGCGTCGGAAATCACGGCATTGAATATATGACGGGTGGAAGGGTCGTCATTTTGGGCAAGGTCGGTGAAAATCTGGCAGCCGGAATGTCAGGCGGTGTGGCTTACGTGCTTGATGAGGAGAATGATGTTTACCGCAAGTTGAATCGCACAATGGTTTCACTTGAAAAGGTTGAAAGAAATACGGATGTTATGGAGCTAAAGGCTCTGATTGAGGAGCACGTCCGGGTGACGGGATCGCCGAAAGGCCGGCGGATTTTGAACCGTTTTGAAGAATATCTGCCGAAGTTTAAGAAGATTATGCCGCATGATTACAAGCGGATGATGGACCTTGTGACGAAGTATGAACAGAAGGGTCTCAGCAGCGAGCAGGCGGTTGAGAGCGCGTTCTATGAATATGAAGGAGGGACTCACTGATGGGAAAAGAATTAGGCTTCCTCGAATATGAGAGAAAGACTTCACAGAGTGAAGAACCTCTCGAAAGAATCAAACATTACAACGAATTTCACCTCTATCTGTCAAATGAGGAGCAGTCGGAGCAGGCGGCTAGGTGCATGAGTTGCGGCGTTCCGTACTGTCAGTCAGCGATGGAGATTAATGGGAAAACGACGGGCTGCCCGCTGAATAATATGGTTCCTGAATGGAATGATTTGATTTATCTCGGAAAATATCAAGCGGCATATGAACGCCTGACGATGACGAATAATTTTCCTGAGTTTACCAGCCGGGTTTGCCCGGCGCTGTGTGAGATGGCGTGTACGTGCAGTCTCGACGGCGATTCCGTGACGACTCACGAAAACGAATTTGCGATTATAGAAAATGCCTTCGATATGGGGTACGTCAAGCCGAAACGGGATATTCCGAGGACGGGAAAAAAGGTTGCGATTATCGGTTCCGGCCCTGCGGGGCTTGCTGCTGCCGACCAACTGAATCTCAGAGGGCACAGCATTGACGTCTACGAACGGAGCGACCGTCTCGGCGGTCTGCTGATGTACGGTATTCCTAATATGAAGCTGAATAAGGAGGTCATTGAGCGCCGGATCAGGATTTTAAAAAAGGAAGGCATCAATTTCTTTACGAGTCATAATATTAGAACGAAGAAGGAAGCTGACGCATTGATTCAAAAGTACGATGCGGTGATTCTCTGCTGCGGAGCGTCCCAGCCGCGCGATATGCAGGTTGAGGGGCGCGACGCTGACGGGATTTATTTTGCTGTTGATTTTCTGACATCTACGACGAAGGCGCTGCTGGATCATGATATGAAGGATGGCACTTACATTTCTGCCAGAGGAAAAAATGTTGTAATCGTCGGTAGCGGCGATACTGCAAATGACTGTGTGGCTACTGCAGTGCGTCACGGGGCGAAGAGTGTTCTTCAGATGCAGCGCCATGGCAGGCCGCCGGAAAAGCGGGCGGCTGACAATCCGTGGCCGGAGTATCCGAATGTCTGTAAGACTGATTACGGCCAGGAAGAAGCGATTGCGGTGTATGGCAAGGATCCGCGTCTTTTTGGGGCGACGGTCAGCAAGTTTATCAAGGGTGAGGATGGGAAGCTGACGGGCGTTGAGATCGTTCGTGTGGAGAGTGTCAAAGACCCGAAAACGGGCAGAAGCAGTATGCAGCCGGTGAAAGGTACGGAAAAGGTGTATCCGGCCGAGATTGCACTGATTGCGGCTGGCTTTATGGGTGCGGAGCCTGATGTCGTGAAAGCTTTCGAGGTATCGGTTGACAGCAGGACAAATGTTGCGACAGAAAAGGGCAGTTACCGCACAAGCCGTGATAAAGTGTTTACAGCGGGCGATATGCGGCGCGGCCAGTCGCTCGTGGTCTGGGCAATTCGTGAAGGGCGTGAGGCTGCCCGTGAGGTGGACGAATATCTGATCGGATATACGAATTTGTAGTTGAGAAAGTATAAATTTGACGGTTTTCAAGCCGCAGAGCAGTGAAAAGGTGGTATCTGTGAGGCGGCACCCCAGCAAGGCCCGCGGGGCCGGGCTTGCCGGCGCGAACGGAGAGCTTGCAGGTGTTGCACTGCAAGCTGATAGACACGAATATCCCATGAAATTCAAGCTTTCTAAGCTTTGAATTATCATGGGATATTTGTGTCTTTATGTGAATTAAAATAATTTGAAAAAAGCAAATCAAATTAGCAACAATATTTCCTTGTCGGATATTGTTGGATTTAATTCGATTGCATGCATAATCGGAAGAATCGTCTCTTCTGATTCTTCAAGAGCGTTCGCGATAACGGCGGCCGTCTGACCTTTCATCATTTTTTTTCGAATCTGCTGTATAAGACTCAAACGCCTGCCGATGCTTTCCCCCTCCGAGCAGCCCTGTTCAAATCCAATCTCAAATCCTTCTTCGTGGCGAATATCGCCATACTTTTCTAATGTCATTTCTGGAAAAAGCATACTTACCACCTCCGTCGCGTATTTATTCAGAAAATCTGTGAGAATCCCTTCCTGCCGGCTCTGAAGAACTGCCCGATCCACGGCGGAGCGGAGTGCGATCTTTTGCGGCTGGCCGGCATCCTCCTGATTCAGATTTTCCTGAACCAGATATACAAACCTGCTGTATTCGTATAGTGTGCGATCCCGTTGAAGAATCTCTGCATGTTTATTATAGCTGATATTGATTAAATTTACCAGAAGTTCCATGCCATTTTCTATGCCGGAAACCAGAAAGTGATCGGAAAGGCGCAGGATACTTTCCGCGGGAATGTTCCGATGGCCTATGTAAAACACGTAATACTCCATTGATGGAATCAGCAGCGGAGTAGAACGGTAAACTCTTTCATCCAAAAAGCCTTCGATGATGCGGCCGGTGTAACCGACAAAGCGAATGGGAGAATTCGGAGCCGGGGTGCTCTGGTGCTCGATGAAGATGATAAAGCGGTCGCCGGCAGCGAAAGCCAGATCATTGCGCAGGGAGGTGTAGAGCGGGTCGTCAAGCGTGAGAATTGTGATCGGCAACTGCGGATCGTAAGGAATATTTTTTATGGCAGCGAAAAGATGGCGCAGTTTGTCGGCGTCGTTGAAAAGTGTGCGGAAGACGCCGTCTTTGAAGTCCCGTTTTATGGGGTGTTTGCCGGCAGGGAGAGGGTGGAGCCGGGGTTTGCCTTGTATTTTTCGTTTCTTTCGCTTTTTTGTGACAACAGGAGTGAGATGAGGCGTATTGTTTTGCCGTTGCCTGGATTGCACAGCGTCAAAAGTCGCAGGTTTGGGCGCATTGTTGTCGGACTGCGCGATGGTGGGGACAGTTTGAGAATCGACATTACCTTTCGGTTGAGTTTGTGCGGTAAAAGCAGATGGAAGCGCATCATTTTCCTTTTGTCTGGATTGTGCAGAAACGGCGGGGGCGTTTTCACTTCGTTGCAAATCATTTAGCTGTTTCTTTTGTTTCATTCCAATCTTTTCCTTCCTTAGGATATAAGTTATACTGCGCGTCGAACCGTGCGGTTTGTATCCGTATTTATTGATTCAGCTTGTATTAAGCCTTGCAGTGCGGCACATGAGCTACATTGCAGCCACGCATTTTCGAGCGAGAACGATTCGTCGGAATCTGTTGCCTGCGCGTTAGCATCACTTGCTATATACTTTAGAGGTACCAAAAGGATGACGAAGGCGGGAGCAGCGTGTTCGTGGGATTGTCTTGGCGCTGTTGAACGCACAAAGAAATCCCGGAATCTGTTCTGCGGGCATTGGCAGTTCCATTATTTTAGTGCATCGGGAGCGGTGTTCACCGGCTGCGGAATGTTTTATATATGGAATTATTATCTTTTATTTACATTATATGTATAATTTTTAAGAACATTGTACATCATGTGGAATAAATTGTAAATATAGAATTTTTAATAAGATGAAAAAAATTAAGGTTGAGGAGACTGCCAGGTCAGGCTGTTTGAAAGGAAAAATTTTCCCAAAAGAGGTTGAACTGTTGAAAGTGTTGAAGAATTAAGGGCTGTGTAAATGAAGCTGCTTATGATTTGAAATAGCGGCTGCCGCAATCTCACTGGCTCTTAGACGGCGGATTAAGGTAGCCAAGGGGAAATTTTTGTGGTACACTGTCCGCATGGGAATGTGAAGACCCAAAAACGGACGGGAGTTCGACAGTTAGAACGCAAAAAAATCCCTGAAAGCATTGAAAATGCTC
>CAYTKT010000066.1:0-8844 GCA_964438605.1 uncultured Oscillospiraceae bacterium
ATTGACATGCGAAAATCCTGCATTATAATGCAGGTAGGGAAAGAGCCAAAAGATTCCCGGCTCTTTCTAAACCTATATTCCCTTGTCTTACCTCAGTATTTTGAGTTTACACAAAACTTGAAACAGTTTCTTTCCGTGATTTGGTGTATTGTCTTATATTCCATCATGTTCCTGTTCCTCCTAAAATAAAATTACGAATCGTTCCCATTATTTTACCTCAAAAGGGACAGGATATTCTGTTTTCCGGCCAAAATTCGCCGTGGAAAAATTTCGACTGACTCCCGCCCGGAACGGATTCTGTTTTTTGCATAACAAACAGGGGATAGCTGTTTCCTATCCCCTGCTGTATTTCATTTTAATTTTCTCTTTTGAAACCAGTTCGTTTGCGGTTTTAATATCGTATTCTTCGATACAAAGCCCGGATAATGTTTTTCTTGTTTTCGTTCAGTGGTTTTCCTTTGTAAACTTCTTTTTTTAGACATAATGAAAGGCCCTCCATGGTTTGATTAGATTCTGCCAGAAGGGCCTTAGGCTATTTTGTTTTTGCAGACTTTTTCACACACACTCGCGGCAGTCTTCACAAAGAATTCTCTCGGTTCATTTCCCTGCAAAATCTTGACGCTATCAGTGAACAAACTGCGGTAAAATCTTTGTTTGCAAGGTTTCCGAAGGGATTTCACAATCTCCTGCAACGGGTAGTGACAGTCTGAAATTATTGATGCTTTAAATTTTAAATTTTATGCGCCGAAGAACAATTTTACTTCTCAACCACCATAGCGATGCCCATTCCACCGCCGATACACAGAGTCGCCAACCCGTACTTCGAGCCGCGTTTTTCCATTTCGTAAAGCAGCGAAACCAGAATTCTCGCACCGGACGCGCCGATCGGATGGCCTAATGCGATAGCCCCACCGTTGACGTTGAGCTTGTCCGGATCAAATCCCAGATCTTTGCCAACCGCAAGAGACTGTGCGGCAAACGCCTCATTTGCCTCGATCAGATCCATGTCGTCAAGTTCAAGACCGGCTTTTTCCAGCGCTTTTCTCGTAGCAGGAACCGGGCCGATTCCCATAATTGCCGGATCTACACCGGCGGATGCATAAGACCTGATCGTGCACATCGGTTTTATTCCAAGTTCTTTCGCTTTTTCCGCCGCCATAACGACAACCGCTGCCGCACCGTCATTGATTCCTGAGGCGTTGAGCGCCGTTACTTTACCGTCCTTCTTGAACGCAGGCTTCGCCCCGTCAAACGCCGCTCTTTCGATTCCTATAATCGGATGCTCGTCCGTATCGACGACAACCGTGCTGCCGTCCCACTGCGGAACCTCAACGGGCACGATCTCATCCTTGAATTTGCCTGCTTTGATGGCTTCTGCACATTTCTT
Organism: uncultured Oscillospiraceae bacterium; assembly: GCA_964438605.1. Taxonomy (GTDB): domain Bacteria; phylum Bacillota; class Clostridia; order Peptostreptococcales; family Anaerovoracaceae; genus Alangreenwoodia. The sequence continues at coordinate 1,388 of CAYTKT010000066.1, forward strand.
CTGGGAGAGAAACGAGAAATCATCCATTTCTTCTCTCGTAATTCCCCATTGTTCTGCCACAGTTTCAGCCGTAATACCCATGTGAAGCCCGCTAAAGGTATCGGTCAGGCCGTCCTTCAACATGACGTCTTCCATTGGCACATTCCCCATACGTGCGCCCCATCTTGCCTTCGGGACAATATATGGAGCCATCGTCATACTTTCCGTGCCGCCCGCCAGAATGATGTCAGCATCGCCCGCTTTAATCGCCTGCGCCGCAAGACTTATTGATTTCAATCCGGAGCCGCACATCTTATTTACCGTAAATGCCGGTACTTCCTTAGGAATTCCGGCACCCATAGCAGCAATCCGTGCAACGCTCTGTCCCTGGCCTGCCTGGAGCACACAGCCAAATATTACTTCGTCGATCAGTTCCGGAGAAATTGCGGCACGTGCCACCGCCTCTTTCATTGCGATTTCACCCAGCTTTACCGCTGTAACATTATTAAGCGATTTTCCAAATCGGCCGATCGGCGTTCTCGCCGCGCTTACAATAACTACATCTCTCATAAACGTGTGCCTCCTTGTTACTGTAAATTCTCTTTCTCTCGTGTTATTCCGCTCATTTCGTACTCACGCAAAAACACGCGCCACTCGACACTGCCATACGAATACGCACTGTTCTTACAAATACATTTTAACATCAGTCTTTTCCGATTACAACGAAATTATTCCACGAGGTTTGCGTCAGGCGCCCGTTGGCGCTTTCCCTGTTTTCTCTATGAGTTCGTATTTTTATCACAATAAAAGCGGCCAGTTGATCTTACGCATGTCTAATAACGCAACATTTAACTGGTCCAGTTCAGCATTGTTTATCCAAAGAATGTCCTGCTGAATGTCTTTTATGATGCCGTCAGCATTGCGCCCGGAAGCGGCATATGCCTATTTCACCTGCTTTGATATTGGTAATATCGCTTGATGCGCCATCTAAACAGCAGATTCTGATTTTCGACGTGTTCTCAGGGCCAGCCGTGTGGACTTTTCAAGGTACGGCGGGTAGAGTGGGACGAGTTTTGTTTTTACGAAAAACAGGCGCTCTTATGTTCTGAAATTCGGCGGTCATGCTTTATGATTTATGATATAATTTTTATATATGGAATATTCAAATTAAAATTAGATGGATATAGTTATAAACCTATTGGAAAAGTATAGATTAAAACAAAAAATGGCGAAGAAAATAAAAGGAAAAAGGAGGAAGGAAATGACAAATGCGCAGATACGGGAAGCATTGAAAAAGGAAATTGAACTGCCGGGCGAGGAATTGAAATACAAGCATCCGTCGGTGTATCACAATCAGATGGAGTTCGTCGATTACACGGAGGACGGGCGATTTATTATTGCATATCCGATTCGGCTGTTTCAGCGTAACGGGCACCGTCAACTGCAAGGCGGCGTCATCTCAGAGTTTTTTGATGATGCGTTCGGGCTTTTTACGTATATTGCCTGTGAAGGAAATCCGACGCCTACCATAAATTTGACGATCAATTTTCATAAGTCGGTTATGGAGGATACGGACAGGATTTTTATTGTTTCGCATGTTGTTTCTGCGGGCAGGCGCGTCATTTCGCTGGCGGCTGAGGCGCATACGCCGGACGGCAGGCTGGTGGCATCTTGTCAGACGAATATGCTTAATTCCGCAGGTGTGTATTTAAGCGTTTGACGAGGTTATGGCGAAACAGGTGCGCGGTTTGGCGCACCTGTTTCGCCGTGAAATATGTGTGCGCTGAAATTCACAGGAAAAATTGATGGCGTAAAAACGGAAAAACTGTTCGGTAATCCGAACAGTTCTCCGTCATTTTTTCGTGTTATAGAGCCGAAAGAAGTGCGGACAAAACGCCCACGCTGCAGTTCTGAAAATCAGCGCACCGGCGTGGAGTCCGTTTTGCAGACAGTGTGCTGGTATTTACGAAAATTAAGCTTCCGTGCCGCCGACCTGTGAATCGCCGTCCGGAGACGGTGAAGTTTTTTCCGCCTGTTTCTGGGCATCGCGCGCCACCTGGTTTGTCTGGCGGACAGCACGCCGGATGCTCAGTTCTCCTTCGCGTGCTTTTCTGTTGACTTCAACTTGCGCATTGACGTCGTCATCTGTCGTGATGCCCTGGAGGAATGTGCAGATGGAGTCGGCTCTATCAAATTCTTTCGAGTTGAGAGCTGCGGAAATTGCGCGGAATGCTGCCGCTTTGAAATAATGGAAATTGTCGATAATTGCACCGGAAATTTCTGCAGAATAATCGATATTGTACGCCGCTGCCTCGCTGCTGAGCGTCATGGCCGTTGAAAGCGCCGTGTCATATTTGCCGTCGGCACAGTCAGCCTGGAACTGAGCGAGCGTGCCTCTGATTTCTTCGATGGCAAGGATTCCGTTCGTGTACTGAGCCAGGTCTTCACTGAATTCACCGCCTGAAGCGCTGTCATTCTGCTGGATTAGCTCGGATGCTTCGGTATAGCTGAGTTTGCCCGCTATATAACGGTCATATGCGTCAGATGATGAGGAGATGACAGTCGGCTTGATGTCGCTGACAAAATCGGTGTCATACGCGTTTTCGGCAAATATTTCTTCACATGTTGCAAAATCACTCTCTTCAAAGGCGCGCAGATACATTTCCGACGGGCTGAAAATGTATCGGTAAACGCTGAAAGCCGCCGCCGCGATAATCAGCAAAATGACGAGTATCAGGACGATCTTGCGGCGCGTGCGCTTTTTCTTCTTATGCTGCTGGAAATCATTGCGGTATCCTGTGTTGGAGTCAGGGAGAAAACGTACAGTATTATAATCATTTTTTTTTACTTCATACATTGCTTTTTATCCTCCGTCATTTTCATCTGACGTATTGTATCATAAGTTCAGGTTATTATATAATGTAGTCCTACAATATAATAAACTATTTGGCGCTGATAATAAAGATAAATTTTTTTATTATGTCGTTAAAATGGCTTATTTTTCGCTGTCATGGGCGGTCAGTCCTGTAAATTTTCTTTGTGCCCGCAAATCTTATGATTTTCCTGCGGAAAGCGCGCCTCTTTCTCGTAAAATATGAAGAAATCGAAGATGGAAGCGGTTAACGCAAATAATTTCAAATGTAATTAAATTTTTGCAAACAGCCGCAAGTAGCGGCGCAAAAACAAGGCAAAGGCGCAGCGCAGAAAAGCAGCGGCACGGGGATATGGAAAGAGGAACGGAGGGGGATGTCTTGATATGAAAGAAGGAAAAAATATTTTGATCATTATAGATGTTCAGAAAGGATTTACGAAAAAGTTTACAGTAGAAAAAATTCCTGCGATTGCGGATCTTGTCAGCCGGCGGCTGTTTGATGCGGTGATTGCCACGAAATACTGGAATACGCTTGACAGCAATATCAGCAAACTGATGGGCTGGAAGGATATGTGCACCGAGGCAGAACAGGAACTCATTCCCGAAATTCAGCCTTATGTGGATTATGTGACGACGAAAAATATTTATTCCGGTGCGACGGAGGAACTCGTGGATTTGCTGAAACAACTGAATGATGGCAAACTGCCGGGCTACGTGTTTTTGCTGGGCTTTGATACGGAGTGCTGTCTGCTGATGACGGCTGCAAATCTGTTTGAGATGGGCGTTCGCCCTCTTGTGCTGACGGAATATTCAGGCTCTCATGATGGCCCCAAATATCACGACGCCGGCATCGTTGCGCTGGAACATTTGATCGGCCCGAATTTTCTGATTAAAAAAAATGATATAAAAAGTAAGGAAGATGTCAGAGATATTGTGCTTGAAGTTATGAGTAAATCCGTATAAAATGAACGCGAATGGGGGATGAGTGGATAGCAGCGCAAAACACGCCGGACCAAAAAGCTTGAAATGTGAGAAAACGGCTGGTACAGTGAGCATAAGGCGAAAACGGCGTGTCAACCAGCAGGAAGTGCGCGGACGAGGAGCCGGCGAGCATAGAGCGGAAATCGAATATGCCAGCTGACAGGAACGCGTGAAAAAGGCAGCAGAAGGACATCAAATGAAAAACGGTGTGATGGAGACGGAAAACGCGGACAAGGACGTTCGGTGGACGTGAAACAGCAGTATGCCAGCCGGCAGAAATGTGCGGGATTTATTATGAGATGCTGACGTTATTTTCGGCATGATATACGAACAGGAGGTTTAACAGGGAGATGAATTACTTGAAGAAATTTGCGATGGCGGTACTTTCCGCTGCTCTGGTGATCGGATCGGCGGTTCCGTCTTTTGCGGACGCCAGAAACACATACGTTTCGCTCGGTGCGGATTTGACGGTCGAGCAGCGGGATACGGTACTCGATCTCATGGATTTGACGGAGGAGGATCTGGCCGATATGGATGTCGTCCAGATTACAAATGCGCAGGAACATGAAATTCTCGGCGGTTATCTGCCGGAAAGCGTTATCGGTTCAAAAGCGCTGTCCTGCGTGCGTGTCGATAAAAAGCGCAGCGACGGCATCAACGTTACGACGAAAAACATCACATACTGTACGAAAGGAATGTACCAGAATGCACTGATCACGGCGGGCATCGAAAATGCTGACGTCATTGTGGCAGGGCCGACAAATATTTCGGGAACTGCAGGACTTGTGGGTGCCATGGAGGCATACCAGGAAATGACGGGGAAAACGATTTCTGAGGAAAACAAGGATGCGGCTGTCAATGAAATTGTGGCGACAGGCGAGCTGGCGGATGAAATAGGCAGTTCGGAAGATGCTGAAAATCTGATAGCGCTGATCAAGCAGCGCGTGATAGAAGAAGACGTCAGCTCAGAAAAAGACCTGCTGGATGTCATTGATGAAGCGGCACAACAGATCGGCATTACGTTGTCGGATTCGGAAAAACAGCAGATTTTGGCATTGATGAAGAAAATCGGCAGTCTTGATCTCGACGCAGATGCACTGAAGCAGCAGGCGACAGACATTTATAACAGACTGAAAGAACTGGGCGTCGATTTCAGTGGCATCGACAAGGATTCGATTATCAATACGATATCAAAATTTTTCCAGGGGATTATTGATTTCTTTAAAGGCCTGTTCAACTGATGGCTCATGATTACTTATTTCGCTTGTATTGATATTGCTGATTGCCGGGAAGTTGTGAAACGGACGGCGGGATTATGATTTGTCAGATTCCAAGGGCCTGTCAGTCAGCTGCATATCATCAGAGCTTATGAAAATGTCTGCGCGTGCGATGCGGCGTTCTGCGGTAAGGCGTGTATGATTCAGGAGTATTTCGTAAAGGAACGGAAAGCCGTTTGGGCCGGAAGGTCTGAATATCTGAATAGTGTCTGCTCAGAAGCTGAGATTGAATTTGTCGAGGTGTGTTTCTGCGAATAGTGCGTATGAAACACACCAAAAACTTGTCAAGGATATTATTTTCAAAATTTATATCAGATATAATTTATATCCTTTAGCACACCGCAATCGCAAGTCAATTCAATGTGTTTTGCAAAATAGTGTTCGACCATATCTGAATGATCTACAACGATTATTGTTTTGCCTTTGCTTCTAAGTCTGTCCAAGTATTGAACAACACAATAGATCTCACTATTGCTTAAACCCTTAAATGGCTCATCTATTCCGAATACTTTGGCAGTAGATTTTATAGCCTTTAAAAGCTTAACTCTAATGTTTTCGCCACCGGATAATGTCGATATTGGTTGTCCTATCTTCAAATGCCCAAGTAGAAGGGAAGAAGCCTCGCTTAAGGAGGCTGTAATTTTTTCATCTATTTCACTAAAGTATGGGATTGCTTCCTCAATGGTCATGTTCCAAACATCAAAGATACTTTTGTCTTGCAACTTATACTTTTGAAGGTTTTTATTGAATCCCGTACCGTCGCAATCCTTGCATATCAATTGAATTTTTGAATCGTACCCGCTGCCATACTCAACATATCCAGATCCCATGCAAACGTCACACATCCCCTCGCATCCCGTTTGATTGGAAAAAAAGCGTCTGTCCTTTTTATATTTAGTGGCAAATAGATTAGAAATGCGGGTAAAAATATCTAATGCAGTAACAACTGAGGAGTTTTTATTGCCCAGCAAAGGCTTTTGGTTAATATAGAGATAGTGTTCGTAGTATTGAGGAAGATATTCCCGCAACAAGGTTGATTTTCCTATTCCCGAACGACCTGTAATTAAATTCATGCAGTTTTTTGCGATTTTTAGATTCACGCCATTATACGAATAGACCGAGTTTTGTATAATAACATGATCCATTTGTTTGGCAGGAAATACCTCGATTTCATTTCTGATGCGCTGACTGGCTAAATATTTCTTTGCATCAATGATAGAGCCGCCATTGATTCCACCTTTTTCACCCAAGGCAATAATTCGTTTGGAACTGCTTTCAAAGATGTCGCTATGATCAACAATGACAACTGTATGCGTTTTCGCTAAATCTACGACAGATTGAAATACGGCATTTTTTTCATTTCCAGACAATCCTGCCAATGGCTCGTCCAAAACCAGAAGAAGATTTGATAACTGTGTACTTAATACTTGCACCATCCTCAGTCGTTGTAATTCACCACCCGAAAGAGTAGGGATAGCTCTATGAAAGAATAAGTATCCTAAATTAAGTTCAATGGCTTTAAGTACAAATCTATGTATATTATTGATTGCAAAATGCAGATTTGTGTCTGTAATTTCGGCAATCATCTTTTCGATATAGCATAGAAGCTGTTCAAAAGGCATGGTCATAAAATCACCGATAGACAGATCATTTACCAAATACTGTTCGTGCTGGGAAGAATATTTTTTTCCTTGACAGCATTTACAGGTTTCATCTGAGAAAAACTGTCCGGCAGGGGCATAGTTCACCATCATAGGTTTACCAGTCATCACACCGTAATATCGAGTACTCCTACGGGAAAATCCCACACTTTTTTTATATCGAATAGAATATTTTTTGTCGCTTTCCCCATATAGGATTAGTCTTTTTTCGTTATCTGTGAGTTGACGAAAAGTTTTATTATCATCAATGCCGTTATCAGCACAGAATTGTTGAATTATCTGCCGATAAAAATCCTTGTATTTGTTCCAGCATCGGAATGGATTTTTAGCTAGTGGAACATCATAATTGATTATTTTATTTTGGTCTAATACTTTAATATGGCCCAATCCATGACACTCGCTGCAAAGGTTTTCTTCCTTGTTCAGCACAAAAATTTCCTCACTAAGTCCCAAAGCAGAAGCATAAAGCAGGATGATACTTCTATTTATTCCAAAGTAAGTACCTATGGTAGATCTCATATTGTTATTAAAATTTGATTGCTTGATCGGAACGGCGGCGAGCATATTTTCATAGCCTTTTATACGATAAGTCGGATCGGAGATATTATCTGCGAACATTGACATAAATTCGTGCTCAAATTGCAATAACAAATTGAACACGCGGTTACTTGAACATTGACATTTAAA
>CAYTKT010000067.1:0-7900 GCA_964438605.1 uncultured Oscillospiraceae bacterium
TTCTATGGATCTTTCAATGTTCAAGTGTTCAAGTTGATTTTACAATTCGCAAATATATAAAAAAGACAGATTTGCCTAAAATCAGCTAAAATCTGAAACTAAAATATTATAACACCGATATGATACGTATACAATATCGGCATGTGCTTTTTGCCAAAAAGATTTTTAGAAATTTTCGAGAGAAGGTTGGAAGTTTTCGACGCTGAAACGGCTGCGGATTACCGATACGGCCCGTAGTGCAGTGACCGTGGGTACTGCATAAAATCACGCGAAATATTAAAATCTGGTAAAAAACGTAGCAATTTTAATGGATTTTACGATTTTTGCAAAACACAGTTTTCAAATTTCCGAGAGGGCGAAAAGCCTGAAAAATCAAAGAAAATGGAGATACACAAAAACGAAAACAATACATTATGGAAAAAAGACTTGAAATCCTGAGTTTTAAAGGTATAATATTAAGTGAAAAACAAAGATGCGGCAGCATTCGGGAGCACCACCTCCCGAATGCCTGTCCAGGTACCGCGATACCTACACAATGGCCCTCCGGCCACACCGCATTGTGTTATTATACACTTTTTTTCTTTTTCTTACAACCGGAAAGCGGATTTTTCCTCTTACAAGAAAACCGGTTTTTTAGTTTTCGTGCAAATATCTTCACGAAGTCGGTGGGAGAGAGAAAAGATTGTATTTTAACGCAAGGTTTTTTCCTAAGGAAGTTTTCTCGCAGAAATTTTTCTGTGGAAATCTTCTCATTGTGGTGAGTGTGCAGCTTAGAACAGGAAAATCTTTTCTTTGTCTTGCCGTGTAGGATCAACATTCCTGCACGGCATTTTTGTTTTTCCCCGGCTGCCTGGAAGCGGAATCGGCCGCTTCCGGAGACGGAACGGGAAGAACGGGACAAAGGAGGTCTCATATTGATGAAACACATAAAACAAAAATTTCTTTCGGTATTTCTTGCACTATGCATGGTGCTGACGCTGACGCCGACCGTGGCGTTTGCGGCGGAAAACAACCTTTCTAAAGTGCCTGATGGCATGTTTGAGAGTGGAAAGGGATTGGCCGGGGCCCTAAGTGGTAAGACGGAGGGCACAGATTATTCTTTAAGCGTTGATGGACACGCTGTTACCTTAACATTAAGAAAAGACGTTGAGATGGGAACATACATCGGGCTTACAGGAAAAGAAGCAGGCAGTCTTACCATCGATCTCGCCGGACACAGACTTACGAGCACAGCTTCTGATGCAGGTAAACCCACTTTCTTCAACGTAACAAATGGTACAGTAACGATTAAGGACACCGGCGGGGAAAGTGGTGAAATTGTTAGCAACTCAACTGACAAAACAATGATCAAGGCCTCTGGTGACGGTGGCACTTTAAAGATCGAAGGAGGGAACATTAAGCAAACAGACGACTCTAAACTCAGCGCGATTTTTATCGAAAACGGAGCGACGGCCACAATTTCCGGTAACACAAAAATTGTAGGCAATCTGAAAGAAAATTCTGCCACGTGTAGCATAAAGATCAACAGTGGAACTCTGACATTTGGGCAGAATAGCGATAATTCCTCCTCTCCAACTGTTAACTGTGAAAACGGGTACGGGATCGGTATCTTGGGTGCAGGAAAACTGATAATGGAAAATGGTACAGTGACAGGAGGCTCAGCGGCTATCGTCACAAACGGAAGCGGAAGTGTTGGGGCGGAAATTGACATCAATGGCGGCACCGTGACAGGTACAGGACAAAATACCTGCGGCGTCTACCTTCCGGTCGGCCAAATGACGGTAAACGGTGAAGAAGAGAATCCGACCATAAGCGGCCCCGCAGGTATAGTCGTTCGCGGCGGTACGCTGACCGTCAACGGCGGCACAATCAAAGGCACCGGTAACTCAAATAATATAAACGTCGGAGATGCTGAGGTCACAAATATTCCACCTGCTGGGATCGTCTATAACAAGGTGGAAGGTAAAGGTTATCCGGAAGATGGTAAAGTAGAAATAACCGGCGGAACTGTGGAAGCATCTAAGGCAGATCAGGCCTCCGTAGACTATACAGAAAACGGTACAGACGGTGATGAAAAAAATGCTCCGATCACGATCTCCGGTGGAACATTTCTAAGCGATGGGAAACCAGATGCAGAAAACATTGAAGATTTCCTCGAACCTACCGTAGAGACGAATGAAAAAGGAGATGTTGTGCCGCGCGAAACCGGAGAAGCTTCGATTGAAACAACTTCCGGCAAGAACGATTACTATGAAAGTCTAAAAGAGGCAATCGACAATGCGACAACCGGTGACACCGTGTATTTGGAAGATGACATAGCTCTTCCGGGAATCAACGGAATATCTCCAATCGACCGTATCGAGATAACAGATAAAAAAATCACCATTGACTTGAACGAACACACTGTGAACAAAGCTGAAGCTTTACACGAAAATCACGCAGGTTTGCTGATTTGCAACGGTGGTGACGTGACCTTGAAGGGAACTGGCACTATTGCTGGAAAAGGAACGTTGCTCATGATGAAGGATAACGGGAAACTCACCATTGAGGACAACGTGAATGTCACTCAAACCGAAGGGGCTGATACATCCAACAATTCAGCAATTGACGTCAATGGAACTGGGACACTCGACATCCAAGGCGGCACGATAACAGCAGAGGAATCAGGCATTGGGGTATTTAGTCAGAGCAATCTGAAAATGAGCGGCGGAACGATCAATGCCAAACAGTTTGGTATCAGTGCCAACGGCTCAGAAACGCAATCAGATGCGAAAATTGACATCACCGGGGGAACGATAACTTCCATTGATGGCACCGGTGTGTATCTCCCAGCGGGATCTATGACGGTTAGCGGGAATGAAACTAAAATCGAAGGATTAGCAGGCATTGTCGTACGCAGTGCCAAGCTAACCATTGCGCCAAATCCAACCATTATCTCAACCACCACGGACGAAAAAACGATTCAGGTTGGTGACGTGGAGTATGATGTTCCAACAGCAGCCGTTGTGGTGGACAACAATGACGTATACAGTAACGGAAAAACCACCAAAACTATCGTGAACGGTGGTAGCTTTAAAGCACAACCTGGACACGATTCCGTAGTTTACACGACGCAAGGTAAGAAGGATGAAGAAAATAAAGACAAAAACCTGGAAGTGTCTGGCGGAGCTTTTTCGAGTCGTGTTATAAAGAGCTATCTTAACGAGAGCCTGACTGCGGAATTGAACTCGAAAAAAGCAGGAGATGATACTCCTTATAGCTACTACAATACCCGTGGCGATGCGTTAAAGGCTGCAGAAGGTAACGCTGATGCTATCGTTACACAATTCACCGATAAAGCCTACATCCTCAAATCCGGATTCCTGTCCGAAGGAGGGAAGAAAGCAAATGATTACCTGAACGGTCTTGCGCCGGAAATCAAGGGTGATGGTGAAGCATGGGACGTGAATGGTGGAAAAGGAATTGACGACTGCGCCGACAACACCTTCTACGCCGCGTTTCATGCTGCAGCAAGTGACGCCGATAGCGGTGGCGCGACGTACACCGTAAAATTCACGAAAGAAGGCAGCGATGAGGCGTACACGGAAAGTGTTGAAAAGGTAAAAGAGGGCGGCATCGTCTACTTCACACCGAGCTACCAAACTGACAAAGGAAATATCCCGGAGCGAGATTTCCAGGGAGAATACACTGCGGAGTTGTTTAAAGGTGCAAATGTGGGAGACACGTCAAACAATTCTCTCGATTCTTACGGTATCAAAGTCTATCAAATAACGTACAAGGCTGGAACTGGTGTGAAATACCAAAATGACACGATTCGCTACGCCGATGTAAATAATTTGAACGACAGCTACTATAAAACCGAAGCCAAGAATCTTGGCTTTACGCCGACCTCCGACAGTAGCGATCTAAACGTAAAAGCGACGAAAGATGACGAAACATTCACAGTGACAGTCGAGGTGACCAGTGGGTCAGGTGGCAACCAAGGCGGTAATCAAGGCGGCAATGGCGGCAGCAACGGCTCCGGTAGTTCCGGCGTCTCCGGCAGCAGCGCTACCGTGACCACGGCAAGCACATCGAACGGCAGTTTTTCCGTTTCCAATAGACACGCCAAAGCCGGCGATACCGTGACCGTCACGCCGAAGCCGAACGACGGCTATATAGTAGACGAAGTGACCGTAACCGACAAAAACGGAAACAGCGTAGCAGTAAAGGATAACGGCGATGGAACTTACAGCTTCGTGATGCCGGAGAAAGCAGCTCAACCGGTAAAAGTCAGCGTAACCTTTAAAGAAGAAACCGACGATACCCCAAGCGACAATCCGTCCTCAAAATTTGTAGATGTGATTGCAGGCTCCTGGTATCAGGAAGCCGTGGATTATGTCATTGCAAACGGTCTGATGCAAGGAACCTCTGAAACGACATTTGAACCGGCTACGACGACGACGCGCGGCATGGTCGTTACCGTTCTACACCGTATGGAAAGTGCGCCTTCTGCACCGACAGCAGAATTTGGCGATGTGACTTCCGGACAGTGGTATTCAAATGCCGTCGCCTGGGCAGCGGAAAAAAGGATTGTGACCGGATATGATAACGGCAACTTTGGCCCGAACGACATGATTACGAGAGAACAGCTGGCGACCATGCTGTATCGCTATGCAGCGTACAAAGCATACAGCACGAGCGCACAGACCAGTCTCGCAGCCTACACGGATGCAGATGCCATCAGCGGTTACGCCCAAAGCGCAATGAACTGGGCCAATGCGGAAAACCTGATTACAGGCACCACCACTACGACGTTGTCGCCTCAAGGCGATGCGTCCCGTGCGGAACTCGCGACAATTCTCATGCGCTTCTGTGAGCAGGTCGCCAAATAACATCTTTCTGAAAAGCAGACTGAAAAGTAAAAACTAAACAGTCCGGACCGATCCGGACAAAATATAAGATTAAAAACAAAACTTTGAAAGGAGACCGGAGAGACAAAGAGTTACTCCGGTCCCCTGATTCAGAAAGGGATTCAAGTGGAAAAACGACAACAAAAAATAGCCGCTCTGTTCAGTCCGGAAGAATATGCCGCCCTTGTGGCGCGGACAGATGCGATTTTTCAAAGCAGCCAGAGTGCGGACGATGTGATTCAGGCACTGGCCGAGCCGATTATCGATGCATTTGAGCAGGAAAAGAAAACAAAGCGTAAAGAAGCACAGCTGAAAGGCATTGCGGCGGCACGGTCGCGCGGCGTGCATCTGGGGCGGCCGCGGAAAGAAGCGCCGGAGAATTTTCCGCTGGTGCTGCGGCAGTACCTGGATGGAAATATTACGGCGATGATGGCCGCCGAATTGTGCGGCGTCGGAATCAGCACGTTTTACCGGATGAAGCACGAAGCGCTGGAACAGACTTCAAAAGAAACAAGCTGCACAGAACGGTAACAACGCAGAGCAAATGCAAAAAAACAGCTCTGGATATACGAAGTATACAGACTTTAAACAATCTCAAATAAAAGCGCCGCCCGAACGAAAGCGAAAAACTTCTGTTTGGGCGGCGTCCTTTTTTGATAGCCTTTTCATACTGGCACGAGTTTGTTCATTACGATAATGTCAAGCTTGACGCCTTTTTTTATTTTTTTCATAATGTAGGCACGATTGAGGCAGTTCCTCTCGCATTTTTTACGTTGCTGCTGCCGCTACGGTTTGCGGAGTTCCGTTGTCGAGAGTTGCCGTCTATTCCATGTCTGCCGGCTGAGTTGCCGGTTAAAGTATTTACAGGAGGAATCATTCAGTGAAAAGGTTTTTCAATTTTAATGCGGAAGAAGGCTCGGAGAAAAACAGCGCATAGCAGCAGAAGGATAAGATTATGGCTTATATGGATACGGAACGTGCGCTTGAAAATCTGATTCGCAGCAAGGGATTCAGTGACGCTTTCGTTATCATAACGGATAAATCGGTCAATATTACAGTTCAGTCGGAACAGCTGACGGAACAGGATGTGGCTAAGATTCTCGACGTTGCCATGCGGGAAACGGGGCGCAGCGCTGACGAAATCGTGGTTCAGGCCAAGAGTGCGTAGAAGCGCTCCGTAAAAGATTGTAAAATGGATGGTGATCTGTTATCATAATTGTAAAAGGAAGAATTTTGTGTGAAGTATCCGGTCCGGGAATCCCGCATACAGAATACGAAATAGGGTACGGTTCACGGTGTTTCAGGAAAGGGGACGGTTCGGTGCTGATTGTACAATTTCAGGGAGGCTCTCATGAACGAGGATAACGGTATCATCCGGATCACGGACGAGGTCATTGCCGTCTGTGCGGCAAAAGCAGCTTTGGAAGTCCAGGGGGTTCATTCGCTGGTTTCGGGGATTACGAATGCGATTCAGAAGAATATTCTCGGAAAATCATCGGAATCAAAAGGTGTGAAAATCAGCCAGAATGAAAATGATATTGTCATAGATCTGTTTATTGTGGTCGATTACGGAGTAAAGATTCCGTCTGTCGCTTGGACGATTCAGGAAAAAGTGAAAAATAATGTGGAAGAATTAACGGGGATGCACGTAGAATTTGTCAATATTCATGTTCAGGGAATTTATTTTGACGAAATAAAGGAATAAACTGCGCAGAGTTTGTCGAGACAAAAGAAGCTGACAGTTTTGCTGGAACCTGGCGGTGCAGAGATATGGCAACAGAGTTGAAAAAGACAACGGAGGAATTATGGCAAGGGCGAATGAGCGGGAAAATCTGATGCGGATGATTTTCCAGATGGAAATACAAGGCGATTTCAGTATGACGGAATACGAGCGGTTTGTGGAGTTACAGGCGGATTCCAATGTGACATCGTATTTTATGAAAGGGTACCGTCAGGTGGTATCGCATCTGAATGATATAGACAAAATGATAGATACTTACAGCGTCAACTGGAAGGCGTCCAGGCTTCCGAAGGCGGATCTTGCCATCCTGCGTCTCGCTCTTGCGGAAATCTTCTATATGGAGGAAATTCCCATATCCGTGTCGATCAATGAGGCCGTGGAACTGGCGAAAAAATACGGTACGGAAAAGTCAGCGAAATTTATCAATGGCGTGCTGGGCAGCGCCGTGCGTAAGAGTGAAAAACAGTAAGGAATTTCAATCTCATCCAGAAAGTTAAAACAAATCGAGACAAGGGTACGGACATTTTCTTAAACTAACTAACCCGCCCTTCGTAAGCGGAACGGTCCGGAAAACATTCCATTTTCCGGACATGGAACGCTTTCGATCCGGCTTTCTCCATGCGGCTGATCCAGCAGGGTCGCCGCAGTGGCATCCCCTGTCAGAATGGACTATGGGTAAGCCATTTCTCATCCGGCTTTTCCGCATGGAAGTCACTGTTTTCCATATTTGGAACGGAAAGCGAGATTTCCTCTGCCTTCTCCTTGTTCTTGAGGGCCTCCGTGTTGACGCTGGAGGCTTTTTTTGATTTCGTTCATCACATTTTGCCGCTGTCAGACGGAGGAACAAATGACGAAAACAATTTTCAATCTTTATGCGCAGAATATCATCCTCGATTGCACGCGGAGCGCGTGACCGATGTGGGAGCCGCCCCGGAGGCGGGAGGAATCGTGAAAATGGCTAAATTTCAACGTTTATGGAGCGGGCGCAGGGTCGCGTGTACGGTTTTTGCAAATAATCAAAGTCCATCATTGAGCTAGGTATTAAAATAAAATTAAAAACAAGCAGGTGAAATATGGATTGGAAAACAGAAGGATTCCAAATGATAAAAATGACAGGAATGATTGAAAAAATAGATCAAAAATAGAATCAGTGAAAAGTGAATCCGAAAACGATTCTGATTCAGCAAGTGAACCGGAAAAAATCTCGAATTTATAGATCAGACCGTCTGAAAAAGATGTTTTTCCGAAAAAATTAATCTATTGGAAG
>CAYTKT010000068.1:0-7731 GCA_964438605.1 uncultured Oscillospiraceae bacterium
GTCAAGATGCAGGTGACTTAATTCAAGTGTTCAATTTGCAATTGCAATTAAGGAAGTTCTTTTTTATCTATTTTTTCCATTTTCAACAGTATATAATATCATTTGCTTTCATACGGTTACCATATATTATTACACAATTTCTGAAAATTAATTTCCATATTTATCGAAAATTTTAATTGATAATTCTGCTCGCTTATTATATGCTTTCTATATAAATTTATTGTTTATATTAAAATTAAAAAATAATCAGTATTTCCATTCTCTTTACGCTATTTAGAACTATTATTCGCTGACAATATTTATAAATAAAATATTTTGTTAAGGAGATCACAAAAATGAATCATACACAAAAAAATACTGCTGAAAACCTCACTAAATCTGAAATTCTCAGTATTTTACTAAAAAAATGGAACCCCGTACCTGCCTCGGAAGTCATTCCCGTTTCCGACGCATATGGGCGAATCCTTGCGGAAGATCAATTTGCACAATACGATCTTCCTGTTTTCAGGGCGTCTTCTATGGACGGTATCGCCGTCAGCTCCGAACGCTTCACAAATGGAGTTCCTGATACCTCCGACTGGAAATCAGGTATCGATTTTGTCCGCGCCGATACAGGCGACGATTTTGATGATGCATTTGATTCCGTAATCGCAATCGAAGACGTCCGAATCGACCCGAACAGCGGCCTCACACTCAATCTGCCACAGTCAAGGCCGTTGAAACCCGGCACAAATGTTCGGCCTGCCGGCTCCAATATACGAAAAGGAATCTTGGCCGTCCACGCCGGACATTCACTGACGCCCCTCGATCTGTCAATCCTTGTAAACTGTGGGATTTCCGAAATTCCTGTTATTAAAAAGCCGGTCATCGGATTTATCCCTACCGGCAGTGAACTGATTCCGCCCGGTGTTCCGCCGCGCCGCGGTCAGAATATAGATTCCAACAGCACATTAGCGCTTCATCTGATTAGAGAAATGGGCGGTGAGCCGCTCTGCTATCCCATCGTTCACGACAAAAAAGAAGAACTCAGTCACGCAGTCCGCAGAGCCCTTGACGAATGTGATATTGTCCTGATCAATGGCGGTTCCTCAAAGGGCGAAGAAGATTATAACACACAGATCATCGAAAAATACGGCGAAATGATTTGCCACTGGGTAAAAGCCGCGCCTGGCCGCCCTATGGGCGTCGCCATTGCGGAAAACAAGCCCTTGATCAATCTCTCCGGTCCCGGAATCGCCGCTTTTTACGGAATGGAGTGGTGCTTGCGCCCCCTGATCGCCCGTGCTCTGGGTATCGGCAGTCTGCGCCGCCATCACATCGGCGCTGTTCTCACCGAAGACATTCACGCGCCGGGCGCCATCGAATTTCTCTGTATGCTCAGCCTGAAACGAGACGAAAATGGAATACTGCGAGCCACTCCACTGAGCAATCGCGCCTCCGGCCAACCTGCTCTGCAGGCCGATGGTATGCTGATCACTGAATTAGATGTAACGCTCTATAAAAAAGGGGACACTATCAGCGTAGACCTTCTCCGGCCAGCCTGTGAATTTTAACGCAATTTTTGCGCGTTTTGACCATTTTCGTGCGGTGTTAGCCTATGTCTTGCCGCGTGCCCAACGTCCCGCACTTCGTGCTGTATCAGTACATCGCTGCCGGTAAATCCACCCCTTTCGGTATATTTTCACGCATTTAAGGCAGACATTCCAGATGGGCGTTTTAAACGAGTATTTTTAGCGAATATTTCGTGCAGATATTCCGGACAAGCATTTCGTCAGATACTTCAGGTGCACGTTTTGAACAGGCGTTTTAGACAGACATCTCGGTCATACATTTGGAACGGATTTCATAAAATACTGATTGTATACCCGTGCGCAAAAGTATAAAATGAAGTTGTTGGTACGATAAAATGCATTAGCAGAAAAACATAATTTTTTACTTTTTAATTATATAAAATTGACAGGAGGAAATCAATTTGAGTAAGGAACCCACCACAATATACGTTATCGGACATAAAAATCCGGATACAGACTCCATCTGTTCTGCCATCGGCTACGCGGCGCTGAAAACGGCAGCAGGCGCAAAGGGCGTTGTTGCTGCAAGAGCTGGCAATCTTAACCCGGAAACAGAATTCGTCCTCAACCGTTTCGGTTTGGAAACACCGCAGCTTCTTGAAGACGCGACCGATCAATCAGTGATCCTTGTGGATCACAACGAAGTTGCACAAGCTGCAACGAACATCATGGACGCAAAAATTATGGAAATTCTCGACCATCACAAACTCGGAGACATCCAGACGGCAGAACCGCTCTACATCAGAATGATGCCTGTTGGATGTACGGCCACAATCGTTTACCTCCACTACCAGGAATCCGGCCTGACGCCCGACGCCAGCACAGCGGGTGTCCTCTGCTCCGCAATTCTGTCAGACACGCTGGCTTTCCGCTCACCTACATGCACACCTCAAGATATTTCTGCTGCGGAATCTCTCGCTGCTCTCGCAGGCATAACTGATATTCAGGCATATGCAAAGGAAATGTTTAAATCCGGCAGCAATCTGCTTGAAAAACAGGCGGATGAGATTTTCAACATGGACTATAAGAAATTTACCGTCGGCAACACGACGTTTGGCGTCGGCCAGGTAACTTCCATGGATGCTGATGAATTAGCTAAATTGAAAAATCGTATGATTTCCTATATAAATGAAACCTTCTCGGAACATGGTGTTGATATGATATTCTTCATGTTGACAGATATTCTTGACGAATCAACCGACTTGATTTTCGCGGGCGAAGGCGCAGACGCTGCAGCAGCCAAAGCTTTCACTTCCTCTGAAGAAGGCAAAATGTACCTTAAAGGATGCGTTTCCCGCAAAAAACAGATCATTCCCCAGCTGACCGAAGCGCTCTCCTGAGCAACAAACTTTCCAAATCTATCTGAATTTAAAAAACCACTTAAAAAGCTGCTCTCACCAATCAGATACCGGGGGCAGCTTACTTATTTATCGATGATTTTATCATTACTATTATATTTTTACTTATATTTTTCAACAGCAATCATCGTGCGCCCTTTGCTACTCTTTCCGCGTACTTCCCGCAGCACCGTCTTCCCTTTTCCACGGAAAACGATTTTCTCACCTTCTTTCACAATGCGGTCCAGCCGCTTTTCAGAAATGCCGTTGACAAAAATTAAGCCTGCAGCTATCGCCTCGCCTGCTTTGCTCCGCGAAATACCAAAAGCCACCGATACCACATTATCCAGCCGCAGCGATGCCACGCTCTGTATAGTTTCTTCCCGAACACCCGTCGTATAAATCAATTCTGTCACAGCTACTTCCCGAAGATGAAGTGACGCTCTTCCTGCCTTGCTATAATTCATTAGCAGAAAATCGGCGACTTCCTTCAGTACAATTATATCCGCGCCATTTTCACGGACCACAATATCGCCCGTCATCTCGCGCCGGATGCCCAGACCCATCAGTGCGCCGAGATAATCACGATGCGTCAGCTTGGAAGCTCCCTTTTTCAGTTCAGCACGTATCACCGTCAGCGGATCGTCCTCTGGATAATTGCGAAAATGCTCCGATGCATCGATCCCTATCAAAAATCCCTCCGGAAAAAACACACCTACCACGCGTTCTGCGTCATCATAGCCGCCATAAAATCCATACGTCAATCCTCGATGCCTGCGAATTGTCTGCTCCGCCAGACTGCGCTGACGCATATCGAGAAAACCACTGTGCGTAATCATATAACGCTCGTCTGCCTGCCGGATTCTATCCTCCAATCCTGCCAAGAGTATTCGGTCGTCCTTTTCCATATTTGCGCTAACACTTCCTGTCATATTTTATTTCTCCCGAACTTTTTTCTATATTAATAATACAGCTAATATAATTACTTGCTTTTCTTACATATTTCTTCTCATTTTCTTTTTCTATTCTTTTCTCCATGTCATTTTATATCGATATCATTATCTGCATTTCATTCTGTCTATTTCTCTGACGCTGCTTTTTCTTTAAATGTAACCCAACACCACCTCACATGACCACATCGCCCGCAGTTCCTTCCCACACGCCTTCCGGTGTTGTCATTTTTTCTGTCTTTTAATCTGCACTGTTTCATATTCGACCGTATTGCCCGGATCTCATCCCCGCATATTTTCCAACGCTCTCTTTTCTTCAGTCTTCATAACACGCTTCGTTTCGTACCCGCCGCATTACCCGTTACCCGCCTGCCAGTTCTTCTATTTCTCTGACATCATCTTGCGAAAAGCCTGTCGATTCGATATTATATAAAGAAAAAAAGCTGATTTTACCCGCAAGGAGATTGAAACCATGAACATTGCAATACTTGGAACTGGAGCTATCGGCTCGCTTTTTGCCGTAGGTCTTTCTAAAAACCACGATGTTACCTGCATCGTCAAAACACCGGCCCATGCGGACGCAATCAACTGGAATGGAATCCGGATTGTTGAAAGCGATGGAACCAAACGCAGCGTTCCGTTAAAAGCCATTACTGATACATCGGACGAAAAACCCGCCGATCTCGTGTTGATCGCTGTCAAATCTCAGAACACACGTAGCGCAGTCGAATCTCACAAATCTGTTTTCGGTAAAAATACAGTCGCCGTTTCTTTGCAAAACGGATATGGTAACCATACAGACATCGCCGCTGTCGTTCCGGAAAAACAGATTATTATTGGAACCACATCACACGGTGCAAATATTAGTCCTGACGGCCAAATTAACCACGCCGGTACCGGAGAAACAACCATCGGAGCTCTGATTCCCGACGCGCCTGGCGCAGCCGCTATGCTCACCGCCGTATCGAAAATCCTTACAGACGCGGGCTTTCATAACACTGTTACCGGCGATGCGCAGGACGCCGTTATTCGCAAGCTTTTCGTCAACGTCGGCATAAACGCACTATGTACCCTCAACGATTGTTCCAACAAATATATTTCATCCAACACTTTGATGAGAGAACAGTCTCGCCTGTTAGTGGAAGAAGCTGTAAGAATTTTCGAAATCGCGGGGCGTTCGTATGATAAATCGGCAATCGTCAGTCACGTAATCTCCGTCGCAGAAAAAACGGGAAACAATATCTGCTCCATGCTTCAGGATATGAGACAGGGTAGAGAAACAGAAATCCGGCGTATTAACGGTGCCGTAGCAGATCTTGCGTACTCCCTGGATACTGACGCACCACTTAACCGTGAAATCACCAACCGTATCCAAACGCTGACAGCACGGCGCCGGACAAAGTAACTGACGTGCGTGAACCGGCGTCTGATGCCGTTTCAATTCCAGACCGCATTGTATTTTCTTAAATCTGTTCGTTTCACTGGTTATGAGGCTACGTGACCTGCTGCACCGCAGACCACACAGCCGGAGATGTATCGCGCATCATCAGCAAACTAATGATTCACATTATTTCGTACAATCCGACAGGGACCACAGCCTTTTCATCAAAAAAGGTTGTGGTCCCTGATCTTTATGTCTTAAATATATCACTTATATTACTTACCTTCTTCAGAGAGAACGCCGTCCCATAGACAATACCTGCAGGTCCCCGGACAGTTTCTTGGATCATGGTATGGATTATAATAATTCGGGCATACATTATTCGATTCTTTCGGAAGTCTTTTAAAACTCGCAAATTTCTTTTCCAAAAGCACCTTTTCTTCTTCTGAAAGATTTGCCAAATTCCGATTATGATAAATCATTTTATATATCCTCCCTGAACAATTTATGGTTTTTAATGTGTACTAAATACAAAATCCCTTGTACATAATATAATACTCCAAAACGCTGTTCTATTGCAAATTTTTTTTACTATTTTTCACGATATTGCCGCAACTTCTGATATAATATATAAAACGTTTCCATACTAAATAAAACATCAATTTACGGACCAAGCTCTTTTTGACCCGCAAACGTATCATACCAGACATCAGGAGGCAGTAACTATGGACTATAATATGGCATCTTTCGACTTTGACAGTCTTAACGTTCGCAAAAGCGTTTTCGACCTGCAAGTCATGACACTCGATAACCCTTATCCGCACGAACTTCCGAAGGAACTCGAAAAATTTCATTATTACTTCGCCAATGAAGGCCATGTACTAATGGTCATTCCCCGCAATTATCTCCAGACCGCCCTCGAAACAGGTGATCTTGACGATTACGAAATTCAAATCCCTGTCAAATACGTACTCGAAAAGGGCTATGAATTCGTAGAAGGCCATCTCAATTATATCGTTGGCAATTTTGATTATGACGACGAACTGCAGAGAGTCGACGTTCCCGTAGAATACTATGAACACTGACAATCATTCATCGCTTTTCGGTTCGTAAACATCAGGAACGACCGGCATTCTGCTGCAACGAAGCGGGATATCGGTTGTTCTTTTTCATTTCTTATTACTTTTTTTCCTGAACTGGATAATTTCCGGTTGCTATTCTATTACAATGATGTTACAATGTGCATAGAAAATAAACGATACATCTAGAAAGGCACCAATATGAGACTTCGCAAGGAAAATGATGATCTTCAGGAAGAAGAAATATTGCTGATAGCAAATGTTTCCGACGCTTTAGCCCATCCCGCTCGCATCCGGATTTTAAGATTTATCATGAAGTGCAACACGGCTCGTCAGCTCGTTTGCAATAAAGATGTCGTTGCGGAATTCGATTACTCCCAGGCTACCATTTCGCAGCATATCAAAAAATTGCAGCAGGCCCAGCTGGTTCAGGTTAAGAAAAAAGATAAATTCTCATATTATTTTATAAATATCGGGATTCTTGGCAAATACGTGAAAGCCGTGAACAAATTTGATTAATACATATCCATCTCCAACATAAATTGCACTGCGCATTTCTGTTGGATTTCCGAATTTCCGCATTTTCATTTTTAAGTGGATTTCGCGGTTTCCATCTGTTTCGGCGAACCAACGAACAGCAGATGCGGTTGCTAATTTTAGGTCGCCCTCCAATATAATTCTCAGATTGTTTGACATACGAAAAGAAGAACTGCCATTCCGTAGTTCTTCTTTTTGTTTTTTAACTCAACCGTCCGAACAAGGCCGCTGTGCGGTCACTTTGCGCTTTTTCCCCGGCTTGACCGGTTAAAAGCGCATAAAATCTTCCCATTCGTATGGACCACCCTGTTCATACTGATGGGAATTTCAGCCTATCTCACAGACGTCAGCAATTCACAGCACGAATCACGCGTTCCGGCAATTTACTGGATTCAGCTGGCCGTCAATTTCGTGTGGCTGCTGCTTTTCTTTAACCTCGGCCTTTATTTGTTTGCCTTGGTATGGCTGATTCTGCTGATCGTGCTGGTAATCGTTATGATAATTCAGTTCCGGCGCTATTCTTTGGCTGCATCATACCTCCAGATTCCATACCTGATTTGGCTCATATTCGCGGCCTACCTCAATACGGCTATCTGGATACTCAATTAAAATCTTTTCATCCTGCTATTTCACTTATGATAAGGGTGTCCCATAACAATCTTATACCCCCGGTCAATTTGTTCCAACAAAATGACTCGCATCAGCTGATACGGAAATGTCATATTCGAAAACGACAATATCAGATCGGCTCGTTGGAGTACCTCATCGGAAAGCCCCAGCGGGCCGCCAATAATCAGATCAAGAGCGGTTTTTCCTTCCATCTGCGAATTGTAAAATCAACTTGAACACTTGAACATTGAAAGATCCATAGAAACC
>CAYTKT010000069.1:0-7346 GCA_964438605.1 uncultured Oscillospiraceae bacterium
TTTGTGATGATCCTTGTTGATTTACCTCTTGACAAAGGTCATTACATATCAGTGTCTGATTAGAAGACCATAGGGCAGATAATCAGGAGACACTTATACTGGATTCGCCTGTGCGCCGCAGAAGATTAGGTTTCTCCAAGACATCAACTGCTGAATGAGGCGAGAAGAACCCTTGAAACGATCCTTGACATCGTCTGTTATGGGTAGAACGAGCCGAAGCCGCGTGCTTACCGGAGGACTGCCGAAAAAGATTTCCTGATTCCTGCCAAACGCTGTTACGGACTGGGGCTGATCCGGACGAAGTTTGCTATAACGACGAGAAGTTTCATCTGTCTGTTGGTCATTGCGATGAATGGGAACAGACTTACAGACTTCTTTGTGCGAAATTCTGGAATCAATTTTTCAAGGCGCCCAATCAGATGTTTTATACTGTTGGTATTCAGAAACTGGTATTTTGCAGTTAAGGCGGCTTAATACTGGTGAATGAGCAAGCGCTGCTTATTTTGACCGATAGAGATAGGCAAAATTCCGATTTGCTCATCCCCGTTGCTGCATTGGCCGACTGAAAACAGATAAAAAATAAGCACAGATGCCAGAATCATATTCTCTGACATCTGCACTTTTATAGCGTTAAAAAGCGATTTCAACTGCGACAATCATGCCACGCCGGCTGTTTCAGTTTCCAGCTGCCAAGAAGCTGAAAATCTGCAAACGTCCTGATTTTTAGCTTCCAAACTCTGACGCCTTTTTCTGTCATGCAATCACGCCGCCGCCTACTACAACGTCACCGTCATACAGCACAGCCGCCTGTCCTTTTGTAATCGCACGCTGCGGCTCGTCGAATCTGACCTTCAGTGTGTCGTTGTCCGTTTGGACAACTGTGGCCCACTGTTCCTGTTGGCGGTAACGCACTTTTGCCTTCAGGCGCATTTCGTCTTTCAGGCACTTTGCTGCAATCAAATTCACGTCTTTCACAGTAAACTCCGCCGTAAACAGATCGTCGTCTTCCCCGATTATGACCCTATTATTTTTTACGTCAATTCCGCAGACGTACCCCGGCTTTGGCAGCGCCAGCCCCAGGCCTTTCCGTTGACCGATCGTATAACGGATAATTCCTTTGTGGCGCCCCAACACATTTCCCGCTGTGTCCGTAAAATCTCCGGGCGGATATGTCCTGCCCGTATAATTCTCGATGAACTCCGCATAAGAGCCGTCCGGCACAAAACAGATGTCCTGGCTCTCCCGCTTCTGTGCGTTTTCAAAGCCCTGCGACTCCGCCAGCGCACGCACGTCCGGTTTGCTCATCGTACCCAGTGGAAAAATCGTGTGCGCCAGTTGTTCCTGCGTCATGCTATAAAGCACGTAGCTCTGGTCCTTTTGCAAATCAAAAGCTTTTTTTAGAAGCCAGCGTCCCGTTTCTTCATTATATTCGATGCGCGCATAATGGCCGGTGGCCACGTAATCATATTGAAGATGCTTCGCCCGTTCATAAAGCAGGCCAAACTTCATATAACGGTTGCAGTCGATGCATGGATTCGGCGTCCTGCCCGATTCGTAAGCGCGAACAAACCTGTCCATCACACATTCCTGAAACCTGTCCGAAAAGTTGAACACATAATACGGGATTCCCAACTTTGCCGCAACACTCCTGGCATCTTCTACATCTTCCACCGAACAGCAGGAAGAATTATTGGAAATTTTGATTTCCTCATTATGGAAAAGTTTCATCGTAATTCCCGCACAATCATATCCCTGAGAATGCAGCAGATATGCCGCAACGCTGGAATCCACACCACCGCTCATTGCGACGATTACTTTTTTCTGTTTCTTCATTTAGATACTCCCCTCTGAACAGATGGCAGTTAAAGATGAGCAAAATACATATTTCGCAAAGTCAAGCAACAACATATAGTTGGTTTTTCATCGAAAACTGCATGTTGATTATTCTTGTAAACAAATCGGAGTTTTGCTCATCCCTGATGGCAGTGTCAAATTTACTACCTATTTTTTGGTTATTTCTTTAAAGAACTTTGATTCTAGTCGATAAGAAAATTTACGGAAGACTATGGGAAAAATAAAGTTCCATTTCACCTACCGCGAATTCGCAGTGGATTTCTTTAAGATGCTTCTGGACTTCCTGACTAAGAACAGATCTTTTTTGAGGTTTCGTAAGTTTGACGTCCATGTCCTGTCTTTGTGCCTGATGCTTCGCGTCACCCTATCGCTGTCCCTGCGCAAAATCAAAAATCTGTATAATATCTCAGTCTCCCGTCAGCAGATTGCGAACTGCTGCAAGACCGCGGAAATGTGCGTCAAGCCATTCGTCGACAACTATGGCTACAACTCTGAGAAAGTGTTTATTGCCGACGAGACGGACATCAAGGTGCGAGACGTCAAGGCCTGCCTCTGGTTCGTCATGGACACCGCAAAACGCTCTATTCTCAGCTACTGCCAGCTACCGCGCTTCAGACAACCGCGGTGTCGACCCATGCATCTTTGCCATGCGCACGACTTTCCGGCATCTGAAAAAGCTGCCGATTTCCGCTTCCTCACCGACGGTTCCAGCGCTTGTTCATTTGCTGCCTGGCAGTTCTTCTATGAGTTCGGCGAGGTCTTCAAGTTTTGCGTCACGTAGGTCATCAGGCTTGTCAATAACGAGGAAAGCTCAAAAGAAGTCTGTCTTTTCAAAAAATGGTCGAAAGGCTCAACCGGACTTATCAAGCTTCTTACCGGCCTGCCAAACAGATACGCAGACTGCCGCATCACAGTGTTTTTCAATGCCGACTCGACGGCCTCTGATGGATTGGCCTTTAGAAAAACTTGGCATCAATCCAACAATCTGATCTTCAGTTCAGTCGCCTCTGACGGATTGGTCTTCGGAAAAACTCTGCGTGAAACATCTCTTTTTAAATCACGTAATTATCTGCGGCGCTCTCCTGGTTGTCGAGAATATCCTGAAGCGTAATCCCATCCAGATATTCACAGATTACATCATAAAGTCCCTTCCAAACAGGCAGCGTCATACAGTTTTCGCTGCGTTCACATGGATTCGGGACGCTGTTCAAACACGCAATCGGCGCAAGACTCCCTTCGGTAATGCGCAAAATCTCTCCTACTGTGTACTGATAAGGTTCTCTTGCCAGCATATATCCGCCCTGAAATCCGCGGTTCGTCTGAAGCATATCCGATTTATTCAGAATCGGGACAATTTGTTCCAGATACTTCTTCGAGATTCCCTGCCTCTCCGCAATGTCCTTTAATGGTACAAATCCGCTGTTCCTATGCTGTGCCAGATCGAGAAGCATCCGCAGCGCGTACCTTCCTTTCGTCGAAATCTTCATAATACCTTCCTTTCCGCACATCGTTGTTACCATATATATACCATATAATTCGTAGGCTTTCAAGGTTTTGCTCTGTCACTGCAAAAAGTATTCGTCGATTATAAAACAAAGTGGAATATTTCATGAAAAATCTGTAGGATGCCTTTATCCAATGAGATGCATTTGCGCTTGTCGTCACCGCCTGACCGACATATCCGCTTCTGATGCGAAGCATCGTTCTCAGTATCAGGAGGAACAAATCTATTACGATGGCAGAAACGCCGGGTGCGAACTTCATCTGCAATAGTCTGAGAGATTTACCCGCCTCGAAGTTCGGAAAGCAGTTTTAAGTGCTGCAAATACTGGAAAAATGTCTGCAAAACCGAAGATTCGGGATGAAAAAGAGAAGAAAAAAAGAATAGACAGCGGCCCGGTAATTAGCCACTCTGTTATTCGTGGATTGATTACCGACAGACTAATGCTCCGTCGAAGAACCCTGCGATCTAATACAGGATATTATAAGATTTAATTTTCGATGCAGCAGTTGTTTATACCGGATTTTAATGCAAAATCATGAGAAATGGAAAAATGATTCAAGAAAATTCGTTGAAATCGGTGTGTTTTGTAATGATTTGCTCATATTTTGTTTAGCAATTCTTCAAAATAGCTTTACAAACCTATCACAAAACAGCGCTATGATATAACCGTAGTAAGGAGGAAAATAATTTGAATCCTTACTGAAGAATTCTTTTCATAAAAATCTCTCCAACTTAAATCAAAGTAGAACGAACACGAAACAGACCAAAACAAATGCTGGCGGCACGGGGACGAACTTACAATCGTCCCCGCACTGCTTTTTTGTGTGTCCGGCGGCTCACGAAAAAGCCGCCGCAGAAAATAGCAGCGGCGGCTCCGTTAAAACACGACGGGAACGGACAGGTAGTTATCGTTGTTGTTTGATCTGTAAGTTAATGTGTGATTTTTATTGTTTTTGAGGTAATAGTAGGTGCGTGTATTGCGTGTTAGTTTCAATATAAAAAAATGGTTCAGCAACGACGGCTTCTGCGGTAATTTTCCAGAATGTCGTTTAGGGAATCGATCAACTGTGCCAATCTGAATTCCTGGTATCTGTCGTATACTGGCTCTTTTGGCGAACAGCAGCTGATTTCAGGAGGTGGGCAGGCGCCGCACCTTTTTGATACCGGTCCGCGACATTCAGATTCCACCCGGCATTTCCGGCCGCCTCTATTAGCAACGGTCAGGATAGGACGGGGCTCACATCTGCAGGAGTGACAGGGAGAATAATTACAGCAGCAGTTGTCGTGGTGTTGATTATGATTGTTGCACATGACTGATTGCTCTCCTCTCATGCCGCCGCCGCTGTCTGCGGCACCCGGCTTCACGGCCGCTTTGCGTCGTGTTGATATATATTATGAATAATACGGGAGTCTGGTGTATATATTGTCGGTTAAGGAAAAAATTTTTTTCCGCGAATTGCAAGAACAAGCTGGATACCCCGCAGTAGAAATTGAAAGTCCAGAGCCTTGGTCATGGAGGAAGCCCTGTGGGGGCATCCGTAAGCGACTGTCGGACTGCGTAAACAGTGTCCAGAAAGTTATCGAACAGTTTTTCGTGGTTGCGGTATTCCAATTTTTTTTCGTGGCCTGCTGTTCAAAAGGTCCGCCGCAGCCGGAATGTCTTCGTCGGCGTATCGTCTCTATCGAGACTTGAGAGTGGATGATCCTTACTGCCATCTGCCATCTGTCATCTGTCATATGCTGTCTATGGGGAGGAATGGAATCTGACGATTCTTACAGGGTTGATATGCCGGAACTTCTAAAAACAAACAGAAGGAAAAAGCGATCCAGCAGGTTATGAAACTGTTGATTACGAAAGGGATAATCAAAGGCCCCCTTGCTTGTCTTATAGAATTTCACAATGAAGTCAATCCTGTCAAACCTGTCAAACAGGCTATTTTTCAATAGTTTGTTTAAGTGCGCCGTCTTATTGGCTGTCCTCTACTTTTTTTATCACCTAAGCAGACAGAAGCAGTTGATATTTGCGATTTATTTAAAACGCTACTTATTTATAATTATTTAATAATTATAAATTATACTCATATAATATATTCGATTGTTAAATTATTCAAAGTCATCTTGCTTATTATTTCATTTTTCTTAAAAAACAATGTTTAAAGGCTGCTAATTAAAAAAGTAAAAGATTCTTTAATTTTCAATAAAATTAGTGGTTAATATTGATATATTGGCAAAATATCGCTAAAATTTCTTTAAAAATAAAAAATGCCATAAGTTTTACTCCAATAGGAAACGATATTTACCTTGATTTTTAGAAAACATATGTAACATTTCGCCGTTTTTTTCGTCTTAATTTATATAGGGGATTTCGCACTTTTTAAGAACTCATACCGTTCTTGATATCGACGAACTGTGACGAAAAAGTTTCCTTTTAAATATAAATAGCAGCAAACTATATTAAAAGGAGAATGAATGACCAGTTCATCTAATGCATAAAGTACTTTACACTATTCACAAATCATTCCATGCGATAAGGATTTTAATGTAAGTAAAGTATTTAAATTGAATAAATTTAATAAATTTGAATATTCCTATTTATGGGAATGGGATTTTCTGGTATAATAATCGTAAAAGATACGATACGCAGAATTTTCATCAACTGCATCCGAAATTTGGTCATGAAAGGAGTTTAAGATGTCATTTAAGCAAGAATCACAGCCCAAAACTACGTTTACGATTTATAAAGCGAGAAAGCCAAAAAGAAAGAACCCGCAGGTCGAAGTGTTAAGAAAATATTACCAGCATCATATTGCGTCGGAAATGTTGCGCAATCCGTGGATCACGCAGCAGGAACTTGCGAAGTCATTGCATACATCCACTGGCACAATCCAGCGAAATGTCAATGCCCTGAAAGAGAACTGCGTCATTCAGCGTGTTGGTGGTAAGAGGTTTGGTTTTTGGACGGTCGTAGAAGCCGAGATTCCAGAAGAAACGGAGCCGGTCGAGCTTTGTGTAAACAAGGAAAAGAAATCGGATGAATCAGAATAGATACGTTTTTAATAATTTTTTAAATATATTCTGAAAGAAGGAGATGAACACAACAAATCTGACCGGTAGCGTTATGCATAAGAGGTATGAACGAAATGACAATATAGTGAAAACGTGATCAGCCAGACGGCATTCAGACAATCGGTGTCAGGAACTTTTTCTCTGGAATCTGACGTTCATCTGGCAGGTGTGAAATTCTCTCATTAACCGGCAGTTCTTTTAAGAGCAGCCGGTTTTTCTCA
Source organism: uncultured Oscillospiraceae bacterium (assembly GCA_964438605.1). Classification (GTDB taxonomy): domain Bacteria; phylum Bacillota; class Clostridia; order Peptostreptococcales; family Anaerovoracaceae; genus Alangreenwoodia. Next base: position 6,646 of record CAYTKT010000069.1, read on the forward strand.
GGCCGAATTATGCATACTGCAGATAGTTTTACTGGCACTGACCGCCTTGGTTTATAATTTTATAAGCGAAGCGAATCCTTTAAATTACTTTCTTCTTATCGGGATGTCCATATTTTTTCTGCTGTTTGCAGGCGGGGCAGATTATGCAGGGAGCTTTCTCTTGCAGGAATTCTGGATACTTCGGTGTATCACTTAATGGGTACCACGAATTTTTGTGTATCAGCGAAATATTTTAAAATAAAATGATATTCTTTTACATGGTGATGTTACAAATAAATTTTATAGAATTTACCTGGATTTTAACTTGATTTTAGCGAATCCTTGAATTGGAGTAAATTAAAATTTTTACCAAATTCAGGACTTTACTGTGACAGGGAATGCGAAACCGGGTATAATGAAAAAAGAAAGGATCGAAACGAAAAACCAGAGGGAGTGTTGTTATGGGAATGGAATATAAGCCGCTGCCGATCGGCACGGAGGATTTTAAGGAAATCATAGAAGAAGGGTTTTATTATGTGGATAAGACCTTGTTGATCAAAGATCTTCTCGACAATTTATCGAAAGTTACGCTGTTCACGCGCCCACGGCGATTTGGAAAGACTTTGAACATGAGTATGCTGAAATATTTCTTTGAGGATACGGGAGGCGAAACATTAAATGCAGAAAACCACACGATTTTTAACGGTCTGAAAATCATGGAC
>CAYTKT010000070.1:0-7208 GCA_964438605.1 uncultured Oscillospiraceae bacterium
TCCTATCTTTTGCGAATGGTCGTGCGATATTCCAAAAGTGGCGGGAACCTACCGTTGTCAAAAGAAAAATAAGAACCTCTCTACGGAAATGTTTTGCTCCTGTTCGCTTGCTTTTTTAAATCGCTTGCTTTTCGCAGGTGAATCGCATATAATATGGGCAGGAGGTGACTGGTATGGCAAGAACATCAAATGTATTCGCCCGCGTAGAGCCTGAGATCAAAGAACAGGCAGAGCAGGTGCTTGAAAAACTGGGAATCCCCATGTCCAACGCGATCGGCATGTTTCTGCGCCAGGTGGTGTTACAGCAGGGAATTCCCTTTGAAATGAAACTGCCGAAAAAGATGCCTCGAAGCGTTTCCTCCCTTACGAAGGAGCAGTTTGATGAGGAGATTGGCAAGGGCATGGAGGATGTGAGAGCGGGAAAGGTGTATTCGGCGGATGCCGTGGAAGCTGAGATGCACCGGGATTACGGGATATGAAATGGACCGTTCGATATTCCGATCACGCAAGGCAGGACTTAAGAGAAATTTACGAATATCTCTCCAATACATTTCTTGCTTTTAAAACGGCATCGGGTCAGACCGCACGGATTATGAAAAGAATTCGTTCTCTCGAAGAGATGCCAATGCGCTATCGACTTTATGAGAAGGAGCCGTGGCATTCGCAGGGACTACGATTTTTCCCCGTAGATAACTATTTGGTGCTTTATCTGACCAATGAAGCAGAACACTCTGTTACGGTTGTCCGCATTATGTACAAAGGTCGGGATATCGACAGACAACTTAGTGAAACAATGGAACTGTAAAATCAACGGATCCATTTTGAGAGGCGTCTACCGAAAGGCAGGCGCTTTTCTTACGCCCATTTTTCATAAGAAAGGAGGCATTTTATGGGAATCTTCAGCGGACTTTTTAAGTCCCGAGACCATCCGAAAGACTCGACGGCTGGCAGCGGATACACCTTTTACCTGGGAGGCAGCACGTCCGGGAAAACCGTGACGGAGCGCTCCGCCATGCAGATGACGGCGGTGTATTCCTGCGTGCGGATACTGGCGGAGGCGATAGCCGGACTTCCGCTCCAGCTTTACCGTTACACAGATAGCGGCAGCAAGGAAAAAGCCATCGACCATCCGCTGTATCCCATCCTGCATGACGAGCCGAACCCGGAGATGACCAGCTTCATCTTCCGTGAGACGCTCATGACGCACCTGCTCCTGTGGGGCAACGCTTACGCGCAGATCATGCGCAACGGCAAGGGCGAGGTGGTGGCGCTGTACCCGCTCATGCCCAACCGCATGACGGTGGACCGGGACGAGCACGGGCGGCTTTCCTACGCATACCTCAAGCAGTCGGACGACGGCTCGGACAGGAAGGAAGGCACGGTGATCCTGACCCCATACGACGTCCTGCACATCCCCGGCCTCGACTTTGACGGGCTTGTGGGATATTCCCCGATCGCCATGGCAAGAAACGCGCTAGGTTTAACCATGTCATCCGAAGAATACGGCAGCAAATTCTTTGAACACGGCGCGACGCCATCTGGAGTGTTGGAACATCCCGGAGTAATAAAGAATCCCGAACGGTTGCGCGATAGTTGGCAATCGACGTTTGGGGGCAGCGGAAACGCCAACAAAGTAGCTGTATTAGAGGAAGGCATGAAATATACTCCAATCTCCATCTCGCCGGAGCAGGCGCAGTTTTTGGAGACAAGGAAGTTTCAGATCGATGAGATCGCAGGGATCTTCCGCGTGCCGCCGCATATGGTGGGGGATCTTGAGAAGTCGAGTTTTAGTAATATCGAACAGCAGAGTCTGGAGTTTGTAAAATACACCCTCGACCCATGGGTCTGCCGCTGGGAGCAGGCGATGAACCGCTCCCTCCTGAATGAATCGGAAAAGAAAAACTACTTCGTCAAGTTCAATGTGGACGGTCTTTTGCGCGGGGACTACGAAAGCAGGATGAACGGCTACGCAGTGGGCAGACAAAACGGCTGGCTCTCCGCCAACGACATAAGAGAACTGGAGAACATGGACCGAATCCCAAAGGAAGAAGGCGGCGACCTTTATCTGATTAACGGCAATATGTTGCCTTTGCGCGATGCGGGAGCCTTTTATGTAAAGTAAGTCATTCGGTGGAGTTTGTCGCGATCCCATCGCAAAAGGACGAGAGGAAGCTTACGAGAAAGGAGGAGGAACAACCCGATGAATCAATTCTGGAAATGGGTGAGAAACGAATCGCCCGGAGAGGAAGAAGCAGAGAACCGGACACTGTACCTGGACGGCACCATAGCAGAGAGATCCTGGTACGAGGACGACGTTACCCCTGAGAGATTCCAAGAAGAACTCATGGGAGGCACGGGACCCATCACGGTCTGGATTCACAGCCCGGGCGGCGACTGTGTGGCGGCGAGCCGCATCTACACCATGCTCATGGACTGCCCAAGCGACGTGACCGTAAAAATTGACGGCATCGCGGCGAGCGCGGCGAGCGTCATCGCCATGGCGGGAACCGAAGTGCTGATGTCGCCCACGGCGATGATGATGCTTCATAATCCTGCCACGATCGCGGCGGGAGACCATGAGGAGATGCAAAAAGCCATCGAGATGCTTGGTGAGGTCAAGGAGAGTATCCTTAACGCCTACGAGAGCAAGACAGGACTTTCCAGAGCGAAACTGTCGCATCTGATGGATGAGGAAACCTGGATGAACGCGAAAAAGGCGATGGAGCTGGGATTTGCGGACGGCATTTTAGGAGAGGATAACCCCCCGCGCAAAGGACCTTTTGCCTTATGCTTTCTCGGCGAGGGCCGCGCAGGCAAGCCTTATGAACCAGCTTACCGCAAGGGCACGGCAGGAGAAGAAAGCCGTTTGCATGGCAGAGCCTGAGCAGGAAGAAGCCACCAAACCCATGGGGCGCTCGGTCGATGAACTGAAGGAGCGCCTTTTCGCCATCAGAAATTTTATGTAACAGGAGGGAAATGACCATGACGATCATCGAAATGAGAGAAAAACGGGCCAAGCTGTGGAAACACCATGGAAGGCTTTCTCGATACCCACAGAAACGACAAAGGCGTCTTGTCCGCAGAGGACGACGCCACCTACTCGGAGATGGAACAGGATTTAAACGACCTTTCCCGTGAGATCCGCCGCATGGAACGAAAGGATGCGATCGAAGCGCAGCTGTCCCAACCGGTGGAAAAACCGCTGACGACGACCCCGCAGCACCCGATACAGCCGGAGAGAAGTGGGCGGGCATCGAACGCCTACCGGGAGGATTTCGGCAGGCACCTTAGAGGCAGGCCTCTCCTCCATAACGTACTGTCTGAAAGTTCAGATTCGGACGGCGGGTATCTGGTGCCGGAGGAGTTTGAGAATCAGATTGTGCAGGGCCTGGACGAATCCAACGTGATTCGCAGCCTTGCGAAGGTGATCACCACCAATAGCGACCGCAAGATCCCTCTCTCTGTGGGGCACTCGAAGGCAGCATGGACTGCCGAGAACGCGGAATTCAAAGAAAGCAACCCCACCTTCGGGCAAAAAGAGATCGATGCCTACAAGCTAACGGATATCATCCGCCTCAGCGTGGAACTTTTACAGGACGCGGCGTTCCCGCTGGAAGAGTATCTCGCGAAGGAATTTGCCAGAGCTTTTGGCATTGCCGAAGAGCAGGCATTCTGTGTGGGAAGTGGAAGCGGACAGCCTACCGTCCTCTTTACCGAACACGGAGGTACGCTCGGCGTTACGGCCGCCGCAAGCAACGCGATGACTGCCGATGAACTCATCAACCTAGTCTACGCGCTGAAAGCTCCGTATCGCAGAAACGCGAAGTTTTTGATGAACGATGCGACCATTTCCGCCATTCGGAAACTGAAGGACGGCAACGGCGTTTATTTATGGCAGCCGGCCCTTCAGCAGGCAGGCCAGCCGGATAAACTGCTCGGCTACGAACTGTATACCTCGCCTTATGCGCCTACCATGGCCGCAGGGGCCTATGTCGTAGCGTTTGGTGATTTTCGTAACTACTGGATCGCAGACCGCGCAGGGAGAACCATTCAAAGACTGAACGAACTGTATAGCACAAATGGCCAGGTAGGATTTCTTGCGACCGAGCGTGTAGACGGCAAAGTAATCCTGGCAGAAGGCATCAAGCTGTTGCAGATGAAATAATTAGGGAGATGATAATATGAGTGATTATAACGCAAAGAATTATCATGCCCAGGGCGCGGAAGAGTTCCACATCGGCGGGAAAATCGTACTGGAACCGGGCGCGGACATTTCCGAGTTGGTGAAAGCGTCGGAAACAATTAACGATTACTTTTTTCCGCTGCATTTAGGCGACAAGTACAGCGGCCAAAATATAACGGTGCAGCGCACGAGCGGCGAGGGTGGCACGGAAAAGACCGAACAGGACCAGGACTGGGTACTCAGACTTACAGACGGCAGCGCGACGGTATTTACTTTTAAAATCCAGGAAGAAGAAACGCCATTCTTGACGTTATCATTCTCCGAAGCGACGTTAAAACCGAAAGAAGAAGAATAAACACATTGAAAAGGGGGCCGCGACAATGTTGGTAAGCTTAGACGAAGCAAAAAACTATCTGAGAATTGACTACGACGACGAGGATGAACTAATAAACAATCTTATCCCAGGCGCGGAACGGTTGTGTATGGACGTTCTCAGGACAGACGACCCGCAAGAGCTAGCCAACGCGGAAAACGCACGGGTCGCGGTCCTCTTTACGATCGCTTATTTCTACGAACACCGCGAAGAGGCCGACCACCATGCCTTGACGCTGACGCTACGGGCACTGCTATTTGGCAGCCGAAAGGCGGGATTTTAGATGAATATTGCCTTACTGAATACCAAAATCACCCTACAAAAAAACACCGTAGAAGTGGACGAATACGGAAATCACAAAGCAGCATGGCAGGATTATTATACCTGCCATGCCACCGTATCAAACGAACATCGAACGGGAACGGAGCAGCAAGCCGCCGGAGAAACCGTAAATCACGAAATGATGAACTTTACGATCCGGTGGTGTAAAGCAGTTGATAGAATCGACACGAAAAATTTTCGGATTCTCTACAATGAAAACATTTACAACATCGACGAGATAGACCGTAGCAATAACCGCAGGCGCAATATCAAATTATATGCAAAGAAGGTGGACCGGGAATGAGTAGCAGCAGAGTAACAATCGACAACCTAGCGAACGCAGTGAATCAGGCGTTACAAGAATACAATGATATATCAACCGAAGCAGTAAAACGCGTCGCAAAGGAAACCGCCGACAGCGTAAAAAATGACATCAAACAGAACGCGCCGAAGGATACCGGCGGTTATTCCCGCAGTTGGGCCGTGAAAAAGCAGAAAGAAACCGCGAAATCGGTTTCTTACGTCGTGCATTCCAAAGACCGGTATCAATTAACTCACCTGCTTGAGTTTGGACACGGCCTGCGCGGGGGTGGCTACGTATCGCCAAGGCCGCATATCGCACAAGCAGAACAAGCCGGAATCGAAGAATTTGAAGAAGGGATTCGGAGAGCCTTAGAAGAATGAACGTAAAAGATTTAAACGCGCTCGCATCGGAAACGGGCCTCTCGTGGGCGTATCATCATTTTAGTGAGGGCGAAGCTCCAGACCCACCGTGGGTATTGGTATCGATGCCGCGCAGCGATAATTTTTCCGCCGATGGGACAATGTATTACGGGATCGACGAATTTCGAATCGAACTATATTGTGATTACAAAGACCCAGATGCCGAAAGCAAAGTAGAAAACGTGCTAAAAAAACATCATATCTTTTATGACAAAGTGGAAACATGGATCGCAAGCGAACGCTTGTATGAAACGGTTTATACCTTTGAACAGGGGGAAAGGGAACATGTCGAAATCGAACAAAGTAAAATATAACATCAAAAATGTACACGTGGCAAAGATGACCGAAAATGCAGACGGTACCTATACGTATGAAACGCCATGGGCCATCCCGGGCGCGGTCAGTATCAGCTTAGACCCGGAAGGAGAAACCAGCCCGTTTTACGCCGATGGCATCGTCTATTTTCGGACCTTTGCGAACAACGGCTATTCGGGCGACCTAGAGATGGCCTATCTTCCGGACCGCTTTCGCTCGGATATTTTGAAGGAAACAAGGGATAAAAACGGCGTCCTTGTGGAGCGGTCCGACAACGACGATACCGCAAAATTCGCGCTGCTCTTTGAGTTCGATGGCGATGCGAAAAGCGTCAGACACGTATTATATAACTGTACCGCAAGTCGCCCTTCGATCGCATCTCAGACAAAGGAAGATACCATCGAGTCCGTCACCGAAACCTTATCCTTGACAGCAGATGCGAGAAGTGACGGGCTTGTCAAAGCGAGAACGGGCGACAACACCGGAAATGCGGCCTATACGACGTGGTATGATGCCGTCTATGAACCATTCGGTGTGGATGAGTGCGTGTCGTTACTTGGCGACAAGGAAGCGACTGCACTGGGCGAAACAAAAGTTGGAGACCTGATAGCGGACGCTGTGATTCAGGCGGTGGCGAACAAAATTGCAATCGCGTTACAAAAAGATGAACAGAAACGACGGAAACTGGACTATAGTCAAATAAGTAGACACATTTTTGAGTGATTTTTACTGGGAACGGAATCTCACTCTCGTTCCCAGTAGGCAGCCTCCACCTCATTGGGGGGGGGGTCAGATAGCCAAGGAAACCGTGAGGGCGTTTTGAATTATAGTATCCTTCTATGTAGGAGAATACGGACAGCCTCAGTTCATCCAGAGTGGCGTAAGTCCTGCGATCCGTTTCCTCTTTCTTTAGGTATTTAAAGAAAGATTCGCAGACAGCATTGTCGAAAGGGCATCCCTTTTTGGAGAAAAACTGCACCGCATTCAGGAAATCCAAAAGTTTCCGGAAAGAAGCAGCGGTATATTGGGTTCCCCGGTCAGAGTGGAACATGAGCCCTTCCGGCTCGTTTCTGGCTTTCTATGCTTTCCTGAACGTGACTGTGACGAGGTTTACATCCGGTTTGGCGGAGATATTCCATGCGATTCCCTTGCGGGAGAACAAATCGATGACCAGGCAGAGATCATACCATTTTCCGCCGGCCTTGATGTAGGTAAAATCGCTTGCCCAGACGAGAGATTGTTTCAAGTTTTGTGTAAACTCAAAATACTGAGGTAAGACAAGGGAATATAGGT
>CAYTKT010000071.1:0-7021 GCA_964438605.1 uncultured Oscillospiraceae bacterium
ATTTAAATGTCAATGTTCAAATAACCGCGTGTTCAATTTGTTATTGCAATTTGAGTACAAAATGTATTTATCAAATTAAAATATCTGTAAATAGCTTAATGTATTCCGTACTAATATTAAAATTAAGATATTTCTTAATAAAATTTATAAAAATATTGTAATTACACAGTAATTAAATGATAATAGTTTTTTTGATACTATCAATATAACTTGTTATAATCGCAAATATTTTTTAAAAACCGTATCGCATAAAATATGTGTAGGGAAATAAGCCAAAAGACAAGAAAAAAGGACGTATGATATGTTAGCATTTAATATGGTATGTTAGTATTTAAATAGAAATATAAAATTACTAAAACAAAGAAAAGATGTTCTCTATGTATAAAGGATATACTACAATTCTGCGAAAAAGATGTGGTCAAATTTAGAGAGTATCAGCGCAGGTTTTCAGGAGGCCCCGATCAATAGAGCAGATTTGATTTAAAAGGTAGGAGACGTGTTTTTAAAGGTCAGCTGCGATTTCACAGGAGAAATCTTTGAAGAAAATTGCCCGGATGATCTGTGAAAGTACGTTCAGGGAAAAAGAATGGGGGATCGTATGGAGAGATACGAAAACAACGCTTGGTTTTCTGGGAGAATTTTCGTATCAGAAAAGGCGGGATAAAAACGAGGCGGCTTGGAAACGTATCTGCCATTTAGACTGTGATCTTGGGACGCGAGATATTTTCCTTTCGTCCGATCAAAGCGACAGAAAAGGAGTATATGTCCGATGGAAAGACTATGATAGGATCCAGATGTCCCTGCTGGCAGAAAGGCGCAAAATATGAGATATACGTGAAAGATGGAGCGATCTGTAAAGGGAAAGGCAGTCTTTCCAAGGAATTCTCACAGTTCATTTCTCTGCAAAATCTTGACGCTGTTTTTTTTCGTCCGGCGATGACATGAGCCTGCAAAACGGATATAATAAAGCTGAAATCAGAATGGAAAGAAAGGAAAAACTGTGGGATAAATTAGTGCCGCCAGCGTAAACTGACGTAACGGTGAACACGAGGGATGCGGAAAGGAGTTTTTTTATGGTAAAGGAATACAGACCGCTGCCGATCGGCACAGAGGATTTTAAGGAAATCATAGAAGAAGGGTTTTATTATGTGGATAAGACCTTGTTGATCAAAGATCTTCTCGACAATTTATCGAAAGTTACGCTCTTCACGCGTCCGCGACGGTTTGGAAAGACTTTGAACATAAGTATGCTGAAATATTTCTTTGAGGATACGGGGGACGAAACATTAAATGCAGAAAACCACACGATTTTTAACGGTCTGGAAATCATGGACGCCGGAGAAAAATATACGAGCCAGATGCAGCAGTATCCAGTGATTTCGTTGACATTGAAATCGGCCAAGCAGGATACATTTGAACTGGCGATGGATCGTCTGCGTGAGACAATCGCCGCTGAATATGCACGACATGAGGATGTTGTCTATCCTGCGTTGAAAAATGAAGCAGATAAAATAAAATTCATGAATATTCGTTCCAGGAAAGGAGAATTGAGTGACTATTACACGGCTTTGGCATTTCTATCTCAATGTCTGTACGAGGTTTATAAGAAAAAGGCAATTATCCTGATCGACGAATACGACGTACCACTGGGAAATTCCTATTTTCGTGGATTTTATCCTGAGATGATCGACTTCATCCGTTCGCTGTTTGAATCAGCACTGAAAACAAATCCAAATCTTCAATTTGCTGTTGTGACCGGTTGTCTGCGCATCAGTCGGGAGAGTATTTTCACTGGTTTGAACAATTTGCGGATCGTTTCCATTCTTGACGAAACGTATGGAGAATATTTTGGCTTCACACCAAAAGAAGTGGAAACGATGGCGGCGTATTATGAGGTATCCGAGAGGATGGATGATATTCGCACATGGTATGACGGCTATTTGTTTGGAAATTCCGAGGTGTATAATCCCTGGAGCGTCATCAACTTCATGACAGACTTGCGTGCAAATAAAAATGCTTTTGCCAGGCCTTACTGGGCGAACACGAGCGGAAACAGTATTGTGCGCGATCTGATTCGCAAAGCAGACAATGCAGCACGGGCGGAACTGGAAATCTTAATGGCCGGTGGGACGATCCGAAAACCGGTTCATGAGGACATCACTTACGAAGACATTCAGAGCAGTCAGGACAATCTGTGGAATTTTCTGTTTTTTACCGGATATTTGAAGAAAGTGTCGGAAGAATTTGAGAAGCGGAAAAGGTATCTGATTTTAACGATCCCAAACGATGAAGTACTGAGTATTTACGAAGATAAGATTCAAGAATGGTTTGAGGAAGCGATACAGACGCGGGATTTAAGCGCCTTGTACCGTGCGCTGTTTGACGGGGATGCGCCGGCCTTTCAGGAGCAGCTGGCCGAACTGCTTCGTTCGTCGGTCAGCTATATGGACAGCGCCGAGGCGTTTTATCACGGGTTTTTGATGGGCGTCTTTCAGAATTTAGGCGGAAGTTATCTGATCAAATCGAACCGGGAAGCCGGAAACGGGCGGTATGACATCTGTATCTATAATCTGGATGCTGTCAGTCCGGCGGCAGTCATCGAGCTGAAAAAAGCGGAGAAGGCGCGGCAGATGGAGCAGGCGGCGGAGAAGGCTTTAGAGCAGATTGCGGCATTCGGTTACGATGCTCCGCTGGCGGAAGAAGGATATGAAGAATGCTGGCACGTAGGCATCGGATTTTTCCGCAAGCAGTGCCGGGTGAAAATGGAGAAGGCAAAGATCGATACGGAAAGCGCAGGATAGGCGAGAGCGTAACATAAAGTGTGTAAGCTACCGATAGTAACCTACGCACTTTCTTTTTTAATCAGGCATGGGAAAGGTAGGAAGAAGCGGGAAAAGATTTTATCGATGATTTTAGCACCGTGTGTGATGCTTGTGTTAACGTCGATGATAGCAGATGCCGAAAAATCGGGCGCCAGCTATGTCGATATGCGGGGAAACCGGGCGGAATCGGCTGTCAGCCGATGGACGGCGTAAGGTATCGTTTATGAAGTGATGAGGGGTTCCATTCGGACAGTCTGATGGCATGTGCCAAAATGGCGGAACTCTTTTCAAAATTGATGTCTTTGGTAAAAGAGCCAATCTTTTTGTTTATATAGATATAGATCCAGCGGCATGGCATGTTGAATCGATCACAAAATGCGTGCAGACAGGTATTTTAAAAGACGGCTGCCACAGTCCCACTGGTTTTAGACGGCAGGTTAAAGCAGCCAAGTACAGCGGTTTGTGCTGATGAAAAGCTATGCGACATGTCACATTTTTGACGGGACACGCGTGTGTCCCGTTCCTTTGATAAAATATCAGAAATGGGCAGAACTCCGATTTGCTCACGGGGGTGAGCGATATATAGCATGTGACTTCCGATAAATTATCTATATATCGTGGTTCAGCTTTGCAAAATGCGTGTTTTACTCATCCCTGATAATAGGAAAAGAAGATAGGAAAACGATACGGCAGATAAGCAGATAACAGGGGTTTGTCGGTCGGGGTACAGCACGAGGGGAGGATCCAAGTGAATAATAGTCGGTATGAGCGGTTGCTGGAAGTGTTTTTTCGCGGTCTTCGCGGGGAGGAACTTTCCGTAAAGCGGCTCGCGGAAGAGTATGAAGTTTCGGGAAAGAGCATCACCAGGACGCTCAACGATCTGAAGGCGTTTCTCGCCGATCATCGTGAACTGTATACACGACAGGCGGGAGATATCGATCGATTATTACCGCATGGACCGGAAAAATGTAACGCGCCGTATCCGGCCGGTTTCCGTTCTTTTTGAGGATCATTACTTTTATCTGATCGCTTTTCTCGTCGGAAAGGAAATGGATACGCCTACCTATTTCCGTCTCGACCGGATCCAGAAGATCACGGAACACCGGAAACATTTCAATCTGAACGATGTCCCGGATTTTGACGAAGGACTGCTGAGAAAAAGAAGTCTGTTCATGTGGCCGGGAAAACTGCGCACGATCCGTTTTGAATTTACGGGCCCTTCCATACAGGCGGTCCTGGATAAGATCCCGACAGCCAGAGTCATCGAGCGGCATGAAGGAAAACATCTCGTAGAGGCGGAGGTTTACGGCGACGGGATCAGAATGTGGCTCCTGAGCCAGGGCAGCTGGGTCAAGGTGATCTCTCCGGAAGAATTTGTTCAGGAGATGCGCGGCGAGGTCGAAAAAATGATGAAACATTATGAATATTAGAAAAATGCGATAAAAGATCGGGCTTTCTCACACAGAGATGTGTGCGGAAGCCTTATTTTTTTGTCTTTATTTTCTGAAACGCCACTTTGGGATCCGGCCCGGTCGTGTGAAAATTTTTTTGACGGACAGCCGTGCGTCTCCCCTGAAAGGATAAGATATTATCGCAGCCTGGTAAGGAAATATATGAATTTGCTGAAAGAGCAGGAAGAAAACGGGAAAGTATCGTCAGAATTTTCGTAGAATACTTCATTCTGCGAAACGAGATTCTTCGGATTTTTGATTCTTGTTTGCCAAATGGATTCACAAAACAATAACATTTTACAGAAAATTTTAAAAATTGTCAATTCTATCGGACCGAAAATGAAATTTATGGGGTAATTTGGGAAGAATATCCTGAAAAGATACGAATGTTTCATTCATTCGCCGTCAAAATTCACGTCAAACGAAAGCGAGGGAAAAACTTATGCCGCGAAGTAAAGAAGAAACTGGTCGGCGCAGTGAGTTTGCAAAACGATGAGGAAAAGAAACTTCTTACGTTTTCCGAAAGGAAAAATACCACCGTCTTTTTTCCTGAAAAAAATGGGATGCCCGAACGGAATCGGACCGGAAACGCCATAGAAAATCTGACGGCGCTCACAGAAAAAACAGAAAAGCGGGACACCCGGTGACATTTCGTAAGGCAGCGGAGCAGTGGTTCCAAGCGGCAAAGCCGCGCATCAAAGAATCCACCGCCAATAAATACGAGAGCGTTTTGCGGCTGCATCTTTTTCCGGCGCTGGGGGACATCGCACTCCAGGAATTTTCCGACCAACTGATCGAAGAACACTGTCAAACCCTCCTTTGCTGCGGCGGAAAAAAGAAAACCGGACTCTCCGCACGGACGGTTTTGGGCGTACTGTTCGTGCTGCGCGGAGTTTTGCGTTTCGCCGTCCAAAGCGGACAGCCCGTTTCGTGTGATGCACGCTCGATTCACATCCGTTCAAAGAAAAAGGAAAAACGGATCTTAAGCCGTGGGGAACAGGAACGTCTGTGCCGTCATCTGATTTCTGACCGGAATGCCTACCATATGGGAATTCTGGTCAGTTTGTTTACCGGACTGCGCATCGGGGAAGTCTGTGCGCTGCGATGGGAGGATATTTCTCTGAGGGAAAAGACGATCCGCGTCTGCCGGACGATGCAGCGCGTGCGGGAACAGGCAGAGTCCGAAAAAAAGACAAAGATTCTCGTCAGCGCCCCAAAGAGCGCATCTTCTGTGCGGACGATTCCAATGCCGGATATTCTGGTTCGGTTGATAGAAGAATATCAGAATCATACGGGTTCCACCTCCGGCTACTTTCTGTCGCTTCCCGGAAAAAAGCATCTGGACCCGCGTACCCTGCAAAACCGGTTTCAACAAGCGCTAAAAGAGAGTGGAATCTCAAAAAGAAACTTTCACGCATTGCGCCATACGTTTGCCACACGCTGTGTGGAACTGGGATTTGATGTGAAAAGTCTGAGTGAGATTCTGGGCCATTCGAGCGTCAATTTGACGATGAATCTTTATGTTCATCCGACGATGGAACTGAAAAAACAGAATATGAAACGTCTTTCGGCGCTTTTCGCCGTCACGCTGTGCCGTCAGGAAGCGGAAGAACCGTTGAAATATGCATAAGAAGAAGTGGATTTTCGCAGAATGAAGTATTCTGCGAAAATCTTGACGGCGCTTGACGATGATTGTTTTTCCTGACAGGAAAAAGCTGACGATCCCTTTGCTGAGAGCGGATTGGGAAACCCCGTATTCCTTGCACAGCTGCGCTTGTGACTTGCCGTTTTGGTGGAGCGAGACAAGAGATTTCTTAAAGTCCTCTCATGTTTGTGTCCGCTTTTTAATATCGATCCAATAAGTTTATAGAAAACATGATTAAGGAAAGGAGAAGGATATCATGAAAAGAAAACAAAATGCATCTGTTCCCTCAAGCCCTGTGCTGGCATCTCTGAAGATGCTGATGGTCTTTATTTTGATAATCGGGCTTTGCCTGTCTTTTTATCCACGGACAGCTTATGCGACTGAAGTCGATGGTGATTCTGAGCTTGTAGCTGATGAAACAAGAATGGATACCATCAATGAGAAAGCCCTTCAAACCATCGAAAACAACGGGCTGACTGTGAAGGAGGTCTCGCTCGGGGATTATCACAGCGCCGCGATCACCTCCGACGGCAACCTCTATATGTGGGGCTACAATGAATTTGGCCAGCTCGGCGACGGGACGAAAGAAAACAGAACCACTCCTAAGAAGGTAGAAAGCCTCTCGGACGTCACGGCGGTCTCGCTCGGGGATTATCACAGCGCCGCGATCACCTCCGACGGCAGCCTCTATATGTGGGGCCACAATTGGGATGGCCAGCTTGGCGACGGGACGATGGAAAGCAGAACCACTCCCAAGAAGATAGAGAGCCTCACGGACGTCACGGCGGTCTCGCTCGGGGATTATCACAGCGCCGCCATCACCTCCGACGGAAGTCTCTACACATGGGGCGATAATAGCCATGCCCAGCTCGGCAACGGGACGACGCTAGGGGGATATCAAACCACTCCTAAAAAGGTGGCCAGCCTCTCGAACGTCACGGCGGTTTCGCTCGGATGGTTTCACAGCGCCGCGATCACCTCGGACGGCAGTCTCTACACATGGGGCCGGAATTACGCTGGCCAGCTCGGCGACGGGACGACGGAGGAAAGAACCACTCCCAAGAAGGTGGAAAGCCTCTCGGACGTCACGGCGGTCTCGCTCG
>CAYTKT010000072.1:0-6498 GCA_964438605.1 uncultured Oscillospiraceae bacterium
TCTTCCGAATCTTAAAAATTCAGGAATAAACGGCGCGACGAAAAAAATGAATAGATTCTGATGCGTTTCTGCGAGAACATCGTAAAATAAATTCGCGGAATTCCCTATTTTAAGGAAAAACCACAAGGAACGAACAAATCTCGAAATTTGATCATGCCACCAGAAAAGGTGTATACAAAAGGGAAAGCAGAAAGAAAGTTATGCTTTCCCCTTTTTTTGTTGCGCAGCGATGACGCGAGCCGGGAAACCGGGTATAATAAAACTGAAACGAAAATGGGAATTGTGCCAAAACAGCGGAGGACATCAGGGCCGGATGTGGAGTGTGATGAGGTGTCGGAGACATGCGGAACGAAGACAGCCGAATATGGGAAGGAGATTTGTTATGACGAAGGAATATAGGCCACTGCCAATCGGCACGGAAGATTTTAAAAAAATCATACAAAATGACGCTTATTATGTAGACAAAACACTGCTGATAAAAGAATTGCTCGATAATAAAAGTGATGTCACGCTCTTCACGCGCCCACGGCGATTTGGAAAGACGCTGAACATGAGTATGTTGAAGTATTTCTTTGAAGATACGGGAGAGGAAGTGTTAAACGCGGAGCATCGTACACTGTTTGACGGGCTAAAGATTATGGATGCTGGGGAGAAATACACAAGCCAGATGCAGCAGTATCCGGTGATTTCGTTGACATTGAAATCCGCAAAGCAGGCTAATTTTGAGGATGCGTATTTTAAACTAAAGGAAGAAATTACGGACGAGTTTATCCGCCACCGGTCGATCCTGAGTGACAACAAATTAGAGGATTCTCAAAAAGAACAGTACCGGCGGATCATGGACGGAAAAGCGGAACAGAAAGAATATTCCGGTGCGCTGAAATTTCTGAGCAAGTGTCTTTTTCAAGCAACTGGGCAAAAGAGCATCATCCTGATCGATGAATACGATGTGCCATTGGAAAATTCCTATTTTCGTGGATTTTATAATGAGATGATCGATTTCATCCGCTCCCTGTTTGAATCAGCACTGAAGACCAATCCAAATCTACAGTTCGCTGTGATTACTGGTTGTTTGCGCATCAGCAAAGAGAGCATCTTTACCGGATTAAACAATTTGCGTATCGTTTCCATTCTTGACGAAACGTATGGAGAATATTTTGGCTTCATACCGAAGGAAGTAGAGACGATGGCTGCGTATTACGGTGTGGAGGAACGCATGGACGACATCCGCAGGTGGTATGACGGCTATCTGTTTGGAAATTCCGAAGTGTACAATCCCTGGAGCGTTGTCAACTTCATGACAGACTTGCGAGCAAATAAAAACGCCTTTGGCAGACCTTACTGGGCAAACACGAGTTCCAATGACATCGTGCGTGACCTGATTCATAAGGCGGACGGAACTGCACGGGAGGAATTGGAAACCTTAATGGCTGGTGGAACGATCCGCAAACCAGTTCATGAGGATATTACTTATGAAGATATTCAAAGCAATCAGGACAATCTGTGGAATTTCCTGTTCTTTACCGGATATTTAAAGAAAGTATCGGAAGAATTTGAAAAACGGAAAAGATATCTGATTTTAACGATCCCCAACGACGAAGTTCTGACGATTTACGAGGATAAAATCAGTGAGTGGTTTGACGAGCAGATCAAAACGCACGATCTGACCGTTTTATATGAAGCGCTGTTCGACGGCGACGCGCAGACGCTGGAGCGGGAACTTGGCGTTCTTTTAGAAACGTCGATCAGTTATCTTGACAGTGCGGAATCCTTTTATCATGGATTTTTGATGGGGGTGCTCCAAAATCTTGACGGATATGTCAAAAAATCGAACCTCGAATCGGGAAAAGGGCGGTACGACATCTGCGTATATCACCGCAATGGCGTCAGCCCGGCGGCAGTGATCGAACTCAAAAAAGTGAAAAAAAAGAAATTAATGGAGCAGGCCGCAGAGGAGGCGTTGGAACAGATCGTACGATTCGACTATGATAAGCCGCTGGCAGAAAAAGGCTATGAGGAGTGTTGGCATGTGGGGATTGGCTTTTTCAGTAAGCAGTGCCGGGTGAAGATGGAGAAAGCTGAGATTCTTGTCGAGTAAGGATTAAGGAACTCCTTCTGTGCGAAAAGGAGTTCCTTTCATTAGGCGAATAAGTTCTCTGTTCTCCAGCAATATCGTCCTGATACGGCGGGTTTCCTATCACATAGTCAAATTTCATTTTTATTCTCCAGAAATACAGTGTCAAACAAATCATCAAGCGTTTTATCTTTTACGTATGGAAGCGTATCTACCTGGTGAAAATTGTGCCTTGTGATTTTCACGTCCTCATCAAACCCAAGGATAAAGTTTGTTGCAATTTCCGTCGGGGCAAGTCCTAACACCTGTTTTTCAAAAATATGTTTGAGTCGCTTCTTTCTGTCCTAGCGGCAGTCAGTTTTTTTCTACAACGTGCTTCTCGTGTTCCAGTTTTTCCAATTTGTCGATTGCCATCGTGTTCACCTCTTTTCTTCTGATGGGCGAAAGAAAAGCGACCAGCTTTTTACAGTTGGTCGCTCG
The DNA here is from genome assembly GCA_964438605.1 of uncultured Oscillospiraceae bacterium. Taxonomy (GTDB): domain Bacteria; phylum Bacillota; class Clostridia; order Peptostreptococcales; family Anaerovoracaceae; genus Alangreenwoodia. Next base: position 2,555 of record CAYTKT010000072.1, read on the forward strand.
GTATCTGAGATTACTTGATTTATTTTGCGAAGATTACCTCGTTATCCATTATTTTAAGCGCTTTCTGCTCTAAAGTATAAGCCTCATATCTTTTCCTGTTTGCTTCAAGTGCAAGATCGTTGATTCTTGTTTGTGTTGCCTGATCCTTCAAAAGAGGAATAGGCATTTCCCTAATGTGCTCTTTTTCAATATGCTGGACAACGGACCCATATTGAAATGACTTCATTATTCTTCCTGCGTATTCTGAATTTAGCCATATAAAGCAATATCCTGCCAATGAATCAGATAATTTGAGGCGTATTATGTCATGGGTCATTGCCCAACCATCCCAGTGTCTAGGAACTAACGCTACATTTCCAACTGTACCACTGCATGTAACTAAAACCATATTCTCGCGCAAAGTTAGCTCTTCCTTGATCTTTTTATCATGTTTTGCAAATGAGAGATATCGTTTATCAGAGGGATCCAATTCAGATATGTTCTTTCCGCTGAAAAACGTGATCCCATATCCTTCATCCACATATACCCGTTTGAATCTTCCGGGCAAAATAACATCGTTGCTGATTCTGGGATCACCGACCGTCGTCACTTCTGCGGCGTACTTCTTCAAATGTTCGACTATGGCATCTGCAATCGGCACATGATACGAAGCGTCCAAACGCCCCGCCATCTTGCTTAAACTGACTGTGAACGTATCAACCCATGCGTTTTTCTGATAAAGATTCGTATCGAAATCGGATAAGTCAGGTAAATGCAGTTCTTCTACGAGTAGTGATGTCGCTTCGTCAATCAGTTCATTTGACGTGTCTCGCGCCGCATAGGATTCCATGATCAGGTCATTGATTTTCTCTTTTATGTCAGCGGGCGCATCAGGAATTGGAACGCTCATTAAATGCTCTGGTTCTATATGTGTGATGACTGAGCCATATGCATTCGTTTGCAAAATGATACTTCCGATTTTCGACTTCAAGTAAGCGTAGCAATAACCCAAGTCATATTTCTGCTTGAATGTAACCCTGATTACATCATCGGAAAATAGTTTCCCTTCGGTTGTTTTCGATGATAGAGATACCGTTCCTATCGTTCCAGAACGAGTTAGCAATAATGTCCCTAATTTTAATCTAAGTACAGAGCGATCACACTTCGTTAGTCTAGAAATATACTTTTCTGGTTTAGGGTATATATCCGTAATTTGAGAAGGAAGGTAAAATTCTTCTCCGTTTCCTTTGTCACAATAAATCCTTTTGAATCTACCAGGATAAAAGGCGGTATCAATAAGCCCATTATCCCCCATTAACATAACACAAGGATATTTTCCATTTGTGATTGTCTCCCACGCCTGTTTCGCCTCGATATCAAACACACTGGCTTCGAGCCGTTTTTCCTTGTTCAAAACATCGGATAGCGTAACGGAACACCATTTGAGAGGGCTGTCATCTACAATCACTTCAGGGATTGTAATGGTTTCATCGATCTTATATGCAAGATTTTTTCCTACCATGCCAATCCCTCCTGTTTCTTCCATCTGGCAAAAATCGCAGGGACATCAACCGTCTGGTCGTCCTCAAGTCTCTTTTTCCGTTGATGCGAAACCGTTCGATCTCCACCGTCCGTTTCACCCAGAGCCATTACATCATCAGTCTCCGGAACAAGAATTTCATTCCCGTCTTTATCCCTCTTGAAAAGAGGGTTGCCCCTCTTGTCGTGACCGACTTTATCAACCATTGCCATGAATATGTTGTAATCCGCCATGGTACCGCTCGCTTCTTCTTTTTGCTTTTGAGCATCCGTTTTTTTCTGTAAAATCAAAACGGATGTTTGCGTTCCGTTATGCGGCTGGAATGTGTCTACATGAAGATCTATACTGGCAATAATTCTGTGATTCCTGATTAGCCACTCTCGGATATAACCAAGACCGGGAGAACCGAGAATGGAATCAGGAAGAACGATTCCGAGTCTTCCGCCCGGAACAAGGAACTGCGTACATCTCTCAATAAACAAAATTTCCGGTGGCACGGATGATTGCAGACGGTTAGTCATTGTCCATCTGCCGGATTGCTTGTCGTTTGTCCAAATATGCGCAAGCTCAAACTGTTCCAGTATGTTTTTATCCTTAATCGGAATTTTGCTTCCGAAAGGCGGATTCGTGACAATGACATTGAAGAAATCAATGCCGTTATGATTCCGGATATCTCCCTTTTTTATGTGCAATGCCTCAGCCAACCTTGTCTTGAATTCATCTGACCATTCATGAGGCGGAAGTAAAGAATTGGTTTGCAGGATATTTCCGCTTCCGTCATTGTTCATGACCATGTTCATCTTAGTTGCTTTAACTAGGTCCGGGTTAATATCGAAGCCGAAATAATTGGATGAAGCCATCTCGGAAACCCGATCTTGAAAAAGGCACATTGTATTGCTATCCCAATCAGATCGTTTGACACCAAGTGATTCGGAAAATTCCGTTTCCAACAAACTGATTACATGGGTCATTGCAGTTACAAGAAATCCGCCAGTGCCACATGATGAATCCAATACTTTCTCATCCATACGAGGATTGATCATTTCAACAACCATTTTCATCACATTGCGTGGCGTAAAAAATTCCCCCCTGTCGCCACGCAAGTTGGAGCCTACGATTTCCTCGTATGCTTTTCCTTTAATATCTATGTTTGTGTTGAGAAGACTATACCGCTGTAATTCACTTACAATATATGCTAGACTCCGTGGAGTTAGCTTTATCTTGTCATTGGTATCAAATATTTTTCCGTGATGTTTTTTAACACGCTCAAAAATTTTAGAAATTCTTTTCTTCACAGTAAGCTGACCATCAGGATTAGACCGTTCCTCTGATGTCGTATAAAAATCAAGCGGAGCAGGAATATTGCGTTCGTCCTCTATTTTACAAAAGATCACTTTCAATAGTTCAAAGAAAGCTGGTTGCTTTTGCATACCGTCATTCACGTAAATGTGATTATGACATGTCTTGAATACAAATAAGAGGTTGTCATCTGATGCGTTTTTTAAATTCTTCCTGCTGGGTCTGTTTACATCGTCAAGATTTCCGTCGGCAGATGGTATATCGTTATACTCCATAAACTGGATACTGCCATCGTCGCCGATGTATTTGCGGAATACAAACTTTTGAATGCTGTTCGTCCACATTCCCCATTCGCAATTCGGACATACAGACATATAGGATTTTAGCTGACCAATGCCATCTTTGGCGTTTCTGGCATCAACAGTATCCTTTTTGCATTCAATGATAAGTTTGATAGTTCCTTGGTTATGTTCCGTATCTTTTTCCCAAATGACTATATCCGCTCTTGGCTTATTTGAACCCACTTGAAGCGTAAACTCAATTGCTATTTGATCAGTTGAATATTTGTGTTCGTTAATTAGCCGTTTCTCAATCGTCTGCCTAACATATTCTTCGGGAGTATCGTTACGGAACTTGCCATCTACATAATCGCAGATCTTTCCATCAGGAATCACTATGACATCTGTTCTGGTCATTTATCTTCACTCCCTTCGTCTGGTAGTGTAAACCGTATTATATCTGTCAATTCACAGTTCAAGGCGTGGCATATCCGTGCAAATCTTTTCAATTTTCTTGTTCTTATATGATATTCAAAATATCATCCTTAAGTTAAATTTTTGAAGTGAATACATAATAGCATAAATATCCCATTCCGGCAAGAATACTGCGTCATATCAGCGCGGCGATTAGGTTATCGCTCACTTAAAACGTATGCGCCAATTCCTGTATAAGCTCTTCTGCGTTTTGACCACGATCCCGCTCAGTAAAAAAGCCCGGAGATTTTCGTTCCGGGCGGTAGTTGGATTGTATCACGATAGGACACCCATAGGGACACCCATGGGCACAGGCTTTGAAATTACAACGCTTGTTGTAAATGTCGCAGGTTCAAATCCTGTCACCTCGACCA
>CAYTKT010000073.1:0-6348 GCA_964438605.1 uncultured Oscillospiraceae bacterium
TTGCAGGGCGTCCAAAATGTTCCCAATATTGTTTGCGCAGCATGGGGTTTACAAAACTGAAATCTATATTTTCCTTGATCCTCCTTAGGAGGTGATTGTGAGGAATAATGGCATCATAAAGTCCTTGATATGGTGATAGTGACAGGCATATCTGCGAATCATCTTTCAGCATGTTCAATCCCCCTTCATTTATTTTTAGTGTACCATTTTTCATAGAAAAAGCCCAATTCTTTTAACAAAGAATTAGACTTTTTCAGTGCCCTCACCCAGTATCCGTTTTCCTTTACGCCATTCTGATGATAATTGAGATTATTCACCTTGAGGGAAACTTTCAGTTTGCGCGGATCCGTGACACTTGCAGTAGCAGTAGCTGTTTCACTGCCGTCCATAACTTGTGTTACAGGATCGTCAGCACTTGCGTCAACAGAAGGCGCAAGGCCTACATCGTTTTCTCCGATGATAGGATTCAGTGTCAGTTCTGTTTCTCCTTTTCCTAATAAGTTCGCTGCGAAGTCTACTTTAGTCCACTCCTTTTCTTGTACTTCCGTCTTTAAGTTTTCAAAAGCTACATCATTTTTCAGTTCAAATACCCCGTCCAGAGTTACTGTTTTAGCATTTTCGTTTATGATTTGGAAACTGCTACCATTTCTTCTCTTAAATGTAGTGCCCTCTTTTTCAAAGTCAACCTGTGTTTTATTCTCTCCCAATGACCAGTATCCAAAACTAATGTTCTGTTTACCGTAGATTGCATACGTCTTTCCATCAACACTGAACTCGATCAGTACAGGATACTCCGTCGTCTGGTTAAAGCGAATATACATGATAGGATCATCGTCTCCACAATCCTGTCCTTTCCCTGCTCCGAGGGCTTTAGTAAAATACGCTTCAGCATCCTCGCCTTTGATAAAATACCCGGCGTCGACAACCTGCAGCCCACCTGCAGTCTCAGCCGATGCCGCTTCACTTGCAAACGCCATTGTCGGCGTCAGCATCAGCACCATGCAGATGCACAGAAATACGGACAAAAATCGCCTTTTCATTTATATCATCCTCCTTTTGATATAAAATTGTAATTCCCGTGCAGACTTCCGAGGCGGCGGATTCCGCTCCGGGCCGTTTGGGGAAAAACAAAAATGCCGCGCAGGGACGAAAATCCTACACGGCATCACAAAGAAGAGTACTCTCTGATCCAAGATGCACACACTGCCGAATGGCCAGGCAAAAGCCTGTAAAAATATCATCGTTTTTAACGACGAATCAGAACAATCTGATGAAATAATAAATCACAAAAGACAGGCAATTAAGCCACATAATCGAACTCACGCAGCCAAAAAACTGTCTCAGAAACAACTATTTCAAGAGAGCCCTTGAAACAAGCCTAAAAAAACGATATAATAACCACGCGGTAGGGCCGTTTGGCCTTTGTGTAGGTGTTGACCTCACCTGGACAAGCTCGCGGAGGCCCCATCCTCCAAAAGCTGCCGCATTTTTTTGTTTTCCATCTATAATTATACCAATGATAACTAAAATATCAAGAAAATTTTTTCGACGCCTGGTAAATCTATGCCCGTACCCATTCATTTTTTAACGCTTTCAGCGATTTAATATTTTTTGAAAATATTGTTTTTTAGATATTTTGTCCGTTCAACCTGAAGTATTCATCAGTTAGTTGCAAAAACCTTCGGATAAAAAGTACAGCAATTCACGCATATTTTTACACTCTATTTTCATAATGCCCCTTTTTCCTAACACCACAAGATACGCCCACCCGCCCGTACTCTTTCCTACAGACGCCCGGCCCACCGTATCACCACATCTCCCTAAAAATTCCTTCTCAGCTTTCCATCAGCGCCCCGCAGTGATTCAATGAGTTGATCGGCCCAAGAGCCTCCATTTGGTTATAAAATCATTCATTCAAATCAACACGCTCTCCCGCCCGTCTCATATCGCACCGTTGATTCCAATTACAACAAAACCGCCAGATAAAAAAACGCTGCCAGAAATTCTTAAATTCCGACAGCGTCTTTTCACATTGATATCGGTTCCGCTACTCGCCGTACACGTTCCACGTTCTCTTTTATTACCTGCTGCACGTCTTTCTCCCTTATCTGTTTCACCGGTTTGCGAAGCAGTGCAGCCAGACGGTTCCTTAACAGATCAATTGAGCGGTTTCTGCTCCGCGTCCACCACGCGCGGCCTGTTGACATTTACCACATCTACATATTGATACGGGAACAGCGCCAACAGTTCGTCCGCATTATGCGCAAGCTTAAACTCAACTTCCTCCTGATAAAGCGGCAGCAACTGATAAAAATTTACTTTGCTTCCATCATCCAACGGACAGACAAATGATTCCTGTCCGAAAGCGCCCGGACGAATCAGAATCACGCCGCTGAAGCCGGAACCCGCATCTCCCGCGCCCGTTCCTTCAGAAGATACCATATGTCCCCATCCGAGCCATGTATTTTCTTCAGCCGGTATGCGTGCCGTACTCTCAAGCAGGCGAAACGGCCAGACCCACTCGTCATCCTTGCTATCGATCTTCCAGTCAGGCGGCAGCGTCATCACCAGTTCCGCCCTCTCCAGTGAATATTCCGAAAGCTCCTTCGGCACGTTCATGCGGTGCGCCCCCATGCCGACCGTTACCAGCGTATAGCAATCGTGCTCCTCCGAAGGCGGAATAATACAAATTTCCGTAGTCGCCGACGGGGAAAAAACATCGCGGTACACACTGGAAAATTCGCCGAAAAATTGCATAATATGCGCCTTCACCTCAGCCGAAGCCATCTCGTCATACTTCGCCGGTGCGCCAGCCTCACCTCTCATAAATTTCTTGCATTGTTCAATAAAATATGACGTATCCTTATCGCCCGGCATGAGCCTGTTCGACTCCTCAAAATATGCCAGCGCTTCCTCATCTCTGTCGAGATAATAAAGGACATACCCCATATGAAAATGCCAGCGATCATCCCTCATGCCCTGCTCCCTGACAGAACGAAGCAGCGACAGCGATTTCTCCAGCATATCTCTGTCAAGTTCCTGTCCGAGCACCGCCTGATTGCTGTATGTGCGCGCCAGCAGCGTAACCATCTTATAATCGCGCTGCTCCTGCGGAATCGCTTCAACGGCATCGATAATCCTCTGAAAATCCCTTTCCTTATGCCACTGTTCCAACTGAGCGTTCAGTTTTTTATCATCCATGACTTCATTTTCTCCTCTCCGCTTCCTGTATCCGCCGCTCTCCTGCCCGCAAAGATAAGAATTTTCACTCTCAGGCAGGCTTTCTCGTTCAATAATATCCGGTGTACCAAGCATCAGCGGGCTAACCCCGCGTGTCCCACGGTTTTATATTTGAATTATACTGTCATTAAATTACTTATCAATCAGATTCTCGACAGAATCTTTCAGCGACAGTCTCTATTGCGCGCCTTCCGCTTCCGGCAGCCGCTTCTTTGGCACAATTCCATTAAATCCATCACGAAATGCCGCTATCGTATCTTCATTTTCATCCATATAATATGGCCGCGCTATGATACCTTCTTTGCCTTCCCGGTAATCCCGGTCCCCCTCGCTGAACCAGACGGCCGCTTTAATATTCGGGTAATTTTTTATATCGGCAAACATATTCCTGATCCAGTTGGCCTTGTTCCCGCCGTAAGAACTGCTGGCAAACTCCGTAATAATCCATGGCACCTCGCTAAAATCCTCGATATACAACTCCTGGCAGCCGTCATAAATGTCTTGAAACGAATTCCATGTCTCGCCGGTGACATCGTTATAATAATTCCCGGTATTATATCCGGTGACGCCGAGCATCTGAATCTGATCGTTTCCTGAATAATAACGCAGATAATTGTTCCATCCGTCCGGCGGATAATTTCCATACTGCGGATTAAAAATCCAGATTACATTCCGTGCACCTTCTTCTTCAAAAATCCTGCTGACGCGGCTGTGAACCTGACGGTAAATCTCCGGATCGCACATGGTGACAACGCCGGAATAACTTGTCCAGTCAGTATTCATCTCATTATTGAGCCGCAACAGCACCGGATGACCAAATTCAGCAATCTGGTGCGCGATATTTCTAATGGTGTCATCCAGTTGTCCATCCAGTACCTGGAAATTCGGGTTTTCCGCCCAGACCGAGTGATAATCAGCCGCGATCTGTAACGTCAGCTCTACCTTCTTTCCATGCTCATAAGCATCCTGCATCCCTTTTATCGGCGGTTCCTGTGACAGATACATATAACCCATAACCAGCGGGAATGTAAATTCCACTTTTTCTTCCAACTCCGTAATACTGTCTTTCATTTTATCGCCCTCAAGGAGCAGCGCCGTATACGCGCCCCACATTACATCGTCCCTCTGGCGGAGATCTTCATAAAGTCGGGCTGTTTCCTGATTCCAGTCAGGCAGAACAGGGACCGTTTCAACCCGATACGAGGCTATTCCTCTGCGTTCCGTCATCGCAAAGGAACCCAAAATCTGGTCGATTTTTCCAGCGTCATATTCCGTGCTGCGAATCATAATTCTGCCGTAATCCCGACCGCCGTTCGGATCTTTAAAATACGCATAAGTATAGTAATTGAGCGTAATGTCACTGCCCTCGTAAGGCGTTCTGTGAACGGAAATCAGCCGGACGTTGTAATCTCCAATCCGGCGCGTCGTATCCTCGATTTCTTCGATCCTGTTGACCGCCTGAAAATCTGCGCTCGAAACAAACCGGTTATTGTAATACTCAAGATAACTATCCACGTCATCATACGGAGAACATTCTCTGGAAAAATCGATCCTGTATTTCCCATCCTTGCTTTGCGCTGTCACCACAAACTTGCTCAGTGAAAAGTCAAACTCCCAGTCTCCGGGCAAATCCACGCGATACCCATTAGGATAATCAATGAGCCGGACAGTGTCCTGATACCGATACACCGCTTTGAAATCGCTGCCGTCAATATCAAACGGCCGCTTATTCGTTTTTTCCAAATTTAAATAATAGCTCTCTTCCAGTACCTCACCGATGCCGGAATCGTACTTTTCGTATGAAACTTTTGTCCAGACGACTGCAACAGCCGCTGTTACAGCAAAAAACAAAACCAGAATCACGACCACAGCCAGTCTGATCCGTTTCGTCTTTTTCGGTGGCTCGCCTTGATCATTTATTTCCTGATGGTTTTCACTATTGATCGTTCGCTCCGCTGTTTTTAAGCGTAGCTCAGGCGCGTCTGTTTCCGGTATCCATCCCCCCCTATGTCAGATTCTGGCGCGTCTGTTTCCGGTATCTGATCCGTTGTCTCCGACACCGGCTGAATTTCTTCTCCTGCCGTCCGATGATTTTTATTTTCCATAGCCATTTTCCTCCTCTTAATTTTTTTAATAAGCATCGCCTGCATCGGAGATTTCCTTTTTCAGCATCTGCTCATCAACCGATGTCAAGCGACGTCAACATCTGAATATCGGTTTCTGAATACGAACCTGTAAGTTCCACAGATTGGTGAAACTGATGCTTTTATATATCAAGCATCCCCTTAGAATGTAAGTTTTCTGAATGTGCTAACAATTCTTCCTGCATTTATACTGCATCATGGTCTGCCTGTAAATATAGAAAAATCAACAGCTTGGACAGATTTTACTGTTCCATAAGCAGACACTGATAAAATAAGCAGGGTGGCAGGAGAAACATCGCTGTTTCCTCTGCCATTCTGCTTTTCAAAATCCGTTTCCGAACTCATGCTGCTATGCCGGGCCTCACCGGTCCGGCTTAGCGGCACAACCGCAAGCTTGCTGTCATACGGCTTTGCATATGCAATCATATCGAAACAATTCAACGCCTCGTTATCAAACGCAAAATTATCTCATCTCAGCTTTTGCTACATAATTGTATCTACTCTATTTCGATTCGCCGATGCCAAACACAGTCCGTCCATCGTTCAGTCCTGTAAACTCCATCTTAACGCTTCGCGTAAATAAACGGCGCATTTCCATAAGTCATTTCATACAAGTAATAACTGTAACCATCGCGGCGTTTTGCCATCGTCAACTCCGTATCATAAATATACGTTCTGCCGTCCATATCAATTTCAATCCAGCCGTGCGGCCGTCTGTTGTGGCCGACAAGTCCGGCGATTTCTCTCGGATTATAGCCGATATTTTTCGCCAGATAATAATATGCCGCCGCAAAGCTGTAACAATTACCTTTATGCTTTTGGAACATCGGCACCGCGTAAGACTCCGTCCAGCCCTTGGCGCCTGTGGCCAGCTTTTCCCTCGAAAGATACGTATAATTGTTAATCATATAATTAAACGCCGCTTTCAGCATCTGATGCTGCGTCATGCCGGAAGTCACACATG
>CAYTKT010000074.1:0-5883 GCA_964438605.1 uncultured Oscillospiraceae bacterium
AAGATAGGTCATTGCCGGTTGTAGAAAAGACAGATTCTTTGGAATCTGTCTTTTTGTATCTCTGTGTAATCCTATCAAAAATGTTTAGCATCTCAATCAAAGCAGATATCTTAATTACGATGAATGCATACTTGTTAGATTAAGTTGCTTTACACGCCGATTTACCGCTATTTCAGGTTCAGCGAAGCAGTTACGGCGTCAGCCAAATCATTGCGCTCGATTATTTTTTTGTGACGGATCTCTTTTTGATCGAGATCCTTAAGGCCGGACGGGATTCTGACTTGCGTTTTCTCATGGAGTGCTCTGACGTAAGCAAAACCGTCAGTTTCTTCTGGCATTCCAAGCGCTTCCGCAACGCTGGCAGCAAATTTATATGCACTGGCTGTAGAAGCGATAATGGTAGACGTATTGTCACCGGTCGATTTTCTGTATTCGTCGTAAACTTTGTATGCTACGGCTGTATGGGTATCCATCAGGTAACCGTTGCTGTTATACATATCGGCGATTACTTTTTTCGTTTCCTCCTCGTCGGCGAAGCCTGCAATGAAGTCAGCCATGCCGTTTCTGATCGTATCGTTGACCGTGTACTTTTTTTCTTTTTCAAGCTGGTTCATCAGTTCGGCAATCATATCGCCGTCATTTCCGCTGAGGTGATAGAGCAGTCTTTCCAGGTTGCTGGAAATCAGAATATCCATTGACGGGGAATTTGTACAGTAAAATTCGCGGTTGATGTCGTATACGCCAGTGTTGATAAAGTCAGTCAGGACTTTATTTTTATTGGAGGCGCAGATGAATTTATTCACAGGAATTCCCATTTTTGAAGCGTAATATGCCGCAAGGATATTACCGAAATTTCCTGTCGGAACGACGATGTTAATTTTGTCGCCATCGGAAATGACGCCTTTTTCAAGGAGTTTAATGTAAGCATAAACGTAGTAAACGACTTGAGGAATGAGACGACCTATGTTAATAGAATTGGCAGAAGAAAGCTTTATATCGTTTTTGTTAAGCATTTCATTAAAATCGGTGTCGCTGAACAGTTTCTTTACACCAGTTTGAGCGTCGTCAAAATTGCCAGAAATGCCAAAAACATGTGTATTGGAGCCTTCCTGGGTGGTCATTTGGCGTTTTTGAACTTCACTGATGCCGTCGGACGGAAAGAAAACGATGATTTCTGTGCCTTCCACATTAGCAAAGCCTTCAAGGGCAGCTTTGCCGGTGTCGCCGGATGTTGCCGTCAGGATAGCAATTTTTTTATTTTCGCGTTCTTTTTTGACTGCGGTAGTCAGCAGATAGGGCAGAATGGAGAGCGCCATGTCTTTAAACGCGGCCGTTTTTCCGTGGTAGAGTTCCAGGAAGTGGACATCGCCTGCACTGACGATGGGAACGATGTCGTCTGCCTCGAATTTGCTGTCATAAGCGCCATCAACACAAATCTGCATTTCTTCATCCGTATAATCGGTGAAGAAGGCAGAGATGATGGCTTTTGCAATCTCCTTGTACGGTTTACCGGTCATGTCAGCCGGAGCGAAAGGGAGAGGCGGAATGACGTCCGGCACGTAAAGACCCTTATCATCGGCAATGCCTTTGATGATAGCCTGAGCGGCCGTTTTCTGTGTGAAACTTCCGCGGGTGCTTTTATAATGAATCATGTTATTTTCTCCTTTATAATAAATATGTATATGATTTATTTCTGACCGTTTGTAGCGAAACGCACGGGTTTCGGCAGGTTTCGGGTGAAAGGATTGAACTGGTTTCATGCCGATTTTTGCCGTTTTCGCGATATCGCGACAATGTAGCCATTTTAACAAAATGGGCCGGTGTTTTCAAGGCGATATGCCATCTGCACTGTATTTTTTGCTTTTTCTGCAGGTATGAGCTTATTGAGCGTGTATGGAATGCAGTCGGAACGAGAGGCCGAATTTCGGCTTTTCGTTCCGGCTGCACTCTTTGAAGGAAAAATATTAGTACTGCAGCAGAGTTGAGGAAGGGCGGTTCTGCCGCAGGGAAGAAGCGGTTCTTAATTTTATTGGAATACCTTTTGGTTTCTGTTTAATTTAAAGATGTTACATCCCCTTCTGAACTGTAACGTACTGAGTTTAAAATCGCGTGAGCAATTTCAGCAGCGTTTTCCGGGCCGGAGTCTGTGGCGGCGATGTCGATATGAACGCAGCCGTCGCTCGTAACGAATAGAAAGTCGCGTAGATGGACAGGAATCCCGTCGGCTGTCGATTCCAGTTCAAAGTAATATCCGGAGTTGCCGCCATATACGGTTTCTGCAGGCGCCGAGAGAATTTTCTGTTGGGACGGGTCGTCGCTGTTGGCAGCGATTTCTTCCATATAAGAATTGATGTAGTCATCCACCGAAAATCCGTCAGGCATGGCTGGAACGATTCTCATTGTGGCGTACATCGAGGAATCTGAATTTTCCGCAGCGAACAGCGCATCGGCGCGGGCTTTTTCCGTGACATGCCAGGACGACGGGACGCTCATCGAGAATTTGTTGTCGTCAGATGTCAGCGTTCTGTCAAACGTGGAAATGTTATCCGAGAGAAGGGAGTAGACCGCGATGCCGGCGATACCAATGCTGACGAGGACAAGAATGATGATAAGAACTTTTTTCATGGAATACCTCTTTTATAGTAAATATTTCGGCGATAATGTTGAATTATGAAATATTTTGTGGGTAAATATTGTCATATCATGGCGAATATTCGGGAATTTTTAATGTCAATTATGTTACAATTCCTCGGAAATATGGAAGCCATTCTAAATCTATGATAATATTTTTTATATACAGTTGTAAAGAAGAAATAATATTCCCGCACGGAAAATTATGGAATTTTTAGTGAGCGCGCGGGATTCAGAGTAGGGAGGAAAATCAAATGAAAACAGAACGCGTTGGCGGAAGTTTCCGCACGGCGACATTGATCGCACTCGTGATTCTGTCGTTCATGCTGATGATGGGATTCACGGCGGAGGACGCTTCAGCGGCCTCGATCAACGTCAGAATCGATGGAACTGTTATCGATTTTGACGCTGATCCGATTGTCGAAAACGATACTATACTCGTTCCGATTGCGACGATCAATAATCATCTCGGCGGTACTTCAACGTGGACGCAGAGCACGCAGACGGCAACGATCACAAATGGAAGCATTACTGTTGAACTCAAGCTGGGTTCTGAGACTGCGAAGGTTAATGGGGTGGAACGACAACTGCTCGTTGCGCCAAAGGCTGTCGTAGTAGACGATTATGGCGGCGGCAGGATTATGGTTCCGCTGCGTTTCGTTGCAGAATCGTTTCATTACGATGTAAAGTGGGATCAGTCATCTTATATGGCAGATATTTTAACACAGGGCGCAGGGATTCAGACTCCGCAGACAGCGACGATTTCAGCGACGCAGATTCAGACGGGGCAGACTTATAATGGGGTTGCGGGTTATACACTCGTAAGCATCATTGCGAATCAGTCTCTCCAGGCAGGTAATTACAATGGAACGAAGCTGACAGGATCGTATACATACAATATTGAAGGCGTGGACTATACGGGCAGTTATCGTTATTATATCGATTTTCCGTCATACGCACGGGGCAGTCAGACGGCTGATAAGATTGTTTCTTCAGATACGTCAAATGTGGCGGCTGTTCGTTCCGGTATTACAAACGGAGCGGTCAGAATTGTCTGTGATCTGAAAAGCAATTTAACACCTGAAATTTCCTATTCTGCAGACGGGACAACGATGATTCTCGCTTTTGCGGAAGCTTCGTCAGACAGCCCAGCCACTCCGTCGGTACCGGCGGCGGGCTATAATCCGTACGCTGACGGCAAACTGGTAGTCTGCATCGATCCAGGCCACGGAGCGACGACGGGCGGCAAACGTAGCCCCGATTCTACGCTGATGGAATGGGAGTTTAACCGCGATGTTGCGTACAGGCTCAAGGCGCTGCTGGAAGCGAGGGGCGTTACGTGCGTTATGACTGTGGCGCAGGATGATCAGACGGATCCGTCGCTGGCAAGCCGTGTTCAGGTGGCCAACAGTGCCGGTAATATCGATCTTTTTGTCAGTATTCATGCAAATGCATTCGGCAACGGATGGACTACGGCAAATGGCTGGGAAATTTATGTTTATAAAAAGGGCGGCGTTGCCGAAGTGGCGGCCAACTCGATTGAGGAAGCCATGAAAAACGCAAATCTGCTGAAAGACAGAGGTGTTAAGACGGCGAATTTTTATGTGATCAAGAATACGGATATGCCGGCTGTTTTGATTGAGCATGGGTTTTATACGAATCAGGCAGAATGTGAGAGGCTGAAAGATAGCGGTTTTCGCGACCAGCTGGCGCAGGCTGATCTGACGGGGATTATGAATTTCTTTAGTTTGTATCAGTGACGCATTTGTCACAGTATCCGGGATATTGAAATAATAGGGAAAAACGCCGTAAGATGGTTTGCAGATGCAAATAGAGCACGGAATGCGGCGTTTTTTCTTGTTTTGAATTTAAGGCCGAGCAGGGCCGCGGTAGTCAGCCGCGGCCCTGCTCGGCCCTATGCGTTTTGTTGCAGCATGAATGACCGATACATTTTTCTGTGGCGGTGCGGTAATCGGGAAGTATCGTTTTACTGCCTTGAACATTTTCCTGCAGGGTAAGCGCGGCCTCGTGTGTTTCTCTGTGGTGATGTGTTGGCTTGACCGTGTGGCTTTGCCGCATCGGCAAAGCCACACGGTTGATCATTCTTTTAGCAGATAAAATAGAATCAATCTGAAACAGATAGGTAGGAATAATTGCAAATCGTCAGTTTTTCCTGTAAAATAGGGAAGAAAATAAAAACCGGCACCGGTAAAAATCGTCTGATGGGAAGACCGGTGCCGAAAGCGTGTTCGTAACGGTACTGATTAACTGATAAGGAAGGTGGCGGGAACGCCGGTAGAGGTGATGTTCTCTGTTTTGACAACGACGCCGGCCCCGCTGCTGATGTGAAGGGATTTTTAAAGATGACGCGCAAGCGAATACACAGAGTGCAGGAAATGTTGACGGCGTTTGATGACGAGATGAATGATATCGGGGTCTTCACACGCTCATATATTCATTATCATGGCCTTTGGCACAAAGTGGCTCAGTGCTGGATCGCCTACCGGGCGGAGAATGGAATACGCATCTATCTTCAGCGGCGTTCTTTTGAAAAGAAAAGTCATCCTGGCAGATATGACATCACGGCTGCCGGTCATGTGTCCGCAGGCGAAACACCTGAAATGGCTATGCTGCGAGAGATGATGGAGGAAACCGGCCTGTCAATCGACCTCGGCAGAGTACATAAGCTGGGTTATGTAAAGGAGGAAATCTGCAACGACAGAGAAATTGCGTATCTTTACGTCTACGTTGAGAAAGATCCGCCGTTTCGGCCGGGCAGAGAGGTTATCTACATGGTATCGGTCGATATTGACGATTTTTACGGGCTGCTTACCGGTCAAAAGGATGAAATCATGGTAGTTCCGGCGATAAAAACGGGTCCCATGATTGATGAAGCTTTTTCGATCCGTCTGGAAAATTGCAGCGTACATCAAAATTTTGTCGATATTGTTTATCCTTATATAAAAAAGTTGTTAGGATAACGTTCACTCACCGATGAGGAAACGAAGAAAGCAGCGCGTTTCGCAGTTTGTAAGGTTTCGTCGGGTTACTGGAGGCGGTGGAGACGGGAAGCGAAGTGTAAAAATGTGGAGCGATCGGAAAGAAGCGCCCGTCACGATGCTTTTGCACCGGGGCAGACCTTCTTTTCGGTCATTTGAGATGTGCCGGCGGAAATATTTGTGTATATAATAAATTTTCGCAAATTGCAATAACAAGTTGGACACTTAGTTACAAGAACTTTGACATTGGAAT
>CAYTKT010000075.1:0-5616 GCA_964438605.1 uncultured Oscillospiraceae bacterium
CGCCTGCTAAAAACCCGTGATAAAATGCTTCCGCACTGTCCATATAACTGATCGTTCGCTTTAGCATCCCGGTTAGTTCCTTTTGGAGCGTTTCCGCATTTCCGTCTAGCAGGGAGTGGTACAAGGTACTCATATCCCGCGTCTGGATTGTTTCGTCAAACCACTCACTGATTTTATCCTCGTAAATCGTCAGAACTTCGTCGTTGGGGATCGTTAAAATCAAATACCTTTTCCGCTGTTCAAATTCTTCCGACACCTTCTTCAAATACCCGGTAAAAAATAGAAAATTCCAAAGATTGTCCTGACTGCTCTGAACGTCTTCATAAGTAATATCCTCATGAACCGGTTTTCGGATCGTTCCACCAGCCATTAAGGTTTCCAGTTCCTCCCGTGTCACGCTGTCTGCATGACGAATCAGATCGCGCACGATGTCATTCGAACTCGTGTTTGACCAGTACGGCCGGCCAAACGCGTTTTTATCTGCGCGCAAGTCTGTCATGAAATTGACGACGCTCCACGGATTATACACTTCCGAATTTCCAAACAGATATCCGTCATACCATCTGCGGATGTCGTCCATGCGTCCCTCTGCGTCATAATACGCAGCCATCGCTTCTACTTCCTGCGGTGTGAAGCCGAAGTATTCTCCGTAAGCCTTATTAAGAATGGAAACGATACGCAAATTGTTCAGTCCGGTAAAGATACTCTCCCGACTGATGCGCAGACAACCCGTGATCACGGCGAATTGAAGATGATCATTCGTTTTCAGTGCCGACTCGAAAAGAGAACGGATAAAGTCGATCATCTCATGATAAAATCCACGAAAATGGGAATTTTCCAGTGGAACATCGTATTCGTCGATCAGGATAATGCTTTTCTTGCCAGTCGTCTGAAAAATACACTTACTCAAGAACTTCAGCGCACCGGAATATTCTTTCGGCTCCGCTTTTCTATCCATAATCCGCCGGTACTGCTCTTTTTGGGAATCCTCCAATTTGCTGTCGCTTAGGATCGCCCGGTGGCGGATAAACTCGTCCGCAATCTCTTCCTTTAGTTTAAAATACGCATCTTCAAAACTGGCCTGTTTTGCCGATTTCAGCGTCAACGAAATGACCGGATACTGCTGCATCTGGTCCGTGTATTTTTCCCCGGCATCCATGATTTTCAGCCCGTCAAACAGAGCATGGTTCTCTGCGTTTTTCGCTTCCTCCCCCGTATCCTCAAAGAAATATTTCAGCATACTCATGTTCAGCGTCTTTCCAAATCGCCGCGGACGCGTGAAGAGCGTGACGGCTGTTTTAGAATCGAGCAAGCTTTTTATCAGCAGTGTTTTATCAACATAGTAACATTCATCCTCAATGATTCGTTTAAAATCCTCTGTGCCGATTGGCAGCGGTCTGTATTCCTTCGTCATAACAAGCCTCCTTCCCATATTCGGCTGTCTCCGTTCCGCACATCTCCGGCCTCATAACCGAATCCGTTACCAGTCCCGACCCATATATCTCCGGCGCCTCATCACGCTCCACATCCGGCCTTGATATCCGCCGCTGTTTCAGCACCATTCCGGATTATCGTTCCTCTTTCTTTCCGTTTTTGTTTCAACCTTATTATACCCGGTTTCACGGCCTCTGTCACTTGCAGGAAAGAAGAAAGTGCCGTCAGAATTCTCTGTGCAGCTGTTATTTCAGAGGGCCCTCTTGCGTTCCTTCGGAAAGAGCATATCTTTTCGCTGGAAAAGCAACTTTTTTGACAGACAGAAAATTTTTTTGAAAGAAGTATTTTTTATGCCCAGCTGCTATGATGCCGCTGTATGAGGAACTCTTATGTGAAAAAGATGCTTCTAAACAGTTATTTGCGTAAGGCTTGATCTGACGGATGAAAAAAATGGCTTTGTTGCTGCATCGGTGCAGCAACAATCGAAGCCGGCACACCAAAAAGGCGAACGAAGCCAGAGAGACTAAATGACATTTTTCTGATTTCACTCAGTGATTTTACGAGAAAACGGACCGCAGGATTTATACTGAACGACCTGAAACGGTCCATCGTTTTTCCAAAACTCAGTCTATAAGTAAATCCACGTTGTTACAAATGTAAGCTCACTTCATATTATCTAAAATCTGAATTCATCGCATCGTATTTTTTCGGAACATCATGCCTTATCACCCGATTCCCACAACCTGTATTGATTCGGTTTTGATGATCCAAAACAAGCCAGCTATTCCATCTCAATCTGCGCCTTTTCCATTTTCACACGGCACTGCTTTCGGAAAAAGGCGATGCCGATGTGCCAGCACTCCGTATAACCTTCGATAGCCAGTTCCTCATCATATTCTTTGTCGGTGATCTGCGCCAGTGCCGTCTGCGCCGCCGCTTCCATGCTGCGCTTGCTTATACTTTCCGCCAGTTTCAGTTCAATAACAGCCGCCGGCTTGTCTGTGTCCTCTCCATTATATACACACAGGTCATATCGTCCTTTCCCCGATTCACGGTTCGACTTCACACGATAGCCCTCTGCCATATTCGATAGAACGCCTGCTAAAAACCCGTGATAAAATGCTTCCGCACTGTCCATATAACTGATCGTCTGCTTCAGCAGCGTCGTCAGTTCCTTTTGCAGCGTTTCTGCGTCGCCTGCCAGCATTGCCTGGTACAAAGAACTTAAATCTCGCATTTTGATCTGCTCATCAAACCAGGTGCGGATATGGTTCCGGTAAATAGACAATACCTCAACATTTGGAATCGCCAACGTAAGAAAGATCTCATCATTCTCATATTTCTGCGAAATTTTCTTTAAGTACCCGGTAAAGAATAAAAAATTCCACAGATTTTCCTGATTGTCATTGATTTCTCCATAGGTGATGTCCTCATGGACACGTTTTTCAATCGTTCCGCCGGCAATTAAGGTCTCCAGTTCGTCCCGTGTCACGCTGTCTGCATGACGAATCAGATCGCGCACTACGTCATTCGAACTCGTATTCGCCCAGTAAGGCCGGACAAAAGCGCTCTTATTTGCGCACAGGTCGCTCATGAAGTTGACGACACTCCACGGATTGTACACTTCCGAATTTCCGAATAGATATCCGTCATACCATCTGCGGATGTCGTCCATGCGTCCCTCTGCGTCATAATACGCAGCCATCGCTTCTACTTCCTGCGGCGTGAAGCCGAAATATTCGCCATACGTTTCATTGAGGATGGAAACGACGCGCAAATTGTTCAGTCCGGTAAAAATGCTCTCCCGACTGATGCGCAGACAACCCGTGATCACGGCGAATTGAAGATTCGGATTCGTCTTGAGTGCCGATTCGAACAGGGAGCGGATAAAGTCGATCATCTCATGATAAAATCCACGAAAATAGGAATTTTCCAGCGGCACATCGTATTCGTCGATCAGGATAATACTTTTCTTTCCGGTTGCCGAATAAATACATTCGCTCAGGAATTTCAACGCCCCCGAATATTCTTTTGGCTCCGCTTTGCCATTCATGATCTTCCGATATTGATCTTTCTGAAAATCGGTCAGTCGATCGTGACCTAAAACGGAGCGATGATTGATAAATTCCTGAATGATCTCCATTTGAATTTTAAAATACGCATCTTCAAACGTTGCCTGTTTCGCTGACTTCAGTGTCAGCGAAATCACAGGATACTTCTGCATCTGGTCCGTGTATTTTTCCCCGGCATCCATAATTTTCAGCCCGTCAAACAGAGCGTGGTTCTCTGCGTTTTTCGCTTCCTCCCCCGTATCTTCAAAGAAATATTTCAGCATACTCATGTTCAGCGTCTTTCCAAATCGTCTGGGGCGCGTGAAAAGCGTGACAGCCGCTTTGGAATCGAGTAAGCTTTTTATCAGCAGTGTTTTATCAACATAATAACACTCATCTTCAATGATTCGTTTAAAATCCTCCGTGCCAATCGGCAGCGGTCTGTATTCCTTCGTCATAACAAGCCTCCTTCCCATATTCGGCTGTCTCCGTTCCGCACATCTCCGGCCTCATAACCGAATCCGTTACCAGTCCCGACCCATATATCTCCGGCGCCTCATCACGCTCCACATCCGGCCTTGATATCCGCCGCTGTTTCAGCACCATTCCGGATTATCGTTCCTCTTTCTTTCCGTTTTTGTTTCAACCTTATTATACCCGGTTTCACGGCCTCTGTCACTTGCAGGAAAGAAGAAAGTGCCGTCAGAATTCTCTGTGCAGCTGTTATTTCAGAGGGCCCTCTTGCGTTCCTTCG
Source organism: uncultured Oscillospiraceae bacterium (assembly GCA_964438605.1). GTDB lineage: Bacteria > Bacillota > Clostridia > Peptostreptococcales > Anaerovoracaceae > Alangreenwoodia. The sequence goes on from CAYTKT010000075.1 coordinate 4,240, forward strand.
GAAAGAGCGTATCTTTTCGCTGGAAAAGCAGCTTTTTTGACAGACAGAAAAATTTTTTGAAAGAACTATTTTTTATGCCCAACTGCTATGATGCCACTCTATGAGGAAATGGTAATACATCATAAAACGGTCGCATAATGTTGTAAATTAAAAGGAGCCAAAAGGTCTGACTTCAGTTGTAATATAAGTGACCAAACCAACATAATATCAGAATGCCTAAAATGGCTCCAATCAATCGTACACTAAATAATGAAAAGGAATCAAATCACGAGAAGAATTCGACCATTGGGAATGCGATCTGGTGATCGCCCCGAAGACCAATGGAGATCAGCCACCTCTGACTATGTCTAAGCAAAAAAGCCGGGATTTGTGGATAAAACTGATTTTTTCTTACATACTTTCTCCGTTATCCATAGTCAGCGGAGCGGACTTCAGGCTTGTAAATTTTTTATAATACATCCATCGGCTTCTATTCTGGTTTTCTGCGATCTGCATAGGTATAGTTGCAGTTTTTTTATTTCGAATACGTCATACGTCAGCGTCTTGCAATCCATATCCAGCATCAATATCTTTGCGAACCTTAATGCCAATGACTACTCACCGCTCATACTCTGAGGCGGTACTATCCACAGTATTCCCGGAGTCGTATTCAGATCTCCGTACCATTGATATTTGCTCCAAGATAGCGCCTCATCAGGCGTACCGCAAAGATTTATATAACAATCGGTAAAATAGAATTCCCCTAAACTCTTATCGCTTTTCGTCGGTCCCTCGATCTCAACCCCCTCGTCAACAGTATTCATTTTACATCTTCCCTGCACCTATTCTATTACACAGGAATGCTTCTCAAAAATATTGTCCGAAATTTAGTCTACCTCTGAGTAACTTACATCAAACGTCACATGATAAATTTCCGTCGCTTCTTTTCTACCGCTCTCATCCCATTTAACCCGAACCCAGTAATCTGTGTTTTTCTTCGTAGCATTGAAAACAAAGGACAAGTGGTCTTCAGCGAAATCATTCATTATAAAACGACTGGACTTCGCTCCGCTCCAATCTTTTGGTTTTTCTTCACTCTCAACATACTCCATGATTGCTTCATAAAATGCGTTATAATATGCGCTACCCTCCTCGGCGTCCGCATCATGAGGCATACAAAATCCTACACCGACCCAGTATCCCATCTCCGATAATTCCCCTTCACACTGTTTCAGCCCCTTGACCGACACCGAAATATGAGTGATGTTGTCCTCATCAGGCGAGGTAATCTTTACTTTGCTGGAAGTAAAGTTCAATCCTGAGGAAGAGTCATAGTCTTCAATTCCAAATGACTCGACGCGTACTTCTGGTCGAACGGAATTTGCAGGAAGAATGTCA
>CAYTKT010000076.1:0-5181 GCA_964438605.1 uncultured Oscillospiraceae bacterium
CCGCGTTGCGCGTTTCGTCGCCCGTGTCCTCGAAGAAATATTTCAGCATGCTCATGTTCAGCGTCTTTCCAAACCGTCGCGGACGCGTGAAGAGCGTGACCTTTGAGTTTCCATCCAAAAGATTTTTGATCAACAGCGTTTTATCAATGTAATATGCACCGTTTGTAATGATCTCCTTAAAATCCTCTGTGCCGATTGGCAGCGGCTTATATTCTTTCGCCATAACAAGTCTCCTTTCCACATCCTCGTGTTTGCCGTTACGTCGGTTTACGCTGCCGACCTGATTTTATCCCATAGTTTTTCCTTCTACCATAAGATTTGTGATGGTTAGATACCTAACAGCCAGCTAGAACGAACCGTTTTCTCGTTCTCTTTCCATTCCGATTTTAACTTTATTATATCCGTTTTCTCGGCCCGTGTCATCGCTACGCAACAAAAAAGGGAAAGCACAACTTTCTCATGCTTTCCCTTTTGCACACACCGCGCCGCGCCGAAATCCCGGCAGGTCCGCCGCACATCACACCGCGTCTTTCCAAATACAGTCCATCAAACTTTTCCGAACAGAAATATTCTGAGTGGAAATGCTCGGAAAAGCGATACGAAGAAACGCAACATGTTTTCCGGCACACGGGAGACACGGGTTTCCGACGCGACAGGATTTCCGCTGCACAGCGTCCCGGCCACACCATTTTCACCATGCACTTAAAAAAGCCAATTCGCTGCGCAGCGTCTTCTCTCCGCGCTCCGCTTTACGTTTCAGATTTACGTTTCAGACATTTTACAGCGTGACATACTCCCACCGCCTATGCTGATGCGCAGAGGCAGGGACTTCCCGTCCAACGACACCACTCTGCCAAGTGTCAACGAGCGAACCCCGTGCGTCCCGCGGTTTTCCCATAGGGATTATTCAAACGCCCGAAACCGTGCGCATTGATGCAGGCCACGCATGGAACCGCGCCGCCGGCATCGGTTAGTGCAGCAACAGTACTTTCAGATGCGGGCCGTACATGAAGCCGGCGCCGCCCGCAGTTTCTTCCTGCAAATAAGAACGAACTGACATCGGCCATCCGGGTTTTCCGGAAAAAAGCCTTATCGCACTCCGAGCGCCGCTTTCGCAAAACTGCCATGTCCGAATGTCCAAACGCCGTTTTTGCAAAGTCATCGCGCTCTGAATGGCGCCGCAGTTTCTCACAAAGCCGGTACACTGCGGCCAGCGCTTTCCTCCGGCCCAGCACCTTCCTCAGCCTGTCACTGTCTGATTTTTACGCTCCAAGCAGCACCTTCGTGAAGTTCTGCATGATCTGCGCCATCTCCGCACGGCTGGCGCTGCTTCCCGGATTGAGCATCTCATTTTCGGTTCCGTTCAAAATGCCGGCGCCGACTGCCCACGACATCGCGTCGCCAGCCCAGGAACTGATCCCGTCCGCATCATGGAACGCCGACAGATCGCCGTTTCCTTTCACGCTGTAATCCATCGTCTGTACATATCGATACAGGATGACCGCCATCTGCTCGCGCGTCACACTGTCGTTCGCACCGAACGTCCCGTTGCCGGCGTCGTTGACGATGCCGTTCTCCGATGCCCACGCGACCGCTTCCGCATACCAGGCACCGTCCTCGACATCAGAGAATATGCCGTCTGTCTCCGATTCTCCTTTTTCGATATTCTTCAGCACCTGAACGATCATACCTCTTGTCATCGTTCCCTGCGGATCAAACTGACCGTTGCCGGTGCCCTCAAACATCTCGTGTGCTGTCGCAAACGATACCGCCGAAGAATACCACGATTCCCCGCTGACGTCGCTGAAGGATTTGGAATTATCCTTGATTTTCAGCGTTACAGAACCGTCGATATAGGCAGCAGCCTGTATCTGGCTGACGGACGAGTAAGGAAGAATTTCTTCCGTGCCATCCTCATGTACGATACAGAGAACGCTGCCATCTGTGACCGGATTTGCCTCCGTCGCTTTTACCGGCAGAATGACTTTTGCCGATGTGCCCAAAGACGCATCCTGATCGCCATCACGCACAGAAATGGTCGTTGAGCCGTTGTCATTCTCCGTAAAGGTCACGGTCAGATCATTTTTCAGATTGCCGACTGCCGCGGCCGGAATGTTCAGCGTACCGTTGTTCGTCTGAATTTCGAGTGCGAGGCCCGCATCCGTGACTTTTCCGGTCGATTCCTGCGTAACCGTGACAGTCGAAGATTTGACGTCTTCTTCCGTCGTCGACTGGACGACGAGTTTATCCGCCTGCTGCTCTTTTGCCTGTGCTAAAGCCTCGTCGAGGAATTCCCCGTCTACTTCTGAGGACGCTTCCTCGCCTTCCACAGAAACTTCCGGTTCGACCTCGACGGAAACCTCCTCGTCCGCAGGATCTTCTTGTTCTTCTTCTTCGGTTTCCAGATCCTCCTCGACAACCGGATTATCCGGCTGTTCGATCTGCTTCGAAAGCTGCCAGGAGAATAAAGGATAACCCTGGTTTTTCGGATTTTTCGCGTTGTCGGCAGTATAAGCGCTGCCTAATTTTTTGACAAACGATGCGTCTTTCATCTGAGCCGCGCTCATTTTATTACTTCCGTTGTCATTACCATCTGAATAGTAGCCAAAGTTACTCGAGGAAGACCCCTCCAGATAATAGCAGTTCGTCAGGCCCCCTCCGCCATTATTTGTGGCAAGAGCCATGCCTTTATCACTTCCGGCATCAGAGGATACATAGCCGACATTATAGCAATTGGAAATATTGGCTTCACTGCTGCCGGCAATGCCGCCCGCAGGCCAGCTGCCGGTAATGGTACCTACGTTATAGCAGTTGTGGATCTTTCCTTTATTCCAGCCGGCGCCGACGATGCCGCCGGTTCCTTTTGCATCTGTACCGGTCACAGTCGCGTAATTGACGCAGCCGGAAATCACACCACCACGTTTCCGTCCGTTTGCCATTCGATCGTCGTTTCTCCTGCTTTTACGTCCAGGCTTTCCAGAACATATCCGGCGTCAGGTTCTGCCGTTAACGTCACAAGTTCTCCAAGCTTAGCCTGGTTATTCGAGCCTGTCATCGTCACGGTTCCGCCGGTTTTGCTGTTTTCACCATTCTCGCCAATGACATTGATAGTAACCGTCTTATCTTCAAGCTCCTCAAACGTCACGGTCACCTTAGTATTGGCATTCGGCATGGAGAAAGAATACATGCCTTCGCCCGTTTCAGAGACATCCCCATCTTTCGTAATTTCGACCGCAGTACTCCCTGCGGTGTATGTCAGATTGGAAAGTTTATACCCGCCATCCGGTGTCACCGTAAGAAGAACTTTCTGTCCTGCCAACACATTTTTCTGATCATCGCTTTTTGACGTATCCCAAGCACTCTCGTCGACCGTAACGGTTCCTCCGTTCGGATTGTCAGGCAGAATCAACGTATGCGGATTCCCCAAAAACGTGGCGTTCACAGTGACAATGCCGTCTGGCATGGTGAAGGTATAGGTGGTTTCATTTTCTTTTTCGACCTCCACTTCACCCCCACTGTTTTTCGTGCAGGTCACGTTACCAACATGATAAATGTCGCTGTCACGGCGTCAAACTGCGAGTCTGCCCGCTCTACGTTCTGCACTTCAAGCTGAGGCAGCGCGGCGTCCAAAAATACGAGATGCTCCGGCGTCTGGGCGGATGCTTCTGTTTCAAAATCGATCTGCGTCAACATTCTGACCCAGTACATGGCACGTTCTCCCGGCACAACAACACGAACCGGCCCGTTTTCTGCGGTATGCGGTACGCCGTTATCATAATAGGACAGAATAATATCGTCGTTTTGTATGATATTTGAAGGCATCGCGATGGAATATCCGTCTCCGGCATGAAAACGGACCGTACTGTAATCCTCCAGATCTGCTCCATATTTTGCGACAAGCGTCTGCAACAGCGGCCCCGTTGCCTTGACAGAAAGATGTTCTCCGTTTGAGCGCGTCGCTTCGGCCTTTTTCGTCACGCTGTCCAGTTCTTTCAATTCTGCTACCGAAACAGAAATATCCTCGCCTGACAGGCCGTGAAGAACGATCTGTGTGTCGTCATCGGCCGACAATGCTTCTTTTGTCACTTCGGGCGAACCGCAGCCTGCCATCCCCAAAACGGAAAAAGTGAAAAGCAGGAAAACCATTATCATGCTGAATGTCCTGCGCCTTCGCCATGATCCGAAGTGTCCTGCGCCTTTCCCGCCGGCTACTGATCGTTTAAATTCCACCGGCTTCACACCTTTGAAACAATCCGCCATCCGTTTGAAACTTGCAGAGCTCCGATTTTTCAAGCGGTCCGCAGTTGGCATAAAACACGTTATCCGTTCCAATTTTTTCATACGTCTCCTCCAGAAATCGTTTCCTCCACCACCACAGCATGTGCCGCTTTGTTTTTGTCTCCGCCGCAGACAGACTCAGCCTTCTTTGCAGACTTTTGCGCCGTGCCCGTCGTTTTGATCATCGCTTTTATCGTCCTTCTGTCTCCGCAAATCGAAAATGTATTTTTTTTAAAATCAATGAAACCATTCCGCTTTAATATATTAAGTTCATTTGAAAATACGGAACGATTCATTCCAAGATGCCGCGCCATCTCACCGTGATTATCCGGCATTTCAAACGGCGATCCGCCTGCACGCTTCTCCGCCTGGATCAGATAATCAAGAATTCTTCCACGCAGATTTTTTCGCTGCAGCATTTCGATTTTTTTCATTCTGCGAATGTTTTCATCCGCTAAAAGATTTGAAATATTTTTCAGCAGTTTCATCCTGACTTTGTCCGGCAGAGAACCACTGCCAAGAATCATATTATCATCGTAAGCCATCATAACAACCTTGCCTCGCGCCACAGCCGTAAAATAACTGGTCTGTGCTTCCGTCATCATAATATCAATTCCCAGGACACTGTTGCTCCTGTTATCCTGCATCGGCGTAATCATCTCCTCGCCGACGCCGATCGGGATAATCACCGTTCCGCGTTCTACGATAAAAAAGGATGTCATCTCCTGACCATTGGAAACGACCGTTTCATCGTCTGCAAAGACGAGTTCTCTGCACATGATTCCACTCACCAAGTCCAGGATTTCCATTTTGTCAACCCCTTTTAAAAGCCCGATGGTGTCAAGTTGTTGTGGAGTTTTTTCTTGACATCTACTTCAAAGTGTGGTTTTCCGGTTGCCGAGA
>CAYTKT010000077.1:0-4776 GCA_964438605.1 uncultured Oscillospiraceae bacterium
CGTGATCGCCTGGTATCGTTTCGTATCTTTTCGCAGATTTAAGCGACAAATAAGCAACAAATGAGCATAAATAAAGGCTAAAAACCTTGGAATAAGAAGGCACTGAAAAACTCCCGTTTTTTGCGGGAGTTTTTCAGTGCCCTCTATATCAGGATTTTTGTATTCACAGCAGAAGCAAATCTTTCAAATCAGTAATTCTTTTTGCTGCGAATTCCAATATTGTCTGCCATTTTATCTACCACATCCTGGAAAACTGCCAGATCATTCTCCGAAATCCCAGATGTCATCTTATCCAGGAAATTGCCCTTCATCGAATTAAGTGTCGATTCCAGTTCCTTATCTTCGATATTAAGCGTCAGATGATTGACTCTCCTGTCCCTCTTGTCCTTTTCCGTTGTCAGAAAACCTTTCTTCGTCAGTGAATCTACAGATCTGCAGATCAGCGACTGGGAGATACCCAGATCAACAGCGATTTCTTTTGCCGTATCAACGTCGGGATGTTCCAGCATATAAATCATCATCGCCGTTTCATTTGGCGTAAAACTGTACTCACCAAGACGCTCTTTACAGGATTCCTGATACTTCCTCATCATTTCATAAAACACGGCCAGATACTTCATGTCGCCTGCATTACCTTGCATGTATCGCGCCTCCTTTCATTTAATCAATCATAAACATCAAATTTACAATATCCTTACTTCCGTTTTTAAGATGGCTGATCCGTCCCCATCCTTTACGTTGTATATATTGTAACATAATTTATAATATAATTAAATGATTTTTTATGAATTTTTTTAATAAATTTATGCAGTTGCATAATTGTCGAAAATTGCATTAAAAACTCGCAGATTTTCTGTAAATTCCATTGAGCAATTTGCACAATTCTTTCAAATTTAAAGGTTTCGTCGTGTACAGGCTCATTCCCACCGACCGCCCGCGCTCCACGTCCTCGGTGAAGACATAAGCCGACATGGCGATAATCGGAATCTCATCCGCATCCGGCCTGCCCGACCCGCGAATACTGCGCGTCGACTCAAATCCATCCATCACAGGCATCCTGACATCCATCAAAATCGCATCATATGTATTCGGCGGCGTTTCCTCAAACAACTCAAGAGCCATCCGTCCGTTTTCCGCCGCATCGCAGACGACACCTTCTTCTTCGAGAAATTCCATCAGTAACTCGCGGTTCATATCGCTATCCTCGGCCACAATGACGCGCATCCCGTTCAACTCCAATTTCGCATCAACCGGAATGAGCAAAACTCCGATTTGTTTACAAGAATAATCAACATATAGTTCACGGTACTAAAAAACAGACGATATATTCTTATTCAGTTTTACGAAATGTATGTTTTGCTCATCTCCAGCACTAAATTTACAATCCCGTCAACCTCGTCTTCAATATCTGCCGATAATCCAATTCCCGGTTTCTTCCGACTGACTTCACCATATTACCACCCAAAAAGTTACCCGCCAAGCTAAAATGTACTAGAAATTTCCATAAATAATTACATATTTCGACGAAATTCAGCCGCATTTTTTGGAAAAAATTTGTAGGTTTGTCAAACATATCTTTTAGAAGATGAAAATGAAATAGTGTTTCCTTAGGAGAAACTCATCCTAAAGGACGCATAGGGAAATCATTGTAGCGCTACCTGTGTACGCGAAGGTGTTTTTTTAATCATCGAAGGAATAGAATTGATGTGTAGCATAGAAATATTCGTTACCCTTTTATTCGTTACCCTTTCGATGAGAACGGTTCCATTTTGCCATGATGTCTTGTGTGTATGGTCTGATCTTCTTGTGCCTGATATTTAGTGAACCGAGCCTCTTTTCAAACATAGTAAGATTCTCCTCTTTCCCATACTTGCCAAATCGTTTTGTGGATTCCAAGCCGTTATCTGTTTGAACACATTCGACTTTGAAAGGGAACGCGTTTAACATATGCTTCAAAATACAGTGATACAGTGGAAAAATAAGTCGATGTTTCTTCCAAGGTTTCCAGGTAGCGAAAGTGTGAGAATTCATCCATCGCTGCGTATTGCATACAACTTAGTTCCCTCTGGTGGACCTGCAATGCAGGAAGAAGGAACCTGTTTCCTGCCTATTTGGACGCATTGGCCGAGGGAAAGCATTTGCTCGTAAGATTTGGGGATATCCTTGGGGTTAGGCGGTTTTACCGGAGTAAGTTTCATACGAAGAAGTACACGGGAAAGATCGGGAATGGAACGGAGATATTCTCTTTGGCGAAGCTTCACCCAGAATACAATAAGGCTATTATTCGGATTGCGTCTGCGCCTATTCTTTGGTCAGCCTGATCTCCTCATCGGTATGCTGTTAGGATAATGAGGTCTTCTGGATTGATGACGTAAAGACTCAATGGTACTATCATATGTCTTATATCAGTTTTTTGTTTACGCAAACTTTGAAGCAATTTCATTTATTGCTGTTCGCTCACCTATTCTATACTTTCTGCATCAATCCGTACTTTTTCCATCTTTACCTGGCACTGCTTGCGGAAAAATCCAATGCCTACGTGCCAGCATTCTTCATATCCTTCTTCCGCCAACGGAGCATCGTAACCGAACGCCGCAATCTGCTCTAAAGCCTTCTCCGCTGCCTGCTCCATTTGCCGTGCTTTTTCCGCCTTTTTCAGTTCGATGACTGCTGCCGGACTGACGGCATCCAGATTATAGATACAGATGTCATACCGTCCGTTTCCGGCTTCCCGGTTCGATTTGAGCAGATAACTTCCGCCCAGGTTTTGAAATACGCCCATCAAAAACCCGTGATAAAACGCTTCGGCGCTGTCCATATAGTTGACCGACGAACGCAGCAATTCTGCCAGTTGCTCCTGAAATACCTGCACATCTCCGTCAAATAGCGCATGGTATAGTGCTCTGAGATCCCGTGTCTTGATCGTTTCGTCAAACCACTCACTGATTTTTTCCTCGTAAATGGTTAGAACTTCCTCGTTCGGTATTGTCAAAATCAAATAAATCTTCCGTTTCTCAAATTCTTCCGATATCTTTTTCAAATATCCGGTAAAGAACAGAAAATTCCACAGGTTGTCTTGACTGCTCTGAATATCTTCGTAAGTGATATCTTCATGAACCGGCTTGCGGATTGTTCCGCCGGCGATTAAGGTTTCCAACTCCTCCCGTGCCGTATTGTCCGCTCCGCGAATCAAGTCGCGTACAACCTCGTTGGAACTCGTGTTCGCCCAGTAAGGTCTGCCAAAGGCGCTTTTATTTGCGTGCAGGGCTTTCATAAAGTTGACGACGCTCCAGGGATTGTACACTTCGGAATTTCCAAACAAATAGCCATCGTACCATCTGCGGATGTCGTCCATGCGTTCCTCTGCGTCATAATACGCGGCCATCGCTTCCACTTCTTTCGGCGTGAGGCCGAAGTATTCTCCATAAGCTTTATTAAGAATGGAAATGACATCGAGATTATTTAAGCCCGTAAAGATGCTTTCTTTACTGATGCGCAGACAGCCGGTGATCACCGCAAACTGTAGATTCGGATTGGTCTTCAGTGCTGATTCAAACAGGGAGCGAATAAAGGAAATCATCTTGTCATAAAAACCCTGGAAGTATGAATTCTCCAGTGGCACATCGTATTCGTCGATCAAAAGAATCACTTTTTTTCCATATACCTCGTTCAAACATTTGGAGAGAAAAGCGAGCGCCGTGTAATAATCGCCTGGATATCCTTTTCTTGAACGAATATCCATAAATTTCTTCTTATCGTCTTCATTTTTCAGTGCTGGATATACGATGTCCTCATGTCGTTCATATTCATAAGCGATCGCTTCGCGCAAACGCCCCATCGCCAGTTCAAATGTATCCTGCTTGGCCGATTTCAGCGTCAGCGAGATCACCGGATACTGCTGCATCTGGCTTGTGTATTTCTCCCCAGCATCCATAATCTTTAGTCCGTCAAACAGGGCGTGATTCTCCGCGTTTTTCGCTTCCTCCCCCGTGTCCTCAAAGAAATATTTCAGCATACTCATGTTCAAAGTTTTTCCAAATCGCCGCGGTCTGGTAAACAGCGTGACGTCACTTTTACTATCGAGCAGTTCTTTTACCAACAGCGTTTTATCAACGTAATACGCATTGTTTTGAATTATTTTTTTGAAATCTTCCGTGCCAATCGGCAGCGGTCGGTATTCCTTCGCCATAAAAAAACTCCTTCCCATATCCAGCTATTTCCAGTCCGCACGCCTCCGGAATCTTTTCCACTGCCGTCTCTGTTCCATACACATCTGGCATCGAATCCGTTGCTGCCCCAGCCCATACGCCTCCAACGCATCATGTTCCACATCCGGCCTGATTCCGCAGCTGCTTTGGCACGTTTGGGCCTACGTTGTTTCTCCCCATTTTTAGTTTAACTTTATTATATCCGTTTTCCCGGCCCGTGTCATCGCTGCGCAACAAAAAAGGGAAAGCACAACTCTCTCATGCTTTCCCTTTTGCACAACCGTGCTGCGCCGAAGTCCCGGCAGATCCGCTGCACATCACACCACATCGTATCATGTCTTTCCAGACCAGTTCATCAAACTTTTCAGACCAGTTCGGACATTGCTTTGTGTGCTTTCTTTCCGTTTTTATGGACCCGCCTCAGGTGGTGCAGTACCTGCTCCTTTCCGTTTCGCTTTTCCCTCTGTCGGGTATCCCCTGAAGCATACATGTGATTGCATGGTTACATTGTTCTGGTATTAGCATAAAAATAGCTCAAGTTAAAATGAGATTTCTCCAAATCATATGT
>CAYTKT010000078.1:0-4743 GCA_964438605.1 uncultured Oscillospiraceae bacterium
TGGAGATTGTTTCGATTCTCAATGAAACGTATGGCGAACATTTCGGTTTCACCCCTAAAGAGGTAGAGGCGATGGCTGCATATTACGGTGTGGAGGAGCGCATGGATGACATCCGCAGGTGGTACGACGGCTATTTGTTTGGCATTTCCGAAGTGTATAATCCCTGGAGCGTCGTCAACTTTATGAAAGCCCTGCGCGCAAATAAAAATGCCTTTGGCAGACCTTACTGGGCAAACACGAGTTCGAATGACATCGTGCGTGACCTGATTCGTAAGGCGGACGGAACTGCACGGGAGGAATTGGAAACCTTAATGGCTGGCGGAACGATCCGCAAACCGGTTCATGAGGATATTACTTACGAAGACATTCAAAGCAATCAGGACAATCTGTGGAATTTCCTGTTCTTTACCGGATATTTAAAGAAAGTGTCGGAAGAATTTGAAGAACGAAAAAGGTATCTGGTTTTGACGATTCCAAACGACGAAGTTTTGACGATTTACGAAGATAAAATCAGTGAATGGTTTGACGAGCAGATCAAGACGCGCGATTTCAGTTCTTTGTATCAGGCAATGCTGACAGGCGACGCGGAAACGCTGCAAAAGGAGCTGACGATGCTGTTGAAGCAGACGATCAGTTATATGGACAGTGCGGAAGCGTTTTATCACGGGTTCTTGATGGGCGTATTTCAAAACTTAGGCGGAAGTTATCTGACAAAATCAAACCGGGAAGCTGGAAACGGGCGGTATGACATCTGTATCTATAATCTGGATGCCGTCAGTCCGGCAGCAGTCATCGAACTGAAAAAAGCGGAAAAAGCACGGCAGATGGAGCAGACGGCGGAGAAGGCTTTAGAGCAGATTGCGGCATTCGGTTACGACGCCCCGTTGGCGGAAGAAGGATATGAAGAATGCTGGCACGTAGGCATCGGATTTTTCCGCAAGCAATGTCGGGTGAAGATGGAAAAGGTAAAGATCGACGTGGATGACGCAGAATAAGCGAAAAAGTAGTATAAAGTGTGTAAATCATTGATAGTGATTTATGCACTTTCTTTTTTTAGTACGCCGGATGGCGTGCGTTTTTATGTGACTGAATTTCTTGCACGGCTTTATTTCTTTCGGGCGTTTTTCGATACTTCAGCAAAGAATACGTGTTTTCTCGGATGGGATAGCCCTTCGCGCATCCTTTTTATTTTTCCCCACACGGCCTGGAACGGAATCGACCGTCTCGGAGGACCGCGCGGGAAACATCGCAAAGGAGGAAGAAAAAGGAAGAAGCGATTTTTATTCCGTGCTGCTGCGCGTATGCATGGTGCTGACGCTGACGCCGACGATGATGTTTGCGGCGGGGACGACAGTTACGTTGACTTGATTGATGTAGGATCACCGACACGGATTTCAAAGCCCAGAAACCTTATACTGGTCATCCCAAATGACAACAGCTGTCAGTCAGGAAAATGTCTTTAAAATCAAGTACGACATGCGCGGAAAACAATGAATCGAAAACATAAACATTACAATTCCAAAACGGGCTTGCAATGTCACGTGGGAATGGTCGATCGGCCTGAATTTGAAAACATTCACTATCGGCCTGAATTTGAAAACATTCACTATCGGCCTGCCGAATTATGTGGCGCACGGTAGTGACAGTTTTTCGCAACCTATTAAGTGGATACCGCTGCCGTAAGCCCTTACGCGGCCGGCCATGCAGTGGACAAACGCAGCCGGACTCATCAACGACGCCAGTACGAGTACCCTTTCCTCTGTCGGAAACGCTTCCCGTGCCGAAGTCGCGACGATCTTTTGAAATTCAAAGGAAAAAATGATAGCGAAGCACTACGGTGAAATAAAAAAGCTGTCCTGAGTGCGACGGACTGATATAATAATCGGGAAGAAAGAATGTCATCGAATAAGCGGGAGGAAGTTATGATTCGGAAAATTTTTGAAATCAATAGAGAAAAGTGCACAGGCTGCGGATTATGTGCGGATGCGTGCCACGAGGGCGCGATTATCATGGAAGAAGGCAGAGCGAGATTGATTCGTGACGATTATTGTGATGGTCTGGGGGACTGTCTGCCGATCTGTCCTGCGGACGCAATCAGGATTATTTCGCGCGAAGCTGCCGCTTACGATGAAGAAGCAGTGAAGGCGCATACCGGCAGGAATGAAGCGTCGAGAGCGGACAGTGATGTAAATGCTGATGAAAACAGCGGCGTAAGCGTGCGAAATGTGTTGAGCCGTCTTTCCAACTGGCCGGTTCAGATTCAGCTGGCGCCAGTTGCGGCCGGCTATTTTGAAGGTGCTGATTTGCTGATTGCAGCCGATTGCAGCGCGTATGCATATGGAAACTTCCATGAAGATTTTATTAAAGGCCGTGTCACGCTGATGGGGTGTCCGAAACTGGATATGACGGATTATTCTGAAAAACTGGCGGAGATTTTTGGCAGAAATGATATTCGGAGTATTACACTGACCCGCATGGAAGTGCCATGCTGCGGCGGGATAGAATATGCTGTGCAAACGGCACTGAAGCAGAGCGGAAAGACGATTCCGCTTGATGTGGCCGTGCTGTCCATGGAAGGCGATATTCTTGAATACAAGTCGTAGCCAATTAAAACATATTTGAATGATAAATGATAAAAAGAGAAAGATACTTGAGGACACGGGAAAAAGCGGTTAAAAATATGGAGAAATAACGTGTGATGTTTGAAACGATAATCATTAAAATAGTTTAAACTGTAAATAAAGGTACCGCCTGAGAGGGACGGCACGAATATTTTTACATCGCAGCCGCGATATCAGTTTTCAGTTTTTTCCAGGCATCCGGGTGTTTGACATAGTAGATCGGGCAGAGTTTGCCTGTTATGTCGTAATGGCGGATGACGTCGCCGGTATTCAGGTGGCCTGTTTTGCAGAGCCAGGCCGTCAGCCGGACGAGAGAATGATAGGATGCATCCGTGAATTTTCCTGATTTGTCAGGATGGCAGACTTCTATGGAAATCGTATCGGAGTTTTTGTTGTTGCTGGCTGAGGAGATTTCCCACAGCGGCACACATTGAATGATTTCACCATCTAAGCCTACAATGAAATGAGAACTGACATTTGACTCCGGAGAGTTGAAATAATCGCGGTTTTGCTGAGCGGTACTGCCCGGATTTCCGACATAGTGAATGACGACGCCGGAAAATTTCTTCAGGTCAATTCCGCGGCGCGATGCGCCGTCAACGCGGATGAACTGTTCATCGACCCATTCAGGGACATCGACTGTTTTCAGGTAGTTCGGACTGCTGCCCAGGATACCAAGCGATGTGCAGGCGTAGAATGCCAGCAGCAAGAGCAGTAAAAAGATAAGGATTTTCAGAAGCCGGCGAAGACGCGAGGACTTACGTCTGTTTCGGACGGCGGTAGAACGTCTGTTTTGATTATCGTTTTTGTAATTCATGTTTTTTCTCCGATCCCGGCAGCAGTTGCCGCATAAAGTTCCTGGATACAGAACATCGTGAGAATTGCCCGATAAATGACTGGATATCATTTAAAGATATTCCATATCTGAAAATCAGTCCAGGGTGTTACTGTAATCTGTGATATATTTAAATTTATGGCGGATGAAACACTTTTTTGATATTTTTTACTTGAACTTTATACGATTCGATGTTATTTTACTATATTTATCGTTGAAATAGGTGGAAACAGACCATTTTTCAGAAAATCGTAAGGGAGTCGTAAGGCGGCTGACACGGTAATTCCTCTGCAGACGGATTTTATCGCGGATAGCTGTGACAGGGTTTTATTATTTCATTATAGAAGGAGATTAAAGATATGCTTATTGAATGTCTTGTAGTTGGAGCTGGTGGAGCGGCAGGAGCGATATGCCGGTATCTGCTCGGTCTCGTGAGAATCGGCAGCGATTTTCCACTAATGACGTTTGTGACGAATCTGGCGGGCGCGGTGATGATCGGAGTTGTGACTGCACTGGCGGAACGATGGACAAGTATGACGCCGGAGATGATGCTGTTTTTGAAAACGGGGTTTTGCGGCGGATTTACCACGTTTTCTACTTTTTCACTGGAAACACTGACACTGCTGGAAAATCATAATTTTGCGACGGCGGCGGGATATATTGCAGCAAGTCTGGTACTCTGCATTGCAGGCGTGTGGATAGGACAGCAGGCTGTGGAGCGATTGATGTAAATTATTGAGATAAAAGGGAAAATATCAACAAAAGCAGGATTGATGTATGCCTGCATGAACAGGAAAGCAGCGGTTGGATTCTGTACGGCAGACAGCGGCAGAGAGGGTGTCTTCTGTCTGGCAATTTTATGTGGCAGTTTCACAGGAAAATGATTATGGAATTTTTAGAAAAACTCAGATTTCCAATGAGGAAATCCGGGTTTTTTTGTTTTTTGAAATATCAAAACATATCGTAAAATGATGCCGCAAGTCGCATAAATTCGGTCTGACAGTGTTTTTTATTTATAGTGAGTGTCCGCTATAAAAGTATAGGAAACTGCGGGAAGCAATATTTTGTCAGAAGATTGGTGGAAACTGACGGGAAAAAAGAATATCTTGTTCTTTATAAGGTAAAATAATGGAAAGCATTTGATACATCGATACCAGGAGGAACAAGAAAATGACAGAATACAAGATGATATCACATAGGATGATGGCGGGAATGGTTGAAGAATTTGCTGCTTTGGTATTAGCATAAAAATAGCTCAAGTTAAAATGAGATTTCTCCAAATCATAT
>CAYTKT010000079.1:0-4672 GCA_964438605.1 uncultured Oscillospiraceae bacterium
GGCGGTAAAGACCGCCCTCACAAAAGAAAGACTGATACGCTCAGGCTTTTATGACCTAGCCATCGCGTATCAGTCCGTACACGTCAACTGTTGAAACCGCCGTGTACCGAACGGTACGCACGGTGGTGTGAGAGGACGGCGGCTAATCACCGCCTCCTACTCGATCGAGAAGTGAACGGAATCCTGCATTTTTTTTGAAATTACAGTGTTCGACGCGGGTGTCATGGGTGTATTTAAAAATGCCGCCTATTTAAAAATTAGTCAAAAGTGTGTTACTAATTGCTTTCTTTTTTTGTGGTTTTCGGGCAATTTCCAAATTGAATATCATTGAAATTTCGGGATTCTCAACGGTTGAAAAACAGAGAAAATCATTTACACATGTTTTTGTATATAATAGCTGTAATGTACAACCAATATGTATCTACGGTCAAAATATCAATTCCAGACCCGATATTCTGACCGCAACAGCTTCAGATAGTGTCTGCACAAGTTATGCTAAAATGGTTAAAGCCCTGCGGTGCTGGTGAACCTAAAATTTATAGTATTAACCTATATTCATCTGTGGGGTGAGTCTACATAGGCGTAGCTGCCGATGCATCACTTCTTCGACGACTGGAAAGCAAATCAGATTGCCCATAAATTTTCCCTTAAAAAATTTTTGTGTTGGGTTTAAACGGGGCGGTTGTCGAAATGTTAGAAAAACAAAATACATCATAAATATTATGAATGATTTAGTATAAAATAGTTTGTAAAATTATTATAATTCATTTGTTTATTAATATAAATTGAAATGCAATGATATATTGACATATAATTTGATTAACTATAAAATATATGTAATAGATTGAGTTATTTCAAATAAAAGTGAGATACGAAAAAAGAAATGGAATACGGGAGGAATCATATGAAACGATTTGAATTAAAGCGGATTGTAAAAAAAGCACAGCTGTGGCTGTGGCGCTGTTCCTGAGTTTATCGGTACTGACAGTGCTGCCGGTATCTAATGTATATGCAGCTCAGGATGGATCCGGCGGCAGGCAGGGGAACACGCCGGGCGCATGGGACGGAACGACGATTGACGTCAGCTGGTATCATAAGACGGATACAGAGTTCTATATTTCGACGCCAGAACAGTTGATGGGGCTCGCAGCCATCGTCAATGGCATCTATAACGAAGGAATTACGAATATCATTGGCGATGCGTCGTGCATCGTAGATAATCGGGCATCGGGCAGTGACGATAAAGATGAGGGTAACAGCAATAACCTTTCGACTGCGGATTACCATTACGGCGGCGACAATTTCAGCGGCAGAACGGTTTATCTGACGAATGATCTCGATATGGGCGCGAAAAAAAGTGCTTCCGGGCTTTGGAGCGGCCCGAATTATATGCCGATCGGCGGCCAGTATCTGATGACGAAAAATGATTCGTCGACGAAAATTAGCGCATCGTTTTGCGGCAGTCTGAATGGACAGGGCCATACGGTTTCCAATATTTACTGCGAACGTCAGTGTACGACCGGAAATTACGGCGACGGCCAGTCTGTCGGGCTGATCGGCAGGCTGGGCGTTCATGATGATGACAGTACGTCAATACGTCCGGTGACACCGACCGTTTCCAATCTGGCGGTAACCGGCGCTGTCAGGAGCAACCGCAGCGTCGGAGGCATCGTGGGAAAAATCGGGAAAACGAGCGGCGGAGCTGTGATCGAAAACTGTGCGAATTTCGCGTCTGTCAGCAACAGTGACGCCAAAGGCTGCGGCGGAATTGTGGGAGCCGGCTGGAACAGCGACATCATCAGGAACTGTTACAATGCCGGCAGCGTTACGACGACTTACGCGTGTCCGACAGGCGGCATATCCGGCAGCAATGAAGTCAAAATTGAAAACTGTTACAACGTGGGAACGATTACAGCGACGAGCTCAAACTATGCTATGGCCATCGGCACAAACAACAGCGGCGGCATTGACGTGGATAACTGCTATTACCTTGCAGGCAGCGCGGCAGGCGGTGGGTACTATGGAAATAATAACGGCACGGTGACGGAACTGACGGAAGCTCAGATGAAGGCGGATGATTTTCCGGCGAAACTGGGAACTGCTTTTACGGCAGATACATATCCCATAAATAACGGATACCCTGTTTTGACATGGCAGAACAAAACCGCATCGCTCCCACCTTCGCAGCCGTCAAGCCCCGCTCCCGCGCAAAGCACGTTTACTGACGTGAACTCGGACGACTGGTATTACGATGCCGTAAACTATGTCGTCGGCGCAGGATGGTTCAACGGCACAGGGAACGGAAAATTTTCGCCGCAGGGTACGATGACGCGTTCCATGTTTGCCACGGTGCTTTACCGTATGGCCGGAAGTCCGGCGATTCCTGCAGGTGCGCAGGTTCCGTCGTTTGGCGACGTGAATACCGAGAGCTGGTATGGCAGCGCTGTGGGCTGGGCATCATTAAACGGATATGTTAACGGCATCGGTGGCGGTCAGTTTGATCCGGAGGGCGTCATTACTTTGGAGCAGATGATTACTATTTTGTGGCGACAGTCAGGAAGTCCGGCTTTTGCAGGAAATTCAGAAGCTTACGGCGAGGTTTCCGATTTTGCCGGGAACGCTGTGGCATGGGCACAGGAAAAAGGCCTGTTGTCGGGTGTGGGCGGAACTCTGACGGCAAAAGGCAGCGCCACGCGTGCGCAGATTGCAGCCGTTGTGAGGAATTACGGCAAATAAGCTTTTCAGTAATAGATCTAAAGAGATACGAAAAGGACGATGGACAGCGGATTCCTCGTTCTTTTTGTATTTTTTAGAAAGATTCATAAAAAGATTGTAATTATATGGTAATTTAAATTGAATTATAATAATTTCATCAAAACTATCAATATAACTTGTTATAATTACAAATATTTTTCAAAAACTACTTGATACAAATGATTCGATTTATTACTATGTACCGTTTTCCAGAAGATTTCCGTTCAGGACATTTCTGCTCGGAAAAGTTTGATGGACTGGTCTGGAAAGACGCGGCACGATGTAGTATGATGTGCGGTGGATTTGGCGGGACTTCGGCGCAGTGCGGCTGTGCTGCGCGGTGGAAATATAGCATAATATGCGCAGAATGGAAAGCATGAGAAAGTTATGCTTTTCCTTTTTTGTTGCACAGCGATGACACGGACCGGAAAAACGGATATAATAAAGCTAAAATCGGAACGGAAAGAGGACGAGGAAACGGTTCGTTCTAACTGGCTGTCAGGTATCTGACCATCACAAATCTTATGGTAGAAGAAAAAACTATGGGATAAAATCAGGTCGGCAGCGTAAACCGGCGTAACGGTAAATACGAGGATGTGAAAAGGAGACTTGTTATGGCGAAAGAATATAAGCCGCTGCCGATTGGCACGGAGGATTTTAAACGAATCATTGAGGATGAGTGTTATTATGTTGATAAAACACTGCTGATAAAAAGCTTACTCGATTCCAAAGCGGCTGTCACGCTTTTCACGCGCCCCAGACGATTTGGAAAGACGCTGAACATGAGTATGCTGAAATATTTCTTTGAGGATACGGGGGAGGAAGCGAAAAACGCAGAGAACCATGCTCTGTTTGACGGGCTGAAAATCATGGATGCCGGGGAAAAATACACGGACCAGATGCAGCAGTATCCGGTGATTTCATTGACATTGAAATCGGCCAAGCAGGATACATTTGAACTGGCGATGGATCGTCTGCGTGAGACAATCGCCGCTGAATATGCACGACATGAGGATGTTGTCTATCCTGCGTTGAAAAATGAAGCAGATAAAATAAAATTCATGAATATTCGTTCCAGGAAAGGAGAATTGAGTGACTATTACACGGCTTTGGCATTTCTATCTCAATGTCTGTACGAGGTTTATAAGAAAAAGGCAGTGATCCTGATCGACGAATACGATGTACCGTTGGAGAACTCATACTTCCAGGGTTTTTATGACAAGATGATCTCTTTCATCCGTTCCCTGTTTGAATCGGCGCTGAAGACCAATCCGAATCTACAGTTCGCTGTGATTACCGGTTGTCTGCGCATCAGCAAGGAGAGTATCTTTACCGGATTAAACAATCTGCGTATCGTTTCCATTCTTGACGAAACGTATGGAGAATATTTTGGCTTCATGCCGAAGGAAGTAGAGGCGATGGCTGCGTATTACGGTGTGGAGGAACGCATGGACGACATCCGCAGGTGGTACGACGGCTATCTGTTTGGAAATTCCGAAGTGTACAATCCCTGGAGCGTTGTCAACTTCATGACAGACTTGCGAGCAAATAAAAACGCCTTTGGCAGACCTTACTGGGCAAACACGAGTTCCAATGAGATTGTACGCGACCTGATTCGCAAAGCGGATAATACGGCACGGGCAGAACTGGAAATCTTAATGGCTGGTGGAACGATCCGCAAACCAATTCATGAGGATATTACTTATGAAGACATTCAAAGCAATCAAGACAATCTGTGGAATTTCCTGTTCTTTACCGGATATTTAAAGAAAGTGTCGGAAGAATTTGAAGAACGAAAAAGGTATCTGGTTTTGACGATTCCAAACGACGAAGTTTTGACGATTTACGAAGATAAAATCAGTGAGTGGTTTGACGAGCAGATCAAGACGCGCGATTTCAGTTCTTTGTACCAGGCAAT
>CAYTKT010000080.1:0-4560 GCA_964438605.1 uncultured Oscillospiraceae bacterium
CTCTGTCTCCCTCAAATGAAGAAGCGACGCATCGTTGACCTGATACGCCGCCTCCTGAAAGTTATTCCCGCTCATTCTGTTTTCCCCTCCGGATTATTTCCCTTTCCTGCCGTTTTTGCCCGTGCTTCCCTTTGTTCCATTTTTCTTCTCAAACTCCATCGAAAACTGAGCTTTCCCGTCTTCACTGGTAGAAAGAATTAACGTGGCGTCAAAGCTTTTACCGGTCTTTGCGGATTTACAGCCCTTCAGCTTTACCTTGCCGTCCGTGAGCAGTTTCTCGGCAATGGAGGAAGTCAGTTTTTTCCCAATGCTGTCAAAGTAGCGGTTCTCTTTCCAGAGTGCAAAATGGCACTCCTTATTGGAACAGAAATACCCTTTCTGTCTCTCCAACACATCCACGCTGCAGGCGGGGCAGTGCCCGATAACCGTTCCTTTTGGAGGCAGGAGAGTGTCTGCGCCCTGCACCCGTTCCGTATTCTTGACTAAATCGCTGACCATGCCGGTTATCTCATTCATGAATTGATCCGGCTTGTAGTCATCTCTTTCGATTTCCATCAGTTTTTCCTCCCATTCTGCCATCAGGGAGGGAGACTGAAACTGTTTCTGGCACGACCGTCACAAGAATCTCGTCCTTTGAAGTGGGGACAAGGATTTTTGTTTTCCTGTCGTCTTTGCGTTCCACAAAGCCTTTCTGCACCAGCTTTTCTATGATACCGGCGCGGGTGGCGAGAGTGACGATACCCTTTCTTTCCGCTTCCTCCAGTATCTCATCTGTTCCGGAGGTCTCCATCGTGGACAGCAGCAAATCCTCCGTGAAATGCTTGGGAGGAGAATTCCTGCCTTCTTTGATCTCTACGGACGCAAGGGGCAGTTCGGCCTGTTCCTGCAAAACGGGCAAGTCGGCATTGGGTTCCTGTGCCTTTTCATCATATTTTCCCGTGTAGGCTTTCCAGCCGGGAGAAAGTATCGTCCTGCCTTTGGTCTTGAAAACATGACCGGCACAATCTAGTTCAATATTCGTTTCTTGATAGCGGTACGGCTCTGCGACCGCAACAATCAGACGGGTAGCAATAAGCATTAAGATTGACAATTCCCCATGCGGCAGTTCCGATAAGTCCGCGTCCTCCAGCGTCTTGGTGGGAATGATAGCGTGATGGTCGGAAACCTTTGCGCTGTTGGTGACCTGTGCGGTGTTGACAGTCGCGGAGCATTCCGGCGCGATACCGCATTTTTTCTGCACCATCTCCACCAGCCCCGGCAGCATCCCGTCCATTGAGGAAATAATTCCTCTCTTGAAAAGCGTATATTGTTTCGGTTCTCAGGATGATGAATTAGACGCCTAATATTAAGTTAATATCTCAACCCGTTCGTTAATGATTTTTCCTTCGTATTCTCTCATATAACGTTATTCTGGTCGTCCATTTTTATAATCGCTTAACCATCCACGGTAATCTAGTTCCCCGTAAAGTTCGTCATGATATTCAGCAGTTGCTTCGCCATACGCTATATAATTTACTTCGTTTAATGATGGGTATTGCAATACAGCCGGCTAAACTGAAACAATCTTTTTCTCATCATTTCATTCATAAATTAAACAAATATCACTAAAATTTAGTTTCTTTACAATTACGGGACTATGTGTTGTGAGTAATACCTGAACATTAGGTTTTTGCGCTAACTCCTTCAGAGCATTTATCAGTATCCTTTGGCTATCTGGATGCTGAGAAGTTTCAGGCTCTTCAATACCATATACAACTCCAGTATTATTACCATTCTCAGCACGTCTCTCTGCTTCTGCTCTGAAAAAATTCAACAAAATGAGCCTTTTAACACCACTTCCGCGTTTATTGATGAGTATGTTCTCATCTTCAGTAATTGATACCGTTTTAAATACATCCGGCCATTTTAATTTATCAGCTGATGGAATAACCGGATTTAAACTGTTTGCAACAGCTGGATCCATTTCACGAAATTTATCTAAAGTCCTATCTGCAACCTCTTTAAGTTTTGATTCTACTATTTTGGCAACCCCCGTCAAAGTATTTTGTATTTTACTATCATTGATGATTTGTTTCACAACCTCTTTCAAAGGATATTGTACCTCGTTATCTCCATCACTGTTCTTACGGTCAGATTGAAACAAAGAGTAAATGGGCATATAAAATGCCAATCTATCCCAAATCCTCTTGGCATCTTCTTTAGAAGCGTCTATATCAATTTCCTTAAGATCGAGATCGTCTTTAAACTTATCCCATATAGCTTTCCGCATTGTCGGATTTACGGTTGGGTTCTCACAAGATATATCGTGTTCTGCAATAATCTTTTTTAGCTCTGAATTTTTCTTAAGTAGAAGATCATAACACTTCTTGTTTGTTGGATGAATAGCTCGGATATATACAGAAGCTTTGCCACCATTTTTGTATTTCTTCACCACTTCCAAAAGTCCTTCCGAATTAAGCAGATATTCATCAGAAAGACTTGTTGACGCTGTTGAATCAATAATTATTGATTCTAGTAACTCTGTAAAAGTTACCGATATTACAGTTTCATCATCACCAGTCTTAACTGCATGTACGTTCAAATCGGTTTTATCTACTTTTACAATACCGCTACCATCATTAAAAAAACATCCAAAGCCTCAAGAATGGTTGATTTTCCTATATCGTTTTTTCCAATAAATACAGTAAGGTTGCCTATTTCAATTTTCGTTTTCTCTTTGTAACTCCTGAAATTTTTTATCTTGATTGGCTTTGATTTTCATGTTCTATTCTCCTCGTATAAGTCTAATTGTTACGCTTATCTCAGCCGTTCCATGAGCCTTCTCTCCACCGCGTTCAGCTTCACATTGGAAGACGGGAAATTGATCGCCATGATCTTCACTTCCGGAACAAAGGTAATGACCACCCGCCTCGTATCATCCTTATTCATCCCGGCGACACAAAGAATAACATCCAAAAGCGGAGCATTGAATTTCCGGAAAAACCCTACCTCTGTCAAAAATCCGTTCCCGTCATTGGTGATAGTATAGCTTTCATTCCTTGTGAAAATACTGCATTCGGGTCTGGTAAGGTCAAGGTCGGTCATAAACCGATAAAGAATGCTTGCGGCATTCTTAACGACAACTTATACATGGCTTTTCAAATGGGAGATTCTTATATCGGCAGGTCAAAGTGCAACAATCGCATGTAACAAAAAAGTATAGCACATTTTGGGCTGTCTGTGTTGATAAATCGGTAGTTTTTTATGTAACAAGGCAGGGAATTTTCCCGCCCTGCCGGACAGCGTGACCAGCTTATACCAGCTCGTTGTCCTCCGCGTCAAACATGGTGCTTTCGTCTTCCTCCTCAAAATCGGAATCGTCAGCCTCAGCGATCCCATCGGGTTCCTCCGCGCTGTCGATCTCGCCGATGTCATCGGGAAGGTCAAACTCCGTGTCGTCCTCGCCTTCCACATAATCTGCATCCGAGTCTGGCTTCTCCTGTTCCTTCGCTTTCTGCTTGCCTTTCATCTTGGTGAAGACAAAGAATCTGCCTCCGCCCATGAGAGCGATCAGGAGAATCAATGCGGGGAGCGGATTGGATTTCTTTTGGGGTTCTTCCTCCGGCTCTTTTTCCTCCAGTTCTGTGGATTCCGTCTCTTCCGTCTCCGCAGGTTCCGTCGGGACTGGCTGTGTGTATTTTGCCGCCTCGTCTTCATCCATCAGGGCAAGCAGGCCGGCCTTGTCTACAAGGTTCACGAAGTGTACGTTCTCATCCCCGTCCTCGTCCCGGTCAATGACTAAATAGAAGTAGTTGCCGTCTTTCGTCGTCACCGTGATGAACTGCTTGCCGGAACCATCCGGGTTCGTCTGCTTGTAATCATCCACGAGCGTCAGATTCCCATCGGGAGTAAGACCGCCGGAAGACTGCTGGCTCTGCGTGTTCTGCGCCTGATCCTGCTGCATCAGGTAGAGCAGCATTTCCAGCATTTCCTTATCCGTGATATCTGTCTCGTCGTCAGCGGGATTTTCGGTCAGTTCCACATAATCTTTGTGGACATAGCCTTTCCACTCCATGACCGTCACCTGATACCAGTCGCCGTCCTCGCCGGTGAAAAGATGCCCGATGATGTCCTGATCCATGTCGCTGCCTTTTCGCAGGTTCAGATAGCTGTCATTTCCGACGTTGACTTTGCCGGTGACGGCGTTTTCTTTTTCAAAATAGTATTCAATTCCGTTTTCCTTGAGTTTCCGTATCGTCGTCAGGCTGTCCACCGTGTTCCTCGCGAAACGTGAGACGCTCTTTGTCACGATCAGGTCTACTTGCACGCCGTCTTTGATACAAAGAAAAACCCAGTAAACAAGGGCTTTCGGCGGCTTTGCACCACCGGAAGCGCTCTTTTTTTATGTCCATTTTTTGCTTTTCAGCGACTTTGCCCGCAGTGATTTGAACCAGTCTGAGCCGTCAATTTGAACCAGTCTGAGGAAAAATCAAAAGGTATAGGCAAAATCAAAATGTATGAAGAATAATCAAAAGGTTTATTCTTCGTCTGATTTGGATTCCATCAATTTAATGGCTTCCT
>CAYTKT010000081.1:0-4440 GCA_964438605.1 uncultured Oscillospiraceae bacterium
TGATCATGTTCCCCTCCCTGTTCAGGAGATGAGTTTACCACTTAATGGAGACATTTTCTCTTGTGGTTTATTGAGACATTATCACTTGTGGCTTATAGAATATTGAAAAAATGCTTTTCATAACTTGACAAAATACAGCATATCGAATATAATGCAACTGTTGTCTGCGGTTGTGCTGGAATAGGCAGACAGGCACGTTTGAGGGGCGTGTGTCAGTAGACGTATGGGTTCAAGTCCCATCAACCGCACCAAATAAAAACCGTAATCTTGATAACGAGAGTATCGAGATTACGGTTTTTTAGCGTGCTCGGTGGGGTACATTTTAGCGGGTGAAAGTCTCCAGTCCGCCCAACGGTGGAAAAATACGGACGGAGGCAAGAGCGCTCATATTCCATTCGATACTGTGTTGTCATAATCAGAGAGATACGATATCCAACACCTATTTTTGCGTCGGCCGCATACAGATTTTCTGTTGCAAATTGAATACTCTAACGTTATTTATTTATTCTATATGTTTCGATTTTGATCATGTCAATTTCATGGGAAAGAGTCTTTTGATGTTGTTATTCTGCAAATAAAATACTGTAAATTAAAAAGAATTAAATCAGACTGTTTGAAAACTAATTCTGGTTAGTCATCACTCTCCACTTTGGCTTCTGAACGAACCGCAAAATCGTTTTCTGAAACCGCTTTATTTTCCATTTTTGACATGGTATTCACGCTGTCCTCCACCTTAGAAATTAACTTTTGAATTTTCGGACAGTCTGAAAGATTTGTAAGAGTTACAGTGATTTTCTCATCAGAGAACTATCAAACTCCCGCTGATTTCAATTATTTGAAATTATTTTGAAATTGTGCTTGACACAAAAGTGTCGGCATGGCATACTGAATAAGTCAGTGAGCGAGACTGGCAATTGAGATTTTTTTCATGGCTTTAGAAATGCTCGATGAAATGAATTAAAAAGCCTTGACAAAATGAAAAAGATCGAATATAATTCAATTGCTGTCGGCGGTAAATAACTGCCACAAAGGTATTCCAAGGTAGCTCAATGGTGGAGCACTCGGCTGTTAACCGATAGGCTGTGGGTTCGAGCCCCACCCTTGGAGCCAATTCGCCGGGGTGGCGGAATTGGCAGACGCACGGGACTTAAAATCCCGCGATCCTTATCGATCGTACCGGTTCGACCCCGGTTCCCGGCACCATGAATTATGTTTTTAGAGGTTGGATGAATGTACATCCGATTTTTTATGTTTCGGCTTTTTTATCGGAATGTTTTATATCGCGGAGTGGAGCAGTTGGTAGCTCGTCGGGCTCATAACCCGAAGGTCGTAGGTTCAAATCCTGCCTCCGCAACCAGGTGAAGATACAACCGTTTTTGATGTGCTTGTCATGTTGAAAACGGTTGTTTCGTTTTTTGCATTTTCAACATCGCTCTGTTCGCTCAGAAGGCGCACGACATTCGGAAGGTGCTTAATATCGGCCGCACTTGCCGATGATCCCGGTGGTGGAAAGTTACGGCTGATCTGTCTGAAGCCTTTTTCGTACAGGGTGGAATTGAAAATTTTTGATATATATTTTGATACATATTTAATTTTCCACAATCCACTCCGGTTCCAACTTTCCGATCACTTGCCCAAAACACCGGTACTCTTGATATTCCTCCGGCACGCCGTGTGGATGCTCCGAATTGACCAAAATCAGCCTGTCAGGGTTTTACTTTTTAATGTATTCTTTGTCTCCGGTCGTATAAAGTCCAATTGCTCCGACATCTGCCGTGGGCTGACGGCGGAGCAAGGCGAGTTCCCCGTCAGTGCAGAACGGCTTCATGGAGTATCCATCTAAAAAAACAACAAAACCCGCACGGATTGTCAATGGATTGTCAGTTGATTGCCGATTACGCTAATCCTGAGAGAGGTATCCAGTAAAAATTCATCTTCGGTTCCGGCTGAAGCACGGTTGTTCGAGAGTTTGGTAAAGTTGTGCCGTGAATGAAATGGACAGCATCGATGAGAACGTTAAATGAGATCGCGGTGAATTTTCGACGATAGTTTGCGGAAAAGAAAAATGACTGGTGATGAGTTTTTAGCGTTTTGCAAGGCGATGAAAATTAGCCCGGACGTGTTTATGGACGATACCGGATGAATGAGGTAAAGAAGTATGAAACTGTGCGGAAAATCGACTGAAAATTTTTGAGAACAAAGAGTTTGGTCAGATCAGAATCACCGACAGGAACGACGAATTGTGGTTCGTCGGGAAGGATGCGGCAGAAGCGCCGGGATATGAAAAGGCGACAAAAGCGATTCAAGACCGTGTAGATCTGGAAAGTAAAGATAAAGTCTCATTTTCGGACTTTCATCTTTTTATGAAAGATTATATTTTTCCGAGCAAAAAATGAGCGAAACGTGTATAATAAATATGTCTGTAAAGATGCAAAAAAGAGACGAGCCGCAAAATACACAGGTCTGTTTATTAAACAGTAAAATTTATCCTGATTATTGAGTTCACTTCATTTGCAGGTATTTTACGGTATAATGGAAGTGCAGAGAAAATCACCAGCCTGTGAAACAACTTGCTCTTAAAGAAGTGCCTTATGCATAAAA
This sequence comes from uncultured Oscillospiraceae bacterium, assembly GCA_964438605.1. Lineage (GTDB taxonomy): Bacteria > Bacillota > Clostridia > Peptostreptococcales > Anaerovoracaceae > Alangreenwoodia. The sequence continues at coordinate 2,602 of CAYTKT010000081.1, forward strand.
AAGGTTGGCTTTGCCGACTGAAATAGATGGATGTTAACCAGCCAGTTGGATTCAAAATGAATCCGGAGAGAAATTATCTTGCCTTTGTCAGACGCAAAAATGTTCGGGGGAAATCATTCGCAAGGCAATTAAAAAATAGCTTCAGTACCTTCGCCGGGATCTCGGATATATGATATGCGTCGGTATCTGGAAGAATCCAGGTCTTTGTCCGCCAAACAAGAGGTCCGGCTTGCGGTGTTCCGAAAAGCATATGAGCGCAGAAAAACAGGGAACGCTCTGTTTCCGACTGAATCGTAAGCATCAGTTAGTCGTGCATTCATTCCATCAATAGGAGGGAAAGCCGGCGAGGCTTTGACGAATTTGGAGTGAAACTGGAAAGGCAGACAAACTCATGACTATTTTTGCACCGGTTTTCAGAACTTATTTTACAAGATGAAAAATCGCCTTGTAATATTTTAATATTTGGCGACGAACAAAAGACCAGCACCATTTGATGCCAGTTGCTGAGCAAACGCTGCATGGAAATATAAAAAATAAGAGAGATAGTATAAGTTTACATAGGAGTTTTATCATGTATATTGATTTCGCTGCTGCCGCAATTCTGATTATCTGCATTCTCGTAGGTGAGAAACGTGGCTTTCTAAAATCATTCTTGAGCGCTTTCGGCTGGATTTTTTCACTGGTCGTGACGCTGCTGTATTCACCGCGGCTTGCTGACTACCTGACGGAGCACACCGAACTGAAAACAAGTTTCAGCAATCTGATGATCAAACATTTTAAATCCCTGATGACTGACGCCGCTTCGTCCAGCGGAAGTTCACAGGATATCCCCGATCTGGTGGCGCATTACATTGCCAGTAATGCGGATTCCGTCCTCGAACGTACTGTGCGCCCTCTTGCTGACAATCTCGCCGACACATTCATCAGTATCATCGCTTTTTTTGTTATGATATTCGTCGTAAAATTCGTGATTCATTTTGTGGAACGGCTGCTGACATCCTTTCGCAAAAACGACACCGTCGGTACGGTAGACGGAATCTTTGGTATGCTGTTCGGCATCGTCAAAGGAAGCATCCTGGTCTACCTTCTGATCTGTCTGCTCCTGCTCGTGGCCGTCTTTACTTCCTCGGCTCAGCTGACAGAGGTAATTCAGGATTCCGTCTGCATCAATGCACTTGATTCTCACGGCCTGTTCTTCTTTGACAGCGACATCATCAACGGCATCACCCTGCCGGAAACGGATGCGTAAATCGTATCTGTCCGGTGCCGTTTTCATCAGTTATCCGGGCGTTGTGAAAGCGTGAAAATTCTGTCGAATTGTTCACGCTTTTTTGGTTGTTTGGCAGTCTTAATTATGATACAATACTTGAAGTCAGAAATATGCTCGCATAGCTCAGTGGATAGAGCGTCGGTTTCCTAAACCGTGCGTCGGGAGTTCGAATCTCTTTGCGAGCACCAAATATCCCGTAATTTCAACAGTTACGGGTTTTTTTTCGCCCAGATTTTTTATCATTTCATTGTGTCAGTAAATAGAATACGTTAAAAGTGAAAGCAGCCGCAGGGAGATGTCCACACGCAATCGTGTCAACCGCAGTATAACGAACGGCTATCAGACAGCCGGCGTGGATCTGAGGCGCAGGTTCGCTCATCTTCTCAAGTTTATTCTTGCAGGCAGTATCAAAGGTAAGATTTCTTTTAAGACCTTGAAAATCTCAGGATGCATTCTGCTGCAAATCATCCATAAAAAGAATTTAATATAATTTTTCATATTTTGATACAAAATGTATTTGCGAATTGTAAAATCAACTTGAACACTTGAACATTGAAAGATCCATAGAA
>CAYTKT010000082.1:0-4140 GCA_964438605.1 uncultured Oscillospiraceae bacterium
ATTTAAATGTCAATGTTCAAGTAACCGCGTGTTCAATTTGTTATTGCAATTTGAGTTTTTCCTTCCATCTCTAAATCCGTCAGCTTTTTGCCAAACTGCGGTGAAGAGAGAGCTTTTCCTCTCATGTCCAACGCAATCACATATGAACCCTGCGTCAACGCCTTGAGAATTCGTTTACCCTCTACATTCTTCACATTCCTCGTCTCAGTTTCTGATGCGTTGTCTGGTATTCGTTCCTCCTTCACTTCCACAATATTAACCTTGCGGTGCGGTCCAATTCGCTTAATATATTCAGCCGACGCTTCCTTCCAGTATGTTTCTTTCAGTTTGCCGACACAAATAATATTTATTTTCATATCATTTATACCAACTCTCTAATGCTCTCTATACTTTTTTGCTGTCACCTGTTCCTGTTATCTGTTGTTATCTTCCCTCTCTTTTTCTCTGGTACATGTCCACACCCATATACAAGTACGGCGACCGCATCTTCAATATCTTTCTCTGACAGAGAATTCAAATATTTCCGATACCGCCGCCGTGCAGGATTTATAACTCGAATCCCTGCGCTTTCTCCGTTTGGAACATATCCTTCGCCTTAAACTTAAACCATCTTAATTCTGTATATCAGGCTTCATCGTCAAATTGTTCGTATCATCCTGTGCCTGAAGCGTCAGATCCAGCGTCACTTCAGCCTTATCGCGCTCCACCGTAATGGTCACCTTATCACCTGGTCTGTATTTAATCAGCTCTTTTCTGAGGTCATTCATGTCTTCCACAGTCACACCTTCCAGCGCCGTAATAATGTCTCCTTCCTTCATGCCGCCCTTCGCTGCAGCAGAATCTGTCAAAATCTGGGCCACATAGATACCTGTTTCCGTCTTAAAATCAGTTTCATAAGACGCAATCACTTCCGCTGCATTTATACCAGTAATGCCAAGGCTCGCCGTTTCATACGTACCGTTTTCCTTAATTTCTTCAATAATTGGCAATGCCGTATTAATTGGAATCGCAAAGCCGAGTCCTTCCGCTGAACTTGCCTTTGCCGTATTAATACCGATAACCTGGCCGTTGCTGTTGATCAGCGGACCACCGCTGTTGCCGGCATTGATTGACGCATCAGTCTGGATCAAACCCTGCATCGTATTATAATTCTGGCCGTTAGCGTCCGACGTTGTAATAGTACGATCAAGCCCACTGATGATGCCCTGCGTCACACTGCGTTCAAAATCGCTTCCCAACGGGTTTCCAATCGCTACAGCATAATCACCGATTTCAACACTGTCGGAGTCACCCAGTTCGATTGTCTGAAGATTTTTGGCTTCAATTTTGACAATCGCCAGGTCAAGCGTCGAATCACTCCACAAAACAGTTCCTGAATAATCAGATCCATCGTATAAATCTACCGTAATCGAAGAAGAACTGCCTTCAACTACATGCGCATTCGTCAAAATATATCCGTCCCCATCGACAATAAAACCTGTTCCCGAACTTTCCTCAGTCCCACTCTGCATTCCGAAGAAGGACGGTGTATACGTTTGAGAAACCGTGCTGATTCCCACGACTGACGGCATCGTCTTTTTTGCGATGACAGATGCCGCATCCATTCCGCTTTCGCTCGAATCAATGCTTATATTGCTTGCCTGCGCAGCCGTCCCTGATTCGCTGTCACCCCAAATATGAGATGCCAGTGCGCCACCTCCAAATCCTGCACCAAAGCAGAGAAGAACGGCAACAACAGCTGCAATCGTTTTTTTGGCTTTTTTTCCGCCGGAAAAATGCCTCTTTTTCTTTACATTTTTTGCATTATCCCCTTCTGCTCCATTTACATAGCTTCCAGTCGGAGCAGCGTACCCGGCACCGACTCCCGGCTGATTTCCATTCGTCCCACCGTTTCCGTAAGTTCCATTTCCGGCTGCATACCCTGCGCCTCCTGGCTGGCTCATGTTTACTCTGTCGGATTGGTAAGTCCCGTTTCCAACATTATATCCCATACCCGAACCCGGTTGATTTCCATTCATTCTGCTGTTTTCATAAGTTCCATTTCCAGCATTATACCCGGTACCCGCTTCCGAGCGACTCTGGTTTACCCCTTCATTTCTGCCAGCATAATAGGAAGAATCCTTCGCAGTACTCCATGCACTTGATGTCCTGATATTTTCTTTTGTTCCCGCGGCGATACTGTAATCCACCTCTGCAGTTCCATCTTTTTCAATCGGTGTGGTTCTTGTTTCCGAAGATCCTGCCGCTGAATGAGCAGTAGCATCCGCTGTTGTCTCCGTTTGATCGTCCGTATGCCCGGAAACATCACCGGATACTTCGTATCCATACCTCACTGACGCACTTACGCCTTCCGGTGAACTGCCATTGTCAATATCTGATCCGAATGTTCTCGAATCCCCCTGATGTTGCTGCGAATTTTGTCCCAAAACAGTACCGTTTTTATCATAAATCTTTTGAGAACCGTCCGATGCCGCAGCTTCGTCCGTTCCGCTGACTTCCTTCATATTTTTAATTTCCACTTTCTCGTTCTTAAGGCTATTCTGTCCTCCTGACATTCCTTCCATATTCTGGACGTTGTCTTTTCCTTCATCTCCTGCCACATTCCATGTCTCTCTGTTTTGTTCTTCTCTATCCATCATTTGACGACCTCCTGGAATTTCCTTTATAATTCAATAGATCCACTCAGTCCTTCCCGACTGAGCACCCCAAGCTGCATATGTTTTCCCGGATAAAAACTATTCTCCTCAAGAATATTCGTCACCGTCTGCAACGCCAACTGGGGAAAATTATTTTCTCTGCTGAGATGCGCCAGGAGTATCGTCCGGCAGCGCCCGTCCCGTGACATCACAGACGCAAGCACTTTCCCCGCGGTTTCATTTGAAAGATGGCCGTTATCGCCCAGAATTCTGAGCTTCAGATGATAGGGATAATTGCCCGCTTTCAGCATATTCACCTCGTGATTTGCCTCAATAACAATCAGATCCGATGTTACGAGTTCTGCCATTACGTTTTCCGGAAGATATCCGGTATCCGTCACCACCGCAATCTTTGAAGAGCCCGCCATCACAAAATAGCATACCGGCTGCACCGCATCATGAGAAACACTGCGTGCCCTCACCGAAATATCGCCGACCCGCGTTGTGCCATCAATCTCCACCTGGCACAAATTTCCGCTCTTATGTACTACATTTTCCAGACACCGGCAGGTGCCTGCGCTGGCGAAAATCCTCCAGCCGGGATTCTGTTTTGTCAGTACCTTCAGCCCTTTGATATGATCGCTGTGTTCGTGCGTGACAAACACTGCCTCCACATCTTCACGCGCCGTCATTGTTTCTTCGAGAGCCGCGTGTATCCGCTTTGCGCTGATTCCCGCATCTATGAGTATTGCCGACTCTCTGCTTTTTATAAGATAGCAGTTTCCACTGCTTCCGCTCGCAAATGAGCAAAAGCTCAGATTCATTCTTACTCCTGTCCGGGGGCTTTCTCGCCCCCTGCAATTCTATTTATACACTTCTTCTGTGACGAATTTATGATGTACATGTGACATATTATTGCTCGATTGCAGAAATATAACTAATGCCATCGTCGCCATACTCAATGCACCATGCCGGAAAAGCCGTATCATACAGCATTTCCCCATCCACATCATAGCTGTCTACAAGATAAACAAGATATATATCATTCACTGTAACTGCCGCCATCTCCGGCGTATCTGGCTGAGCCGCCTGGCTCCGGCCTCCGGTTCCCTGCTCTCCTTTGTCCTGTGTTTCCTGAGAGTTCGCACTCTGTGCCTCCTGCCCTTTCTGAACTTCGACCTGGCCTCCCGTCTTGCGTTCCTCATTAACCACATCAATAAAACTCAGCAGCGCTGTTGCCGGCTCCATAATCTTCAGCCGTGCCGATTCCTCATTAATCGGATCAAGCCAGGCACTTTGTGCATCGGCAATTTTCCCGTTCTCAAAAATAACGTCGATATAACATTTTCGAAGCGGAATATTCTTATAATGATTTTCAAACCGCACGACAACTTTGCCACCTTCCGATTCGTACACCTTCTCGGAAACATTCTCAGACTTCAAGCGAAATTTTTTCTCAAATTGCAATAACAAATTGAACACGCGGTTATTTGAACATTGACAT
>CAYTKT010000083.1:0-4030 GCA_964438605.1 uncultured Oscillospiraceae bacterium
CTCTCCTGCGCCATCGGGGACGATACCGTGGATGGGAAACCATACGCGGAGATCGTGGAGACAGCAAGAAAATACATCCGAGACATTGGCGGGTTCGAGCGGTTCGCGGAATGGGGGTTGATTTGATGAAGACGACATCCGATATGCAGCTTGTGGATATTAACAAGCTAATCCCATACATCACGAGGGCACACAGCCCGGAGCAGATAAATAAAATCAGAGCATCGCTCCGGGAATTTGGATTTGTAAATCCGATTATTATTGACCGTGATTTCAATGTTCTCGCTGGTCACGGACGACTTGCCGGAGCCAAAGCGGAAGGCTATGAAAAGGTTCCCTGCGTCTTTGTAGATGAAATGACCGAGGCGCAGAAGAAAGCCTACATCCTCGTGGACAATCGCATGGCGATGGACGCCGGCTGGGATGAGGAACTTCTCGCGGTGGAGATCGAGTCCTTAAAAGGCATGGACTTCGATCTCTCTCTCACCGGCTTCGATGAGAGCGAACTTTCAAACCTGTTCTCCGACCCGGATGACGGGGACGCGAAGGATGATGATTTCGATGTCGATGCCGAGCTGGATAAGCCATGCTTCTCCAAGACGGGCGATGTCTGGCATCTGGGCCGGCACACGGTCATCTGCGGCGACTCGACGCTGCCGGAAACATTTCGGACGCTCATGGGAGATACCAGGGCAAATCTGGTCTGCACCGACGCTCCGTATTTCGTGGACCTTCAGAGCGCGTCCGGGAAAATAAAAAACGACAATCTGGACGACAAGACGGCCTATGAATTTCTAATGAAGGTGTTCACCAACTTCCGCGACTGCATGGCGAAAGACGCATCGTTCTACGAATTTTACGCCACGGCGAAATCCCGCGTCTTTTATGACGCTTTCGAGGATGCTGGATTCAAGGTCGGTGCGGGCCTGGTCTGGAAGAAACCGAGATTCCCGCTTTCGAGAACAGACTGGAAGTTCAACATGGAGCCGATCATCTTCGGGTGGAGAAAAGACGGAAAGCACAAATGGTACGGAGACCAGAAGCAGACTGCCGTATTCGAGTTTGACGGAGTGAAGAATTCCAAAAAGGACGGCTTCGGACATCCGTCCTCAAAGCCGGTGCCTCTCATAGCCTATCTGATAAAACAGAGTACGCAGACGAACGGAATCGTTCTGGACGGATTTCTGGGTTCCGCATCGACCTTAATCGCCTGTGAGCAGATCGGCCGCATTTGCTACGGCATTGAGATAGAACCGAAATTCGTCGATGTGGCGGTTAAGCGGTATACTCAGTTCCATGACGGAAATGCTGATGATGTCACTCTGTTCCGCGATGGAAAGAAGTATGCCGGAAAAGAGGTTTCCGCAATTATGGAGATTGAAAATGAGTAATGTTAAATACACATTATCGTGTGACGGGCAGACTGCATACGGTAAAAGGCCTGACGGCTCCGTTATGATAATAGATGCGGACCTGCTTCCTGTCATCAGCAACATTAACTTTTACTTGTGCGGCAAGGGATGTCGACAACTGTATGCGATGGATCATAATAGAACCGCATTACACGCTCATCTCTTTCCGCACAGGGATGGATATGAAATTGACCACATTAACTTGAACACTCTTGATAACCGAAGGATTCACCTTAGATACTGCACACACCAGCAAAACCAGATAAACCAGCCGCTTCAAATAAACAATACATCCGGTATCAGCGGAGTCAGCTGGTATCCGCCTCGAAAAAAGTTCAGGGCAAGGAGAAAGAGAAGTCAGCACGAAATCCATCTCGGGTACTATGGAACTTTTCAAGAAGCCGTACAGGCACGCAATGTAGGGATGGGATGTAGGTTCGGAGAATACGGGCGATATAATGACGTGCCGCCTGCCCCTGAATGGATACGAAAGAAAGTCACAGAGAAATGGGAACGCTTTGCAGAACTTTCCGTATGCGAGGCGTTTTTAAATTCAGTGGATGCCGTAAATGAAGCAAGGCAAATTCCCTGCTCCGAACTCGTGAAAGAGGTGGAGGGAAAAGATGGATAAGACAAATTTAACCCTCGGCAGCCTGTTTGACGGCTCCGGGGGATTTCCATTGGCGGGGCTGCTCTCCGGGATAACTCCGGTCTGGAAATCGGAGATCGAGCCCTTTCCCATACTCGTCACGCAAAAGCGTCTGCCTTTCGTGAAGCATTACGGCGATGTTTCCACTCTGGACGGCGGGAAACTCCCGCCGGTGGACATCATCACATTCGGCAGCCCGTGCCAGGATATGTCAATCGCGGGAAAACGCGAGGGGCTCGGCGGCTCCCGCAGCAATCTTTTTTATGAAGTGATCCGGATCGTAAAGGAAATGAGGTGCGCCACGGATGGCAGATATCCAAAATACATCATATGGGAGAACGTCCCCGGCGCCTTCTCCTCAAACAAAGGCGAGGACTTCCGCTTAAGCGAGGACAAGACGCTAACTCTGGTCGCGCAGGACCACGGGCACCATCCGTGCATATTAGACGCGGCGGGGTTCTGCACCGAGCATTCCGCGAAAGCGAGAGGCATTGGTTATGAGGAAGAAAAGTCACCTACGCTCCGCGCAGGAGTCGTTCCCGCCGCTGTTTACGAGAACCACAGCCAGGACGCGAGATACACCGGGCCTCTTACGACCGCTCCGACGGTATCTTCCACCTATGGGGCGGGCGGCAATAACCAGCCGTTCGTGGTGAAGGATTCCAGGGCATACGATGTGCGAATCATCTCGGAAGGCCACGGATTCAGCCGCCGGCGAACTTTCCGCTGGTGCTGAAACAGTATCTTGACGGGAATCTGACGGCGAATGTGGCAGCCGGTCTTTGCGGCGTAGCGGTCAGCACCTTTTACCGCATGAAGCGGGACGTGATGGAACAAGAACTGCCACAACAGGCGGAGCCAGGCTCCCAAGGCTAAAAAACAAAATGGGCCAAGCGAAACGACAGAAATCGAACAGCGCATAGACCGGTTAGAAAGCTTGGACACAGCTCCTGTGGCCGTGTAAAGCAAGAACGTGCGATGGATCGAAGATACCATGCTTTAGGCACTCCATAACCGGACGAAAGGCAACCAATTCTGCCGTTATCGCCTGGTATCGTTTCGTATCTTTTCGCAGATTAAGCGACAAATAAGCGATAAAATGACAAAGATAACGGCTAAAAACCTTGAAATATGAGGGCACTGAAAAACTCCCGTTTTTTGTGGGAGTTTTATTTTCTTCTATAAAATATAGTGTCAGAGATTATGATTCGCTAAAAATATGGGCTGTTTTATCATCCAGCGGGAGTATCTCAAAGTTTGTGTAAACCTCCATACTGATGTAAGATCATCTTATCAGTATGGAGATTTCTTTATGGGACAAAGAAAATCAGATTCTCCACAAAAGGCAGCACTTCGGGAAATGATGGGCACTTACATGAAAAATAATGATGTCCGCATATACATTGGAAAGATACGGCTGTTCCGCAAAAATCGTGTCGATCCAATGCTCCTCGTCCGCTGCGACGGGGAGAGCCTTGGCGGACAGGCGTATCATTTCTTTGTACTTTGTGTAGCCCAGCGCCTGTACACGACCATCTGCCAGTAGTTCTTTATAGAAAGCCTTGCCTTTTGCCGTAAAGAAAATCATTCTGTCCGGCTCATAGTGGATGGCGCTGATATTGCGTACCTGCGGGGCGCCGTTCGCATCGACAGTGGCGAAGGCCAGAACTCCGACATATTCCAGTTTTTTAAGGCACATTTGCGCGTCCATATCGTTCCTCCTTAAAATCTCAGAATGCGCCTATCTCTACGCGGCTTCGGCACGGGGTGCGGGTCTTCTTCTTTGGGATAGCCCAATAGCAGCTGCATTATGGCGTAGTAGTCGGTACGGATTTGCCATTTGCGCAGGATTTCCTGCCCGTATGGGTCGGCGAACGCTGTCCAGCCCTGGCCGATATAGCAGGAGCCAACACTGAGAGAGTCCGCCATGAGCATCATGTTTTCCGCCGCGCACGCGCAGTCCTCGGCG
>CAYTKT010000084.1:0-3242 GCA_964438605.1 uncultured Oscillospiraceae bacterium
TTGGCTTCACACCAAAAGAAGTGGAAACGATGGCGGCGTATTATGAGGTATCCGAAAGGATGAATGATATTCGCACGTGGTATGATGGCTATTTGTTTGGAAACTCTGAGGTGTATAATCCTTGGAGTGTCATCAACTTCATGACAGACTTGCGTGCAAATAAAAATGCTTTTGCCAGACCTTACTGGGCAAACACGAGTGGAAACAGTATTGTGCGCGATTTGATTCGCAGGGCAGACGGAACGGCACGGGAGGAATTGGAAACCTTAATGGCCGGTGGAACGATCCGCAAACCAGTTCATGAGGATATTACTTATGAAGACATTCAAAGCAATCAAGACAATCTGTGGAATTTTCTGTTCTTTACCGGATATTTGAAGAAAGTGTCGGAAGAATTTGAGAAACGAAAAAGGTATCTGGTTTTGACGATCCCAAACGATGAAGTACTGAGTATTTACGAAAATAAGATTCAAGAATGGTTTGAGGAAGCGATACAGACGCGGGATTTAAGCGCCTTGTATCACTCTTTGTTAGAAGGAGATGAAGAAACGCTTCAAAAGGAGTTGACAAAGGCTCTGAAACGAACGATCAGTTACATGGACAGTGCCGAAGCATTTTACCATGGATTTTTAGCGGGTGTTTTATCCAATATGGCAGAAGGATATTGTGTCAAGTCAAATCGGGAATCCGGAAAAGGAAGATATGATCTGTGTGTTTACCATGGAGAAGACACCGATCAGCCGGCAGCGATTATTGAACTGAAACTGGCAGAGAATTTCAGAGAACAAAGTATGAAAAAGGCTGCGCAAGCAGCGTTGGAGCAGATTACGGACAAAGCGTATGGGGAGGAACTGGCCATCGAAGGGTACAAAGAGTGTTGGCACGTAGGCATTGGATTTTTCCGTAAGCAGTGCCGGGTGAAAATGGAAAAAGCAGAGATTCTTGTCGGATGAGGAAGAAGTGATGGAAATGGGGAATCAGAAAAGGATGAAATGTTGTTATGGGAATGGAATATAAGCCGCTGCCAATCGGCACGGAGGATTTTAAGGAAATCATAGAAACAGGGTTTTATTATGTGGATAAGACCTTACTGCTCCGAGATCTTCTCGATAATTTATCGAAAGTTACGCTCTTTACGCGCCCCAGGCGGTTTGGAAAGACGCTGAACATGAGTATGCTGAAATATTTCTTTGAGGATACGGGAGAGGAAGCGTTAAATGCGGAGTATCGTACACTGTTTGACGGGCTAAAGATTATGGATGCTGGGGAGAAATACACAAGCCAGATGCAGCAGTATCCGGTGATTTCGTTGACATTGAAATCCGCAAAACAGGCGGACTTTTCCACAGCATACGATATGCTAGTCAAAGGAATCGCCAGAGAATTTAGACGTCACGAGTTTGTTTTAGATTCGGATCAATTATCTGCGGCAGAAAAAGATCTCTTTCTTCAGATCAGAGATTGGAAAGCAAAAGCTTCGCATTATGCAGATGCACTTCAATTTTTATCGGACTGCCTTTATAAAGTAACCGGTAAAAAAAGCATCATCCTGATCGACGAATACGATGTGCCACTGGAAAATTCATACTTCCAGGGTTTTTATGATAAGATGATTTCCTTTATCCGCTCCTTGTTTGAATCAGCACTGAAGACCAATCCAAATCTACAGTTCGCTGTGATTACCGGTTGCTTACGGATCAGTAAAGAGAGTATCTTCACCGGACTGAACAACCTGGAGATTGTTTCGATTCTCAATGAAACGTATGGCGAACATTTCGGTTTCACCCCTAAAGAGGTAGAGGCGATGGCTGCATATTACGGTGTGGAGGAGCGCATGGATGACATCCGCAGGTGGTACGACGGCTATTTGTTTGGAATTTCTGAGGTGTACAATCCCTGGAGCGTCGTCAACTTTATGAAAGCCCTGCGAGCAAATAAAAACGCCTTTGGCAGACCTTACTGGGCAAACACGAGTTCCAATGAGATTGTACGCGACCTGATTCGCAAAGCGGATAATACGGCACGGGCAGAACTGGAAATCTTAATGGCTGGTGGAACGATCCGCAAACCAATTCATGAGGATATTACTTATGAAGACATTCAAAGCAATCAAGACAATCTGTGGAATTTTCTGTTCTTTACCGGATATTTGAAGAAAGTGTCGGAAGAATTTGAGAAACGGAAAAGGTATCTGACTTTGACGATTCCAAACGATGAAGTGCTGAGTATTTACGAAGATAAGATTCAAGAATGGTTTGAGGAAGCGATCCAGACGCGGGATTTAAGTGCCTTGTACCGTGCGTTGTTTGACGGGGATGCGCAGGCCTTTCAGGAACAACTGGCGGAACTGCTTCGTTCGTCGGTCAGCTATATGGACAGTGCCGAAGCGTTTTATCACGGGTTTTTGATGGGCGTCTTTCAGAATTTAGGCGGAAGTTATCTGATCAAATCGAATCAAGAAGCCGGAAACGGACGATATGATATCTGTATCTATAATCTGGATGCTGTCAGTCCGGCAGCGGTCATCGAACTGAAAAAAGCGGAGAAAGTGCGGCAGATGGAGCAGGCGGCGGAGAAGGCGCTGAAGCAGATTGTGGCGTTCGGTTACGATGCTCCGCTGGCGGAAGAAGGATATGAAGAATGTTGGCACGTAGGCATCGGATTTTTCCGCAAGCAGTGCCGGGTGAAAATGGAGAAGGCAAAGATCGATGCGGAAAGTGCAAGATAGACGAGAGGGCGATATTCCGAATCGCCGCAGTCTGCACCTGAAACGCCTTTCTCTGTGGACATGGTGAATTTATGCGGACTTTTGAAATCCGATCTTTTGCATGGCCTCATCTTAGAGGAAAGGTTTGAAATTCGAAAAGATTCGTCGGAGTTCTTCTTGTTTTTGATTACTCAAAAAATCTCAAAAGAATCTACGCAGAATGATCTCATTTTGCTTTCAGACCGGCGTAAGATAACGAAAGAAGTGGCAGACCTTGTTTGTGGGTACAGCCGCTTTTTTCATTTCATGCTCCAAAAGATTTCGGCTGAATTTTGGTCGGAAAACAGAATATCCTGTTCCTTTTGAGGTAAAATAATGGAAACGACTTGTAATTTTATTTCAGGAGGAACAGGAACATGATGGAATCTAAAACAACACACCAAATCACAGAAGAAAAAATCAAGGAATTTGCAAGCTGGCTGCTTCACAGCGAACACAGCGCCGGGACGATTGAGAAATATCTGCGGGATGTACA
>CAYTKT010000085.1:0-3232 GCA_964438605.1 uncultured Oscillospiraceae bacterium
CAGTTTGAACCACATACTCATCAGACGCGCCCTCAAGCAGCGAATCCACGATTTTGGCGATTTCCGCCCTTGTTATCGTCGCATTCGGGCAGAACTCAGTTTCGGACCGGCCATGCATATAAATGATATGATCCTCGCTCTTGAGCCGCACGCCGTCAACTGTCTGATTACCCTGCTCATCATCTAAATGATCAAAATCCCCGCCGTTTGAACCACTATGCGAATTATTTTCATCATTTACATCCGCGCCGCTGTCCTGGCCGTCCTCATCCTTTTCCTTTGAACCGTCTGCAAAACTGCCGGCATTCTGTCCCTCCAAATCGCTTTCGGAACCGTTTGTGCCTACGCGATCAGATTGATCCTGATCCTGCACGTCAGTTTTCAGCTCACTGCCGCCGTTTCCGTTTCCATCTGCTTCACTGTCTTTTTTCTGCGCACTGTCAGCGGTATCAACATAGGTTCCGCTCGCTTGTCCAGCCCCCATACCAGTCTCCCCTGCATATGACTCAAAGGGAATGGATGTCATCGCAAATGTAAAGATGAGAACAAGACTAAAATATTTCAGCTTTTTCATATGTATCTATCCCTTATGACTATTAATAAAATATCTTTATTCATTTTAAATAAAAATAATATATCTTGTATTTATCTTTTATTTTTTCATATTTAATATCTATTTTTTTACGTAAATACTACGAATGTTTTTCATGACGCAATATTTTCATCAAACCTCATCAGAATCGTCGCAAGCTGTGCTCTTGTCGCGTCCGCTCCGGGCGCGATTGTCGATGTCGTCGTTCCGCTAATTATGCCCGATGCCACCGCCCAACTCAATGCGTCTTCCGCATAAGAGTCGATTTCTCCCGCATCGGTAAACGAAGTCAGAGTATCTTTTGCCGATACATCATATCCCATGTAACCGGCAGAGCGATATAACAGCGCTGCCAGCTGCTGGCGGTCCACATTGTTATCCGGAGAAAATGTTGTCGGCGAAGACCCGTTGACAATGCCATCCTGAAATGCCCATTTAACGGCGTTTTCATAATAGCTGCCCGGCTTTACATCGCTGAACGGGCTGTTTGCGGAAACTTCCGGCGAACCTGCCATCCGGTAAAGAACTGTCACCACCATCCCGCGGGTCGCAACGACATTCGGGCTAAAAATTGCTGTATCTGTTCCAGACATCAAATCGTTACCGCTGACATATTTTACAGCTTCTTCAAACCAACTGCCCTCCGGCACATCGTAAAAGCCACTCGTCGGCAGCGACTGCGTCGGAGTTGTCGGCTGCGGCACATTTTCTGCGTCGTAAGGCACCCAGGTAATCGTTCCGCCGTAATTTTTCCTAACATCGGCAGTCCAGGTACTATCATTCGCGGGATAATACGCTGTTGCCGTGATACCGGAAAACACGCCGCCCTCCGGCCAGTCAGCCATCGTTTCAGCTCCATACTCATTCCAGTAATCTGTCTCTCCCATGGACTGATACACTCTCTCGGCAATCGAACTGCCACCAAATACCGGCGCGTTTCCTTTAAATATGATTGTTTTCAAATTCTTCAGTGAACTCAGGCCATACTGCTGAATAGCGCTTACAGTTGATGCGATTTCGACACTCTGAACATCATTCATGCTTAAAAACATACCACCTGGCGCTATCCCTGTTATCCCTTCATCTATCTTAATCGATGTAATCATATCGGCTAACTCCTCCCAAAATGACCCCAATTCCTGATAGAAATCCGTATTTCCTTTAATCGTCAAAACGCCGTCCGCCGTCAGCGACCACGCTATACTTTTGTCTATATAATCTATCCCGGAAATTTCCGTTCCCATATATGTCATCGTCGCGGTGCATCCGCAAGGCACCTCATAATTAGTCGCCGTAAAAATCAACCGGTAAGTTTGCCCTGATTGAAGAAAATACTCATGTTTTATCGAAAATCCATTGTTCTCAACACCGTTATCCTCATTCGCATCCCTGTTTGGAACTTTCACATTATTTGAATCGAGTATAATCGGAGTATTGGAAAGAAAACAATCCAAAACACTCGGATTGCTTGCGTTATCCTGAGCAGCCAGCTGATAAAAGCCTGTTATCTCAGGTCTTACAATATACATTTTATAGTAGGATTCCACACCGAATCCATCTGTTCCGATGATCTGTTCCATAAACTCCCCATCATTGGACATACTCTTGTTTTCCCAATAATTAATATTCTCTTGATCCGTTGCTTCAATCGAAACAGAAAATTGTTCGTTCATTTGAACAGAGTCGCCTGTATCTGACGCGTCGACTGTCACCGGCATCAGATCTGCCATTAAAAACATGACCACCAGTAAACAAACCATACGTTTTGTTTTTCTTTTTATACTTATTTTGCTTTCCATATTTTCCTAATGTTTATTCAGTCTTTTTTGACCGTGATTAAAAATAACGACTTTTTTATTTAGATTTAGTGAAATGTGAGAATCATCAAATGTGCCACAATATCCATTTGATCATGAAGTATCCTTGTAGCCGCTTATACTCACATCATTCGCATCGAACAGCACAATTCTGCCAGTCCTCTCCTCTATGCTTTCCAGCCACACTTCAGAGAGGAGTTCCATTTCCAGTCGATAAAAGTCAATATTTTCCGTTGCAAAGCTACAGACATCGCTTCTATAATACCGATATGCATTCATTTTATGCTCCCCGACAATGACTCTCTATTTTTTCACAAGTCGACTTTTTCACTCATATTTTCCATAAATCTCACTCACATGGCTATTATTCCAACAAATAATTTCTTTCTTATTACTATTTATTGGAATCATTATAATGAACATTGTATTAAATGATATACGTTAGATTTCATCTACGACATATACTCATCTAAATACAATCAAACTACTGCTATTACTGCAAATAATAAAATCTCCATCTTTTTAATTTATTCGTTTCCATTTTTTTGTATATTTTCATCCATACATATTTAAAAAATAAGTCTTAATATCAAAGGGATTCAACGAGCTGATGAAAGATCACAGATACTTTTTTGCACTGCTTTCAGCTGTGAACAAACCCTAAACTATTACTGTATAAAATTTTCAAGGTGCCATATAATAAAACAAACGAGTATAAAACCGACAAATTATATCAATCTGCAATCAATCATTTTACTTTTTCATGTCTGACAAAATGGCAAACAGACATCAAGATTTTCGCAGAATACTTCATTCTGCGAAA
>CAYTKT010000086.1:0-2940 GCA_964438605.1 uncultured Oscillospiraceae bacterium
TGACATTCTTCCTGCAAATTCCGTTCGACCAGAAGTACGCGTCGAGTCATTTGGAGTCGAGTCATTTGGAATTGAAGACTATGGCTTTTACTCAAGATTGAACTTTACTTCCAGCAAAGTAAAGATTACCTCGCCTGATAAGGACAACATCACTCATATTTCGGTGGCGGTCAAGGGGCTGAAACAGGATGGATGGAGTCATTGGGGGGAAGATGGGATTGGATTAACGGAGATGGGATACTGGGTCGGTGTAGGATTTTGTATGCCTCATGATCCGGACGCCGAGGAGGGTAGCGCAAATTATAACGCATTTTATGAAGCAATCATGGAGTATGTTGAGAGTGAAGAAAAACCAAAAGATTGGAGCGGAGCGAAGTCCAGTCGTTTTATAATGAATGATTTCGCTGAAGACCACTTGTCCTTTGTTTTCAATGCTACGAAGAAAAACACAGATTACTGGGTTCGGGTTAAATGGGATGAGAGCGGTAGAAAAGAAGCGACGGAAATTTATCATGTGACGTTTGATGTAAGTTACTCATCTGAAGATATCGGAAGTGGAAGTTCAAAACATTCTGTAAATATCGATGATAATATCCAGCACGGACATATAACTGCAGCGCCGAAATCTGCGGCTGCAGGAGAGACCGTTGAACTGAATATCGTATCAGATGATGATTATTATGGATATCAGTTCGCCATCGTCGATGAAGACGGCTATGATTACGTGTGCTGGAGAATAGCTGACAAAGAATACGACGGATACGGGAATTGGGCTTTCGAGATGCCGGATAAAGATGTTACTGTTTACGCAACGTTCGAAAAACGTCCGGAATATTGAAGATTGTAGATTCTCGGAATCTCGAACTTGCAAGCCGGATTCATCTGCAATTCCGGGGGAATTATGGATATATGGATTTTGGGCGGATTTTTAGAAAAATCATGCGTTTGTTTGAAGAGAAAGGATTGAAATTATGACAAGAAAACGAGAATGGAAAACGAAACTTACCGCTTGCGTCTGCGCAGTTTTCGTACTGCTGGCGCTGTTTGCCGCCTGCGGCTCAGGGGGGGGGGCTGGAAAGAACATTATGATCTCGGTATGAAATACCTGGAAGAAGGCAACTACGAAGAAGCTATCGTGGAGTTCACAAAGGCGATTAAAATCGACGCAAAACAGTCCATCGTCTACATTGGACGCGGACGGGCTTACGAAGGACTTGGAAAGGAAGCCGAAAAGAAGGGCAACCTGAAAGAAGCGAAAAAGCAGTATGAGAAAGCTCTGGATGATTACGAGATGGCGGAATCGTATGGCAATTCGGAGGCGACGAAACGGATTTCTGATGTGAAGCAGAAACTGGAGACGATAGAACAGCAGATCCGGGAGCAGGAAAGTCTGAGAGCCGAACAGGAAAACGAAGCGGAACTCGCGGACGGTGAGATGAACGCAGAAGATGCCGAAAACGCCGGGGAAGAAATGGATGAAACCGGAAATACACCGACCGCAACGCAGCGAAACACGCAGGCCAATACCGGAACAAGCAGCCGAAACACGAGCAATCGCGGAAATGCAGGGAATAGTACCGGGAGTACTGGAAACAGAAATAGCGGAAGCGCCCAAGCGACAGGCGGGAATGCTGCAAACAGCGGAAATACTGGAAATACTGGAGCTACGGGCGGAAACATTGCAAGCGGAGGAAACACTGGCAATTCAGGAGCGGCAAGTGGAAACGCTGCATCGCCTCAAACTACCGTGACACCGGAAACGGAAAAACCGTCTGTCAGTACGGAAGCGAATGTTGTAAATGAGGCATGGGAATTTTATGAAAACACTGAACAAGAAGTGATAGAAAAATTTGGGACTGGGTATCAATTAAAACGTAATAAATTCATTGATGAAGTAACGAATTTTCCGAATCCGATGAAAGATAGTTTCCAAGAATTGTATTATGAAGATTTGGGAATTGGATTTAGATTGTATCCGGACCAGCGTGAAAACTATTCGGTGAGGAGAACATATCAAATCGTAGTTTATAAAAATATAGAATTCAGGCATGGTTTGCAGGGTGGTCTGACTTATCCAGAGTTGGAGAAATCTATTGATGGTCGTTTTTTTGAGTTTGACGGTTGGGGTTTTGAAGAATCCTTAAAGACAACAGACATTCATATTTTGAGTCTAGAACCAACGGATAGAGAGGAGGAGTTCCAACGACATCTCAGTTACGAGTGGGAAGGAGATCCGAATACGACTCCGGGAGCGCTGGTTATACCTGGTACTTATATAATATGAACTAAAGCAAATCGATAGATGAAGTACAATTTTAATACAAGGTTGCGGTGCCAAATTAAATAATGACATCAAAAAGCTCGTAAAGGATGACCATGGTACTGGCAGAAAACTCCGTGTCCCTGTCGATCGTATATCAATCGATATGAAAGTATGGCTGGTAATCTATCATTTATTCAAGGGAGGATGAGCAGAACAATAGTTAATGCAGGGGCAGAAATGGAAATAGAGGTGTGTTGCTGGGAAAAATAAAAATAATTAGAAACATGTGCTACCGCAAAGCAGTTTGGATGAGATCACATGAAGAAATGAAATAAAAATAAAATGGAAAGAGATAATGAAATCGTAGGAGAAGAGTATGATTTGCGTGAATTTCATTACAAATTAGAAATTAACATCGAGAACTCAACATGAGAAACTGTGAAAATGGTTAGTATTGCCCGTATCCTCTGCCTGTGCTGTCACCGTTTGTATCTGATCGTGTAAGTATGGATGAAACACCTGCCGCGTCAAAATGAGATACCGCTGGTGCGGCAGGGTTGATTGCTTTTGAACAAAAGTAAACGGGAGGAGTGTCTGAGAGGAAAAGTCATGCGTTTGTTTGAAGAGAAAGGATTGAAGTTATGACAAGAAAACGAGAATGGAAAACGAAATTTACC
>CAYTKT010000087.1:0-2895 GCA_964438605.1 uncultured Oscillospiraceae bacterium
TCCTGTGGCCGTGTAAAGCAAAAGCGGCGCGATGGATTGCAAGATACCATGCTTTGTGCACTCCATAACCGAACGGAAGGCAACCAATTCTGCCGTGATCGCCTGGTATCGTTTCGTATCTTTTCGCAGATTTATAAGCGTCAAATAAGCGACAAATGAGCATAAATAACGGCTAACAACCTTGAAATATTAGGATTTTAGCCGTTTTTGTTATTCTCTTTCTCGTAAGAAATTCTTAATGACTTTTTTATTCAATGCTCGACTTTATTTTACAACCGGATCAAAATGGCGACAAAATATTTACGGAAATATGGGAAAAATAACAGGATTTTTTTGTAAAGGGTGCGCCAGAAAAAATCAGGAAACATGAAAACTGCTGAAATTTACAGGCTTGGAATATATTTTCAGAAAGCGAAGACGGTGTGAGGAATTTTATGGGAGGCATGTATATGCGGCGGAAGGATTGACAAATTACACCTTATGGGGCTATAATAATATTATTCGGCAAGTAATCGGAATCAACTCCGTATTGTCTCATAAAAGTTCTTCCTGCTCATTTGCTAATATTTTTTCTTCAAATTATAATAACAGTCTGCGATTTTTATGGCAGAAAAATAATAGATCCGATATCCGTCAACGGCTCGTCCGCGAAAAATTTAACACGCAGCCCATGCGCTTCGATAAAACGCCGGATTTTCTCATAATCTGGATGCGCTGAGAGATCGCCGTTAAAATAAACAGTGTCGTCAATGCAGCCCGATGCACCGCCGAGGAATCCGTATTCAAAACCATCCAGCGCCACATAGCCCTTCCTGACCAGTAGAAAATCTATCGTCTCATCAGCTGTTTCTGTTTCGTCATGTTTTGATTCCGTACCCGAATTTTTTCCATTCAAGATTTTCTGAATTAGACCATCTCCATTTTCATCTATTCTGTTCAAATTTTTTTCATCTTCATTATTTCCATATAAAATTTTTCTTTCGTCATATTCCTCCTTTATCTCTTTTAAAACCATCTTATTCCATGCTTCCAATACTCGGCAGATTCCTTCATCTGACGTAATGACAGCCCGTTCTCCGACCACGACGCAAGAGCACTTTGTATATCCCTGTCTAACCGAAATAATATTCAGTCCGGCATTCCGCGCCCGATCAAGCAGCTGTGGCGATGTCAGCTCCGTGTTATGAATAAAAAACCGGTCGGTTGACACTGCATTGTACGCTACATCGTCGGGATATTCGTACCCGATGCCGCCCATCTCGAAAACAATCCAGCTTTCATCGCCGTCCGTTTTCATCAGCGGAATAATCGGCTTCGCCGAAATATCATCCGATTTTTTTATCAGTTCCTCCATGTATCGCTCCTTGAGATTTGGCTTCATCACTATCGAATCGTCAATTACCAATACGTTTTTTATCCTGCACATATAAATATCGGGATGCGATGATATCGCGTCATAAACCACATCAGAGGAACAAACCTCATAAACATCATGTCCTGTCTGTGCCAGTGCCTTCTTCAGCGGCCCGCAGGCCCGTTCCGATACGAAAATACTTCCCATTTCACTGTTCCCCTCCCCATTATTCCCGTTGTTATCATTTGATTGTCCGCTTCATTTCAGCTCCGTTTCCGGTATCCTTCAGATTTCATCTTACGATGGGTATGTTCTTGCTTTCGACGGTATTCTTCCCGCCATCAAGCGGATTGAGGACTTTCATCCGTTGCAAAGTGTGCTTGCTTTCCGGTCGTACAAATACAACGCAGCAGCCATCGCTGACTGCCGCGCTTAAAAATTTGATTTACTGAGGTGCCTCATTTATACTGGAATCGTCCGACAGCCGGATCATATTGACTTCAGGCCGCGCTGCGAACCGCATTGGAATCTTTGTCGTCCCCAGTCCGGCCGTAACGTACAGCTCCATCGGGTTTCCATCCTCAGAATTCAGCGAAAATGCGCCCCGGATATACTTACTGCCATACTGCGGCAGCATCAATCTGCTGACAAACGGCAGCCGGATTTGTCCGCCGTGCGTATGCCCTGCAAACATCAAATCCACATGATATGAACTGAGCTGGTCTGCGATGTCCGGCTCATGACAGAGTACAATGTTAAATCGGTCTTCCTGCAGTTTCGCTGCTGTTTTTGGATCGCCGTACCCGATAACCATGTCGTCAATCCCCATAATTTCCAGATTATACTCATCCAGATATTCCGACTCATTGACGAGCAGCTGAAAGCCACCAGCTTTCATTACATCGGGATACTTGAATTCCATTTCGCCGCCGTAATCGTGATTGCCGTAAACCGCGAACTTTCCGACATTTGCGTCAAGTTCCGCCAGCGCCCGCTCGATTTCTACAATATCGCCTTGATACGTGCTGAAATCGTCCACCAGATCACCGAGAAAAAAAATCAGATCCGGGTCTTGAGCATTGATCCGGCGCGCCGCCTTCTCAAAGTCATCCAGCGTATAATACTCCGAAAAATGAGTATCTGCAAAAATAGCAATCTTCAATCCATCAATTTGCCAGACGCCAGACAGTTTCTCTGACTCGTATCCTATATCACGCTGCACCAGCATATGTGGTTCTATATAACGCGCGTAGCCCGCCATCGCCAGGACGATAATAACAAGGCTCAACAGCGCTTTTAATCCCCTGTGTTTTCTGCGTGGAACATCGTTTTGCTCCACACCGTTTTTTCTGTTCATACTATTTCTCCTGACTGAATTAACTCATATATTTTATTATATGTTTTCAGCCAAGTAAAGACATGTTTTTTCGCCGTTTATGTCGAGTACTCGTTGGCGTTTTACAGGGCCACAACATTTAAAATCGAAACCTTAATTGCAATTGCAAATTGAACACTTGAATTAAGTCACCTGCATCTTGACA
>CAYTKT010000088.1:0-2866 GCA_964438605.1 uncultured Oscillospiraceae bacterium
AAGGATATGAAGAATGCTGGCACGTAGGTATTGGATTTTTCCGTAAGCAGTGCCGAGTGAAAATGGAGAAAGTAGAGATTCCTGTCGAGTAAGGAAGAAATAATCGAAATGGTGAATCAAAAAAAGGTGGAGTGTTGTTATGGCGAAAGAATATAAGCCGCTGCCGATCGGCACAGAGGATTTTAAACGAATCATTGAGGATGAATGTTACTATGTAGATAAAACCCTGCTGATCAAAAGTCTGATCGATTCCAAAGCAGCCGTCACGCTCTTTACGCGCCCACGGCGGTTCGGAAAAACACTCAATATGAGCATGCTGAAATATTTCTTCGAGGACACGGGCGACGAAACGCGCAACGCGGAAAACCGCGCCATTTTTGACGGATTAAAAATTATGGACGCCGGAGAGAAATACATGGAGCACATGCAGCAGTATCCGGTCATTTCGCTGACGCTGAAATCAGCAAAACAGGCCAGTTTTGAAGATGCATATTTGAAAATAAAGACGGAGATTGTCCGCGAGTATAAAAAATATCGGGAAATTCTAAAAAGTGATCGACTGATTGATTCTGAAAAAGCATTGTACCAGCGGCTGATGGATGATGAGGCATCTCCTGCCGAATATTCGGGATCACTGAAATTCCTGAGTGAATGCATCTTTTCGGTGACTGGCCGAAAGAGCATTATCCTGATCGACGAATACGACGTCCCGCTGGAAAACTCGTATTTTCGCGGGTTTTACGAGGAGATGATCGACTTCATTCGTTCGCTGTTTGAATCGGCGCTGAAGACGAATGATCATCTCCAGTTCGCCGTGATTACCGGCTGTCTGCGTATCAGTCGGGAGAGCATCTTTACCGGACTGAACAATTTGCGCGTCGTTTCCATCCTCAATGAAACGTATGGCGAATATTTCGGCTTCACGCCGCAGGAAGTAGAAGCGATGGCTGCGTATTATGACGCAGAGGGACGCATGGACGACATCCGCAGATGGTATGACGGATATCTATTCGGAAATTCGGAAGTGTACAATCCGTGGAGTGTCGTCAACTTCATGAGCGACCTGTGCGCAAATAAGAGCGCTTTTGTCCGGTCTTACTGGGCGAATACGAGTTCGAATGACGTAGTGCGCGACTTGATTCGCCATGCGGATGTCACGGCACGGGAGGAACTGGAAACCTTAATGGCAGGTGGAACCATCCGCAAACCGGTTCATGAGGATATTACTTACGAAGATATTTCAAGCAGTCAGGACAATCTATGGAATTTTCTGTTCTTTACCGGATATTTAAAGAAAGTGTCGGAAGAATTTGAAGAACGAAAGAGGTATCTGGTTTTGACGATTCCAAACGACGAAGTTCTGACGATTTACGAAGATAAAATCAGTGAGTGGTTTGAGGAGCAGATCAAAACACATGATCTGACCATTTTATATGAAGCGCTGCTCGACGGCGACGCGCAGACGCTGGAACGGGAACTTGGCGTTCTTTTAGAAATGTCGATCAGTTATCTTGACAGCGCGGAATCCTTTTATCATGGATTTTTGATGGGGGTGCTCCAAAATTTCGATGGATATGTCAAAAAATCGAACCTCGAATCGGGAAAAGGGCGGTACGACATTTGCGTATATCACCGCAATGGCGTCAGCCCGGCGGCAGTGATCGAACTCAAAAAAGTGAAAAAAAAGAAATTAATGGAGCAGGCCGCAGAGGAGGCGTTGGAACAGATCGTACGATTCGACTATGATAAGCCGCTGGCAGAAAAAGGCTATGAGGAGTGTTGGCATGTGGGGATTGGCTTTTTCAGCAAGCAGTGTCGGGTGAAGATGGAGAAAGTACGGATTGATCCAGAAAGTATAGAATAAGTAAGAGAACAGCAATAAAAGAAACTGTTTCAAAGTTTATGTAAACCAAAAAACTGATAGAAGGGTAATGCGAGCTTTTTTCTGTAATTCGCCTTCTGCGATAAATCATTAGATAAGAACTGCCAGAACAAACAACTCCGGTGAATAAAAGAGAGTATCCCAAAGTTTGGGATACTCCCTTGCTTTCCTTCGGAACGCTCCATCGGTATCGACAGCGTGTTGTTTTTCTCGGCTTCGGTTAGTATCTTCGCCTGCTCTTTGGCCCAGACGAGTACTTTCTCCCGGTCGTTGTCAAACTCCCGGCCCCCCAAAATCCCCGAATTTTTATTCCAAACTCCCGGCTTACGCGGAAATTCCAGACCCATGCGGGAAGATTTTCCACAAAACGGAAAAATTTTTTCCAGAAAACAGCGCCCGTGGTATAATAACTGTGAATCATTGCGCACATACATAATGGTTCGGAAGATAATGCATAGCAAAATAATATGCAATCAAAATAATATGCATCCATAGAAATCGTGCACACGTGCGCAATCGTAATCGCAAATAAAAAAGGAGAAAGAAAACAGAGAGTCCGTCGTAACGGCAAACACGAGGATGCGGAAAGGAGACTTGTTATGGCGAAAGAATATAAGCCGCTGCCAATCGGCACAGAGGATTTTAAGGAGATCATTACAAACGGTGCATATTACATTGATAAAACGCTGTTGATCAAAAATCTTTTGGATGGAAACTCAAAGGTCACGCTCTTCACGCGTCCGCGACGGTTTGGAAAGACGCTGAACATGAGTATGCTGAAATATTTCTTTGAAGATACGGAGGACGAAACATTAAATGCAGAAAACCGCACGATTTTTGACGGTCTGAAAATCATGGACGCCGGGGAAAAATACACGGACCAGATGCAGCAGTATCCGGTGATTTCGCTGACGCTCAAATCGGCCAAGCAGGCCAGTTTTGAAGATGCGTATTTTAAACTGAAAGAAGAAATTATTGATGAGT
>CAYTKT010000089.1:0-2849 GCA_964438605.1 uncultured Oscillospiraceae bacterium
AAACCGATAAAAATCGCGTTTTTTGCGTTTCGCAGAATGAAGTATTCTACGAAAAAAGAGAAGGAGAGAAGGAAGGTGGATACGATTATTTTATCCGTGCAACGCGGAACGAACAATTCTTTTTTGATTTTTGGAAAGGAAGTATCAGGAAAAAAGGAAATTACAATTACAGATTGTGATACAGCTGTAGTCAGCGTAAATATTCCGATGGAAATCGATGAGAAAAAAGGAACTGAGATCGAAGACCTCTCAGGGAAAGGGTGTAAAAGTTTGAAAATATAAAGCTCCGGGATGGATTAACATCGGTGCCTTTGGGCGCATTTAGTTGAAGGAAAGGAATGAAGAACCGTAACACTCGAACTACCCGCGTATTAGGAATACGCATCTCCAGGAATTCTTCCAATACCGTTGATTTCCATCATATCATAATAGGCACTGTACGGATATACAAATTCCGCACGATATTATTTTTAAAGCTATCACTATAAAACAGAGGAGTAGAATCGTATGAAAAAGAAAAAAATCTCCATTTACTAATTCTTGCTCTGTGTCTGACGCTGTTGCCGACGGAAGCACTGGCTGCAGACACCAGCGCAGCGGTCAGTATTACAAAGACGGACATCCATGCAGACAGCGTCTTCAACACCGAGGGGTACGGCAGCCTCCGTCTTGGCGATACGAGTTGGCAGGCGCAAACGGCACCTCAATACGCCCTAATCAATGCGGATGGTGCATATGTATTTCCATTTGGAAATTTCCCTTGTGAATATAACCTGTACAACGGTCTGTTCGTGAACGGCATTGTGACCGAGTCGGATGAATACGGAAGTGACGGGGTCTATAGTCTCTTTGATCTGAATGGGCAGCAGATCATCCCTCAGACTTACGATTATCTGGAGTTTTACAATGGCTACGGCGTCGGCATCACCAAGAATTCTGACGGGACAGTCGCCCGGGAACTCATCGATGCCAGTGGCAACGTTATCCTGACGCTGCCCGATGGGTTCAATCTGGTAGAAAGCGAAGGAGGGGCAGACTTCATGTTTGAGCAGCGAATCTGGGGAGAGACTTACTTCGGTGACATCGGAGACTATGGAGACGGCCTGCTATGGGTCTACACCGGTTCCGGGATCCAAACCAACATTTCTGAAGCGCAGGGACTCACCAGGGAAAGCCAAGTGTTCACGGACAATGCCGGCACCGGGGGCCCTTATGGCGGCTACCTTGACCTGGAAGGAAATGTGGTGATTCCTCTCCAGTACTACTCTGTCAAACCCTTCTGCGAAGGCCTTGCCGCAGTCCAAGAATATACTGCCGACTTAAACGGGAAGTGGAAGTACATTACCACTGCCGGCGAGACCGCTTTCCCAGGCAGTTACCTCTCTGCATCCGACTTCAACAACGGCTACGCCATTGTGTCTGATGATACGGGTCAATACGGTTACATCGATACCAACGGAACTACCGTTCTGCCCCTGGAATACGATGGTGCCTTTGGCGGAGAAAATGGCTTGTTTACTGTTGGCAAGCAGGTGAATGGTCAGATGCGTTACGGCATCGTGGACGGACAAGGCCGGGAAGTGCTGCCTCCGGAATATGACGACTTGAGCAATCTGGAAAATGGGGTAGCCTACGGTATTCAAGACGGCGTTGTATATGTCATTCGAACAAACGGCAGCGGAAGCACCGCATTTCCGGACGTTCCTTCCAACGAGTACTATGCGGATGCGGTCAACTGGGCAGTCGAGCAGGGAATCACGAACGGAACCTCGAAGACAACCTTTAGCCCGGACGATCCTTGCACTCGCGCTCAGATCGTGACCTTCCTGTGGAACGCTGCTGGAAAACCGGCCCCAACTGCTGGAAATGTCTTTGCCGATGTCCGTTCCGATACGTATTATCAGGACGCCGTGTTATGGGCTGTGGAAAAAGGCATTACCAGCGGTACCGGGGCAAATACCTTCTCCCCGGATGCCATCTGTACACGCGCCCAGGCGGTCACCTTCCTCTATCGCTATGAAAAGGAACCCAAAGTGACCGGAGGAAACAGTTTTGATGATGTGGCTGCTGATGCATACTATGCCAATGCCGTAACTTGGGCGTCGCAGGAAGGAATCACCTCCGGTACCGGACCAAATCATTTCAGCCCGGATACGAACTGCAGCCGCGCTCAAATTGTGACGTTCCTTTTCCGCGAGATGGGAACGAAAGACTGACCGGACGAAAGCCGGTGAGAAGGATGTTCTTTCTGCAAATCCCGCTCGATCAAAAGGATAGGTTGAACTGGATTTGCGACAAAGTATGGATCACCTTCCCAATGACCAGTCCTGTGTCGATCTCTGTAACCGGCCAGAGACCATGCACACGCAGACTAAATGACGACACAAGTGGGATGGGTTGCTGAACCGATGTAAAATTTAGTCCGAAAATCGATGATGACTTGATCGGTACGACCATCGAGTGTGTTAAGAGTTGACTTATCGGTCACTGGCTTATTGTCCATATCAAAAAATTGAATGGTAGCCGTATCCTTCGTTTGGGTCATTTTCGATTTATCATAGTAGAATGTGAACCCTGTACTTTGTTTGCCATTTACGTGTTCTTCAAGGTTATCAGTTTTCTCTTCTCCCGAATTACGAAAAGAATATTTCACCGTTTTAGCTGTAACATTTTGGGGAAGTTTCACAAAAACGCCGACCCAGTGAGGGCACTGAAAAACTCCCGTTTTTTGCGGGAGTTTTATTTTCTTCTATAAATATAGTGTCAGAGATTACAATTCACTAAAAATATGGGCTGTTTTATCATCCAGCCAGTGCAATCAACTTCGTTATTCTCTTACTATTTGCTAC
>CAYTKT010000090.1:0-2756 GCA_964438605.1 uncultured Oscillospiraceae bacterium
AAGTTGCGTTTTATTGATTTGGTTGAACTATGCGTATTTTCATATCTATTTTTTGTTTGCCTATGTGTAATAAATTTCCTTAAATTATCTTCCCTGATTTTTCTATTTTTATAAAAAATTTATAGATTTTTGATTTTTTTTAAATTATTTTGAATCTGAAGTTATTTTTTGAGTGAGGAAAAAAAGGGGATGAGGGGTGGGATAGAGTCATAAATAGAGAAAATCAGGTTGATGGATTAGAAACGGAGCAAAATAGTGAGTAGGTGAGGTGAAAAAATTCCCAGAGCCATGTCGACGGCCGGGAGAGGATAGGCATAGAAAAAATTGCAACGGCAGGTCTGCACAAGCAATCGAAAAGACGTGAGATCGTTGAAATAACGGGAAATATCAGGGATGTGGAACAGAAATGACGAAAAGGAAACTGCGTCGTCAATATTGATACCGGCGTCGTTTCCTTTTTTGAAAAATACTGCACCAGTGGCCCAGTCCATAAACATGACTGCTGGACGGCTAAAACGGTTCGTATCCTATCACCGCCGCTGCCGCCTGTTCTTCCGGGCCTGCGCGTTAATTTGGCTACTGTTCTTTGCGACAGATGCAGAACGTGCGTATTTTAAAATCTGCTGCGAACGAATAGCCGCTTATTCATTTTATTCATCTGAAAACCGGATGCTGATGCACGCCGATCCGGCAGTTTTGTAAAACGAAAAGTTCTCCCGTGTATTTCCGTGCTTATTCACAATCCTGTGTGCTCGAAGCACTGGACTTTTGGGGAACACTGGAAGAAGTGTTTAAAGTGCTGGAATTAGTCGACTTGTTGGAATACTTTGAAGCCGAGCTGGAAGTGCCGGACATGCCGGACTTGTTGGCCGCATTAGAGGAAGTACTGTTGCATACGTTGGAAGTACTGGAAGATGCGGATGTCTTTCCAGAAGTCGTCGGGTCGCCATACTTGGAAACGGACGAATTCTGTGCTTTGGAATTCATAGAATTCTGCGCTTTGCTGGACATAGAACTCTGTGCTCTGTTAGACATAGAGCTTTGAGGCTTGTTCATAGAACCCTGAACTTTAGAACTCATAGAGTTCTGAGAACTGCCGGATGTGGAGTTCTCATGCGCATAAGGCAGTGGTTCCTGTGCTTTGGCAGCGACAGATTTTGCCGATTTACCAGACGAAAAAGTTTCCGAATCTACGGAGTAAGTGAAACCGCCTTCTCTGAGTGTCGGAACCACTTTTTCCGAAGCCGTGCCGGAAGTCGTTTCGGAAGAAACGCTGGAACTTGCTGCGCCAACACCAAATCTCGGAACCTGGTTTTTCTTAAATGTGTCGTTGTATTTCTTCATTTTTTCCTCCTTGTAGCACTTTGGCTGCAAAACCTATTCTGCACAGAGCGACATTTTATTATGAGATGATTTTTTTTGAATTTTTTGTATGAAAGAACAGATGGCGCTTTCCTCTATTAGAATACTGTTTTTCATGATAAACTTCGGCACGGAAAACAAGCAAATCAGTCTTTTGGCTTTTCATAAAAATAAATTGAAAAAATAAAAAAACATTGACATTTGTCCATATTGCTGTTATCATAAATAAAGTAACTAAAGAAAAAGGATGATATGCACCATTAGCTCAGCTGGTAGAGCACCTGACTCTTAATCAGGGTGTCCACAGTTCGAACCTGTGATGGTGTACCAACAAAAAAATCGAAGCAAAGTGCAGAATTTTGTTTCGATTTTTTATTTTTTGTGTGTTTGTGTAGTGATTGTATTCATTTTAATACAATCATCCGATGGTATGTAATGAGATGGCTTCGCATTTTCAGCTGTATTCTCAGCTGTATTCAGAGTTACATCCGTCACTCATCAGCGATTCAGATTCTGCCGGATTTTCCATAACAAAACAAATTCCAACTTGTAAAATGTAATCAATTCGTTTGTTCGATATCCGGACAGGTTATCATATACTCCTCGTTCCACAGGCAGTATCAAGTTACTGAAAAGTGTCACGGGCTCTGAAATATTCTCGTGGGATCCATCCATTACTAGTACTAGGAGTTAATTCGACTGATAAATCTAAATTTTCCTTGTCTAGGTTATCCTGAGCTGTTTGATCACTTAAGGTTACTTCCAGTTTATCAAATGTTTCAAGTTCAATCGTACATGGCATCATTGTTTCCTGCGTTGATATAGTTTTTAAGATTGTCTGGATTGCTACATACGTGCAGTTTAAGTGTGGTTCTACCATTATCCCCTTTGTATAGGTATTTTAGGCCCTCTTCATTGATGTCTGTTTTAAATTTTAAAGTTCCTTTCAGGTTTATAGTATGATTGTGTAAGGAATAGTGATCATGTTAGACGGGTTGTTCTTTGCATCTTCCAGTTTGTTGAATCTCACCAGATCGGTTTCGGTCACGTCCACGCCGCTGGCGATCTCCTGTCGGCCATGTGCTTGATTCCAACATTGCACGACTTGTAAGCCACGTTATCCATCATCTGATTAAACTGTCCCTGTGTTACTTCTTCCTCCTGTTCTCTAATCTTTGTGGTAAAGTATTTCCAGTCAATTCTATCTTCGATGAACGCCTTACCCCGCAAAGCACGCGGACAGTCCCTGCCGATCCCGTAATGGTGCTGAAAGGCATTCCCGGCCGCGATATGTAAATCGCGCATCAGTTCTTTCGTCGGCCAAACCACATGATCTGCTGCCTTTCAGTCCGCTCTAAAATAAATTTCAGATACGATTATGCAGCACACAACTC
>CAYTKT010000091.1:0-2717 GCA_964438605.1 uncultured Oscillospiraceae bacterium
CTGACCGGACGGATTACTCCCAGAACGCCGCCAAGACGGACGGTGGCAGATACATCAGTAGTTATGAGTGTGATCCCAAAACCGCTGATGAGCAATTCCTTCTCTCAAAACGGCAGTATGAATACAACACTGGCAGACAGCAAAAGAATGATGTGATCGCCTACCAGATACGTCAGTCTTTTAAGCCGGGTGAGATTTCTCCGGAGGAGGCCAATCAAGTCGGCTACGAACTCGCCATGCGCTTCACGAAGGAGAAACACGCTTTTATCGTAGCGACGCATATCGACAAAGCACATATCCACAACCACATCATCTTTAACTCCACGACGCTGGATTGCACACATAAGTTCAAGGACTTCCTGCGTTCCGGTCTTGCTGTGCAAAAGGTCAGCGACATCATCTGCTTCTCCCATGGGCTTTCCATCATAAAACCGAAGCCGTACCGGGAGCGGGAGAAGCGAACGGAATACCCGCAGAGGCCTTCTCTGCGCGATAGTGTCCGGGCAGACATTGACGCTGCTTTGCAGAAACAGCCGGGGAGTTTTACAGAGCTTGTTGGATTCCTCAACGAAGCCGGTTATGAATACAAACCCGGAAAACAACCCGCCTTACGGGGGAAAGATCAGAAACGATTCATTCGGTTCCGCTCCCTCGGTGACGGTTATACGGTGGAAGGTCTGGACGCGGCGATCACCGGGAAGCAGTTTGAACGTGGGGGCAAGCCGAAAGAGAAACGCATCAGCCCTCATGAGAAAAAGCTAAGCCTGCTGATCGATATTGAATCGAAGATCGCGGAGGTCAAGGGCGAGGGCTACGTCCGATGGGCGAAGGTGTTCAACCTGAAACAGATGGCACAGGCAGCATGTCTCCTTCAGGAAAATGGCATTGACACCTTTGACGAGCTGACCGCCAAGACGGATGCTGCCGTGAAGCGGTTCAACGACCTCGGCGATTCTATCAAGGCGAAAGAGGCGAAGCTGCAGAAAATCGCCGACCTGAAAACGCACATCATCAACTATGCAAAGACCAGCGATGTGTATGCGGATTACAAAAAGAGCGGTTACAGCAGGAAATTCCTTGAGGAACATCGGGAAAGCATCACCCTCCACAATGCGGCAAAGGAAGCCTTTAACAAGCGGGGTCTCAAGAAATTGCTGAAGGTGAGGGACCTGACCGCTGAATATGCGCAGATACTTTCCGAGAAGAAGACTGATTACGCGGAGTATAAGAAAGTCAAGAAACAGATGCAGGAATACCTCATCGCGCAGAAGGTCACAGCAGTGGTTCTGGGAAAGGAACAGGAGTTACAGAAGAAAAAAGAGGAACAGAACAAACAGCAGCAGGAACAAAACGACAGATAAGATTTGCCGGCGGAGCGTACCGTTTATTCAGGTACGTCTCCCCGGCGCTTTTTTTATTTCCACATTTCCGGAATGGATCACAGATATGTTTTTTCCAGCGTCGTCAGTAGTTCCCGCACGGATTCCAATACGCTGTCCGGTGCGGTGATGCGGATTCCACCGCCAAAGGACATGACCCACGAGATGAAAAGCTTACTCGGCACAACCTCCACCGCAGTCCTAAAATGCCCGTCGTCTACTTTGATGATGTGAATTTCTTTGCCGAAGCGGTCGATCAGGATTCCCGCAAATTCGTTCTCTGCCTCCAGCGTCACGGAGACTTTTTCCCCGCCGAACATCCCGAACAGGGACTTGGAGTAGGCGGCTATATCGGAACTGACCAATAATCCCTTCCCTTCTCGTTTCTTTCCCGTGAGCGCGATCCGCAGCATTTTGTCCACGCGGTAGTGTTTCAATATGCCGCTTTTCGCGTCGTAGCCGACCAGATAATAATACTCGTCATCCCACATCAAGTACCACGGGCTGACCTGATAGAACTTGCCACCGTGTCTTAGCTCCTGCTCTTTTTCAGTATTCCATTGGAAATATTGGAAGCGAATTTGGGAGTCCGCGTTGATGGCCGTGTGGAGTTTATCTACGTTGTAGTAGATGCTTTCGTTCATGGTCTTGACGCGGCCGCTTATCAAAACCTTCCGTTGTAACTGTTTCGATTCGTAGGTGCTTGTCAGTTTTTCCAACTTCTTTATGAGCGCACGGGATTTTTTCTCCGTGATAAATTTTGCAGCCTGCACGGAATCTACCAAGAGCTTTAGCTCAGCCAGTTCAAAATCTCTGGAAGCGACGTAATAGACATATCGCCGATCCATCTGCTCTCCGATCACGTCGATACCGAATTTCCGTAGTTCGTCTATGTCGTCATACAGCGTTTTTCGGTCTGCGCTGACGCCATGCGCAGCCAAACGCGCTATGATATCCGGCATGGAGATCCCATGTCCCTCATCGGTTTCCTCCAAGAGCAGTTTTGCCAGATACAGCAGCTTGAGTTTCTGATTGTTCCCTTTTGCCATGCGCCTCACCTCCCGCGCTGTTTTCTTGATTATAGCAAAAAACGACGAGGCAATGAAATAGGCGGTGTCAAATATCCGGGACACTTCAAAAACTTTTGACTGGGAGGATTATTGGACACCGATTTTGCTATAATGAGGTATGACCGCAGGGACTATACCCATAGAGGCGAAGCCGATAAGCGTTCGGGAACCGAATGCGCAGCCAGACCACAGAATGGTCTGTTCCGGAGGATTGGGGTGCGGGGCGCCAGTGGCGACCTTTGCGTCGCAGACGCAAAAGCACGAACCG
>CAYTKT010000092.1:0-2695 GCA_964438605.1 uncultured Oscillospiraceae bacterium
TGACAAAAAAGGTATAATATGTACGCGGTAGGGCCGTTCGGCCTTTGTGTAGGTAGTCGGGTTACCTGGACAAGCTTCAAGGGAGTGACGATCCCTTGGAGATGCCGCATTTTTCGTTTTTCGTCTATTATTATACCAAGGATAACGAAAATAGCAAGGATTATTTTTCAAACTGCCAACAGCTCTATTCGCACGTCTATTGATTTTTCAATGCTTCCAATAGATTAATTTTTTCGGAAAAACATCTTTTTCAGACGGTCTGATCTATGAATTCGAGATTTTTTCCGGTTCACTTGCTGAATCAGAATCGTTTTCGGATTCATTTTTCGCTGATTCTATTTTTGATCTATTTGTTCAATTATTCCTGTCGTTTTTATCATTCCAATCCATATTTCATCATTTCATCTGCTTGTTTTCTAATTTTATTTTCATATCTAGCGAAGATGATTTCTTTGTATATCTTTGCATATTAAATTACTATATCATGCTATCATGCTGTAAAAAAGCTTGCAGAAAGATTCCCTCCCAGCACACTTATCCGGCAAGGTATTCTCCTCTGTGTTTTGCTGTTGTGTTTCGTCCATCCATACCTTAGAGAGTTTTGAAAAAGATTGAAATTGACTGCCGCGCACGGAGGATGAGTGCAGCAGTCTGACAAATGACATTTCCAAATGGCTAGCTGGGGCAGGAAACCAAATAACGCACGGGGAAGATACGCGCAGCAGTTCTGATGATGACATTTCTCAGCGCTGACTGGAGAAGAAAACGCTGATGTTCGCAGGCGCCTGTTTTCCGTTTACAGTGTGAATTTTCCTCGGCCTTATCCTCTGAAAACTCCTGTCAGTTGGCCCTCTACCTGTCAATCCGAATTCGCAAACGTTTGTTTTCAGTTTACAATGTAAATTTTGCCCGGCCTGCCCCGCCGCGAACCATCTCACCGGCAGAGCCTGCTTCAGCTTAACCTTTTCACATATCGCCTCCGTTTTATGTTATACTGTCAGAAAACGATAACATTTACAGCCTGAATCGGAGGTATTTATGAGAACTGTTTTATGGGTAATCTACCTGGTACTCTATCTGATCTGCGCCATTCCTGAAATGCTGCGCTGCCAGTATCTTCAGCGCAAAGGCGACTTCGCTGCTGCGCGGCGCATCACCGAAGGGTGTGTCAGAAAATGGGCGCGATGTATGCTGAAAGCGGCCGGCGTC
Organism: uncultured Oscillospiraceae bacterium; assembly: GCA_964438605.1. GTDB lineage: Bacteria > Bacillota > Clostridia > Peptostreptococcales > Anaerovoracaceae > Alangreenwoodia. Next base: position 1,210 of record CAYTKT010000092.1, read on the forward strand.
ACCGTTGAAGTCCATGGGCTTGAAAATTTCGACGGCCGTCCGTCCGTCATCGTTTCAAACCACCAAAGCGACTGGGACATCCCGCTGGTCCTCGGCTATCTCGACAAACCTTACGGCATCGTTGCAAAAGACGTGTTGGCAAAAATTCCGGGCATCAGTCAGTGGATGAAGCTGCTTGACTGTGTCTTTATCGACAGAAACGACGCCCGTCAGGCTATCCGCGCTATCAATGACGCCGGCAAGCGAATTCCGGAGGGCCAATCGCTCATCATCTTTCCGGAAGGAACTCGCAGCAAAGGTGAGGAAATCGGTGACTTTAAACCTGGCGCATTCAAAACCGCTTTTAAATACAATGCCCCCATCGTTCCCGTTTCAATCGACGGCACATACAAAATCATGGAAGCAAACAACGGCAGATGGATTAAACCCGGCCACGTTATTTTGACCGTTCTCCCGCCTGTTGAAACAGACGGCCTCGACAGAGTACAGCAGAAAGAGATGGGCGGCAAAATCAAAGACATGATTCTCACTGCCCGTTACGAAAGCCGAAAAGCTTCCAGTCATCCGGATTTTCATAACGACAAATCGAAATCAACGGACGACGAATAATCTGATAGTCGCTCCGGTTCGCCGCTCTCATCAGCAAACGAGCCTTTTCTCCGGACATTCTTTTGGTTGTCAGCTGTGTTTTTTAAATTTCACTTCATTTCATTCCCATCTATGTTGAATGTATGCAAAAACGCCGCGTTAACGGTTTGTTTCCGTTGATGCGGTGCCAGATGAAAAACTGATAAAGAAAAAGTATACTTATTGAGCACGGATCACGGTTCCTTCAGGGCGGAATATGCCGTTAGACGTACCTCGCATCAGATCATTGGTGATAACGGATCGGTATATTCGTGATACCGTTTGCTTCCGTCGGGATCAGAAAATGCCAGAAACGGGCATTTAATAAAGGCCGCATTGACGGTTCCATCTCCGGAAGGCACAGATCCATTTCGGGTATTTTCTGCCGTTACGCGATGGCCATTCCCGCCATCCTCCGATGTGCTGTCATCTTGTATTCTGTTTGTATTCTGTCATTTTCTTGTTCCTCCTGCTAGGAATGTATCAAATGCTTTCCATTATTTGACCTCAGACGGGACAGGTATGCGATTCTTCTGACAGTTCTTGCGGGGCCCATTGGAAAAGAATGGATTTCCGAGTTCCGGTTTCGGACGGCAAAAGGGAAAAAGAGAGGAAAAGGAGATCAAATCTCGTCCTTTTTAGAGAAATATGTGGTATGATTGGTTGGAAAAAGGAAGACAACTCAGCAAAAAGCGGCAGGCTGCGGAAGGGATAAAACCGAATCCGCCGCCCATGTAGAAAAAGTTGAATCAAAAAGGAAAGAAAAGGAATGCTGCAAAGATACCAGGAGGAACACAGAATGGGAAATCGCTATTTAAATGAAACTCTGACCAAACGTTTTGTCTCTTATCTGTACGAA
>CAYTKT010000093.1:0-2593 GCA_964438605.1 uncultured Oscillospiraceae bacterium
GGGCGGGCTTAGAGCCCGCGTCCCGAGCCACCCGTTTTACGGGTGGGGGCGACTTTCCTCTCATTCAACCCCTTGGGAGTGAGATTAGTTCCAGGATTGAAAAAACATTACAAATATGCTATAATGACAAAACCAAATGAGATAACTTTATTAAGTGCCCTTCCGGGGATATGCAGTTGCAAGGAGAGTCGATGGTAATGGATATACCTGAATACTATTATGAACCGATGGATGCATTGGATTTTATGAGAGGCATAAAAAATGACACTGTAAAATTGATTATTACTTCGCCGCCTTATAACATCGGAAAGGAATATGAGACAAGGACAAGTATTGAAAATTATTTGTCAAATATGCGCATAATGCTTTCAGAAATGGTTAGGATTCTACGTCAGGATGGAAGTATTTGTTGGCAAGTAGGTAATTATGTCAACGATGGGGAAGTCTTTCCATTGGATACTTATTATTATTTCATTTTCAAGGAATTGGGGTTGAAGTTACGCAATAGAATAATTTGGCATTTTGGACATGGACTTCATTGTAAAAATCGCTTCAGCGGCAGATACGAAACTATACTGTGGTTTACTAAGGGCGACAAATACACTTTTAATTTGGATGCAGTACGTATTCCTTCAAAATATCCCGGGAAGAAGTACTATAAGGGCGATAAAAAAGGACAGTATTCTGGAAATCGCCTCGGAAAGAATCCTGAAGATGTATGGGAACTTACCGTTGAACGTTTGAAGGACGACTGGGATACACTTATTTGGGACATACCGAATGTGAAATCTAATCATCCCGAAAAGGTTGACCATCCTTGTCAGTTTCCAATTGAGCTTGTTGAGAGATGCGTATTAGCGCTAACAGATGAAAATGAAATAGTTTATGATCCATTTGCTGGAGTTGGAAGTGCATTGATTGCAGCATTAAAGAACAATCGCATAGCCTACGGAACGGAACGGGAGACAAAATATGTTGAGATTGGAAAACAAAGGATTGAACAGCTTAAAAGTGATACTTTAAAGTTGCGACCCATATATCAGGAAATATATAAACCGACCGCTAATGATAAGATATCCAAATTCCCAGAGGATTGGAAAGCAGAGGAACAACAATGAAAATAGCAAATCGATATAGCCACTTGAATGGGTATGAATACATGCTCGTTCATCGGAGAGAGCTTTGGAATGAAATCACCGATGCAATACAGCAAATTAATGCTAGTAAGTTTACTAAAACAAGCAAAGCAAAGTCTACCTTAGGAAAAACTTTTTATGATCAGAAAAAGATCAATGAGGAGTTCGAAAACATATTGTTTCCCAAGGGATGGGAATCTGTAACTACTTCATACTATGTAACCGGTGATATCGTTACTGCGAGAGAAATAGCGAATATCCGAGAAAAAGAGAAACAAAGGGAGATAATCGAAGAAAAAGGTTTTAGAGCGTATCAAACATACAATCAAGTTGACTTTGTAAAAGACAGAGTCGCTGTTGAGGTTCAGTTCGGGAAATACTTTAGTGTGGCATATGACCTTCATGTTAAGCACACATTTTTCTTCTTGAGAAATGACATTGATGTTGGAATTGAAATAGTTCCAACAAAGGCAATGTGCTTGAAAATGGATTCCGGAGTAGCATGGTTTGAAAATGAAGTGGCCAATGTTATTCGTGAAGGAAGATCCAATCCAACTGTTCCTGTTGTAATGATTGGCATAGAGCCAGATAATATAAATATATAAACGCATAACGACAAAAATAAGAAAAAATAATCGCAGATAACAGGCGACCAACCGTAAAAAGCTGGTCGCTTTTATTTTGCCCATCAAAGAAAAGAGGTGAACGCTATGTCAAACAACCAACTGGAAAAACTGGAACACGAAAGGCACGTTGTAGAGAAAAAGCTGACTGCCGCCCGGCACAGAGAAAAGCGGCTTCGGAAGGAAATGCAGACACTGACCCGATCAGAGCGGACGCACCGCCTCTGTTCCCGCGCCGGTATGCTGGAATCATTCCTGAAAGAGCCAACGCTTTTGACGAATGAGGACGTGATGGAACTGCTCACTTTCATCCTCCACAGTGAGGCTGTCCAAGAGAAACTGAACGACCTGATTGACCGCCGGATGAAGGAAATGGAGACAGAGCCGGACGAATCGTGAAAGGAAACGCAGAAAAAGGCAACTGACAGGAATCACTTGTGATAGCAAGTGCGCAATTATACACCGGTCAAGCCGGTGAATTGCGTCCTGCCGGAAGCCCCCCTGCAGGGAGCCGATGATTCATGACAATAGAAAGTTCACGCAGTGGGCTTTTATTGTATCCGCAAATTCTTTGCTTCCATCATCCAGGGGAAACTACGCTTCCCCTGCGCTGGCTTACGCCAGCTACTCCATTGTGGACTTGCCGTCCGATAACATCCTGCTTCGCAGTCTGTCACCGTTCAGCAAGTGTAATTTATGGCCGCCGCCACATCAGTGACGTTTTTTTTATTTGGAAGGAGATTGACCATTGCCAAATCCGCACTTCACCATCACCATCGCAAAACGCAGTGAGGGAAGATCAGCAGTCGCCGGAGCCGCTTATCAGAGCGGAAG
>CAYTKT010000094.1:0-2550 GCA_964438605.1 uncultured Oscillospiraceae bacterium
TCACTACCGGGAAATTCAACCCCTTGAAGAGGTGCGGCCGGGGAGGACTCCGGCCGCTGTTCCTGCCGCCTTTCACGGTTCAGTCCTTCTTTGGGTACTTATGGCGCTTCACGCGCTCGGTCCCAAAAGACTTAGCCACCTTGTCAACAATTTTGTTTTTGCGGTTAGTCATTGCTGAAGCAGAGGGCAGTTTACCCGTCTTTTCGGCTTCAGCCTGACGCATCTCCTCAAGCTGCTTGCCCTCGCCAAAATGGTCAAAGAAGAAATCCTGCTGTGCCTCGGTGCATTCCTCATCGATGACGCGGCGCACCTGCACTGCCTGGGGATTTTCCTGCTCTGGCTCGGAAAACATCATGTCTTCCAGGCTGCCGTTCTTGTCAGTAAGCGTTTCCCAAGGATCGATCGCATTCTCGTTGTCAGGATCAGCTCTGTAACTTGCAACTTCGGCTTCAAACAGGGGGTCGCGCAGTTCGCTTTCGTAGCGATCCTGCAGATCAGTGTCGTGGTCATTTTGGTCGAGCAGGATGGTCAGTTCGACCGACAAGTCTTTGCCCACCTCAAGTCTCTGCGTGACCACGCGCTTTGCCTCATCGTCCCAATATTCGTAGCAGTAATACTTGCCATCCGCCGTGAGATAACATGCACGGTTGGGATTGAACCCGCTCTCTCGTTTCTTTGAATCGTTGTTTCTTTGCATGAAATTGGCTCCTTTCAGATTCGTTGGAATCCGCAGAAGCCGTTTTCATCCGTAGAAACAAAGAAAGACGGCTTGGATATAGTTCACCCATAGTGGGTTTGAACTAAATCCAGGCCGTCATGCAGCTCTGCGGATTTCAGTATGAAATTGTGATTTATGCCGCATTTTTTCGACTTTCAACCTTGAAGTCGTGAGCGGCAACTCTTGTGATAATAGTTACTATGTCTTGACGCTCTACAGTAAAGGTTTCCCCGACCGCGAGAACTGTACTGGTTTTGTTTCCCTTGTAGAGACATTCAACCAGCCCCGTTTCAGGATTCCCCATACAAGCTAACCGTCCGAGACAATCATGGAATGGTATCACCCATCGTATCCTCCTTTCTCAAACAAGTCATGGGCATCACCTCCTCGTTTTAGCTGATACGCTTAATTGCGTACTTTGTGTGTAAAAAATTTGACTCCCACTACATTACTGCAGCAAGAGTCATAGTAAGCTGCATTCTTCAAGACGTATTTCTACAGATTGCTTGGATACATCAAAAAAATCTGCCAGAGCACATATGGCATTCCTGTTATCCTTACCATACGATACGTCCAGATACTCGGCTGCTTCAATAAACGTGTTCTTCGGCATCAAAATTCTTGGTGCAATACCGATGGCCTGTGATTCCATGATGTTTTCCTCATCCGTTGACGCAGGAAGCTGATCTACACGACATTTGCAAAAATTTGCATATCTCGGAAGAGAAACCTTTTGCATCTTATAGTAATATCGATGCTTGTACCAATGAACACATTCATGGGCAATCGTATTGTTACGACATCCAGTATTTGTCTTTTTTACTGCCTCCGGATCAATTAAAACTGTCTTTGCCTTGAACGACTTGGTGTCGTACAGACCCTCATCGGGATCGTATACCTCAACGACTCCGTCAGTAAAGATTGTCATCCCATAAATTTCCATCTCTTCTGAAAGACAGATATACTGAACATCCAGACCAAGACCCGTTTTTGCAATCTCCTCTATCGGGACTGGCATAGGATTCTTCAATGCGTCAGGATAGAACTGCTCCAGAAACTCACGGGCAACCTTATCGTATTCAGCCGGTGGAATGTATGGTACGAGTTTACGACTATTATAGTCCATCACTCGCCTCCGTTTCTCTGGTCGATGATGTGGTTGACTTCCTGCCAAAAATCATCGCCAAGCCCTTGACTCTTTGCCCTGCGAAGCGCAACACGTGCATTGGGTAGAGCTTCGTCCATGATATACTCAGGCAAGTCAGGAGATACCTGTTTTCGCTCACGTCCAGCAAGATCGAGCATTTCCTCTCGTTCTTTTTCACTCAAGTTTAAGACCTGCGCCAAAGTCTCCAGTCCATCAATATCTGGCGGATTCCTCCGACCTTTGATGATGTCGGAAAGATAGGTTACGGAAACCCCCAACTTTTCGGCAATCGGTCTCAACTTGACATCCTTTTCAAGTCGCTTTTGTGCAATGAAAGCACCAAATTCACCTGCCACTTGTACTTCCTCCTTTCGCTATTACGCTTTTAAGCGTACTTGTATTATAAACGATTCCCTAAAAAGTGTCAATAGACCTGCTAAATTTTTCTTGAACGATTTCTTGAACATATATTTCATTTGATTTTGAGCATTATTTTTGATTTTGGGCATTGCAAAATCAAGCCATCTATGCTATAATGAATTTGTTAGAGCGCAGGAAGGAGATGCAATCATGCCACAACACGGGGGTAAAAGGGAAGGATCTGGCAGAATACCTCTTCCTAAAAACGAAAAGAAAATCGCAAAAACAATATACATAACACCAACTTTGCAAAATGACATCAATT
>CAYTKT010000095.1:0-2475 GCA_964438605.1 uncultured Oscillospiraceae bacterium
TATTCCCTTGTCTTACCTCAGTATTTTGAGTTTACACAAAACTTGAAACAGTCTCGAAAATCTTGTTTCTTTCGCTTTCTTTGTGAAACTTTTCTTTTTTACTTTCTTTTCCCCGGATTGCTTTGATTTTTTTATTCGGCAGGAAGGTACGCTCCTTTCCGCTGTGATACATCGTTCTTCGCATCTGATTGCTCCCGTCTTTTTCAACGAATCTCCTGTCGATGACAGGACGGTATTTCTCAAGGAAAACGACATGGATCCGACGGATTGCTTCCCCGTAGGTAAAGCTTGTCCGCAAGCATCCATCTTGCCATTCATGGTGGCCCAGTACCGCTTTTCCTCATGCATCTGCGTTTCTCTCATCGCGGCCGCTAAACCGATGCCTGCTATAGTTTAGGGCGGTCGTATTGTTTGGCGCACTGCCGTAAGTTTGGGACACGTTTTGCAGTTGGCAAAGATAATGTTACGTCCTGCCCCGCGATCCACCGGGTTGAGATGAGAGTTTTCTCATCTGTTCCCGCGCCGATAGGAAGAACTTTTTTCCCTTGCACCCTGTATTCTGCTTTTCAGGTACGCTGCAGTATAAACCAGGAGGTTCTTTTGAGAAAGTCAGCGGTTTTGTTCCTCCGGCAGAAGGAAAGAGCTAAACTGAAGATTTCAGCAGATTATAAAAAAATGCCCGTGTGCAGTCAGTCTTTGATTGACTGACCGTACACGGGCTTAATAAACGCTTCTCGATATTCTGTTTTCCTATCGTCTTTACGTGAGATTTCTCGACGCGAACGACGTATGCACATGAAAAGACGATTGCAGCATTTTGTAAGGAATGTTTGTTCGCGTTATGAAAAAAAGGAACGCGAGATTCTCTGACTGCGACAGGAAGCAACGCGCAAAACAAAACATCCGCTCAGATCGATTCCGGTCATATCATCACAGGCTTAATCCGACGGTTTGTATTTTCCCACAGAAGGATATTCTCCGAGGATCTTTTGAAATAAAAGCTCTATTTTTCAAGTGCCCGATGCAGCATCGCCACCGCTTCTTCTTTCGTCAACAATGCTTTATATTTCTTCCTTCCGCTCTCGTCTCCCTGAACGATGCCCGCACTTTCCGCCCACTGGCGATCTTCTTCCGACCATGCATCCGGCGCAAGTTCTGCGCGGCTCGCAAGCCAGGCATCCATCATCTGGTTAAATTGTTCTTGTGTCATTTCTTCCTCGCTCCCTTCCGGTAAATTGACTTTCCATAAAAAGTAATCCCAATCGATCCCATCTTTGATAAAATTCTTGTCCCTTAAAATGCGCGGACAATTTTTCCCGCTCCAGTGGTTATGCTGTACGATCCGACTTGCAAGGATCTTTAAATTCCGCATGAGTTCTTTGGTCAGCCAGATGGCGTTGTCCACCGCCGCACGCCGATCACCCGATTCACAGATTTCGATGCCGATGCTTTGTCGATTGCCCGCGCCTTTCCCGCCGTCGCCTGCGTGCCATGCCACTTCGTTCGTCGGCAGGATCTGAATCACCTGTTTGTCGTCACAGACAAAATGATACGATGCTTGTCTCGTCGAGTTTTTACAGACAAAGTCGGCTTCGTTCTGCGCGGTGCTGTTCGGATTTCCGGTGCTATGTATCGTCAAGTATTTTGGTGTCATCACGATACCCGGTCGCTGCTTCGTCCGGCTCTTTGGAATGAATTGTTGTTTTATCTGCATGTTATTTCTTCTCCTCCTGTTCCGTATGTTCCGTTTTTTCCACGTCTAATTCCGGCAGGTCTGCAAGACTGGTTAGTAAGGACAGCGCGCCTGCTAAGATGGACGCGGAAAGTACATATTTCCAGTCTGTTTCGGATAGAATCCCCGCTGTGTCGATTGTGGCGATGGCCGTCTGACATATTGTCCGAATCGCACGGATCCCTGCCGCCTGAAATCATCTTTTCATTTCTTTCATCCCCCCTGATTAGTTTAAGATATTATTCGTGTTTTTACAATGTCGGTATACTTCCAGAATCTTTTGGATTGCAGATTCCGCTTTTCGGTTCTGATCGTTTGGAGGAACACTGCAATATTCTTCATACTCGCGTATGTCACCCAAGATTTGATGGAAGTGTTCTTCGGTATGCAGTTTTCTTACACGAATTTCACCATCGAACCATAACATCCGGCAGCGGCAATTTTCCGCTTTATTCTCATCGATGATCTCAATAACGGATTCGTTTAGCGCGTCCCCTATCCATTTTACAATCCGGCTCCATGGATTAAAATGGATTTTGCTGACCTGCACTACACTTAAAATGGCAGCTACAATCCATAAAGCTGTTGGAAGTGTGTGTATAGAAATGAGTTGTTTTAATTCGCGAACTGCTTTATGCATGGTATCATCTCCCCGTATTATTCTATTCGTTTCCAACAATAAGTTTCTAAGGTTAATTGTAATATGAAGTTGAACAGCTGAATAAAAAGATGATCCATACGGT
>CAYTKT010000096.1:0-2464 GCA_964438605.1 uncultured Oscillospiraceae bacterium
AAACCGATAAAAATCGCGTTTTTTGCGTTTCGCAGAATGAAGTATTCTACGAAAATCTTGACGGTAAAAAATCCCTTCTTCATCCTTCATTTTAAAAGCATACCTTTTTAAGGTTTTTTTAATTGAAAAAGAAGCACCTGTTTCTTTAGATGCTTCTTCATCAAGAATACAACTTAGCGAGCAAATGCAGTTTCCCCTTTTTCTTCTTTGCGGTTTTATGTGAATTCGGTGTACTCGTCACATTCTGTTTTTTCGGTCGGTTCGTTTTCATCCATATTCAGTAAGAAATCCAATTCGGCCAGACGTGCGTTCTTCTCCTGAAATTCCATTTCCTGTGGGAACGGTTTTTCCACTTCCGCTTTCGCGTTTTCCTGCTGATTTTGGAGATTTTCCAGCTGCGCTTTCACCGCTTTGATTCGCTTCGGAATCTCCTTTCAGGGGTTGTCCATGCGCGTCAGATTTTCTCTGACATCTGTTCCTAATTCCACACGGTACGTCATTTTTTTCCCCCCCCCCCTTCAGCAAAATCTGATACGCTCCTTGCTCCAGGGACAGATGCATCGAAAACCCCAGATAACTGTCGATTTCAACAGGTTTCAAACTCTTTACTTCTTTACAGGCATTTAGAATCGTAATCCCGGCACTTTCCCGATCATCCAGTGCCACGCCCTGGACTGTCATACCGAAAAATTCTTTTCCTCCCGTAGAAGTAGTCCGCTTCCTTTTTCTAAATGGAAATGGGTATGCTCTGTAAAGGTATCCACTTGTTATTGATTTCTCATTTGCAGACTTTCTGATGTTCTGTTCCAATGCACTTTTCTATCCTCCAAAACAATAGAGAAAAATGCTCCGTCTGATTTTTCAAAGAATACCATTCATCTGACGATCGGTGGCTTTCCGCTTCCACGAGTTTCTTGGTTCTCCCAGGGATTTCCTCGGACCGTCCCCATTGCGTGATCCTATGAAAAGGGCTATGGCTAGACAGAGTATTATGATCCTGCTGCGTTTCCTCGCCAAACCGGAAGCCATCCGGCTTTTACAGAAGATAAAATTCGCTCAAAAGAAACCCTGTGAAAAACGGATAAGTATCTAAAAAACATCTCCCTTTTTTCTTTTTCTTCGTCATGGCGCATCTCTGAACTGGCTGATGTTTTTACATGTCCGCAGCAGAACGGATCAGATGAAGCTTCTATTTCGTTGTCAAAGAGCAGTGTTCTCTTAAAGAGTTCTTTCTTTGATTTCATTTTCATCGTGAATTTTGTCCTTTCACTCTACTCATTCTACTCATTGCTTAATAATTTTTCCGATCCGAACTAAATTTTTAAAAATTTTTGAAACGGAATTGATGTTCGTGATATAGAAATCCCCGTATATGAATACGCCGAAGCGATATCGGATGAAGATACAGATGCAAATGATGGGGAATTGAGCGAGGAGGCGGAAAGCGATGAGTGACCATGAAATGATTCCCTATGATGCCATTTATTCCGAGATAAAAGAGGCGCTTCTCTCATCACGAAATCAGGCGTATAAGGCCGTAAACTTCGCGATGGTTTATGCATACGGGCAGATTGGTCGCATCATCGTGGAACATGAGCAAAAAGGCAACCTAAGAGCCACATATGGGAAGGCTGTACTTCAGGAACTGTCTAATCGCCTTTCAAGAGAGTTTGGCAAGGGCTTTGATGTCAGGAATCTGAGGAATATGCGCTTGTTTTATTGTACATTTCCAAATTGGAACGCGGTGTGTTCCGAATTGACATGGACTCATTACTGCCTTCTCTTACGGGTAGAGAATGAACAGGCGCGTCAGCGGTATATGGACGAGGCGATTGCCGGCGCATGGTCGAGCCGACAGTTGGAACGACAAATTTCCACGATGTATTATGAGCGACTTCTTGCAAGCAGAGATAAGGAGCCGGTAAAAGCCGAGGCCGGTGAACTCATGGCGCCGCTGGCTTCGGAAAACTTCATCAAAGACCCGTATGTGCTGGAGTTTCTTGATCTCAAGGATTATCCGGCTTTGCGGGAATCCGATCTGGAGCAGGCGCTGATAGATAAATTACAGGAAATTTTTGCTGGAGCTCGGTCATGGTTTCTGTTTCGTTGCCAGACAGAAACAGATGCGTTATGAAGATGAAGACTTTTATCTGGACTTGGTGTTCTACCACAGCATTTTGAAATGCCATGTGCTGATTGATTTGAAAGTTGGAAAGCTGACGCACGGCGACATCAGACAAATGGACAGTTACATCCGGATGTTTGACGCGCTATATAAAAACGAAGACGATAACCCGACCATAGGCATTCGCAAAAGAATGAGACAATCGTGAAATATTCTGTTTTGAATGATGCGCAGCAAATTTTTGCGTCCAGATACCGTCTGCAACTGCCGACTGCAGAGGAGTTGTGGTCTTATGTCAAGATTTAGCGCAAATTAAAATGAGAGATTTCTCGTGTTACT
>CAYTKT010000097.1:0-2334 GCA_964438605.1 uncultured Oscillospiraceae bacterium
AAAAGTCGTTTCTCCGGGGCATGGAAACCTCCTTAAATAAAAGACTGAAAATCTTTCTGCCGCAGCTTATGGCGGAATCACATTTAAAACTTTCATGACCGCTCCTCATAAAACTGAGCCGGCTGACACCGGCCATCCCTGTTTTCAATTATCCTCAGTTTCCGGGGTTTCCGCAGGTGTTTCCTTCAGTTCCTCCGGAATTTCACGGCCGTCATTTACAAAAGAAATGCCTGTCAGCTTTTCCAGCTGTTCTTCAGTAAACTTGAGATTCCACCGCTCCTGCATAAATGCGAGCAGCTTCTTTGTCCTGCTGTATATCTCGGATGCGGTCCAGTCCCGCACCTTGGACACTTCTATCTCTGAGTGTGACCCGTCCTCGTACCCGCGGCGGCATGCTTTCCGGGAGTGTTTTTTATCCTCAAAGCTGTCATTCTGTAAAGCCGAGTTTATGCTTCGCGACAAAGGGAGAAGGTTTCCAAGTGCTCCTGAAAGTGCCTTTATTTCAGTATCATTAAACTGGCGGAACATATTACGCCAGTAGAACTTTGTCGGAGTCTGAGGAAGGATATGCTCGACAGATACCTTATCCTTTTCGGATTTTATGAACATTGACCATGTACAGAACAGGTCTATATTGTTTTGCTCTGCCAGTCCGGCTTCATACTCAAAGAAGAAATATCTAAGGCTGTTCCAGCTGTAGTAGCCGTTACCTGTCGAGAAATATTTCTCAATTCTTGCGACAAAGTTTTGCACAGCATAATTATTATCGTTTGTAGTCCTGTCATAGATTTGCCTGCAGAGTTCACCGACATCTTTTTCCTTGACATAAACCTGATGAGCTGCACGGTAATAATCGCTGCTGCCGTAGGACGCATTGAAACCTCCCAGTCGGAATGAGACAAAGATAAAGCGCTCAATGGCATTGAAGATTTTCACTTTTACACTCTCAGAAACATCTCTGCGGCTGATGACTGCAGCTACCAGCGGCCTGAAATATCCAATGCCGATACGGTTTAACCGGTCCACACATTTCTGTTCCTCCGCAGTAAGGTTGTCACCTTCAGACGGGAAGTATGTGTCATACCAGTATTTTGCCAAATCCTTGAGACTGTTGACGTAATCCTCGATTTCCTCCGGCTGAAGCGGGGGTCTCTCTACAGTTTCCGGTTCTTCTGGCTCGGCGGTTTCAGAGTCATCCGTATCATTGACGTTATCATCAATAAACGGCACGTTTTCCGATTCGACCGGCACCGGCGTCTTCTCAAATATACTCTTCGATGAAAACTTGTTTAACAGAAATTTAATGTAATCATCGCCGCGGTTACGGGAATATCTAAAATAAATAATCCAGTGGGCGCGCAGAAAGTCATCGTCAGAAAGAGGGACGTTCTTGTTCCTGCCCAGCTGATAGTAGACTTCCTTCCACGCATCGTTGATTTTCTTTCGTAGCGCCGACTTATCCCTCTCATCTAATTTATTATCATCATAGAGCGTAGTCAGGTATATTAGCCTGTTCTTCAAAAGTTCAAGATTCGTCAGTTTTTTGCCGCGGTTGTTCATGGTTTCAAAGGCCACAAACACATCATAGTCGTCATCAATCTCGTGGAGGTTAAACATCATATTCTGTGTGATCTTTTTGTACAGAGTATTTAGCGCCTCAAGACCGCTTTTCCCTGGGCCTTTATCTTTTTTATACAATTCTCTAATTTTATCAGCAAAGAAGCTTTTAGCGAATTTTAGATTTTTTGTATAGTAGGTCTCATTCACAGTCCCGGCATAGGGCTCTTCAAAGACCTTATATCTCATATATTCCGCACTGGGATTATCGGTCTCATACCCGAAAAGGTATGTGGTCACCATATCATTCGGCGGCCTTTTCCGGCAGATGTATTTTGAAACAATCTCCTCGACCGTCTCATATCCGAGGACGATTTTCTTATCGGACTTGTCCCTGTTCTCATCCAGACTGCGTACAAAGGAGACTGTCTCGTTTAACAGGATTACAAACGTGGTGATTCGCTGCTGCCCGTCAACAATATGACACGGTTTAAAACCGTTCTCGACCAGCCAGAGATCATTACCCCAGCCTTCCGTTTCTCCGGTCTTTAGCGGCTTAAGTGACAAAAGACCCGTATAGTGAAAACGGCCAGGCTGAAGATTTATCAAATCCTCCCAGAAATCCTCCAACTGCGGCTGCAACCACGCATAACCGCGCTGATAGTCGGGTATCCTGAATAATCTGTTTTGAAAAAGCAGCGACAAAGGCTGCAAATCACTGGACATATCCTGAATCTCCAATCAGTTTTAAAATGAGCCGTGATATGTTTCAAGGGC
>CAYTKT010000098.1:0-2291 GCA_964438605.1 uncultured Oscillospiraceae bacterium
CCTTGTTTTTGTAATCATACCGAAAATAGCCCAATTCCTCGTCCATTTCCGCGTCTAGGGTTTCCTCCAGGATAATGGACATCCTATCTCTTATAATGGACTTGACATCTGAGCCGTCTTTAATGCGGACATCATTATTTTTCATGTAATTGCCCATCATTTCCCGAAGTGCTGCTTTTTGTGGAGAATCTGATTTTCTCTGTCCCATAAATAACCTCCCTACTGATAAGATTATCTTACATCAGTAGGGAGGTTTCCACAAACTTTGGGATACTCCCTTTTATCACCGGAGTTGTTTGTTCTGGTAGTTCTTATCTAATGATTTATCGCAGAAGGCGAATTACAGAAAAAAGCTCACATTACCCTTCTATCAGTTTTTTGGTTTACATAAACTTTGAAACAGTTTCTTTTATTGCTGTTCTCTTACTTATTCTATACTTTCTGGATCAATCCGTACTTTCTCCATCTTCACCCGACACTGCTTGCTGAAAAAGCCAATCCCCACATGCCAACACTCCTCATAGCCTTTTTCTGCCAGCGGCTTATCATAGTCGAATCGTACGATCTGTTCCAACGCCTCCTCTGCGGCCTGCTCCATTAATTTCTTTTTTTTCACTTTTTTGAGTTCGATCACTGCCGCCGGGCTGACGCCATTGCGGTGATATACGCAGATGTCGTACCGCCCTTTTCCCGATTCGAGGTTCGATTTTTTGACATATCCGTCAAGATTTTGGAGCACCCCCATCAAAAATCCATGATAAAAGGATTCCGCACTGTCAAGATAACTGATCGACGTTTCTAAAAGAACGCCAAGTTCCCGCTCCAGCGTCTGCGCGTCGCCGTCGAACAGCGCTTCATATAAAACGGTCAGATCGTGCGTTTTGATCTGCTCGTCAAACCACTCACTGATTTTATCTTCGTAAATCGTCAGAACTTCGTCATTTGGAATCGTCAAAACCAGATACCTTTTTCGTTCTTCAAATTCTTCCGACACTTTCTTCAAATATCCGGTAAAGAACAGAAAATTCCATAGATTGTCCTGACTGCTTGAAATATCTTCGTAAGTAATATCCTCATGAACCGGTTTGCGGATGGTTCCACCTGCCATTAAGGTTTCCAGTTCCTCCCGTGCCGTGACATCCGCATGGCGAATCAAGTCGCGCACTACGTCATTCGAACTCGTATTCGCCCAGTAAGACCGGACAAAAGCGCTCTTATTTGCGCACAGGTCGCTCATGAAGTTGACGACACTCCACGGGTTGTACACTTCCGAATTTCCGAATAGATAGCCATCATACCACCTGCGAATGTCGTCCATGCGTTCCTCCACACCGTAATACGCAGCCATCGCCTCTACCTCTTTTGGGGTGAAACCGAAATGTTCGCCATACGTTTCATTTAGAATGGAAACGATACGCAAATTGTTTAATCCGGTGAAGATACTCTCCTTGCTGATGCGCAGACAACCGGTAATCACAGCGAACTGTAGATTCGGATTGGTCTTCAGCGCCGATTCAAACAGGGAACGGATGAAAGAGATCATCTTGTCATAAAAACCCTGGAAGTATGAGTTCTCCAACGGTACATCGTATTCGTCGATCAGGATCACTGCCTTTTTCTTATAAACCTCGTACAGACATTGAGATAGAAATGCCAAAGCCGTGTAATAGTCACTCAATTCTCCTTTCCTGGAACGAATATTCATGAATTTTATTTTATCTGCTTCATTTTTCAACGCAGGATAGACAACATCCTCATGTCGTGCATATTCAGCGGCGATTGTCTCACGCAGACGATCCATCGCCAGTTCAAATGTGTCCTGCTTGGCCGATTTCAGTGTCAACGAAATCACCGGATACTGCTGCATGTGCTCCGTGTATTTCTCTCCGGCGTCCATAATTTTTAATCCGTCAAAAATGGCGCGGTTTTCCGCGTTGCGCGTTTCGTCTCCCGTATCCTCAAAGAAATATTTCAGCATACTCATATTCAGCGTTTTTCCAAATCGCCGTGGACGCGTGAAGAGCGTGACGGCTGTTTTAGAATCGAGCAAGCTTTTTATCAGCAGTGTTTTATCAACATAGTAACATTCATCCTCAATGATTCGTTTAAAATCCTCTGTGCCGATTGGCAGCGGCTTATATTCTTTCGCCATAACAACACTCCCTTCTTTTCTGATTTCCCACTTCCATCACTTCTTCCTTACTCGACAGGAATCTCTACTTTCTCTATCTTCACCCGGCACTGCTTACGGAAAAATCCAATACCTACGTGCCAGCATTCTTCATATCCTT
>CAYTKT010000099.1:0-2264 GCA_964438605.1 uncultured Oscillospiraceae bacterium
AAAAAGCAGAGATTTCTGTCGAGTAAGGAAGAAGTAATCGAAATGGGAAATCAGAAAAGGATGGAGTGTTGTTATGGGAAAAGAATATAGGCCGCTGCCAATCGGTACGGAGGATTTTAAGGAAATCATAGAAGAAGGGTTTTATTATGTGGATAAGACCTTGTTGATCAAAGATCTTCTTGATAATTTATCGAAAGTTACGCTCTTCACGCGCCCACGGCGATTTGGAAAGACGCTGAACATGAGTATGCTGAAATATTTCTTTGAGGATACGGGGGAGGAAGCGAAAAACGCAGAGAACCACGCTCTGTTTGACGGGCTGAAAATTATGGATGCCGGGGAAAAATACACGGACCAGATGCAGAAGTATCCTGTGATTTCGCTGACACTGAAGTCAGCGAAACAGGCAACGTTTGAAGATGCGTATTTTAAAATTCAAATGGAGATCATTCAGGAATTTATCAATCATCGCTCCGTTTTAGGTCACGATCGACTGACCGATTTTCAGAAAGATCAATATCGGAAGATCATGAATGGCAAAGCGGAGCCAAAAGAATATTCGGGGGCGTTGAAATTCCTGAGCGAATGTATTTATTCGGCAACCGGAAAGAAAAGTATTATCCTGATCGACGAATACGATGTGCCGCTGGAAAATTCCTATTTTCGTGGATTTTATCATGAGATGATCGACTTCATCCGCTCCCTGTTTGAATCGGCACTCAAGACGAATCCGAATCTTCAGTTCGCTGTGATTACGGGTTGTTTGCGCATCAGCAGGGAGAGCATCTTTACCGGACTAAACAATTTGCGTATCGTTTCCATTCTTGACGACAAGTATGCAGAGTATTTCGGATTTACGCCGAAAGAAGTGGAGAAAATGGTTCAGTATTATGGACTGGAAGCGCGTATGGAAGATATTCGGCGTTGGTATGACGGATACCTGTTTGGAAAGGAGGAAGTATATAATCCCTGGAGCGTGATCTATTATCTGGATGATCTTACGGTGAATCCCGTTCGTACTCCGAAGGCTTACTGGTCAAACACGAGTTCCAATGACATCGTGCGTGACTTGATTCATAAGGCGGACGGAACTGCACGGGAGGAATTGGAAACCTTAATGGATGGTGGAATGATCCGTAAACCGATTCATGAGGACATCACCTATGGAGAGATCAACGAGAATCAGGACAATCTGTGGAATTTCCTGTTCTTTACCGGATATTTAAAGAAAGTGTCGGAAGAATTTGAAGAACGAAAAAGGTATCTGGTTTTGACGATTCCAAACGACGAAGTTTTGACGATTTACGAAGATAAAATCAGTGAGTGGTTTGACGAGCAGATCAAGACGCGCGATTTCAGTTCTTTGTATCAGGCAATGCTGACAGGCGACGCGGAAACGCTGCAAAAGGAACTGACGATGCTGTTGAAGCAGACGATCAGCTATACGGACAGTGCCGAAGCGTTTTATCACGGCTTTCTGGCAGGTGTTTTAGCAAACATGGCACCTGACTACCGTGTGAAGTCAAACCGCGAATCAGGAAAAGGACGTTATGACCTTTGCGTGTTTCATGGTGTGGATTCCGAAAAACCGGCAGCGATTATTGAACTGAAACTGGCAGAGAGTTTCAGAGAACAAAGTATGGAAAAGGCAGCGCAGATAGCGTTGGAACAGATTACCGGCAAAGAATATGATGAGGAACTGGCTATCGAAGGGTACAAGGAGTGTTGGCATATCGGCATCGCCTTTTTCCGTAAGCAGTGTCGGGTGAAGATGGAGAAAGTACAGATTGATACGGAAAGCATAAAATAAGCAAGAAAATAGAAATAAAAGGAAACTGTTTCAAATTTTATATAAACCAAAAAACGGATATAAATATTGAATGCCCGTTCCGACTATTTTCGGTGTCCTTGTTTTTGTAATCATACCTGGAATAGCCGCGTTCCTCGTCCATCTCCGCGTCCAAGGTTTCCTCCAGGATGATGAACATGATGGACATCATGTCTCACATAATGGACTTGACGTTTGCGCCGTTTTTGATGCGGACATCGTTATTTCTCATGTAATCGCCCATCATTTCCCGAAGAGCTGCCTTCTCTGGAGAATCCGGTTTCATTTTTTCCATAAGTAAACCTCCGTACTGGTGAAATCATCTTACATCAGTACGAAGGTTTACACAAACTTTGGGATATTCCCGATGGTGTCAAGTTATTGTGGAGTTTTTTCTTGACATCTACTTCAAAGTGTGGTTTTCCGGTTGCCGAGA
>CAYTKT010000100.1:0-2113 GCA_964438605.1 uncultured Oscillospiraceae bacterium
GTCCCCGCGGAAAACTTCCCGCGGGGGATTATGTTATTTTGCGTTTAATTATCCCAATTTTGCCGAAACTCTTAAAATTTTCCCCACGTCGGAAGCGGAAGGTCAACGAACGGCGCAGACCGTGAAGAGATAGATCGCTATGCAGCCGGTATGACGAGGATACATTCTTTGGCAAGCAATGCATTTATAGCTACAAATGCGAAAAACCGACCGTCGACGTTGCCGCCGCATCGCCAGTTTTTGCGTCACAGGCTGAGAAGCGCCCCAATCCCCCGGAACAGACCTCGTCGTCGCAAAGTCCGTTCGTCTTCGTTTCCGCCTGCGGCGAAAACTACGCTCTCTTCCTTGCTCCTCCTCTCCTCACACAGGCGCGCCTGTGTGGGGTCCCCTATGGTCTGGCCGCGCGTTCGGAAACCGAACGCTGAGAGAACGCTGAAGGATTATTTTTTCTCTGTCAGCTGCCGGTACATCTTCATCAGTTCCGCCACACACTTACTTTCGGTCATATCTTTTATTGAGAATCCGTAAGCCTGCATGACGGCGCGGTCGTTTTCCTGATGGGCGCGGCGCAGTTCTGGCGGCATAGTCAGTTCATCGTAAAGATCGGCAAGGCTGCTGTTCGGGTAGAGTGCGCGGGCGTCAAGTATGACCTGTGCGGTCTGCTCAATCCGCGCTTTCTGCGTATCGGTCGGTGAGGGCCATGGAAAATTGTTGTAAACAATATCATTCGAGTAACGATAGTCGCTTTTAATCCTTCCACACACAGCACGCATCCACGCCATGTGGACATTGGAAGTCAGGACGCCGAAGTGATATACGGTAGCATTGGGAATCATATTATTTGCATCGCCGCAAATAACATCAGGGGGGGGGAAAACCAAAAGGAATATATCTACGGCTTTCCGAGGAGCGCCTTGGAATAAGTATATACGATGTAACAGGTTGCCTCATTTCCATGAACCTTAGTGGGTAATTCGCATATCTCTGTGTCGCTGTTTTTGGGCTTTCCAATCGAAATTTTTGTACAGCGTTTACTCTTTTTTTAATATATGGCATTGTAGCAAGTTCTTTTGGCGATATTCCTTCTAACCATAGACGCCATCGATGCAAATTGTGTAAGAACTCTTTCGCGCCTAAAAACCTTCTGATATATTTTACCGCATTCGGTTCTTCTTTTTTGAGCAGCTGATATTCATCTTCATTCAAGAATAGTTCCCTCCATCTACCGGACTGCTCCCTTTTATCATTTCTGGCACATTGGAAATCGGTCTGTTGCGACTCTCAATAAATATATCGTCGGCATCCAGTAGATATGCATTGATATTGTCTGTCTCTAGAAATCTCTCTCCACTATAAATACGCTTTGGTTCTGAATTTGTCGCGGCGCTAAAATCGGCAATTACACAATGCACATGCGCTTTTATACTCGCCTCGCTGTCCCAGCGGAAGGTGCGATACGCAAAGTCAATGTGAACGCCGGATTCAAACAGCGGTTTCCAAAGATTTGCGACGGATTCTCCCTGTGTGACTGAATTGGTGGACACCAAAGCGGTTCGTATCGATGTGCCTTTCATAAAGTCCGCGCATTTTTTATACCAGCAGGTCACATAGTCAAGATTGCCCGCGTTTTTCCATCCGGGAAATACAGCGTTCAGGTCGCTTTTTTGCGCGGCATTCATCATCCGCGCCCCGACAAACGGCGGATTTCCCATGATATACGTTAGTTCCTGTTTCGGAACCACGCTTTCCCAGTCGAGCCGCAGAGCATTGCCCTCCACGATATTCGCATTCGTTTTCAGCGGCAGGAAGTCGAGCGTCATGTGGACGACTTCCTCCGTCTCCTTCATCATCTGGCTTTCGGCGATCCACAGCGCGGTCTTCGCCACCGTCACGGCGAAATCATTGATCTCAATCCCATAGAACTGACTGATCGATACCTTGATCGGGTTGTCCGCGTTCAGCACGATTTGCCCATGGTGGAGAAGGGACAGCGTTTCATTCTCCAGCCGACGCAGACTCAGGTAGGTCTCCGTCAAAAAATTTCCGGAACCACAGGCCGGATCTATCTTCATACCGTCTTTGATACAATTCCCATATGCGTTATCTGCCCGGA
>CAYTKT010000101.1:0-1946 GCA_964438605.1 uncultured Oscillospiraceae bacterium
AGTAACACGAGAAATCTCTCATTTTAATTTGCGCTAAATCTTGACATAAGACCACGGCTGCCTTCGGGGCTTTGCTGCTTTCGATCAACTCACCCTCCTATGTATTCCTTATATCAGGTTTCTGTCCGTAGAGCTGCGATTTCGCTATTCCTTCTTCTCACCTGTACCTCACGATACAAAACCCTGGGAGTCGCTATCAAGTTCATCGGTAGCTACGCCTATGTGGACTTTCCCCCACCGGAGCGCGGGATAATTGACAAATGACATTTTTTGTGCTATTTTTGATACGATTCGCAGATGAAAGACTAACGGGAGTCTTGATTAACCCGCCTGCGCGGCAGGAGGTACAGGCGAATCCACAGCATCTTAAACCAGCATACCCGGTACCATGAAATTGGTAAAGGGCGGACAGAACTTTATCATACGAGGAGGTCATGATCATGGACAAAAGTGTATTGGATTTTGTAGTCGAAAAGACACGCGAATTGATGAACGCCCCGTCCTGTTGCACGGAGGCGAAGGTTGCGGCGCAGGATTTTCTGGACGCTGTCGGGACGGATCGCGAAGCGGAAGCGACAAAGAATTATCTTGCCGAGCTTGAGGAAGATGTGACGCCGATCGACGGACTGATCGCTTTTACGGGATCGGAGCAGGGGGCTCAGGTCTTCGGAGCGCAGCGCGCCGCGCAAATGCTGGAACATGCGAAAAAAGTCAAAGCGGCTGGCGGAAAGTACTGTGACTGTCCTGCCTGTGCGCCGGGGGCGGAGATTTTGGCGAAAAAGCAGGAACTCATCTGAAAGCACCGGACGCAGCGTGTACGACAGGAGCAAACCGCCGGAGGAGGCGCACAGCAGGCAGGATCGTCCACAGACCGTACAGAGATAACGGTTATAAGTTATATCCGAGGGTAAGACAATCTGTAATGAGAAATCTCTGATTTGCCAATTGCGAAACGATCTTCGTTTCTAAGTTGTGCTCCTCCATTTCGATGAAGTCTTTTTATTCGTTCTATAACAAAAAGCACATCAGGTACCGGATTGCGCCGTCACCGTATGATGCGTGCCGCTCGCAGATTCATAGGGTTTCGTTTCCGACAAATCTTTTAAAAATTCTGCCAAACAATCATTTAATGCGTAAACATTTTTACCACCGCCACAGGTTGTGACCGTGCTGTTACTGTTTGTCATTCCACAGATGTCGCATACAGATTTTGTCCAGTGTTTCCCAGTACTTCCCGTTGTAATAGGTATCGATGTCCGAAGTCCCTTCATTGAGTTTCCCTTTACTGACCCCATCTAACATCGTTTCGTCGGAATATTCGATATTCCGGTTTAATGCACTGACCCCGTCTTTAGTGTACTCTGGAACTTGATACAGCGTGAATATCGTATAAAAAAGATTCTCCGTCTTTTTTACCCGCTTTCTCCGGTTTTGTTCTTCCCCACATCTATCCTTTCTTTATGCTGACTTTTTCAGAAATCGTCCAATCTGCATTTTTCGATTCGGCTGATTCGATTTTGTTCTTAGATTTCAAAACGTTCCCACATCATGATAATATGGGTCCTCTGATTTTTTCCGTCTTTCAAGTTCCTCCTCATCGATGAGTTTTCTGCTTCGGATCTAATGGGCCAAAATCAAGTCCGATACCGGCACGTAATGCGATATGAAATCCTGACAGATCTCTGACCTCGAAATGTTCGAATACCACCTGCCGGCACATTATCCGGTAATTTACTCGCAGGAAGAACCGCAAGCACTTCATCAATTTGTTTCATTTCCTCCCGGCTAAACTCAGGTTCTCTATCTCTAAAGGAACAAGCACCAAGCAAAAAATCAATATACTTATCATATTCATGATACGAAGCATCCGGTATCTCTTGAGATAAATTATAACATAGAACATTTAAATTTTACGTTAATTGAAACCCGTTCATTGACATTCATAA
>CAYTKT010000102.1:0-1869 GCA_964438605.1 uncultured Oscillospiraceae bacterium
AGAATTTCTTTATAAGTTACAGCATTCAAATTTCCTATAATCAAAAAATCCTTGCTATTGTCAACCAGTTGCGCCACATACTCCCGAAAAAGCGAAAAAGGTGGATTGGTGCAGACTATATCCGCAGACTTCAAAAGTTCCATACATTCCGGGCTTCTAAAATCTCCGTCGCCCTCTAAAAGCGTCAAGGTGTTCTTTTTGTTTTTCAACAGATATTCCACGTCCGCAAGGTCAACGCGCCCGTCGCCGTTTTCGTCCGTAACCTCGGAAATAACGATTTTATATGGGTGTTTCTCCTGATTGGCGGGCTTCGTTTCCGCAAGCGGAATAAAGGAAAGCTGTCCACCCGCGTCAACATAAAACGGCAATTCTCGTCCGACAACAGGGGACGTTACATAGCAGGTCGCAATCAGTTTCTTCAAGCCCAGCGAATTGAAGTTCATCGCAAAATATTTGAAGAAATTGCTTTCAAAAGGGTCGTCGCAGTTGCATAAAACAACCTTGCCTTTGAAATGGGGCTTATAGTGCCTGAGTTCGTTCTCGATATCCGGCAGCTGGGTGTAAAACTCATCTTTTTTCGCCTTTGCCGCATTATGCAAATTCTTATTGCCCGCCATTATTCCTTGCCGCCTTTCTCCGCGTCGCTCTGTATTTCCACAATATCCTCCCGTTCATTCTTTTATCCTTCCACAATCCATTCTGGCTCCACCTTTCCAATGACTTCCCCAAAGCACCGGCACTCTTGATATTCTTCCGGCACAATGTCCGGATACTCTGGGTTGATCGAAATCAGCCTGTCAGGGCCTTGCTTTTTGATGTATCCTTTGTCTTCGACCGCATAAAGCCCAATCGCACCGATGTCTACTGCGGGTTGTTGGTGAATCAGAACAAGATCGCCGTCGTAGTAAAGCGGTTCCATGGAGTGGCCGTCTACGGATACGACAAAGTCAGCACGAATCGTCAAGCGGTTCGCAAGAACGTAAATTTGACGAGAGGCGTCCGAGAGAAACTCATCTCCGGCACCGGCAGAAGCGCGGTTGTCCGGCAGTGGCAGCTTAATCGTGCCGTATTTTGCCGTTTCTTCACGGACTTGGTAGATCGAGGTAGCGCAGCGGTCGTGTTCCTTGGACAAGACGGTATCTACCATGTCTTTTCCGTGGTTGTCCAGGGCGCGGTATTGTTTGATGCACGTCATTTCGGATTTGGTTAAAAGAAAATCATCGGTGTCGCTTAAATTATAAACTGCGTTTAAAACGCCTGTGACATTCATCGAATAAATTTTACATAACTGAATAAATGTGTCGATGTCAGGTTCAGTACGTCCTCTTTCCCAATCGCTTACAGTATTCCCCTTAATTCCAAGGCGTGAGCCGACTTCGGATTGTGTTAATCCGGCGTTTTGCCGCCCGTCTACTATCATCTTTATAAGTTGTTTGTTCATAAGAAAATATTCTCCTCTGGTTAAATGGTAAACCGAAAAAAGCGGAATGTAAAGAAAAATTTCGGAAAATGTGATGAAACTTGTTGACATTCGTAAAAATGCGGAGTATGATTAACATGAAATCGCAAAATGCGAATTGAAAGGAGGCGGATATATGTTCGATATAGAGGGGCTGAAAAAGTATATCGCAGAAAGCGGAATTAAACAGAAAGTAATTGCCCGTAAAGCTGGAATGCATGAATCAGCTTTCAGCATGATTATGACTGGCAAACGGAAATGTTCTGTCGATGAGTACGCGAAAATATGTGCAGCATTGGGATTGCCTGCGCAAAGTTTTATCACTACGGAGGAACAAAACAACGTCGGATAGCCTCTCAAAAAATGCTATATCCTACGAATATCGCATTTCAAAGAAAAAGTCCTTGACT